>CACJJL010000012.1 GCA_902593735.1 uncultured SAR116 cluster alpha proteobacterium
CTTCGTCTCATAG
Organism: uncultured SAR116 cluster alpha proteobacterium; assembly: GCA_902593735.1. Lineage (GTDB taxonomy): Bacteria > Pseudomonadota > Alphaproteobacteria > Puniceispirillales > Marisalimonadaceae > Marisalimonas. The sequence continues at coordinate 14 of CACJJL010000012.1, forward strand.
CTGATTCCAGAGCAAGAACAATAATAGGATAAAGATAAATGTTATTATGGTCTTTAGTATATCGAAGAATTAATTCTAAATCTTTATCTTGTATTCTTCTTATAACACCATGATAAAGCTTAGGTATTTTAATGTGTCTAAATAGGTCTATTGGCACTTCCCAGCCCCATTCAACCTTAGCAATCTTTAAGGCATGTCTTAATATACCAAACTCTCTCGCAAAACTTGATGGCTTTATTTTTGCCAACCTTTCATCTCTGTAGTTGGTAATATCAATGGGTTGTAATTTATCAAGTGGTATCAGCATCCATGAGTTACGTGCTAATGATTCAATAATGATTTTCTCATTATGGGATGATTTTTTAAGAGGTGTAACCTTCTGTTTATACTGAAGAATTATCTCTTTAAAATTCTTAGGTCTATATAGTTCCCCAAGCTTTAACTTACTTTCCAACTCCAGTTCTTTTTGCCTAGCCCATCTCCTTGCATGGTCTAAAGTAATAAGAGTTGCAGTAGTTGAAAGACCTTTGATACGTACCTGAACCTGGTATTTATTATTGCGTTTTCTTATGGTAGCCATATATAACCTCACTGTGACACATGAGTGACAGCCATTAAGTATATATATGATGAATTACTGCTAAGTCTTTGAAAATTATGGTGGGACTAACTGGGATTGAACCAGTGACCCCTTCGATGTCAACGAAGTGCTCTCCCGCTGAGCTATAGTCCCATTTCGCAATAATAATTATTATGTTATAGTTGTGATATATTATTAATTAAAAAATGTAAATTATTTATGAAAAAAGTTATTTTAAAATTCAAAAAAAAAGAATTGATTTTAAATCTTAGAGACACGCCAACGGCAAATCTGATTTATGCTTCATTACCATTCTCTTCAACAGTAAACAAGTGGGGGGAAGAAATTTATTTCAAAACACCTTTTAATATTGAGTTAGAAGACAAAGCCCGAGCAGTTGTTGAATTCGGTGAAATAGCTTTTTGGAATGGAGGATCAGCTATAGCAATAGGATATGGCAAAACCCCAATTTCAAAAGGAAATGAAATAAGATTAATTTCACCCTGTAATATTTGGGCAGACAGTAGTTTCGATAAAAATTATATAGAGCAAATAGAAGAAAACGAAAACGTAGAAATAGAGAAACTCTAATTACTTAGATTTACGTAAATTGTATCTAATTTTTTTTTAAATTCATAATCTAGGGTTATTGGTTTATTAGTGTTTCTATGAACATAAACATGTATGAAAAAACCATCTGCAGAAGCTAAATCATCTTTTTGTTTAAATAGACCAACTTCATATTTCACAGAACTATTACCAATTTTTGTTACTCTAATTCCTGCTTCAATATCTTCTGGATACTTAAAAGAAGAAAAATAGTTGCATCCAGATTGAACTATAAGGCCAATATTATTTCCATTTTTAATATCTATTAAATTATTCTTTATTAACCATTTATTAACTGCAGTATCGAACAATTCATAGTAAATTACATTATTCAAGTGACCATAAATATCATTATCATTCCATCTTGTACTCATTTTAGAAAAATGATTATAATCACTTCGGTTTGTAGGATTTTGTCTCAAATTAACTCTTTCTATTTTCAAATTCTTTTAATGAGCAAATTTTAGATGCTATAAAATCAATTTTATTTTCTGGCAAAGAAGCTATATTTATACGTCCATCAGGCATTAAGTATATTCCATTTTCTTTTCTTAATGTCATTATACCATCCTGAGAAATAGGCAAAAGTGAAAACATACCATTTTGAACATTTAAAAAGCTAAAGTAATCTGTTTGTAATTTATTTTGTAAACTTTTTGAAAATTTTTCTCTTAGAGAAACTATTCTTTTCTGCATCCTACTGATTTCTGAAAGCCACTCATTTTTCAAAATTGAATCATTTAATAAAATATTTATTATTTCAGCAGCATGGTCTGGCGGATGGAAATAAAGCTCACGAGCAATTTCACTTAACATTGTTTCTAAAGAATCACTTTGTACTTTATTGGAGTCAGTAATAACTGCAATCAATCCACAACGGTCTCTGTAAACACCAAAAGTTTTACTAGATGAAATAGTTATTATTACTTCAGGTACAATTTTAACTAATTTTCTAATACCTATTACATCTTCATCAACACCTCTACCCAAACCTTGATAAACCAAATCTATAAATGGAACAATTCCATTTTTTTTACATGTTTTAGCAACTTCTTCCCATTGATCAGAATTCAAGTCAGCACCAGTTGGATTATGACAACATCCATGTAATAATAATGCATCACCAGACTTTAAGTTCTTTAAATCTAAAATCATATCTTTAAAATTTAAGAAATTGTTTGTGTCATTGTAATAACTATGTTTTGTGATTTTCAGACCAGATTTTTGAAACATAAAAGTTTGCTGCCCCCATGTCGGATCGGGAATAGATATTAGTTTATTTTTTAAATTATTTATTATAAGTTCTCCAGCAATTCTTAAACCAGAACCTGCTCCAGGTATTTGTATTGCGCCAATTTTATTGCTTCTTTCATTAAGAATATCTTTTCCTAAAACCAATTTTAAAATATTTTTACAGTATTCAGAGTTGCCTGCAGGGGTTTTATAAGATTTAGAAACTTCAGTTTGTAATAATAAAGTTTCAGCTTTTTTTACCGCACTAAAAACTGGAGCTTCGCCTTTTTCATCTCTATATATACCTATTCCCAAGTCAATTTTAGATGTTCTCTTATCGCTTTCTAATTCTTTGAACATAAGTCTTGTTGCATCAAGTGCTGGTGTTTGAATATCAAAATATCTCATGGAAAACTTTCAAATAAAAACTTTAAATATATTTATCGTAAAACACTTTTGAGTTTGACTAATTAACGAAATAAACTATAGAAACCTTATGTTAGAATATATTATTAGAAAGAACCCAAAAAATCCAGTTTTAATAACTGTGCCACATTCAGGAAGTTATTATCCTAAACTTTTCAAAAAACATATAAAATTGGACTTAGATAAAATAAGAAGAATTGAAGATTATCAATCTGATAAAATTTTAAATTTAATAAAAAAAGAAAACGTAGAAATTTTAATTGCAAAATGTTCTAGAGCTGTAGTGGATTTAAATAGATCTAGAAAGTCAATAGATAATGATATGTTTAATGGAGTTGTGATAATTGGCCAGCCAGAAGAAAAAAAAATGCTTTCATATGGTTTAGGTGTATTTCCTAAAATTATTTCTAATAAACCAATTTTCAAAACAAAATTACCTGCTTCATATTCTAAAAAAATGTTGGAAGAGTATTATGATCCATTTCATCAATCTTTATCTAAACAATTAGAACTTATATTAAAAAAATTTGGTTTTTGTTTTCATTTTGATCTTCATACCATGCCCGCTAAAGCTTTAAAGCATTTTAAAATTAAACCTGATATTGTTTTGGGTAATAATTTTGGGAAAAGTTCTTCTGAAAATCTAATAAATTATATTAAAAACTGTTTTGAAAAATTTGGTCTTAAGGTTGAAATCAACAACCCATACGCAGGTGGTTATATAACTAGGTATTATGGCAGTCCGTTAACAGGTGTTGAGACAATTCAAATAGAAATTAATAGATCATTATATATGGATGAAACAAATCTTAGAATAAATAACATGCATTATCTGCAAAAAATATTTTCAGAAACTTTTAATAATTTTGAATACTCCCTAAAAATAGCAGCTGAATAAATCATAAAAGTCTATTAACTCCCAATAGACGTTCCAGGTTAGAATTAATTACAAGAGGCTCACTTAAAAGACTTTTAATTAAAAACTCAGCATATAAAGGAGCATATACAAACCCCCAAGATCCCATGCCTCCCAAAAGGTATTCATTTTTAGTATTTTTGCTTAATACAGAATTCAAACTGCAGAAAAACGGCATTCTATCTTTTGTACATCCCCTTACACTTACTCTATATTTTTTTTCAATGTTAAAATCCTGAATAATTTTTTTTAAAAAATATGGAATAGAATTTAAATTATTAATTTCATCAATTTCTTTATAAATTTTATCTTCATTTCGATTAAATGAAGATCCTATTTGGTGATATCCTCCAAATGCCTGAGAAAAATGATGACCATAACTAAAATTTAATTTTAAATCAGATAATACTTTATTTTGTCTTAAATAAGTTACTTGCCCAGAAATTGAATTAATTGGAATATTGTTACCAAGATTTTTCATTTCATAACCATTTGCCCAAATTACGGTTTTAGCTTTTAAACTATTACCTTTGTCATCAATTAATAATTTCAATTGATCTTTTGTATTAATGATTTTTTTTACATCAAATTTTGGAATAAATTTAATACCTTTAATTAAATTTTTTATAAATTTTTTATTATCCAATACTCCTGATGATTTCATATAAATATAATTCAGGTTTCCAAGAAAATTATCCTTATCTACTTTATTAGTTATCAAATCAATTGGCCAATTATTTTGTAGAAGTTTCGAATATTTAACTTTATCTCTTTCCTTTGAAGGCAAAACAATAAGCCCATTTGAAGGTGGAATTGAATTAAGGTCTTTGGCAAGTTTTCTGGAGTAGCTAAAAGCCTCTAAAGATAATAGCCCATATGGAGAATTATCTGATGTAAGTTTAGGCATTTGAATTGCCAACTTATTCCCACTAGCTCCACTTGCATATTTTGAGGATTTATCTACTACAAAGCACTCTATATTTCTTTTTTTTAATGAATAAGCTAATGAAGCACCTGAAATACCACATCCAATTATAGCTACTGGACCAATACAATTTTTAGAACTTGATACTTTATTATTTTTACATGATAGATGTTTTTTTATACCAATTAAACTTTCTTTTTTGTTGCCAAAACCAACTACTTTCGATACAGAAAACCCAGAATTAGATAATCCTCTTCTCACATGCCCTGCAGAAGTAAATGTACTAAAAGTTCCATTAAATTTTGTAGATAAATAAATTTGATCAAAAAGTTTTGAATTCCAAGCAGTAGTATTTTTTGTTGGAGCAAAACCATCTAAAAACCATGTATCTGCTTTAAAGTTTAAATTTTTTAGACTGATGAATTCGTCATAAATTAAAATTAATTCAACATTTTCTGACTCAAAAAATATCCTATGTGTAGTCTGATATATGGCAGGTAATTTTTTTATTAATTGATTAGAAAATTTATTTAATCCCCTTACTATATTGTAAACGTGATTTAACTCATATTTTGTTAATGGAGCGCTCTCAAAACTTATATAAATTAATTTAGCATTTGGTTTTTTAGTTTCTTTCCAAAGTTTCAAGGTAAGTAAAAAACTCAAACCTGTACCAAACCCCAACTCACCAATTATGAATTTATCAGACTTTTGAAAGCGTAAGGCTAAATTGTTAGCTTTTAAAAAATTTTGTTCAGTTTCTTTTATTCCATTGAATTTGTTGAAATAAATATCTTTATACAAGTTTGAATAAACACCCAATTCAGATGAGATTAAAAGTTTAGATTTTTTTAAAATATTTTTCATATTATGTCTTTAACAATTAAAAGAAACTTATTAAATATATCAAATAAAATATAATATTCATGAAATTTTTAATTATGTTTTGGAAAACTAAGTCATTAAAAGATATGACCCCTAGTGAGTGGGAATCAATATGTGATAGATGTGGGAAATGCTGTGTAATTAAACTTGAAGATTATGATACACAAGACATTTATTATACAAATGTATCTTGCAAGCTTTTATGTGAAAAGACTGCCCTATGTAAAGATTATATAAACAGAAAAGCAATAGTACCAGACTGTAAAATTTTATCCCCTAAAAACTTAACAAATCTGAAATGGATGCCAGAAACTTGTGCATATAAAATTCTTGATCAGGGCGGTCAATTACCAAAATGGCATCCACTGGTATGCGGAAATAATAAAGAAATTGTAAAAAGTGGTAATAGTGTGAAGAATAGAGTAACAAGTGAAGACAATGTCAAAACTAAAAATTTACCAAATTATATCTATGAATGGTAATTATAAAAGGAAACAAAATGTCTAGAAACATGTGGATATTAGCAGTATTAATTTCAGTATTAGTAATTGCATCAATTTATAGAGAACAGTCAGGTATGAAAATGCCTGATCATTTAAATTGCAAAGAATCGATGTTTGAACAAATGTTTACAGATAAATGTACTCCTAGAACTGGATTAAAAAAATTACAACAAAACTAATATAGAGTTCCAAATAAATGAAAATCGCAATAATTGGTTCTGGAATATCAGGACTATCCGCTGCATTACTATTGTCACAAAAACACAACATAACAATGTTTGAATTAGATAAAAGATTCGGCGGGCATGCTAATACAGTTGAAATTAAAAATAAGAACACAACTATCAATGTTGATACTGGGTTCATTGTATTTAATAAATTAAATTACCCAAACCTTATTGGCTTTTTTGAACACCTAAATGTAGAAACGATAAAATCAGACATGTCTTTTGCAGTTTCTGCAAGAGATGGTGAATTAGAATATTCTGGTTCGCTTGCAGGTATGTTTGCACAAAAAAAAAATTACTTTAATTTAAAATTTTATAAAATGTTAAGAGATATTATAAGATTTTTTATCTTTGGTTATAAATACGCATTTAATGTAAAAGAAAATGAGAATTTACAAGATTACCTAAAAAGATGTAAGTTTAGTGATGAATTTGCAAATGATCATTTAATACCAATGTCTTCTGCAATTTGGTCCTGTCCAGAAAAAGAAATATTAACATTCCCTGCAAAAAATTTACTTACATTTTTTAAAAATCATCAATTAATTAATTTTTTTATTAGACCTAAATGGAGGACTGTTAAAGGAGGTTCCATACAATATGTAAGAAAAGTTGTCAAAAAACTTGAACAAGATGCAAATAATAAACTTTTGTTGAACACTAAAATTAATTCTATAACTTCAAAAAATAAAAAAATTATAATTGAATATGATCAAAATTATAAAACTTTTGATAAAATCATAATGGCAACTCATCCTGATCAAACGTTGAGCTTAATAAAAGATTTAGATAAAAAAACTATAGAAATATTAAGTAAATTTAAGTATCAAAAAAACACAGTTTTTTTACACTCAGATCCATCAACTATGCCAAAAAATCACAAAACCTGGTCTAGTTGGAATTATACATCTAATAAAAATGGAAAATCATCAACCACTTATTGGATGAATCAACTTCAAGATTTAAATACATCATTAAATTTATTTGTTAGCCTTAACCCTTTTAAAATTCCAATAAAATCACTAATTCATAAAAAAATCATATATGAACACCCTATTTTTAATAACAATACTAATCAGGCCCAAATAAAGATACATGACATTCAAGGAAAAGATAATATATATTATGCAGGCGCTTGGTTAGGTTATGGGTTCCACGAAGATGGAATATCATCAGCTATCGAAGTTGCAAAATATTTTGATATAAAGTTACCATGGAAAGTAAAATAATTAGAGTTAAAAATGAAACCTGTTACTGCTGATATAAAATTTTTTGAAGCAAATATAAACCACAAAAGGTATGGAGAAAAAAAGCATTTCTTTAAAAATAGGACAAATGCAATATTAATTGATTTAAAGAAACAACCTCAACACAAAATATCAGAATATCCCTCTTTTTTTTCTTTAGAAAAGTTAAATCTATTAACTTGGAGTGCATCAAAACACGGTAATCAATCTGAGTTTTCAACATCTTATGATCTTTATCAATTTATTAAAAATCTATGTGTCAACGATACTAAAGATAAAGAAGGAATTCATGAGATAAAATTATTAACTTTCCCCAAAACTCTAGGTTTTGGATTTAATCCTCTTTCAGTTTATTTTTGTTATAATCATAAAGGTTCACTAGTTCATTCGATTTTTGAAGTAAGAAACACTTTTGGAGATATGCACCATTATGTTTTAAGAAATATTAATCCCAAAAAAAAATCTCAAAAAACTTCTAAGAAATTATTTGTATCACCGTTTTATCCAAAAAAAGGAAGTTATAGATTATTCGCAAACTATGCCCAAGATAAAATAATGGTTTCTGTAGAATACACTTTACATAATAAAAAAATTTTTATAGCAAATATGAAATTGAAAGAAATAAAATTCAATAATTTGAATATTTTAAAGGCATTTTTTAAATGTTCTATATATCCAGGTAAAATTTGGATAAATATTCATTTACAAGCATTTATTCTCTGGTTTAAAAGGTTTCATCTGTACAAAATCCCTCCAAGTGAAAAAATTAAACATTCATTTGGAATTGAAGTATCAAAAGATTAATTTTATTAAAAATAGGTAAAAAAATTAATGAAGTTTTGGAATAATTTATTTTTAAGTGGTATGAAAAATTTTCCTTATGGGTCAATTGAAATAGAATGGCCAAACGGGAAAGTTGAAAAAATTTCAGCGAATAAAAGTGGTCCTAAAGCAAATTTAAAAATTACTGATGAAAATGTTGTTAAAGAAATTATAAGCGGTGGTTCCGTTAAATTTGCAGAGTTATACATGGCAAAAAGATTAACATCTTCGAATTTGACAACTTTAATGTATTATTTTGCACTGAATAATAATGAAGCTGAAGACACTTTCAAAGTATCAATTTTTAAGTATTTTTATAATAAGTTTTCTCATTACAAAAATAAAAACAGTGAAGATCAAGCAAAGAAAAATATCTCTTATCATTATGATTTAGGAAATAAATTTTATAGTTATTGGTTAGATAAATCTATGACCTATTCATCTGCTATTTTTTCAAAACCAACTGATAATCTGGAGGTTGCTCAAATAAATAAATATAAAAAGCTCGCAGAACTAGTTTCAGTAAAAAATGGTGATAACATATTAGAAATTGGTTGTGGTTGGGGTGGATTTTCTGAATTTCTAGGTAAAGAGTTTGATTGTAAAATAACAGCAATTACAATTTCAAAAGAGCAATACAATTTTGCTAAAAAAAGAATTAAAAACGCAAATCTAGAAAACAAAATTGATATAAGATATTGCGATTATCGCAATATTGATGGCAATTTTGATAAAGTACTATCAATAGAAATGATCGAAGCTGTAGGAAAAGAATATTGGAACAATTTTTTTAGTAAAATAAGAAGTATTTTAAATCCAAATGGATATGTTGGACTGCAATTAATTACAATTGATGATAAGATATATGAAGTTTATAAAAATAATCCAGACTTTATACAAAAATATATTTTTCCTGGGGGGATGTTGCCGTCTTTAAAAACACTTACAAATGTTGTAAGTAAAAACAACTTTAATATCGATTGCGTAAATAGTTTTTCAAAAGATTACGCAAAAACATTAAATATTTGGAATGAAAGTTTTAATAAAAATTGGAAAAAAATTGAAAATCTTGGATTTGACGAAACTTTTAAATTAATGTGGAATTATTATTTATCATATTGTGAGGGTGGTTTTTTATCTAAAAATATTGATTTAAAACAAATAAAATTGAACATTAATTAAGATTTTGATTTAAACAAAAATAAACTTACCTTATAGAAATAACCAAAAAATGGAATTTTAATGAAGAGACCATTTATTGAATCCCAATAATCAGTATGAGAAACTACTTTTCCAGCGTCATTCAATAACAATTCACTCATCCCTTCAATAGTCTGCAAAGACTTAAATGCAAAGAAAGTCATTTTCCATTTCAAAAAAACTCTTTGTTTTTTCATTGAATAGTCAAGAACAAAAAACCTAGGTTCTTTTACATTTTCAAACATATGATAAAAAATGTTTTTAAAAGCATTTATTCCTTTAGTTTTATTAAATGGATCTACGAAGATTATATCTTTAGAGATTAGATTATCGAATTCATTTATATTATCAGGGGATAGATTACTAAATAAATTAATATAATTTTTAACTATACTTTTTTCCATTTCAAAATTTTATATTATAAATTTTTTAATTAAATAAGAAGAAATCTTATCAGGTAGATAACTAAAAATCTTCATAAAAATAGAAAATGATAATGGAAAGGAAAATTCAAATTTATTTGAGTTCATATATTTAAAAATTAAATTAGCGGCTTCGTTAACATTCATCAAACCTGGCATATAAAAATCATTTACTGAGGTCGCTTGAGTCTCTACAAAGCCTGGGCTACATAATTGTACTTTTATACCTTTAGGATTTAAATCATAACGAGCAGACTGAGCAAATGACCTTAAAGCTGCCTTTGTAGGTCCATATGCAGCAGCTTTAGGCAAACCAATCCACCCAGAAACACTAGACATAATAATTATATGACCATTTTGTTTTCTTATGAGACCTGGTAAAAATGCCTCATAACTGTTCAAGACACCTAGGTAATTTATATTTAAATGTTTTTTATAAAGATCTAGATTGATTTCAGATGCATTAACAGGTGAATAAATACCAGCATTCAAAAAAAGCAAGTCAGGCGCTTCAATTTCTTTTGCAATTGACTTCAATTTTTTAAAATCTTGGACATCACACGAAAAAGATTTAAAAGATTTTTTATCTCCAGAAATACTTTTACTTATCTTTTTTAACTTTTTAGAATTTCTACTAATTCCAATAACCTTCCAACCTTTATTAATCAATAATTTAGTAAAAGCAGCACCAATGCCCTCGCTTGCTCCAGTTATAATGGCAGTTTTCTGTTTGTTATTATGTATTTTCAAATTATTCACATTATTAAAAATTAAATTTTACAATTTTGATATTGAACTATAACAGCTCCTCTAACTTTCGATTTTAAAATTTTTATTTTAACTGAAAACTTACCAGCTATAATATTTCTTGTAATTGGCAAATTGCCCTCAATTATATCATTGTTACCCAAATAAATGAGTATAACTCTAATTTGTTGAGATGGGTCAAAGTGAGGGTTATCAGTAACTGTATCAGAAATATTACCTTCGACTTTTATCTTTAATCCACCTGACAATAACAATAGAGTATTTTCAGGAGGTATAAAAGATTGTGTTGAAACTGCTAACTCTTTATAATCAGCTTTATTGCAAGTCTTATTATAGCCAAGTAACCTTAACGCATCTATCATATCCTTTTCAGGAACACCTTTAGCTAAATTAGATGCAAGTATGTTTTTTGCATCTCTACCAACATCTGTTACTTGGTTTTTTATATTTTGAGTATTAAGTGCTAAGTTTGCTTCTTTAAGTTTTAATCTAATATCAGTTAATTTTCTATCTAATTCAATTTTTTGGTCATTAAAATTATTAATTATTTTTTCATTTTCTTGTATTAAAACCAATTTGTCACGGTTACCAAGCCACCATCCGATAAAAACAGCAATTATGATCATCAAAAGTTTAAATATATAATTTAATATTGATCTAAACTGTTTTTGCCTATATTTATTTTGTGCTTGATAAAAATCCAAATTTTAACCTTAAATAAATTTTTTTTATCTTTTATATTTTATGAATAATAAATCAATATTTTTTTTCCAGATGGTAGATAAAATAATAAAACCTCTTAACAAGATCAATAAAAGAGCCTGGCAGAGAATGTTATCAGGACGGAAACTTGATATTTTATCACCGTCTCCATTGGATATAGAAATTAAAGACATTGCTCTAGGCCTTTCAAGAGTTACAAGATGGAATGGTCAAACTACAGGAAAACATCCATATTCAGTTGCTCAACATTCTGTTCTTGTAGAAGAACTTTTTAGCAAAGAATATCCAGACTTAGACCCAAAATGGAATTTAGCAGCTTTACTTCATGATTCTCCTGAATATGTTATAGGAGATTTAATTACACCTTTTAAGTATGCTCTCAACAACAGTTATAGATTTGTTGAGGAAAGTTTAATGAAAGCTATTTACCTTAGGTTTGGATTACCAGCTTTACCTCCAAAGCATATAGAAACTAAAATAAAAAGAATTGATAAAGCTTTAGCTTGGTTTGAGGCTATTGATTTAGCTGGTTATAAAGAAGAAGAAGCCTCGCAAATTATAAAAAAGCCAAATTTAAATTCCAAACATCAATTTATAGTTGCATTATCAGCCAATGATATTGAAAAAAGGTTTTTAAAAAGATTTCACGAAATAATTTTAAAAATATCTTAATATCCCTCATTAATTAATGGGAAAGCACTTAATACATTTTTACAATCAAATGCGTAATCTGTGGTTAAATAAGTTTGATTAAGTTCTTGCAATGAGTTTAATCCTAGCAACCTTAACCCTGTCAGAATTTCTGTTTCTAACAATTCAAGCATTCGAAAAATAGCCTTTGATCCTCCAGCTGCAGCAGCAAATCCTTGAAGCCTACCAATACCTACACAATCTGCTCCTAATGCAATTGCTTTTAAAACATCTGTACCACGCATTATACCACCATCAAAAATGATCTTTGCTTTGTTCTCTACTACTTCAACAATTTCAGGCAAAACATTCAAACCACCTACTCCATAATCCAATTGTCTTCCGCCATGATTGGAAACATAAATTATTTCAACACCATGTTTTATTGCCAATAAAGCATCCTCTTTAGTAGCAATACCTTTTATTATAATAGGTAAATCACAGTAAGATTTAATCCTATCAATATCTTTCCATGAAAATCGCATTTGATACTCAAAGCCACTTGCACTTTGTCTTGATGTTGTCCTATACCTCTTTGCAAGATCTCTTTCTCTTCTACCATAGGCATCTAAGTCAACTGTCAAACATATACCTGCATAATTACAGTCAATTGCACTTTTGATTTGATTATCAACCCAATTTTGGTCTCCTCTCACATATAATTGAAATAGTTTTGGATGATTTACACTTTTAGCAACTTCTACCAATCCAGGCATACAAGTAGAGCTTATCATATGCAATATACCAAATTCAGATGCAGCAATTGTTGGAGCAATGCCTGCCCCTTCTACAAAATCTTGCATTGAACCTATAGGTGCAAGTATCACTGGCATTCTCAAGGAATATCCAATTAAGTTGGTGGATATATCAACATTTTCAACGTCTCTTAATACCCTTGGTCTAAATGCTAAACTGTCAAGAGCAAATCTATTTCTTTTAAAGGTAGTCTCAGTTTCAGCAGCTCCAATTAGATAATCCCAAGTTTCTTTGGAAAGTTTTGCTTTAGCCTTTTTAGCAAATTCATGAAGAACTAAATATTCCTCGCCTTCAATTTTACTACCTAATTTATTTTTAACCATTTTGTTCTCCAAATTAATAACTCAAACTATATAAAATTATTATTTAAATCTATAAAAAACTTGCCTTAGCCAAAAAGCTAAGTTACACAACTGACATATGGTTTTGCGAGCGTGGCGGAATGGTAGACGCACTGGACTTAAAATCCAGAGTCCGATAAGGACGTGGGGGTTCAAGTCCCCCCGCTCGTACCATATAATTTGTTTTAGATATCAAACAAATCATGCAGGTCATTATATAAATGGTTATTACTCGTACAAGAGATGAACTATATAAAACCCTCGAAGAACTTTCTAAACGCCCGGGTAAATTAGCATTAATCCCTACCATGGGTAACTTACATGATGGACATTTATCCTTAATAAAATTAGCTAAATTAAAAGTATCAAAAACAATTGTAACTATATTTGTCAACCCCCTTCAATTTGGTAAAGATGAAGATTTTAAAAAATATCCAAGAACTGAACAATTAGATATAGATAAATTAAAAAAAGAAACTTGTGATATTTTATTTATTCCTAGAAATGGTGAAGAAGTATTTTCAAAAAGTGAAAAAATTAAAAGTTTAGACTCTGGAAGTCTTGGATCTGAGCTTTGTGGTAAAATTAGACCTGGACATTTTGATGGAGTATTGACTGTAGTTAATAGGTTATTTGAATTAATTAATCCAGATGTGGCTGTTTTTGGTGCAAAAGATTATCAACAACAAATTTTAATAAAAAAAATGGCTAAATCATTACACCCTCAAATATCTCTTATAAAAGCTCCTATAGTAAGATCAAAAAATGGTGTTGCCCTATCTTCAAGGAATAATTACTTATCTGAAAAAGAATTAAAAATTGCAGCAAATTTATTTAAGTGCCTACGAAATAGTGCAAATTCTTACCAGAAAAAAGAAAAGTTAAATAAAATATTAGATAACGCAAATTCATTTTTAGTGTCCAAAGACCTAATACCTGATTATTTTGAATTGAGAGACAGCGAACTTAATATAATCTCAAAAAACAACTTTGAAGGTAATAAAGTATTTCTAGGATCTGTCACAATAAATAATACTAGATTAATTGATAATATTGAATTTTAAATGTTTTTTTTTCCATTTGCAGACGAAAATCCTACAAATAAAAAACCAATTATTTCTTGGTTAATAATTTTTTCTTGTTCATCTATTTTTCTTAACCAAATTTTTGATCCTACATACAAAGTGGAACAGACTTTTTTAAGTTTTGGTATGATACCAGCTATTTTATTTGGACATTCCGAGTTATCAGGAAATCTTAAAATTATACCTCCTTTTTTATCAATTTTCACTTCTATGTTTTTACATGGTGGCTGGATGCATATAATTGGAAATATGACTTATCTTTACATTTTTGGAGATAACATTGAAGAAAGGTTAGGAAAATTAAAATTTATAATTTTTTATTTAGTTACTGGAATTGTTGCCGCATTCACTCAAGCAATAATTGATCCCACATCAACAATACCAATGATTGGTGCATCAGGTGCAATTGCTGGTGTGCTTGGAGGTTATTTAGTTTTATACCCTAAAGCAAATATAAAAGTTTTATTTTGGTTTATAATTTTTGTGAAAGTATTTAGAATAAGAGCCTTTATTGTACTTGGAGGATGGATAATAATTCAATTTATTAGTTATAATGGATCTGACTTAAATTCGGGAGGTGTTGCATATGGTGCACATATTGGTGGATTTATATCAGGAATACTTTTGATAAATATGATGAAAAATAAAATTACTCAAAAAAATAAAATCCTAAGTGGATCTGTCCCTAATTCTAAATAATTATAGAGATCTATCATCAATCTCATTACCTTCAAAAATTTTTCCTTTTCCACCTAATTTTATTACAATTTCTAAAATTGCTTCGGAAGCTTTTTTTAATGATTTTTCATCTTCTGATCTTAACACAATAGAAGTTCCAAAACTCCCTGGTTTAAAATAGGGATACGAGCCAATTTTCACGTTTAAAAATTCATTTTCTAATTTTTCTAAATGCTTTGCTATAAGACCTTCTCCAATGTTACTCGACACAGTTTTAGATTTAAGTTTTTTGCCACCTGTCAACTCATTTAAAATTGAGTTAAACATGCCCTGCATAATTTTAGGAACACCTGCCAAAACAAAAAGATTTTCAATTCTATAGCCGGGTGCGGCTGAGACAGGATTATCTATCAACTCAGAATTTGTTGGTACAATTGCCATTTTCTGACGGGCTTCATTAAACTCAATATTTGTATCCTCATAATGTAATTTTAATCTTCTTATAGCTTCTGCATCTTTATATAGCTTTTGATTAAAAGCCTTCGCAACACACTCAGTAGTTATGTCATCATGAGTTGGACCAATTCCACCGCAAGAAAAAACATATGTGTATTTTTTTGAAAAAACCTGAATTGTTTTAATAATAATGCTTGGATCATCTGGAATAATTCTTGCCTCCTTTAATCTTACACCTAAATTGTCTAATTGACAGGCAATCCAATTAATATTGGAATCTTTTGTTCTTCCAGATAAAATTTCATCTCCAATAATTATTATACCTGCTGAGGCCACCATAAAAAAGTCCTTAATAAAAATTAATATTGTACGTAGATATTTATAATAATATATTACAAATCATGAGAATTATATATAAAACAAATTAATAGTTAAAATGAAAAAAGATATAGATTTATATGACAAGAAAGCATTTTTAAAAATGCATGCTTCAGGCAAGTTAGCAGCTGATGTTTTAGACTATATAACATCATACGTTAAAAGAGGAGTTTCGACTGGGTATCTAAATGATTTATGTCATGATTATATTTTAAAAAATGACGCTATACCAGCACCATTGAATTATAGAGGCTTTCCTAAATCCACTTGTATTTCTGTAAATCACGTAGTTTGTCATGGTATACCTGGAGAGAAAATTCTTGATGAAGGTGACATTCTAAACATTGATGTAACTGTAATCCTTGATGGATGGTATGGAGACACAAGCAGAATGTATTTTGTAGGAGAGCCATCTAGAAAAGCAAAATTTTTAACTAAAGTAACTTATGAGTGCCTTTGGTTAGGAATTGAAACAGTCAAACCCGGAAGTACTACAGGTGATATTGGTCATGCAATTCAAACTCATGCTGAGAAAAATGGATTGTCAGTTGTAAGAGATTTTACAGGCCATGGTCTTGGGAAAGTCTTCCACGCACCACCAACAATCTTACATTATGGGCAGCCAAATACTGGAGTTGTTCTTGAAGAAGGTATGATTTTTACAATTGAACCTATGATTAATTCAGGAAAATATGATGTCAAAATTTTATCAGATGGATGGACTGCAGTAACTCGGGACAAGAGTTTGTCGGCTCAGTTTGAACACAGTATAGGGGTAACATCAAATGGATACGAAGTTTTCACAAAATCTTCCAAAGGTTACACACAACCAGAATACCCAGTTTAATAAATAATTTTTTTAATTACTTCTTTAAACTTTGTTTAATAGTGTTTTTCACAGATTTTGAGGTTTCTTTAATAAATGGTTTTGCTTTTTGATAACTTTTGAAAGCGAGCTCTCCTGCTTTTTTTCTTGCGGCTGGATTAGTTGCTAAAATTTTTATCGCATTTTTTAAAACTGTTCCAATGATCATTTTATTCTCGTATTAAAATTAAAAACAAAATATATATATATATAAATTTATTTATTCAGTATAAGAAAATAGTTTAAAAATTAATATAAAAATTTCTTAAAAATTTTATTTAGGTTTTGAAATGATTGAAAGATATTCAAGAAAAGAGATGGTTGAGATTTGGTCTCAGAAAGAGAAATTTAATATATGGTTCCAACTTGAAGCCCATGCTTGTGATGCTCAAGCAGAATTAGGCGTAATACCAAAAAAGTCTGCAGAAATAATATGGGAAAAAGGAAAGTTTGATATAAATAAAATAGATGAAATTGAAAAAATCACTAAACATGATGTAATTGCATTTTTGACAAATCTAGCAGAGTATATTGGAGAAGATGCAAGGTTTATTCATCAGGGTATGACATCTTCTGATATTTTGGATACTACTTTTTCCATACAATTGCGAAATGCATCAGACATTTTATTAAATGATATTGATAAATTATTAAAAACACTAAAAAAACGTTCATTCGAACATAAACATACAGTTACGATTGGAAGATCTCATGGTATTCATGCAGAACCAATTACATTTGGTTTGAAACTTGCTGGTTATTATGCAGAATTCAAACGAAATAAAAAAAGATTAATTGAAGCAAAAAAAGAAATTAGTACTTGTGCCATATCAGGTGCAGTTGGAACTTTTGCTCATATTGATCCATTTGTAGAAAATTACGTATCTAAAAAAATGGATTTAATGCCTGAAGAAGTTTCAACACAAATTATTCCAAGAGATAGACATGCAATGTTTTTTTCAACCCTTGCAGTAATCGCTTCTAGTGTTGAACGCTTAGCAACAGAAATAAGGCATTTGCAAAGAACTGAAGTTAGGGAAGCAGAAGAATATTTCTCTGAAGGACAAAAGGGCTCAAGTGCAATGCCACACAAGCGAAACCCAGTGCTCACAGAAAATTTGACTGGTTTAGCAAGATTAGTTAGATCTTCAGTTATACCAGCTTTAGAAAATGTTACTTTATGGCATGAACGAGATATTTCTCATTCATCTGTAGAAAGAATGATCGCACCCGATGCTACTATAACTCTAGACTTTGCTTTGCAAAGACTAAACAATGTAATTGCAAATTTACTAATTTATCCTGATACAATGTTAACAAATCTAGAAAAACTTGGTGGTCTTGTACACTCTCAACAAGTATTACTTGCACTGACACAGAAAGGTGCCAGTAGAGAAGATGCCTATAAAATGGTACAAGAAAATGCTATGAAAGTTTGGGAAACTCCAGAACATAAAAGAAAGGACGTTTACAAAGATTTGTTAAAAAATGATAAAAAAGTAATTAAATATCTTAATGAAACCGAAATAGATAAATTATTTAATTTAGATCAACATTTTGTTCACGTTGATCATATATTTGATAGAGTTTTTGACTAAAAGGATAATTAATCCATGTCTAAAAAGAAAATTTTATATGATGGTAAAGCTAAAACAATTTTTGAAGGCCCTACCTCAGATACTGTAATACAATATTTTAAAGATGATGCTACAGCTAATAATGCTGAAAAACACTCCATAATTAACGGTAAAGGAGTTTTAAACAATTCAATTTCTGACTATTTGATGAAAAAAATAAATGAGGTTGGTATACCAACACATTATATCAAAAAATTAAATATGAGAGAACAACTTGTGAGAAAAGTTGAGATCATACCTGTAGAATTTGTTATTAGAAATATTGCAGCTGGCTCAATTGTAAAAAGACTTGGTGTAAAAGAAGGAAGTGTTTTTTCAAGACCAATAATTGAACATTATTTAAAAAAAGATGAATTGGGTGATCCACTTATAAACGAAGATCATATAATTAATTTTCAATGGGGCACTCGAGATGAATTAGATGAAATGCTAGAATACGGTCTTAGGATTAACGATTTTTTAAGAGGTCTATTTTTTGGAATAAGTCTTAAACTCGTAGATTTCAAAATTGAGTTCGGAAGATATTTTTCTGAAGATGGTAACTCAATTTTACTATTAGCTGATGAAATAAGCCCAGATAATTGCAGATTATGGGATATTAAAACAAATAAGAAAATGGACAAAGATTTGTTTAGACAAGAATTAGGTGACTTAAAAGAAGCATATCAAGAGGTTGCAAATAGATTAGGCATTCTTCCTGAGAAAAATAATTATTTAAATGCTAAAACTGAAATAGTAAAATAAGAAGAGTTATAATGAAAATTGTTGTAAACATATCTCTTAAAGAGGGTGTATTAGATCCAGAAGGACAAGCTATAAAGGCTTCTCTTAATAACTTAGGTTTTAGAAACTGTAGCGATGTTAGAACTGGTAAACAAATTGTTTTAAATTTTAATCAAAATAATGAAACTGAAACTCTTTCTCAAGCTAAAAAAATGTGCGAGAAGTTATTAGTTAACACTGTAATTGAAAATTATGAAATCAATATTTTGAAGGATTAAAAGATTTTGCGTTCAGGTGTTGTAATTTTTCCAGGTTCTAATTGTGATAGAGATATGATTGTCGCACTCAGACAAATCACAGGTAAAACTCCAATCAAACTTTGGCATAAAGAAAATGATATTCCTAATTTAGATTTAATTGTTATCCCAGGTGGATTTACTTTTGGAGATTACCTAAGATGTGGCGCTTTGGCGGCAAGATCTCCGGTAATAAGTTCAATTAAAAACCATATAAGTCGTGGTGGCACAGTATTGGGTGTATGTAATGGTTTTCAAATTTTAATTGAAGCTAAAATACTCCCTGGATCTCTTATAAGAAATAAGAAACTCCTATTTACTTGCAGAGAAACAACTTTAGAAGTTCAAAGTTGTATGAAAAACCCTTTTCTATCTGGTTTAAAAATAGGTGAAAGATTAAAAATTCCAGTTGCACATAATGACGGTAACTATTTTGCTCCTTTAGATTTAATAAAAAAACTAAAAGAAGAAGGAAGAATTGCTTTTAAATATAGTAATAGCACGAATAATGAAAAAAATTACAATCCTAATGGATCAACAGAAGACATAGCTGGCATTCTATCAAACAATGGAAGAGTTTTAGGAATGATGCCTCACCCAGAAAGAGCCATAAACTATCTACACGGTGGAACGGATGGTTTGAAACTTCTTACAAATTGCGTTGAAAAAATAATAGGTTAAATAAAAATGGAACCACATCCACAACTATTAAAAATTAATAAGAATGAGTATCTAGCTCAACAAAAAGGCAAACTTGAAGATGCTTTAGACATGGGTTTAACGAAAAATGAATATAATTTAATTTGTAAAAAAATCAATAAAACTCCAAATCTGACAGAATTAGGTATTTTTTCTGCTATGTTTTCAGAACATTGCTCTTATAAAAGTTCAAAAAAATGGTTAAGAATTTTACCAACTGAGGCTAGCCACGTGATTCAAGGGCCTGGAGAAAATGCCGGTGTAATTGATATAGGTGAAAATCTAGCTGCTGTTTTTAAAATAGAGTCACACAACCACCCTTCATTTATAGAACCTTATCAAGGTTCAGCGACAGGTGTGGGAGGAATTTTAAGAGATGTTTTCACAATGGGGGCTAGACCTATAGCGCTTATGAATGCATTGAGGTTTGGAGATCCAGATCAACCTTTAACAAAACATCTTGTTTCAGGTGTAGTAAAAGGTATCGGTGGATATGGTAATTGTATAGGGATACCAACAGTTGGTGGTGAAACAAATTTTGACAAATCTTATGATGGTAACATTTTAGTGAATGCTATGGCTGTTGGCCTTGCAAAAAAAGATAGAATATTCTACTCAGCAGCAACAGGCGCTGGCAACCCAGTTATATATGTAGGTGCTAAAACAGGTAGGGATGGAATACATGGAGCTACAATGGCTTCTGCTGAATTCACAGAAAATAGTGCTGAAAAAAGACCAACTGTTCAAGTTGGAGATCCATTTACAGGGAAATTACTATTAGAGGCTTGTCTAGAATTAATGAACACAGATGCCGTCTTATCTGTTCAAGACATGGGGGCTGCTGGTTTAACAAGCTCAAGTGTTGAGATGGCTTCTAAGGGATCATTAGGTATGAATTTAAATTTAGATTTAGTGCCTACAAGAGAAGATAAGATGAGTAGCTACGAAATCATGCTTTCAGAAAGTCAAGAAAGAATGTTAATGATTTTAAAACCAGGATCAGAGGATAAAGCAAAATTAATTTTTGATAAATGGGATCTAGACTTTGCTATTATAGGAGAAGTTACAAATACGGGAAGATTGATTCTTACTAAAGATGGTTTTGAAGCGTGCAATTTACCTCTTAAACCTCTTGTTGAAGACGCTCCTGAATACAATAAACCTTACGAAATAAAAACTAATAAAAAAGTATATAAACCGTCCGATCTTAAAACTAATCTTACATTAATGGATATATTAATAAC
This sequence comes from uncultured SAR116 cluster alpha proteobacterium, assembly GCA_902593735.1. GTDB lineage: Bacteria > Pseudomonadota > Alphaproteobacteria > Puniceispirillales > Marisalimonadaceae > Marisalimonas. Next base: position 21,348 of record CACJJL010000012.1, read on the forward strand.
AATTTTTAAAAATCCAAATATAGCAAGTAAGAAATGGATTTGGGAACAATATGACAGCTCAGTAATGGGCGACACAATTTTTGCAAATGGTGATAGTGACGCTTCAATAGTAAAAATCCATGGAACAGAAAAAAAAGAAACTTACGGAAAAGGTCTTGCGATTACAACTGATTGTACACCACGTTATGTTAAATCAAACCCCATAATTGGAGGTATGCAAGCAGTTTGTGAAGCTGCACGAAATATAGCTTCTTCAGGTGCAAAACCGCTAGCGATAACAAACAACTTAAATTTTGGAAATCCTGATAAAAAAAATGTCATGGGAGAAATTGTAGGATCTTTAAAAGGAATTTCAGAAGCTGCTTCTTTTTTAAGTACTCCAATTGTATCAGGAAATGTTTCTCTTTATAATGAGACTAATGGTAAGAGTATTCTTCCTACACCAGTCATTGGTATGGTAGGAGCAATAGATAAGGTTGAAAATTCTCTGGAGATAAGTGCAAAACTAGATAATGTATTAATTGTACTTGGACAATCTCATAATTTTGAAAAAGGTTGGGTTGGTTGTAGTATATATCAAGAAATCATTAATAAAAAATATGATGGAGCTCCTCCACCAATAAATTTAAAGGATGAAAAAAAAGTTATTGAAATTTTATTAAATTTGAATGAACAAAAACTTCTCACAGCCGCTCATGATATTTCAGATGGTGGATTACTTACAACAGTTTGTGAAATGTTATTTAAATATAATTTAGGATTAGATATTAATTTACCTAATAACCTAATTAATTGTGATAATCATGACCCCTTACTTCAATCATGGTGTTTTGGAGAGGATCAAGCAAGAATAATTATTGCAACAAAAGATATTAAAAAAGTACAATTAATCTTAAATGAAAATGATGTTGATTTCTTTGTTCTTGGACAAACTAATTCAAGCAGTAACTTGAATTTAAAAGATATTGCTACTATATCTCTAACAAGTATCAAAAATATAAATGAAAAAACAATACCTTCAATGATGGGTGACGAGCAACAAGGTTAAATTTGTAAAATGGCTATGACAGCATCAGAGATCGAAGAACTTATTATTAAAGCTTTTCCAAATGCTAAAGTAATTATTGATGATTTACGTGGTGATGGCGATCATTATGCTGCACAAATTATTGCTGAAGAATTCAAGGGAAAAACTCGTGTACAACAACATCAAATGGTCTACAATGCTATGGGTGGCAGAATGGGAAAAGAATTACATGCACTAGCTTTGAATACATCTGCGCCTAAGGAATAAAGGAGAATTAAATGGAAAAAAGTACAAAAGATAAAATTCAGAATATTATTGATGAAAATGATGTTTTGTTATTCATGAAAGGTACCCCAGTTATGCCTCAATGCGGGTTTTCAGCAGCAGTTGTTGGAGTTTTAAGCCATATGGGAATTAAGTACAATAGTGTAAACGTTCTCGAAGATACTGAAATAAGAGAGGGTATTAAAGAGTATTCAGATTGGCCGACTATACCACAATTATATGTAAAAAAAGAATTTGTTGGTGGTTGTGATATTATTAGGGAAATGCATGAAAGTGGAGAGCTAACACAATATTTTAACGAGGCAGGTATTTCTAACTAATAAACTATTATAATTTTTATAGTTTTACTTATAACTAATTTTATTAACGTGAATAAAATTCGATTACTAAGTTAGTTTCCATTTGCACTGGATAAGGAACATCATCTGGCATAGGGATTCTTAACAAAGATCCAGTGAACTTAGAGTGATCAACTTGAACATATTCAGGAACATCCCTTTCAGGTAGAGTTGTTGCTTCAATTACAGCTGGAATGTTTTTTGCTTTGTCCTTCAGAGAAATAACTTCACCTACATTGATCATTCTAGAAGGTATATTGCATCTGCTTCCATTTACCATAACATGCCCATGATTAATCAATTGACGACAGGCAAATACAGTTGGTGCCAACTTCATTCTGTAAAGGATAGCATCTAGTCTACATTCCAAAATACCAATCAGATTTGCACCAGTGTCTCCTTTTTTACGAACTGCAGCTGTATAGTATTTTTTGAATTGTTTTTCACCAATATTACCGTAATAGCCTTTTAATTTTTGTTTAGCCATTAATTGGACACCATAATCTGTAGGTTTTTTTCTCCTTTGACCATGCTGACCTGGTGCATATTCTCTATCATTTAAGGGAGATTTTGGTCGTCCCCATAAATTAACTCCTAATCTTCTATCAATTTTATGTTTTGAACTTGTTCTTTTGTGATCTGATTTAGGCATTTTTAAACCTTTAAGTAACTACTTAGAAGTAGTAATTATTCCAACTAGAAGCAGAGCTTCGGGATATATAACACCACGTTACTATCCACTTTATCGGAAATTAAATTGCAAAATACTACCATTATATAAAATGTCAAGTACGATTTGAAGTTCCTGATAATGATCTAATAATACCATGAAGTGTTCTTAGATCTTGGTGAGTTAATGAGGCTCTATTAAATAGACTTCTAATATTTCTTTTAACAACAGGAGCCATTTCAGATGAATAAAAGAAGCCTGATTTAGTTAAAAGTTCATCTAATTGTTTATAAAAATATTCTCTGTCACCTATGTTAGAGAGTTCAGTATTTTTTTTAAATTTTTTATTAATTTTAACCAAATTCTTATCATCATTCAAAAATGACATTTTTACTTTGTTCCATTCCCAACAAATCAATAATACTGCTTGAGATATATTTAATGATGAAAATTCTTTATTAATTGGAATTGAAACTGTGTAATCTGCTTGGACAACATCATCATTGGATAACCCTGATTGCTCAGGACCAAATAAAAATCCAACGTTACCACCATTAACAACATGTTCAAATGATTTCTCTATTGCTTTGAAGATGCTTAAGGATTTTGTACCAATAACACGCTTTCTTGCAGTTGTTGCAAATAACAAAGAAATTGTTTTTGTAGCTTCACTTATTGAATTATACAACTTTGCTTGATTTAAAACATCGTCTGCACCCGCTGCGGGAGCAAAAGCAACATTATTAGGCCAACCATCTCTAGGTTGAACTAGTAAAAGATTTTTTATATCAAAATTTTTCATAGCACGAGCAGCAGAACCAATGTTTTCACCAAGTTGTGGTTTTGATAAAATTATATATGGATTTAGTTCAATCATAAATTCATCTGAGTTTAGTGTCTTCTCCAAACTGTTCTATCTGGTTTATCTTCTAATTGTATATTCTTTTCTAGTAATTGTTCTCTAATCTGATCTGCCTTTTCGTATTCTTTATTTTCTTTTGCGACTTTACGTTTTATTATGAGTTCATCGATTTCTTTTTCAGTAATAGTAGAATTATCAAATGATTTGTTTGAACTACTTTCTCTAAATTTAAACCACTCCTCAGTAGAATTGCATAAAATTCCTAAAATTTTAGAAGAATTTTTTAACCTTTGAGCACATTCTTTACTTCCTTTATTAGCTTCGTCAGCAAGATAATGTAATCTAGCAAGAGCTTTAGGTGAATTTAAATCATCACAAAGATAATCAATTATCTGAGTATCTTGCCCATCATTCACCTCAAAGCCTTCAATAGCTCTATAAAGTCTAGATAGTGATTTAGTAGCTTTATCTAAAGATTTCTGTTTAAAACTTAAAGGAGCCCTGTAGTGAGCTTGGATTAACGCATACCTGATTGCTTCGCCCCTAAAATTTAACAACAAGTTATTTATGGTAGCAAAATTACCTAGTGATTTTGACATTTTCTCACCATCAGAAGTAACGTATCCATTGTGCAACCAGTAATTGGCCATTATATCAGATTCATTGGCACAACAAGATTGAGCAATTTCATTTTCATGATGTGGAAAAATTAAGTCTAACCCACCGGCATGAATATCAAATTGTGACCCTAAATACTTTTTACTCATTGCTGAACATTCGATATGCCAACCTGGACGCCCCCTACCCCATGGACTATCCCATCCAGGAAGTTGATCGGAAGATGGTTTCCATAAAATAAAGTCTCCAGGATTTTTTTTGTATTCAGCGACCTCAACTCTCGATCCAGATATCATATCGTCAAGTGACCTTCCTGACAAAGCACCATAACTTTCATATTTTTCAACAGCAAACAAAACATTGCCAGATGATACATAAGCAAAACCATTTGAAATTAATGTTTCAATCATTTCTATCATTTCAGGTATATGGTCAGTTGCTTTTGGTTCAAAATCAGGTTTCAAATTACCTAACGCATGAGCATCTTTATGAAAAATTTTTATTGTCTCATTAGTCAATTCTAAAATATTTATATTTTTTTCAATTGCTCTTTTATTAATTTTGTCATCAATATCAGTTATGTTTCTTACATATGTAACTTTTGGATATATAATTCTAAGTAACCTAACTAAAACATCAAAAACAACTAAAGGTCTTGCATTACCAATGTGTATAAAATCATATACAGTAGGTCCACATGCATATATTTTTACATTTTTTTTATCAATAGGCTGAAAAATAGACAAACGCCTTTGAAGTGTATTATATAAATTTAATTTAATCATTTTGAAATTTATTAATTTTTAAAAATTTAATTATTATAATTTAATCTTTCTTTAATTTTATCTTTCCCCATCATTAAGACCAAATTTGCCATTTCTGGACCATTATTCTGACCTGTCAGACATAACCTCAAAGGTTTGAAAAGTTCTTTACCTTTTTTACCACTTTCTTTCATGAGAGAGTTAATCCAAACCGACCAAGTGTTTTTATCAAATCTATCTCTAGGAAGTGTTTGTAATGCTAATTTTTTAAAATCATTATCGTGTAGAACTTCTTTAATATCTCCATAAACAATGTTCCACCAAAACTTTACATCTTCTAAATTATTTATATTTCCTTTGATTAAATTCCAAAATTCGTTAGTAATTTTAAGATCTAATATATTTAATTGATGACTAATATCTGTAAAGTCTACAAGCTGAAAAAACTTAGAATTCAAAGCTGACAACTCTGTTTCATCAAATTTAGGCTTTGAATTTCCAAATTTAGTAATATCAAAACTTTTAACAATTTGTTTCATATCTCTAAAAATATCAATTGAGTCTGAAGTTCCAATTTTGGCCAACAAAGAAGAAATTGCCATTGGTTGAAATCCTTGACTTCTTAATTCTCGAAGCGATAAACTTCCAAGTCTTTTTGAAAGTCCTGATCCTTTATTATCAGTCAATAGTGACAAATGACCCATTTTTGGTGGCAAAGATCCTAATGCTTCAAATAACTGTATTTGAGTAGCTGAATTTGTCATATGATCTTCACCTCTTAAAATATCTGATACTTCAAATTGGATATCGTCAACTACTGAAGCTAAAGTATAAATAACCCTTCCATCTTCTCTTAATATAACTGGATCTGACAAATTAGACATATTATATTTACTCTCACCTTTTACGAGATCGTTCCAATTTACGTCTTCATAATTGAGTAAAAATCTATAATGTGGTTTTTTCCCTTTAGACTTCAAATCTGCAATATCCGAGTCTGATAATTTCAATGCAGACCTATCATAAATAGGTGGTTTCCCGGAAGATAATTGGCTTTTTCTTTTTAGTGATAATTCTTCTGCCGTCTCAAAACATTGATATGCGCGTTTTTTGTCTAATAAAGTTTCTAAAGCTTTTTTATAAGATAAAAGTCTAGAAGATTGCCTTTCTACACTATCCCAATTTATTTTCATCCAATTTAAATCTTCTTTAATAGAGTCTTCATATTCTTTGGATGATCTCTCATCGTCAGTATCATCAATTCTGAGCATAAAGTGACCATTTTTACTCTTAGCAAATAAGAAATTAACTAAAGCAGTTCTAAAATTTCCAATATGTAAATATCCCGTTGGGCTTGGTGCAAATCGAACTTTAATCATTTATTTTCCTAATTTATAAAAATTTTCAAACAAATATAGTAAACTTTAATTCCAATTCCTAAATCCACTAGTTAAAGGATACCTTCTATCCCTACCAAAAGCTTTTTCAGTAACTTTTGGTCCAGGTGCTGACTGAAATCTTTTATACTCTGACCTAGATAACAACATTGAGATTTTTTTTACATCATTTAAATCAAAGCCTTCACTTACTATTTCATCTAATGACTGATCATCTTCTACTAACTTCTTTAAAATAACGTCAAGGATATCATATTCTGGTAAGCTATCTGTATCTTTTTGATCTTCTCTTAATTCTGCACTAGGTGGTTTAGTAATTATTCTATCTGGTATTACTATTCCTTTAGGTCCTAAAAATTCTACTGGTTTGTTTAAATTTCTCCATTTACATAATTTGAAAACATCACTCTTCCAGACATCTTTTATAACTGCAAACCCGCCACACATATCTCCATATAATGTTGCGTATCCAACGGCGTATTCTGACTTATTTCCTGTGGCTAATACCATTGATCCATATTTATTTGATATTGCCATTAATATTAATCCTCTAATTCTAGATTGAATGTTTTCTTCAGTTATACCTGGTGGTATCTTTGGGCCATTAAAATTTAATAAAATTTTATCAATAGTTTTCATACCTTCTTTGATATCTAAATATGAGTAATCAATTCCAAGATTAGATGAAGCCATTTCAGCATCTTCAAGACTTTCTTTACTAGTATACGGACTAGGCATCATAACTGCTTTTACTAAATTTGGCCCCAAAGCATCAGTTGCTATTGCCGCTACTAGTGCTGAATCAACACCACCTGACATCCCAAGTACAACACCTGGAAAACCGTTGTTGTGAACATAATCCCTTACGCTAACAACCAGAGACTTATACAATGCCTCAACATTAGAAGAGATGTTTTTAATGTTTTTTTGAAAATTCCATTTATTATTATTTTTATATAAATCAATATTCAAAATTTCTTCTTTAAAGTCATTTAGTTGTACAGTTAATTCTCCACTATCACTTAAACAAAAAGATGAACCATCAAAAACTAATTCGTCTTGTCCTCCTACTCTATTCAGGTAAATTAAAGGTAATTTTGATTCAAAAACTCTTGAAACTGCAACAGACATCCTTTGATCAATTTTTTTAGTTGTATATGGCGAAGCATTAATTGAAATAATTATCTCAGCTCCCGTTTCTGACAGACAATCTATGACTGTTTCATTCCAAATATCTTCACATATTGGTAATCCAACTAATGTTTCTCTAATTTTAACTGGGCCTGATAAAGAACCAGGTGTAAAAATTCGTTGTTCATCAAATACTCCAGTATTTGGAAGATTATGTTTATCCCTAAATGACAAAATTTTTCCTTGATCCAAAACAAAAACAGAATTCCTAATTTTATCTTCATCTTTTCTTGGTGATCCAAGAATTATAGCAGCTTTACCATCATTAGTTAATTTAGCTAAATCACTAATTTCATTCTCCACAAGCTCTAAGAAATCATTTCTTAGAACTAAATCGTCAATTGGATATCCAGTAACATATAATTCAGGAACGACAATAATATCTACATCCTTACTTAATTCATTTCTGATAGAAATAAGTTTAATAATATTACCTTTAATGTCACCTACTTTGGGGTTTAATTGGGCAAGTGCTATTTTCATTTTATTTTTCAATAATTGACTCATTTATTAGAATAATTACCGCTTCAGTAAAAACTCTCTTCCAAGTTTAACTTGTGACTTGCCACCATAAGAAATTATATCAGCCGTTGCATAAGTTTCTGACCAACGACTAGGTAAGTACGATCCAGTACCTACAACATTAACAGGTACTTTTGCAAGTGAAAAAACCTTACATTTCTCTGGACTAAATCCACTTGAAGCAACAATTTTAACTTTTTCAAAACCAGCATTATCAAGTATTTCTCTCAAATGCCATACAGCAGCTGCAGACACTCCTGTGCCAATTAAATAACGAAGTTCTTGTTCAGTTCTGTAACCACGAATAGCTTGTGGAGCATTTCGTTCTAAGACCGAGTAAGACCCAGCTACATCAAGTCCTTCAACATATCTTCCACCATGAGTATCAATTCTTAGTGACAAAGAGTGTTTATCAGCTAAACTTTTAAATGATCTACAAACTGTTAAACCGTCTGTTATTTCTTTACCAAAATAATCAATAAGAACTGTTAATGGTTCATCTGGCCAAGTTGAGTGAAACATTTGTGCCGCTTTTAATGTTGACCCAGCATAGCCAATTAAGGCATGAGGCATAGTTCCTAAACCTTTTGTGTTTTCAAATAAATGCGCTGTTTTGTCAGTAGCGCATCCTATAAAACCTATTGCTTCACCTTCTGACTTAACCCGTTTAGAGCCCACAAATGCTCCATAAGCCATTAAATCTGCCATGTCAGTACCAGCACAATGTCTTGCATCCATAGCTAAAAAGGATGTTTTAGGTAAACTCTCTACCATTGCTTTTGCATTGTAAGCAGCAACACAAGTAGCTCCAATTTTTTGAAGTAAAGCGGTTTCTAAATCAACTAATAATAAAAAAGAACCTGATATGTACAATAAAGGTTCTCCAGCACCAACATCAGAACCTTCAGCAAAACAACGTTTTATATTAACACTACCTTTTCTTTCTTTTATAATTTGATTTAGCCAATCTATAGCTGGATTTAAAGCAGAAATAACTGGTCTTCTCATGAAAATTGCATATGTAACTTCTGTATCTCCAAAGGAAGAAACAATATCCTTTGTTCTTAAAAAATAAGTGTCTGTGATTGAAGCTAACTGGCTCGGATTTGGCCTTAGATCTCTGGGCCAATTATTTTTTTTGACAAGTTTAAAACTATGCTTTTTCTTTTGATTACTCAAGACATTTCCTTAAGATACTGCCGCAATTTGTTTTTTTTGATTATTTCTATTTTCAGTAAGCAAGTCAGCTACTAAAAATGCCAGCTCAAGAGATTGAGTTGCATTTAGTCTAGGATCGCAATGAGTATGATATCGATCAGCTAAATTTGATTCATTAACTTCATAAACACCACCAACACACTCTGTTACATTTTGACCTGTCATTTCAAAATGTACCCCACCTGGTATCGTATTCATTTCATTATGAACCTCAAAAAAACCTTTAACCTCCATCATAATATCATCCATTTTCCTAGTTTTAAATCCTGATGATGCTTTTACTGTGTTTCCATGCATTGGATCACTGCACCAACCTACAACCAATCCAGACCTCTTAACTGCTGAAATTAATGGTCTTAATTTTTTATGTATTTCTGAAGAGCCCATTCTAGCAATCAAAGTCAATCTACCCGCTTGATTAAGTGGGTTGAGCTTTTCAATTAATCTTAGCAAATCGTCGGGTTCTGTAGATGGTCCACATTTTAAGCCTATTGGATTAGCTATTCCTCTCATATATTCAACATGAGCCTCATCAATACTTCTTGTCCTATCTCCAATCCATAACATATGAGCAGATGTAGCAAACCAACCTTTCTCCTCAGTTATAGTATCTTTTCTGGTTAGAGCTTCTTCATAATTAAGTAACAATCCCTCATGAGATGTATAAAATTCAGTTTCACGAAGTTGGACAGTGTTTCCAGGTGTCATACCACACGCATTCATAAACTCGAGTGAAGCAGTTATCTGAGACGCTAATTCTTTATATTTTTCTGCCTCTTTAGTACCTCTAACAAACTCAAGGTTCCATTCGTGCAACTTTGTTAAATCTGCCATACCACCACTTGCGAACGCTCTTAATAGATTCAACGTTGACGCAGATTTATCATAAACTTGAATCAGACGATCTGGGTCAGGATCTCTTGCTTTTTTGTCGAATGCCATATCGTTTACCATGTCACCACGATAACTAGGTAAAGAAACATTGTTTATTTCTTCAAAAGGAGATGACCTAGGCTTAGAATATTGGCCAGCTAATCTTCCTATTTTAACAACAGGCAAGGCTGATCCAAAAGTGAGAACAACAGCCATTTGTAATAATACTCTAAAACTATCTCTTATATTATTAGCGTTATGTTCAGCAAAAGACTCAGCGCAATCACCACCTTGTAATAAAAAAGCATTACCCTCAGCCACATCAGCCATCCTTTTTCTTAATCTTCTAGCTTCTTCAGCAAAAACTAAAGGCGGTCTAATAGATAACTCCTTTTCCACACTATTTACCTTAGCAAGATCATTATATTCAGGCACTTGCTTAATAGGAAGTTTTCTCCAGCTATCTAATTTCCAATCAATCATGACTTTTCCTCTAAAAACAAAATCAATACAAAATATTTAATAACAATCTTCAAATAACAGAATTTGACTTTTTCTTCAAATATTGAGTTGAGTTTATCACTAAGATTTCATAGTGACAAACTCTTCAGCAGACGAGGGATGGATGCCTACAGTATTGTCGAAATCAGACTTTAATGCTCCTGCTTTGATTGCTATTGCAATTCCTTGAATTATTTCTGCAGAATCTGGACCAATCATATGAGCTCCAATAACTTTTTGAGTTTTTTCGTTGACAACAAGTTTCATCAAAGTTTTTTCAAGATTTCCAGATATTGTATTTTTTAAAGCTCTGAATTCACTTTTATACTCTCTTGCATTTATACCATTCTTTTTAGCTTCTTCAAAACTTAAACCTACAACTGCAATTGATGGTTGACTAAAAACTGCACTAGGAACATTTTCGTAAGAAATGAACCTTTTCAATCCTCCAAATTCTCTATCTGCAAAACTATGTCCTTCTGCAATAGCTACAGGAGTCAATGTAATTTTATCTGTCACATCCCCAATTGCAAATATCGATTTAATATTAGTCTGGCTATTCTTATTTACTATTATCTCACCACGACTTCCAGTTTTTACACCAACGTCATTTAATCCAAGATTTAACACATTTGGCAATCTGCCAGTTGCACCCATAACAGTTTCAATATCAATTTTCTCTCCGTTTGATAATTTAACATTATATTTTTTTTTATTCTTTTCAATTTTTGAAATTGTAACTCCATTATGAATTTTTATTCCTTTTTGCTTCATAGATGTCATCAAAAATTGTCTTATATCTTTATCAAAGCCTCTTAAAACCATATCAGCCCTAAAAATAAGATGAGTATCAACTCCAAAACCTTTAAATATGCCTGCAAACTCAACAGCTATATAACCAGAACCATATATAACAATTGACTTAGGAAGCTCGGTCAAATTTAAAGCTTTGTCAGAATTAATCATATAATGATTACCATCAAAGGTTGGAAAGGAAGCTTTACCTCCTACCGCAATCATTATTTTTTTTGATGATAACTCTATAATCTCATTATTACTTTTTGTAATTGATACAGTATTTGGACCAATAATCTTACCCCAACCAGTAATAAGTTCACAGCCAGCATTTTTAATTAATTTTACATAAATTTCGTGAAGTCTATCTAATTCTTTATTCTTTTTTGTAATCAAATCATTCCAATTGCTATTAAAGTTATCAATTTGCCAACCAAAACCTTCTGCATCTGATACTTGTTCTGAAAATTGAGATGCATATACTAGTAATTTCTTAGGTACACAGCCTCTTAAAACACAAGTGCCACCTGCTCTATCTCCTTCAATAACAAGAGTTTTCGCACCATAAGATGCTGAAATTCTAGCAGTTCTCGTCCCGCCTGAACCAGCACCTATCACAATAAGGTCATAATCAAAATCTGACATATAATCTCCAGAATAAAAAATTATTTAAAATTTTGCCTCACCCTTCATTGTAATGCCAGCGTCTTTTGTACTCGTAAAGCAATTTAGATTACCATTTTCATTTTTTTTAATGTTGATAAATAAATTATCATTTGCATAAACAGGTGCAACACCTCTATGAGAGAAAAAATGAGCTTTTGCTTTTTTATATTTTTCTGCAGCTCTTAACATAAGAGTTGCTTGAAGTGGTCCATGAAATACTAAATCTTTATATCCTTCTTCTTCAGTTGAATAAGGGTAATCATAATGAATTCTATGACCATTAAATGTAATTGCTGAATATCTGAACAACATTGTTGGATGTGTAAAAATTTTTTCTTCATAATCTGACTTTTCAAATGGTAAATCATTTTTAATAATTACATTATTTTTTGTTTTTTTTAAATCTCTATAAACAAGATCATGTTCTTCTTCGATCATTAGCTTATCTTTTACAATAAACTGATATTTTGCTGTTACAAAACATAACATACCAGACTTACCATTTTTTAAATTGATATCTACTACCTTAGAATTTTTTTTAACTTGATCCCCTACTTTTAATGAATGAAAAAAAAATGTTCGACATCCAGCCCACATTCTTCTAGGAAAGGGGACAGGAGGTAAAAAATCTCCCTTTTTGGGATGAGAATCTTTTCCAAGTAAAGATGATTTAACAACAGCTGGTCCTAACGCCCAATGAAGGCCAGATGAAGCTATTTCACCATTTTCAGGATTGCCAGGATCAATGTCAAGCGTTGCTCTAAACCTAGTTTCCAACGATTTTGTTACTTCGTCAAATGTAGTCTCTTTATTACCAATCCAAGATTTTAGTTCGTCTACATTAACATTCATTATGATTTCTTTTTGTGATTTTAAATTGATTTAATTTAATATATTGAAAATTATAATCTAAAACAAGTTAACTATAGCAAATAATTGAGGATAAATATGAACAAAATTCTAAAATTAAATATTGGAATTGCAGGATGTGGGACAATGGGACTACCTATGTTGGAGGTTCTTTTAAAGAATAAAATAAATGCTTTTGGATATGATATAAAATCAAAAGATAATTTTCCTACATTGAAAAATAAATTTATCTCATCAAAAATAGAGTTTTTTGATAAATCAGACATTATTTTAAGTGCAGTAAGAGATATAGATCAGACATTAGAACTTTGTGAAGGCCATAATGGACTTTTTAAATCAAATTCTCCTAAAACATTTATAATATGTTCAACATTATCTCCTGCATTTTTAAAAAAATTTTTACTGCAATCGCCTGATAATATTACTATGATAGAAGCACCAATGTCAGGAGCTCCAATGAGAGCAAAAGATGCATCACTAACTTTTATGGTTGGATCTAAGGTCAATGAGTTTGAAAAAATTTTACCTATTTTAAATATTTTGGGTGATAAAATTTATCATATTGGAGAATTTGGTTCTGGCATGTCTGTCAAAGTTTTAAATAATTTTGTAGCATCTTGTTCAGTTGTAGCTGTAAGACATGTCTTATCTGAAGCTGAAAATTTAAATATCACAACAAATCAATTATTAAAAATTTTAAATAGTTCATCCGGTCAAACTTGGTTCAGTGAAAATTTAGAAAATATAGATTGGGCTAAAGAAAACTATGAGACAGATAATACAATTGCAATTTTAGAAAAAGATGTAAGAAGTTTTTTAGATGGATTAGCTGATTCAAATTCTAGTTCAAATAACGCAATGGTTAATTTTCAAAATGCTCTTTTGAATGGATTAAAAAACATTCCAACATTTCCAAATAATTAATAAATGCCTAATTCGATGCCACTAGCAAAAGTTAAAACAAATTTTTCTAATTGTTTTAAATAATCTTCTTGCCAAGAACCTTTGAGTATTAAAGGGGGTAAAACTTGTCTCCATCGTAAACCAATTAAAATTTTATTTAATGCAACTTTGCAACCTTCCCCGTCCAATCCTGCTCTAACATAATAAATAATTGGAAGTCCTTCTGTTTTGTCTTTTAAACTATTATAACATCTATCAAAAAAATCTTTTGTTAAACCTGACATGTATCCAAAATTTTCCGTAGTTCCAATTATTAGACCGTCAATTTCTTTAAAAGAGGATGTATTTGCCTCGATTAAATTAAGTGTTGTTAAATTTATATCTAAGGTTGTAGTTTCAATCTTATTTTCTACAAGTTTAGATAATCTTTTAGTATTTTCAGATGGAGAATGATGAACAAATAAAACTTTTTTTTTCTTCATATTGGAATCATATCTATAATCTGGGAACACCAAAATGATTTAAAAATTCAATTAGGTTTTCAATCGGTTGTGCACCAACAACACTATGGTTATTATATATATAAGTTGGAACTCCAGTAACACCGTATGTTCTGGACTTTTGCCAATCTTTGTCAACTGAACTTTTAAATGTTCGATTTTTTATTATATCATTAGCATCTTTTTCATCTAATCCAGATTTAGTTACAATCTCCAATATTACACTTTTTAAACCAATATTTAATCCTTTTACAAAATACGCTTCAAAAAAATTGTCATGAATTGATGTTTTATTATCTAAAGATTGAGCCCAAGAGCCTATTTCTTGAGCTAGTCTACTATTAAATGTATGAGTTCTATTGCTATAAGGAAGATTTTCATGAGACATTAAATTTTTCATTTTTTGATTTTTTTTATCAATATCCTCTTGATTTGTTCCAAAAAGATCCAATAGGGATTTACCTTCTTTTGGAGTATCGGGATGTAATGGAAAATGAATTATTTCGATATCTATATCAAATATATTTATTAATTTTTTAACCCTTGAATCACCAAGGTAACACCAAGGACATACATAATCAGTAAACACTTCTAATTTATGAGAACTCATGAAACACACCCAAAATTTAATAAACAATTTATATACTAAATGTATATTATTAAAGTGTATATTTGATAATAAAATAAGTTATAATTATGGTTCATTATAAAAAATAAAATAAGATTACAAAATTTTTTTAAATTAGATAAACTTATTGATATATTAAGAAATTTCTAATTTTAAAAATAAAATTTTTATAAAGGAATTAAATTGAAAGATTTAAGAGGCAAAAACGCAATAGTTACTGGAGGTGCTAAAGGCATTGGCAAAAGCGTTTGTCTAGCCCTGGCTAATGCTGGAGCAAATATACATATATTAGATATCAATAAAGGCGATGGACAAGAAACAGAAAAAGAAATTGCTAAATTAAATGTTGAAGTTAGTTTTTATAAAATAGATGTTGCAGACGAAAATTCATGGATTGCATTTTCTAATTTTTTAAAAAATAAAAAAATTCTGATAGATATATTAATAAATAATGCAGGTATTTGGATTGGTAAAGATATTGATAATATATCTCTAGAAGAATATAAGAGGCTTATATCTATTAACTTAACTGGTGTATTTCTTGGTACTAAATATTTATTACCATTTTTGACTGAGGCAGGGGAAAAAACAAAATTTGGAAGTACTATAATTAATCTTAGCTCTGTAGCTGGTCTTGTTGGCTCTCAACTTGACCCATTATATTCAATGACAAAAGGCGGTATAACTACTTTCACAAAATCAATGGCTATATATTTTGGGAAAAGAAAATTTCCAATCAGAATTAATCAAGTCCACCCAGGTATTATAGAAACTGACATGGGAACACAAGTATATAAAGCAAGAATTAGTCAAAATCCAGAAATGACAACAGAAGAATCTATTTCAGCTGGCATTAATCAGACACCTATTGGTCGTCTTGGAACAGCTGAAGAAGTTGCCAAAACAATTTTATTTTTATCTTCTGATAACTCAAGTTTTATGACTGGATCAAGCCTTGTTGTAGATGGAGGCTTAACTGCACAGTAGGTATATAATGAAAAAAACAAAAATAAATATAAATGATAAGAAATTTAGAAAATAAAGTAGCCTGGATTACTGGTGCAGGATCAGGAATTGGACGTGACGCTGCAATAAAATTGTCTAAACTTGGTATGAAAGTAATTTTATCAGGTAGAAATAAAAACTCTCTACAAGATACTCAAGATAGATGCAAAACTAATACTATTATTAAACCAGTAGATATTTCTAAAAAATCAGATGTTAAAGATATTTTTTGCGAAATAAAAAAAGAAATTAGACATGTAGATATTTTAGTAAATTGTGCAGGAATAAATATTTTGAAAAGAGACTGGGATAATATAGATGAGAATGAGTGGGATCAGGTAATACAAACTAATATTAATGGTTTATTTTACTGCTGTAAGGCAGTCATACCTCTTATGAAAGAAAAGAAAGACGGATTAATTATTAACGTATCTTCATGGTCTGGAAATCATGTAAGTTTATTGTCTGGTGTGTCTTATACCTCTTCAAAACATGCATTAAATGCTATGACAGAAACTATCAATATGAAATATTGTAATCTTGGTATTAGGGCTACTGCATTGTGTCCAGGAGAGGTTGCAACAGCTATATTAGACAAACGTCCAAAAAAGCTCTCTAACGAACAAAAAAGTAAAATGCTTCAACCAGACGATTTAGGTCAAACTATAGTATTTTTGTGTCAAATGCCAAAGCATGTATGTATTAATGAATTAACTATCAGCCCTACATGGCATCGAAGATATATTGCAGATCTTGGAATTGAAAAATTATAGATAATTTATTATAATTTTTTTAACTTATCTTGGGTTTTATGAATAAAGTCAGATGAGTTATGTCGTTCGTGAAGTTGGGATGATGGCTTTCCTTTAATCTTGTTTACCATAATCCCCCTCTTAACAGCTTTTCTTTCGTTAATTTTTCTTGCCCACTTCAATACATTTTCATATTTTTTAACATCCAAAAATTCTTCTGACTCATATAATCTTCCTAATACCAAGGCTCCATACCATGGCCAAATGGCTATATCAGCTATGGTATATTCTTCACAACAAATAAAATTTTTATCAGATAATAATTTATCTAAAACATCTAGTTGTCTTTTAACTTCCATAGCAAATCGATTTATTGGATATTCATATTTTTCTGGAGCATAAGCATAAAAATGGCCAAAGCCACCTCCTAAATAAGGCGCACTTGCCATTTGCCAAAACAACCAGTTGAGACATTCTGTTCTATTTTCAAATTTTTTAGGGATAAAAATATCAAATTTATCTGCTAAATATAATAAAATTGACCCCGATTCAAAAATCCTCACAGGCTGATCTCGAGATTTATCTAAAAGAGTAGGTATTTTAGAATTAGGATTAATTTCTACAAAACCTGAACTAAACTGATCTCCATTTCCAATCCTGATTAACCATGCATCATATTCTGCTTCCTTAATTCCTAAATCAAGCAATTCTTCAAGCATAATAGTTATTTTTACACCATTTGGTGTACCTTGAGAATATAGTTGAAAAGGATGTTGACCAACTGGAAGATCTTTTACGTGAGTATTACCTGATATTGGTCTGTTAATATTGGCGAATTTTCCACCATTTTCTTTATCCCACTCCCATATTTTGGGAAGTACATATTTTTCAGATTTTGCCACTTTTTTCCTCTTATAAAATTTAAATCAATAATTTAACACTATTGGATTAATTGGATCTTTACCAAGTACTAAATCAGAACCTTTTTCTCCAATTAATGTGGCGCCAGAGTGTAAATTTGCAGATAACATTGTTGGCATAATAGACGCGTCAATAACTCTAATATTATTTAAACCATAAACTTTAAGATTATCATCAACAACTGCAGTTGGGTCAGATTTTGGACCCATCCTACATGTTCCCATCTGATGATAAGTTGTAGTTCCTCTTTCTCTTGCAACTTGCAGTAATTCTTCATCTGATTGTTTTTCAATTCCAGGATAAACTTCATAATCAAAATAATGTGAAAGAGCTTTAGAATGCATTAGTCTTCTAGATAGTTTTAAACCCGCAATAACCACCCTCTTATCTTCTTCAGCGTCTAGGTAATTCGGCTGAATTAATGGTGCATCGAATGGGTCATTAGTTTTTGATTTTATCCAACCAAGTGATTCGGGTCTTTGTTGCCACGCAGTTACTGTAAATCCAGGTTCAGTATCTAAAGTCGATTGAACACCCTCCTTATATGATGCTGGAGTAAAAGTCATTTGAAGATCATGATTTCTTATTTCTTCATTAGAATGCCAAAAGCAGTATACTAATGTAGGACTTAAATTTACTATTGATTGTTTACCTATTATATATTTTCCAATTTCTTTTAGAAGTTTAAAACCTCGAGATTTTTCATTTACCGTTTCAACATTTTTAGCTCTTGCTGTTAGTCTTGGGGCAAAATGATCTCTTAAGTTCATTCCTACACCTTTAAGATCATGAATGACATCTATTCCAAGTTTTTTAAGATCTTCGACGGGACCAACACCTGACATGTGAAGAATATGTGGTGATTTTATAACGCCGGATGACAATATTATTTCTTTATTGGCTTTAAGGTTAACCTTTTTCCCTCCCCTTCCTCCTATTAAATATTCTACACCTATTGCAGTTTTATTGTTAAAATTTATTTTTGTAACATATGCGTTGGTTGTTATTTGAAGATTTCGTCTTGACTTAGCTGGTTTCAAAAAAGCTTTTGCAGCACTAACTCTAAATCTACCTCGAGTAGTACGTTGTACGTAAGAAACACCTTCTTGCAGTTCCCCGTTATAATCTTTATTTAGAGGAATACCCTGTTCTATAGCGCTTTTGATAAATGCTTCACATAAAGGATCTCTATACTCAAGATCTGTAATTGGCAATTCGCCTTTTGTTCCTCGATAAACGTTATCAAATTCACCTAGTCTTTTTTCATATTTTTTAAAATATGGAAGTAAATCTGAATAACTCCATCCTTTATTACCTTTTTGCGCCCAAACGTCAAAATCTAGGTTTTGCCCTCTATTGAAAACCATACCATTTATTGAACTTGATCCACCTAATGTTTTACCTCTTGGAATGTCTATAACTCTTCCATCTGTGCCCCAACTAGGTTCTGATTTAAATAACCAATTTACATTTGGATTAACAAGAGTTTTCATAAAACCTGCTGGTATATGTATAAATGGATTCCAGTCAGGTGGACCTGCTTCCAATACACATACTGAATTTTTACGATTTGCACTTAGTCTATTTGCCAAAACGCAACCAGAAGATCCTGCACCAACTATGATGTAATCAAAATTATCTGCCATTAAAGGTACCCAATTTATACAATTTAAGTTATGTTTGTTAATTGATAATAGTTAAAGCTAAATTTTATACAATCAGAAAAGTGTTATCTAATTACCAAGATTGTAGCCAATTTACTAAATAATCTCTTAAACCGGTGGAGACCATAATTTCCTGAATTTCATTTGAAAAGAAAAAAACTAGAGCAGCAATTATTATTCCAAATATAAAAGTCATTATTATCCCTCCATTAAAAATTTTTTATAATAAATTTAAAAACACTTGAATTCTATAAAAAAAAAAATAAAATATTGAATCAACAAAGAGGAAATATCATGAGTAAAGATGAATACACATTTACTGAAAGTTTAAAATCAGAAACTATACTAGCTGTAATTCTTTTCTTTCCACTTCTATTTACTATTACTGGCATAATATAGATTACTTTATCACTCCTTCATTAATTAGTTCTTCTATCTGATTATTTGAATAACCCAAAGATATTAAAATTTCTTCTGTATGTTGCCCTAAGGATGGTGCTTTAGACAGTATATCATTATCTACAAATCTGGGCATACCAGGAATGTTTGGAACTGGCCATATTTGTTCGGTTGTAGGTTGCTTTAACCAAGAAATTAAGTCTATTGCTTTTACTTGCTCACTTTTTATAAAATCTTTGTAGTCTTGTACCTTTTCGTTTTGAACTTCATATTTATCAAGTAAATTTTTCAAATAATCTGTTTTTTCTTTTATAAATAGTTTTTGAACTTCTCTTGAAAGAATTGCTTCATGTTTTCTTCTTTCTGAATTATTTGCAAATCGCTTATCTTTGACGAATTTTTTCCAACCGACAGCATTACAAAATTTAATAAATTCATGATTTTTTACAACTATAATTTGTATCCAACCATCTTTTGTTTTGAATGTACCAGATGGAGATGAAGCATGAGTATAAGGTCCTTCCATATACCCACTCATAAGTCTTATTGATTGTATGGCTGCTGCAGCTTCCATTAGACTTATTTCTATCTTTCTTCCAAACTTTTCGTTAATCCTCGCATATAATGATGTTGATATTAACTGAGTTGCGTATAAGGCTGTAGTCATATCAAATATTATAACAGGTGTTCTATGAGGAATATTATCTGGGCCTTTATTTTCTGACATAAAACCTGTAAAAGCCTGAAGAACAGGGTCCATAGCTGGTTTGTGACTCTTCGGGCCATTTTGTCCAAAGCCTGATATAGACAAATAAATCAACTTTGGATTTATTTTTTTTAACCTATCATAATCATAGCCAAGCCGTTTAATTACACCTGGTCTGAAACCTTCAATAAAAATATCGGATTGTTTAATAATTGCATCTAAAATAGGTTGACTTTTTGTATTCTTTAAATCAACTATAATACTTTTTTTACCTAAGTTAGCTGCTACCGAAAAAGCAGAATGCTCACCATACTCTTGTCCAAGATTTCGTGCCCAATCACCATCTTTAGGCTCTACTTTAATTACCTCTGCGCCATGTTGAGCTAAAAGCATGCCGCAATAAGGACCAGCAACACCTTGAGAAAAATCAATGACTTTAAGACCTTTATATGGTTTTTGATATGACATTTAAATTCTCTCTAAAAAAATTTTTAATAATAATCTATTGATATACAAAAAAAAAATCACCAATTATATAAAATAGTATTAAAACCTCAATTTAAATTATCAATAAGACAAATTATATTTTGTAACTTTAAAAAGTAGATGATAATGAATGCAAACGTCAGCTTATATTGGATAAGACAAGATTTAAGATTACACGACAATCCAGCATTAATTGCATCTATTAAAAATGGTTCTATAATTCCAATATATATTCTTGATGATGTTAACTCCAAGAACCACAAAATTGGCCAAGCAGGAAGAGTTTGGCTTCATCAATCTTTAATAGAGCTTGATAAAGAATTTCAGAATAAATTGATAATCGCAAAAGGTGATCCAGAAAAAATTTTGATTAAGATGTGTCAATTAGAATCAATAAATAAAATATATTGGAATAGAGTTTATGAACCATGGGTTATTACTAGAGATAAAAAAATAAAAACAAATTTAAAAAAATTAGAAATAAAAACATACTCATTTAATAGCTCACTCCTATGGGAACCGTGGGACATACTTAAAGATGATAAAACAAATTATAAAGTTTTTACTCCCTTTTTTAGAAAAGGCTGTTTGAATGCAACAGAACCAAGAAGACCTCTTGAAAAACCAAAAAGTATTAATTACTTCACACTAAAAAATTTTAAAAGTCTGAAGATCAATGAATTAAATTTATTACCAAAACATAATTGGAAAAATAAAATAATGGAAAGTTGGCAAATTGGAGAAAAAGCTGCAATAACACAGCTTAACAATTTTGTTGAAAACAAGTTAGATGGATATAAAGAAGGTAGAAACTTTCCACACAAGAAAAACGTATCTAGACTTTCTCCACATTTACATTGGGGCGAAATTTCTCCTAACACAGTGTGGCATGCCGTAAAAGACCTTAATCAAATGGGATTAAAACATCAACAAGATGCTGATAATTTTTTATCTGAAATGGGATGGAGAGAATTTTCAAATTATTTATTGTATTATTACCCAGAATTACCAACAAAAAATTTACAAACAAAATTTGATAATTTTCCTTGGATTGATAACTCAGAACATCTTTTAGCATGGAAAACTGGCCAGACTGGCTATCCTATTGTAGATGCAGGAATGAGAGAGCTGCGGTCTACAGGATATATGCATAATCGACTTAGAATGATAGTTGGTTCTTTTTTAGTAAAAAATTTACTTATACATTGGCATGAGGGGGAACAATGGTTTTGGGACTGTTTAGTTGATGCTGATCTAGCTAGCAATAGCGCAAGTTGGCAATGGGTAGCTGGGTGTGGTGCTGATGCTGCACCATATTTTCGAATTTTTAATCCTGTCACGCAAGGTATTAAATTTGACGCTAATGGCGAATATACAAGAAAATATGTGCCAGAATTGAAATTAGTTCCAAACAAATACTTGTTTAATCCATGGGAGGCGCCTGATGATATTTTGGAAAAAGCAGGAGTTGAATTAGGTAAAAATTATCCAAAACCTATTGTAGAAATTAAAAGTTCAAGACAACATGCTTTAGACGCATTTGCAAAAACTAAAATACTTTAAAATGAAGAATAATATATATATTATCTTATTTAATATTATATTATTAACAATAACTTATTTATTTTATATTTTTCCATTCGAAACACTTAATAAATTACTATTCAATCAAACACAATCTTTTCAATATTCTCTAATAAACACGCTGATATTTTATATATTAATATTATATTATTTAAGATCACATAGCACTTTCAAACCACTAAAAATCTTTGTTTATGAAGGTTTAGGAATTGGTTTTATCAGTTTCATTATAATATCCATATGTGTTATTTTTAACTTTATTTTACAAATCAGCACATTCTTTATCGGAATAAGTTCTCTAGTATTAATAATTTTGATTTACTTATATGGTTTATATAATGCTGGAACGATAAACATTAAAAAAATAGATATAAAATCATCAAGTTTTAAAAAAAATCATCAAATCTTATTCATAAGTGATGTTCATCTTGGTACTAACAATAAAAAACACCTAGTTAAAATTATAAAAAAAATTAACAAACTTAACTTTGATTTCTTATTGATTGGAGGTGATTTAATCGACTCTAGTTCTTTTGATTTTAAAGATCTGGATATTTTTAAGGAAATTAATAAACCAATTTATTTTGTAAGTGGTAATCACGAATATTACTTAAAAGACTATCAAAATAAAATCAATCAACTAGCATCCTTTAATATTAATCATTTAAAAAACACAAAGATACAAATTGAAGACATTAATCTTATTGGGATTGATGATAACCAGACTGTAAAATCAAAAATTGATTTTGCAAACAAGCTTTGTGATGATAATTTATTTAATTTACTTGTCTGTCATAAACCAGACATTTGGCAAAAATTAAATTGCAAAAATTACCTCATGTTATCAGGTCATACTCACAATGGACAAATATTTCCTTTTAACTTTATAGTTAAATTAAAATTCAAGTTTATTTATGGTTTATATAGTATGAATAGCGCAAATCTGTATGTAAGTTCAGGTGTAGCATGCTGGGGACCAAAAATAAGACTTGGTTCAAAAAATGAAATCATACATCTAAAATTAGATAAAATTTAAATTAAATAATGCCTTCTATGTTAACTGGCAAATCGTTGATCTCAATTTCTTTTATAATTTTTTTCAGATGAGAAGCATTCTGTGTTTCAATAGTTATATTTAATTTTGCTAAACTAGCTGACAGATCCATTGCAAACCTACTGTGCTCAACTTGCAAGACATTTGCCCCATTCACAGCGCAGATTTTAGAAATTATTTGCAATTGGCCTGGTTTGTCAGGCATTGTAATACCCAACGTTGTTACTTGTCCTGATCTCACTAGATCTCTCATTAAAATTGAGGATAATACTTTAGAGTCGATATTACCTCCACAGATGACAATTCCAACTTTTTTATTTTTAAACTTTGTTCCATGTTGTAATAAAGCTGCTAAACCTGTAGCACCAGCTCCTTCAACAACTATTTTTTCATGCTCTGCTAACATTGCAATGGCTCTTTCAATCGATTTATCAGAAACAGTTAAAACATCATCAACAAAATCCTTTAATATTGAAAAAGGAATATCACCTATTTCTGCTACTGCAATGCCTTCTGCTAAAGTTGAACCTTTACACTTAGATTTCTTATTAAACATTTTGTTAGACAATGAAGGGTAAAGATCAGATTCTACACCTATAACTTCAATGTCTTTTTTCATGTATTTAGCTGCTATTGAGCAACCAGCAATTAACCCTCCTCCACCAACTGGAACTAATAAAACATCTATTTCATTGCAATCTGTAATCATTTCATATGAAATTGTGCCTTGCCCTGAAATTACATTAAGATCATTGTATGGATGTACCTCTATAAAACCATTATTTAAAATTAAGTCTTGAACATGTTGATATGATTCATTTAAATCCTGACCTTTAATAATTACATTTCCACCAAAATTTTGTGTCCTTCTAATTTTTGTAAATGGTGTGCCTTCGGGCATAACAATATTTGATTTAATATTCATTTTATTGGAAATATAAGCCAAACCCTGTGCATGATTGCCTGCTGACATAGCAACCACACCTGCTTTTTTTTCTGCAACTGACAAAGATAATAATTTTGAATAAGAGCCTCGTATTTTAAAAGCACCAGTATGCTGTCTATTTTCTAACTTCAAGAACGTATCTACTCCTAATTTTTCTGAAATAGAAGAGGTGAAAGTAGTTTCAGTCCATTTGACATTATCTTTTATTTTTTTGTGAACGTTTTTAATATCATTAAATGTTAAATTCATTAGTATCTCTTTAGTGATTAAGATTATAATGGGGTATGTTTAAATTAGATATTTGTCAAATGTAATTATATTTTTAACCAAGCTTTATAGAGATAGTAAATGATTAAATTAGATGCAAATAAGATTATGAAAGGAAGTCCTCCACCCTTGGAATATCGAGTAACATTAGAAAATTGGAGAAAATATCCGTATAATATTTGGGCATTTGTAAATGTAAGAAGTATTATTCCTACTGCCTCAATTAAGTTTGATTCAAAACAAAAAATACATTTTACTAAAAAGTTAACAAACTTAGATGAAATAAAGATTTCTCATAATAATATTGAAAAAAAACTAGAACAAATTTTAGTTGATTGTAACACTGACAGTTTGCTTGTGATGCACAAGGGAAAATTAGTTTTTGAGTTTTTTAATAATTTTACAACACATGAAACACCTCACATTATATTTTCAATTTCAAAATCACTGACTAGTTTGTTAACTGGTATTTTAGTAGATAAAAAATTAATTGATGTGAATGCTATAGTATCTAAAATTTTACCAGAGACAATTGGTACAGCTTATGAAGATGCGACTATAAGAAATGTCCTTGATATGAATGTGGCATCTAATTTTAAAGAAGATTATTCAGGGAAAGCTGAAATATTTAAACAATATAGATCCTCTACAGGATGGGATATACCTTCAAACTATGATTTGACAAATTTAAATGGGTTACATGAATTTCTTTCAAATTTGCCGAAATCAAATAATCTACATGGAAAAAAATATCATTATTGCTCTCCGCATAGTGATTTGTTGGGTTGGATAATTGAAAGAGTTTCAGGTGAGAAGTATTCTAAAATTATATCTGATTTATTGTTTATACCTTCAGGGATAATGAATGATGCTAATGTAACACTAGATAGATTTGGTGCAACTAGATCAGCAGGCGGCATTAGTATATCACCATACGACTTATTATTAATTTCAGAGATGGTACGTAATAATGGTGCAAATAAAAATGGGCAAATTGTACCAGAAAACTGGATCAATGATTTTAAAAATTATGAAGATAACTCATGTTACTTAAATCAAGATGATTTAAAAAGATTTCCTAATGGAAATTATAGATCAAAATGGTATCAAACGGGTTTTGATGAAAATGAATTCTGTGCAATAGGTATACATGGTCAAAATATTTGGATTAACCCCAAAAAAGAACTTACAATAATTAGAATGTCATCCGCATCTGATCCAATTAATATAAAAACAGAAGAGTTGATGTTCTCTGTTTTTAAAGAAATTGGAAATGCTTTAGTTTAACTAGAAAGTAATTGGAAATTTTTTATATAATTTATTAATTTCTAACATCATTTCCTCTGAAAGTGTGACATCTACACTTTTTAAAATATTTTTAAATTGTGCATTGTCAGTTGCACCAAAAATGACTGACCCCATAAAAGGTCTCTGATTACAAAAAGCAATAGCCATGTGCACTGGGTCAATTTGATATTTTTTTGCTAATAACACATATTCAGAGACTGCTAAGGTAGAATTTTCATTAATTCTTCCAAACAAACTAGGTACTCTGGATAATCTTGAATTATTAGGTATATTATTATTTATGTACTTACCAGTTAAAAATCCACCTGCGAGTGGTGAATAAGCTAATAAGCTTATATTTTCATGGTGAGACATTTCAGCCATATCTAGGTCGTATAATCTGCAGAGCAAACTATACTCATTTTGAGTGGAAACTAACTTAAGGTTTGGAAAGTCTTTTAAAAATTTAATAAATTGTAATGTGCCCCAACAGGTTTCGTTTGATAGTCCAAGATATCTAATTTTCCCTTCTTTATGAAGTTCAGATAAGGAATTTATAACACCTTGAAGATTTTCCTTAACTTCTTCATTATTTTGTTTGGTTGGATCATAGTTCCAGTTTTGTCTAAAGTGATAAGATCCCCTATTTGGCCAATGTAATTGATAAAGGTCAATATAATCAGTTTGAAGTTTTTTTAAACTTCCTTCAACTGCAATTTTGACTGATTTGGCATTTATACCTTCACCATTTCTTACTGCCAAATAGCCTTTACCAGAAACTTTAGTTGCAAGAACTATTGAAGATCTTTTATTTTGATTTTTTTTGATCCAATTTCCAACAATAATTTCAGTTTTACCGGTGGTTTCAGGTCTCAATGGGCAAGTTGGATACATTTCGGCTGTGTCTATGAAATTAATGCCAGATGCCAATGATTCATCTAATTGATAATGACCATCTTCTTCAGAAGTTGTTTCACCATAAGTCATAGTTCCAAGACAATATGAAGATACTTTTAATGCAGAGTTACCTAATAATCTATATTGCACAGCAATTCCTATTTTTAAATTTAATATTAATTAATATCATTTAATAAATATACTTTAAAATATTAACAAAAACTTTTATTACCAACTTTCTTAAAAATATTCTCTTAGAACGACCAAAGGTTTAGATAGTAACAAGTTTAACATTTTTAATAAACTAAAAATAGTAATCAAAAATGGGACTAACAGTGACAAAACAAAAATCATTTTAAAATCGAAAAAAATTTCAATATTGAATATATAATTTAGCAAAACATAACTTACTAAAAATCCAATAATTAGCGATATAAAAGAAGAAATTAATCCTATGATAAAATATTCTTTAAACCAAAGATATGCAACTCTTTTTGGGGTGGCACCAAGTATTTTCAAAATAGCAGCTTCATATAATTTATCTTTTTTACCTACATCAATTATGCCTGCTAAAACTATTGTACCTGAAAAAAGAGTTATTAATGCAATGGAATTGATAATAATAATTAAAAGATTTAAAATAGATTTTATAGATTTATAACTTTCTTCAATAGATATAGAGGAAATATTTGCAAATTCAGAAATTATTTTTTCAACAAAACTATTATTCAAATTTTGTCCAATATTTTTTGTGGTCGCAATCCATGAATGTGGAGCGTTTTCAATATTACTATTACTCAATATAAATATAAAATTTATATCCATATTTTCCCAAATAATTTCCCTTGTATTAAAAATTTGAGCCTCAAAGTTTCTCCCAAGAATATTAAATTTAATTTTATCTCCAATCTTTAAATTCAAACCTTTTGCAATTTTATTACCAATTGAAACTAAAAGAGGTCCATCATAATTTTCAGACCACCATTCGCCAGAAATTAATTTAGTGTTTTTAGGTTTTTCATTACTCCAAGAAAATGCTCTATCTCTTTTTAAGACCCATTCAACTTCTTTATCTACTTTTAGACTTTGAACTGATTGGTTATTTATATCAGTAATGCGCCCTCTTAACATAGGTTGTGAATTGAAATTATTATCCCCTAAAATTGACAATGCAATGTATTTTATTTTTTCGATTTGCTCAGGCTGAATATCAATTAAAAAGTGACTAGGGGCTTGTTTATTTATTGCAGCAGTAATTCTTTTATCAAGACTTGATTCGATTATATTTAACGAAATTAAAAGTGATAATCCTATGCTAAAAGAAATTACTATTGATCTTGCAAATGAATTACTTTTAGTAATTGCTTTTCTAATGTATTCAAATGTTGTTCCTGATTTGAATTTAATTTTTGACAAAATAAAAAATTTTAAATTTGTTAATCCATAAATAAGAACAAAAGATACTGTCATTGATATCAAAATATAAAATGATAATTTTTTATCATTTATTAAATTCATTGTTAAAAAACACAAAATAGATATTAAAATAAATATTATACTTTTTATTTTGAAAGTTGTTTCATTCAATGAGTTTTCAGATGAATTTCGTATTAACTCTATTGGCTTAATTTTATAAGTGTTTAAAAGAGGTAAAATAGTAAATAAAATAGATGTAGTTAATCCGTATAAGAAACTAATTAAAATTGGTTCCAAAAAAATTGATGGTTCAAATGTGTTAAAAAGTTCCTGACTTATAATTGGTGAAAAAACATATGGAATTGATACTCCTAACATTATGGCAGGAGTAATACTTAATAAAAAAATCATAAAAATTTGATTAAGATATATAATTAATATTTTTAAATTTTTTGCTCCTAATGATTTCATTATAGCTATATTTTTAGTTTTTTTTATTATGTAACCTCTAACTCCGTTCGAAATTCCAACACCGGAAATCAAAAGAGTTATCAAGCCAACTAAGGAAATGAATATTGAGGTTCTATCAACAAAATTATTAAAATTATTTGTATTGTTTTCGATACTCCTTACCGAAACATTCGTCCCTTTTACTAAATGATTTAAAAATGCTAAGTTAATTTTATTTTCATTATTTGGAATAAATTTTGTCTTGTATTTAATTAGTGATCCAGCTTTTATTAGACCTGTCTCTTTTAGGGCATCTTTAGAAAGTAAAACTCTTGGTCCAAACGTAGCAAAAGAAAACATTCGATCCGGTTCTTTTTCTATTATCCCACTAATTTTAAATTTTGATTTGCCTAAATAGACAAAATCACCAACATCAATGCCAAGTTGACCTTTTAAAGATTTATCAATAAAGATCTTTTTTTCATTATTTTTAGTTCCTAAGGACAACTTAACTTTCTGATAAGGGGATGTTAGAACTTTTCCAACTAAGGGGTAATTATTGTCTACGGCTTTTAATTCTACAATACGGCGCTTTAGTATAGATTGAGAGTTATAAGAAAGCATAGTTCTTAACTCAATTAAATGAGTAGTCTTTCCATTTTTTTCTAACCAACTTTTAATATTATTTGGAAATTCTTGATAAGTAGTTGATAATTCAAAATTACCCCCTAACATTTCTGCTCTTTTATTCTTGATTTCAGATTTAAGATTTTCAGAGATACTGCCTACAGCAGTAATAATAAATACGCCTAAAAATATAGAAGCAACAACAATTTTAAATTCATTGAATGATCCACGTAATTCTCTAAAAGATAAAGTTAAGTTTTTAAAAGTTTCTATAAACATTCTGGTTATTTATTTCACTATTAAGCCATTATCTATTTTTATAATTCTATCGCACAATTTCGCAACAGACGTATCATGAGTGACCAAAATTAATGTAGACCCAAAATCTTTTTTTAATTTGAAAAGTAACTTAATCACATCTTCACTATTTTTTTTATCTAAATTCCCAGTTGGCTCGTCAGCAATTAAAATTTCAGGATTTGATATTAACGATCTTGCTATAGCGACCCTTTGCTGTTCTCCACCAGATAGTTGATGGGGATAATGAAAAATTCTATTTTTCAACCCTACTGCAGTTAATAACTCAATTGCCATTGTATTATTTTTAAAATTACCTGATATCTCAATTGGTAGATTGACATTTTCAAGAGCTGTCATTGAAGGTAAAAGGTTGAATGATTGAAAAATTATACCAATATTTTTAGATCTATATAAAGCCAAATCATCTTCTTTAAGATTATGTATAGGTAATTTGTTGAAAAGAATTTTACCCTTTGATATCAATTCCAACCCAGCAATGCACATAATTAAAGTAGATTTTCCTGCTCCACTTTCCCCAATTATACCAACACTTTCATTTTTAAAGATTTTTAGATTAATTCCTTTTAGGACATTTATTGTTTCAAATGAGCTTTTAAGATCTACATGAATATTTTCTAATTCAATAAGTTTTTTTTTATTTTCATTCTTCATTTTAAATATCATTCAAAAAGTCTTTTGATTTTGAAAAAATAGTCTTTCTTAAAAAAATTAATCAGGTTAAATAAAATGATGAAATTTATATTAAGATTATTTTATACATTAATGTTAGTATTTTCTTTTATAGAACTTGCATACTCAAAAACAACAAAAATTATTTTTTTTGGAGATAGTTTAATTGCAGGGTATGGATTAATTAATGAAGATAACTTTGTAAGTCAATTAAATCAAAAAACATTAGAAAACAAAATAAACAATGTAACTTTCTTCAATAGTGGTGTTTCAGGAGAAACCTCTACAGGCTTATTAAATAGATATAAATGGGTTCTTGAAGATAAATATGACGGTGTAATTATTCTGATTGGAGCTAATGATGCATTAAGAGGAATTGATCCAAGTTATACAAGTCAAAATATTGAAAAAATTTTAAGTTATTTGAAAGAAAAACAAATTCCAACAATGTTAATTGGTATGAAAGCGCCTAATAATTTAGGAGAAAGATATGTAAATGAGTTTAACGAAATTTATCCTAAGCTATCAAAAAAATATAAAACAGCTTTTTACCCATTCTTTTTAAAAGATGTAGTTCTAAAACCTAAATTAAACCAAAAAGATATGATACATCCCAACAAAAAAGGAGTTAGCATAATTGTAAACAATTTTTTCCCATATTTTTTAAAGTTTTATGAGAATTTGAAATAATCATCTTTTAAAAATCAACAACCTTACTATTCGAAATAATCCTCTTAAAGCTATAGATCTAAAAAAGGGGTTGCCTAGTAAAGTTTTTAACTTGTTTTTGATGTGTGGTAATTTATTTTTTAATGACCATAATAATATAAATAAAATAAAAAAAATTATGATAGTTTTTATCATATTAAATTAACACTAATTTCACCTAATTCACCAAAATTAGCAATAACAACATCTCCTGCTTCAATTGGTATGGGTTTAGAACATGTTCCTGTGGATATTATCATATCTTTTTCAAGCACAATATTATTTTTAGATAATTCATTTACCAGCCAGGTTAATGCAACTCTTGGATCACCCAAAACATTTGATCCAATCCCTTGATATGAGAATTTTGAATTTGATATTGAAAGTTTGAAATTAGAAAAATCAATGTTTTTCCAATCTTTCTCAATTGGTAAAGAAATAACAAATTGATCAGCACATGCGTTATCAGCTATGAGATTAAGTTCGCCAACTGATGAGAAGTTATTGAATCTAGAATCAGGAAATTCAATAGCTATATGTAAAGTATCAACTAATTCCATAACCTCTTCTACACTAAATAAAGTTTTGTTAGGTTTAATAAATGAACCAATCTTAAATGCAAATTCTGGTTCAGCAACTGCCATCTTATTATATCCTAATGCTATCGAACTATTTGGATTAATTACTTTTTCTTTAAAAATTCTTCCTGCTAAAGGACCTGACACACCTATATGATTTTGACCATCTTTACTAGTAGCTGCTATTTTCCAACCTACAATTGTGTTTTTACTTAAAACTTCAATCTGTTCTTGAATTTTATAAGCGTCATTTCGAGAACAAGGCATAATGCTATCTGGCAAAGTTTCTATTTTTTTACCATTTACCCAACAATTCCAAATTAATTCTGCAGCTTTCATTCAGGAATAACTCCATAAAAAACATAAATTTTCATTTATTCTTGTCATTAAGATTTTTAAAAAGCATTTTATATAAACTTGATTTTGAGCTACTTTGAATATTCCACCTTTTTTTCAAAATTCTATATAGATATAAACAACCTATACCTATGATTAAATATAAAATAGCTGATGGATTTTCCATTAATAAATTCTAAAAAGTTTTTAATTAAGTTAATTTCATATTTTAACTATCATTAGTCAAGATAAAGTATTATGTCATATTATCGAATAAAAAAAACGTATTATTTTTTGTATTCTTCCAACTCATCATTTCACTTAATTTTTATTTTATGTTAATAAAAAAATATGAAGGTTGTTGTTGGTATTTTTCTATTCTTTTGCGTACTGAATATAGCAATGTATTCTATGTCTTTTTTTGGATAGTCTAAAAAATCATTAAATATATCAAATTTGTTTTTTCCAATCTGGACCTAGCATGCACATCCATAAACCTAATCCTGTAACAAAAAGACCAAAGCTAACACCATAAAAAACAAAGTTTAATGATAAGTCATAAATAGTTACATAATAACATATAATTGAAACTGACAATAATCTAATTATACCTACAATTACAGGATAAAATATCTTTCCTAAACCTTGACTTGCAAAATACAAAGTTTGCCCTGCAGCAAAAAAACAGTAAAAAGGAGCAACAATTATCAAATATGAGGTTGCATAATCTCTAATTAGGGTGCTTGATTCAAAATTATTTAACCAAATATCTGGGAAAATAGTTACAGTTGCACCTAATAATCCAACGACACAAAAAGAGATAAATGCACCTGTCCAAGCTATCATTTTTGCTCTAGGTAATTGTTGTGCACCTACATTTATCCCAACTGATGCTGTTAGCACTGAACCAATTCCAAATACAAGCGGTGTAATAATTATTTCTAATCTACTTCCTAA
Source organism: uncultured SAR116 cluster alpha proteobacterium (assembly GCA_902593735.1). Taxonomy (GTDB): domain Bacteria; phylum Pseudomonadota; class Alphaproteobacteria; order Puniceispirillales; family Marisalimonadaceae; genus Marisalimonas. Next base: position 54,006 of record CACJJL010000012.1, read on the forward strand.
TCCATATCCCGCAAGAGCCTCAACACCATGTTTGCTTACAGCGGCAGTAACAACAGCAACAGTCCCAGCAATTGTTATACTATTAATTAATCCTCCACCACCAACTTTCATAATATCTTTAAAAGAACTTAAACTAATTGAACATGGAGTTAGTTTGATAATTTTTTGTTTAAGTTGTAAATTAAACATTAAATATAATGCCATTATAAAATGGCTAATCACCATAGCTACTGCAGGCCCTATAATCCCAATACTTGAAAAACCAAACCATCCTAAAGTCAAGGTTCCTGCAAGAATGATTTGAAAAAAACAACCAATAATTTGAACAATTGCAGGTGTAATAACATCACCAATTGCTCTGTAGATTGCTGAAAGAATATAAACCAACCATATAAAAATAGCACCTCCAAAACTGACCTGTGCGTACCATATAGCATTTTCTAAAACATCACCTTTAGCCCCCATCTTTATAAAAATATAATCTGGAAAGAATAAAAAAAAGATCGAATAAATAAGAGAAAGAACTATTGCAATAATGATGGCATGCCATGCAGCTGAATTGGCCCCGGAGATATTGCTTTTACCCAAATGTCTTGATATTGATGAAGTTGTAGCCCCCCCTATAGCACCAGCTGACATCATTTGCATTACAGTTAAAAATGGAAAAACTAACGCTAAACTTGCTAATTCTATGTTTCCTAACTTAGATATAAAAAAAGCATCCATGAAAATAATTATTGGCATTGAAGAAACGCCTAAAAAGTTAGGTAAAGATAGCTTACAAACCATTTTAAAGACAGAGCCTTTTAATATAATATCTATGTTATTTTTCATAAGCTCAGTTGTAAGTTTATATTATAAAGATAGAGGTGGGCAAAGCCCCTTTGATTTTAAGATATCAAATGCCTTGAAAGTATATTCAACACCCTCTTTTACTGTTATTGATGGATAATTTCCTACATAAGTCCGTAATGGACTGTCATCCAAGTCTGGTGGAAATGGAAATGGTTTATCAACATATCTTACTTTAGCATTTGGTTTAAGTTGTTTTAATAAGGATACCCCATATTCTATAGTTTCACAGCTACCATTAAGATTAAATACTTTTGCATCTGACATATCCTCACTTATTGCACTAATAAAGGCTGAAGCTGCTTCTCCAACATATAACCAACTATATTTCCCATTAAAAGGTATTTCATATTCTTTATTTAAGACAGCTGCTTGTATCGCCAAAGTATTTTTGGAACTCATACCCTGATCTCTTGCCAGACCATAAACAATATTTGGCCTAATACCAATTGAAGGCACATCCCAATCAGCCCAGTAAACATACGCGGTGTACTCGTTAGCTAACTTATAAGCGCCATACAAAGTTTCTTTCCATGGTCCTTTTGGTGGCATAGCTAGTGCGGCCACCGACGAAGCATAAACTGTTCTTTTTAATTTAATTTCTTTTGCAATTTGAAGAATATTTATTGTTCCCTCAACGTTTACACGCGCACCTAAAGCAGGGTCGGCAGCACAGAATGGAACTTGTAGTCCTGCGAGATGAATAATTGCACTGGGTTTATATTTAATAATGATATTTTTTAACATACTAAAATTTGTAATATCACATGCTTCCCATTTTATCTCAGCAGCCTCTTTTCCAAGTATAAGCTCTAAACGATCCTTTTTGGTAGATAAGTCTATACCCACGCAAGGTATACCAGATCTGTGAAGAATAGATAATATCCAACTGCCTATACAACCACCTGAACCAGTTACAATTACAGGTGAATTAAAATTATGCTCTTTTAAGAGAAATTTTTCTGTTAGAAACTCTAAATGCATTTTGAATTACCAATTATGATTAATGTAAATTCAATATAGACTACAAGCAAAACTAAGAAATTACAAAATCTCTTTAACAAATTTATTTATGTCTTTTGCTAATGTTTTTGGTTTTTCCATTGCAGCAAAATGTCCTCCAGAATTATGAGAAGACCAATCTTTGATGTTTTTATAAAACTGAGATGCTAAGCTGATTGGTGGGGAAAATAATTCTTTTGGAAACTCACTATAACCCATAGGAATTTTAATTGGCTCTTTTTTACTAATAGGCCAATCTGATCTGTGTCTAGCATAATATGGCCAGAATGAAGCGCCTATACATCCTGTTATCCAATATAAAGTTATATTAGCTAACAACTTATCTATACTAATTTTAGAAAATAAATCACCATCATGATCTGTCCAAGTATAAAATTTTTCACTTATATATGCACATAATGATACTGGTGATGCATTTAATGCATGAGCAAGAGTAAATGGCTTAGTACCTTGTAGTTGTTGGTATCCAGTTTCGTATAAAATAAATTTTTTGAGCTTAATATAATACATTTCTTCTGCTTTGTTCTCAGGTGACTTATCCAACCCTCTTGGTAGGGGTAACATGTTTAAGTGTATACCTCTTATAGAATCTGGATCTTTATTAGACATAATTGATGCAATAAAGGAACCTAAATCTCCACCTTGGATAAAATAATTTTTATAACCTAAACAATTCATAAGTTTCAAGAAATGTTCAGAGATTTCGATAAGATCCATTGGTTTTTGTTTTTTAGAAAATGAAAATCCAACATTTGGTAATGACGGAATTACAAGATCAAAAGGTTGACTTCCTGACAAATTATTTTCGTTTGGATTTATCAATAAAGGTATGAGATCAAAAAATTCAAATATTGAACCCGGCCAACCATGTATAAGCAACAAAGGTAATGCATTTTCCTCAGGCGATTTTAAATGTAAATAATGAGTTTTTGATCCCTTATCAATAAAATAAAATTGATTAAAAGAGTTTAGTTCTCTTTCAGATTGTTCCCATGAAAATTTATTTTGCCAATAATCTAAAATATAAGAAAGTCTATTATAGCTAATACCTGCATCTTTGTTGAAATCCGTTGCCCAATCTATAATTCTACTATTAGAAATTTGTAATTTTAGGTTTTCTATTACTAATGGATTTGTAACTGAAACAAATTTTTCCATAATTTATTGTTGCTCTTAGTCTATTTAAAGTATTTATATAATAGTCATTGTTTTTCGAAAAAAAAGAACCAAATATAATACATATTATCCAAAAGAAGAAATATGCAAAATTTATTTAAAAAAACACTTATCAATCTATTCCTAATTCTAAATATTTTCACTTACTTTATTTATTCTTCCAATGCAGATACTTTCGTTTATTCTGGTGGATGCTTTTGGTGCACTGAAGCAGATACGGAGAAGCTTGATGGTGTGTCTGACGTTATAAGTGGGTTTACCGCAGGTACAACAAAAGATCCTAAATATATACCCGGACAGTGGGGAGATCACCGTGAGGCTGCATTAGTATTATATGATCCCAACAAAATTACACTTAAAGAACTCGTAACTCATGTATTTAAGACAATAGATTATGAAGACAATAATGGACAATTTTGTGACAGGGGAAGATCTTACACACCAGCAATTTATTATAAAAATGATGAAGAAAAAAAAATTATTTTATCTCTAGCTCCAAAATCATCAATTGTTCCAATTGAAAAAGAAAGCAGATTTTATCCAGTAAGAGAGGAACATCAAAATTATTATAAAAAGCAAACTTACAAGTATGAATATTACAGATTTATGTGCAGAAGAGATAGTCGTTTGGAACAATTAAATAATAATTAAACTTTAGCTAAATTTCTATTCCCTCTTGGATCAACCCATCCAATTAAACCATCTTCTCTTTTATATATCATATTAAGTCCACTATGTTTTTTATTCCTGAACATTAATGCTGATATGTTTCCAAGTTTCATTTTTTCGAGAGCATCAACTACAGTCAACTCTTCAATTTCTGTATTTAGTTCTGCAAAAATAAGCGGTTCGTCGTCATTATTTTGTTCTTTTTTTAAACTATTTGAAGAGGGCTCATTTATTATTTGGAACTGAGCATCTAACACATTTGATTTATGTGAATTTTCATTATGTTTATAATTTTTAATTTTTCTTTTATAACGCCTTAGTTGTTTCGATAGTTTCTCTAAAGTGGAATCAAATGCTAATTTTGCGGTTTCACCACTTGATTGAGCTGTAAATTCCATTTTTTTTGTAATATGAAGTACTATTATGATATAAAAAATTTTATTTTTTTTTGAGAGACTTACTATTGAAGAAATAGCATTAGGAAAATATTTATTAACCACTTGAATAAGACTTGAATTGGAATATTTGGAAAAAGTTTCACCTAACTTAACTTGCTTTCCAAATATTTTGAAATTCATAAATATAACCTCTGACAACAACTACTATTAAAAAATTTATTTTGTACTATTGTCAATAATTTTATTTTCAACATATTAAATAATTAATATCTATAATTAAATATGTGAATTTTAGATGACTTGTATCTTAATCATAAAATCAGACACAACACTCGTAGATAAACAAGAGTTTGAGAATTGGTATGCTAACGAACATCTTTAGTAAAACAAAGAGAGCATTTATGGCTAAAAGTCAAAAAAGAGGTTGGATTAAAAATACAAATTTCCGTCTTGCCATATACGAATTTAAAAACTATGAGGATACTGAAAAAGCAATTAATTCAAAAAATTTAGAAATTCTTATATAAAAAATTTGATCACAAATGGGATAACAAAGTTAAAAGAATAAGTGAATTGACTGAATTAATCCAAATAATTTGAAATATATTTATTAAATTTGATTAGATATTTCAATTAAGTTTTTATCTGGGTCTCTTACATATATAGACATTATTGGACCATTAGCACCTGTTTTTTTAACGGGTCCATCTTCAATTTTAATGTTAAATTTATTAAATATTTTTATCCAGTCATCAATATTAATTTTGCTTAAAAAGCAAATATCCATTGCACCTGGAATTGGATTAATAGCGTGAGGTTTAAAAGGTTTTGAAGCTTCATGTAAATTTATTTTTTGTTTACCAAATTTGAGAGATTTTCTTTTTACATTATCTGTCGATGATAAAAATTCCTGTAATTCCATTCCTAAAATATTTGAATAAAAATCTATAGATTTATTTATATCTGATACAGTTATCACAACGTGGTCTATATTAAATGACATAATAAATTTCTTTATATTAGTTAAGAAGTTATGTATGTCTTACAATAATTATTTAAAAAAATTAACTAGAAAGTTAGATGAACTGTGATCTCAAAAATAAGTTTGATTTATGTGATTTTTTTTATTTTTTTGTTTTCCTTCAAATCTATGGCTGTTAATGTACATCTGCCATCAGCAGGATTTGATTGTTCTGATACAAATAATAAGTTTGAGTTTTTATTTGATAGATCAAAAGATATGGATAATCCCAAAGTTTATAGAAGAATAAAAGGTAAATTTGTATTGATTGGAAATTTGTTAGCAGAAAAACAAGGGGCTTATGTCATTTGGGAAGATAAATATTTCTTTACAACAACTGATTTTGCATGGACTTTCGATAAAGTAACTTCGAAATTGTCATCCATAGTTTTAAGTGTAGGATTGGGAACAGAAGACTTAAGTAAAATACCAAAACCAATGACATGCATGCAAAAGATTTTTTATTACTAAATTTTTGCAACATTTGTTTTGACTTAATTATTTTTAAGTAATAAAAAATATTTATTCGTGGACGCGTAGCTCAGCTGGATAGAGCAACTGCCTTCTAAGCAGTAGGTCAGAGGTTCGAATCCTCTCGCGTTCACCATTATTTCTATATAAAAAGAGTTATTTGAATTAAGATTAATAAAAGTTGTTGGTCTAAGCTTAATAGGCGGCAAATTAGTTGCCCTTGTATTTAAAGAAGCTAGTAATACTAAAAGATAAAATAGTAATAGATTTAATAAGTCTTCAAATTAAAGTTCACATAATTATAAACAAAGAGTTAACATAATTTAAGTGGTTTTTTACTTATTCCAATCTCGATACCAGTTTTTAAATAAGTTATATTGATTTTCAGCGTATTTTTTTTGACTTTCACTCAAGTTGTCAGATGGATTAAAATGAAGTTCGTATTCATTTTCACCATTTAAGACCATTAAATATTTATAATAAAGTACTAGATCTGGTCCCTCATCAAAAGATGACAAAACTGCAAGCGCACTCTCAAGTTCTTTAGCTTTTTCTTTAGATAAAGAATCACCTTCTGCAGCTTTTTCACATAAATCAATTAAATGCAATACTTCTTTTGGGAATGCATTTCCTACTCCTGTTATTGCGCCGACTGCACCACAATTCACATAACCATGATAAACAGTTGTATCTACACCAATCATCAAAGATATGTTTTTATCTTTAGAAGTAATATGTTCTGCAGCATAACTAAGATCTTTAGCACCACCAAATTCTTTAAAACCAACTAAATTTGGGTATTCTTTTCTTAAATCAAAAAATAAATCTGCTCTTGTTGAAAACCCATAATAATGACTATTGTAAATTACAGCAGGAAGCTTAGGTGCTCCTCTCAAAATAGATGCAAAATGTTCTCTCTGAGCTGAAAGTGATGGCCCCCTAGATAAAACTCTTGGGATAACCATAAGACCTAAAGCACCAACTTCTTGAGCGTGCACAGCATGTCCGGTCGCCTTTTTAGAATTAATTGAACCAGTGCCTACAATTGTGGGAATGCCAGCTTTAACCAACCTAGAGACACCCTCTTGTCTTTCTTCATCAGTCAACAAAGGCCAATCTCCCATTGATCCACAATAAATCACTGCCGACATTCCATAATTCATCAGTTCATCAGCTTTTTTTACAAGTAAATCAAAATTTGGAGAAAGATCTTGGTTACATGGCGTCATAAGAGCTGGCATACAACCTTTGAAAATATTTTCCATATTAACTTCCTTCTATTTTAATTTACCCGTTGATTGAATAACCACCATCAACAGGAATCGCCGTGCCCGTGACATAATTAGATGCATCACTAGATAAAAACACCGCTATTCCGCCTAAATCATCGGGATCTCCCCAACGCCCAGCAGGAGTTCTTTCTTCAACTCTTGACTGTAGTTCTGGAATATCA
>CACJJL010000013.1 GCA_902593735.1 uncultured SAR116 cluster alpha proteobacterium
GTCTTCAGATAATTATGATCCTGAAAGCATCAAGTTATGTGTTGAAAAGTTAAAAGAAGAATTTGGTCAGCAATTTTCAGATAGCCAGAGTATTTTAGAACAACATACTCATACTATGACAATACATGAATCTGAATTACCTAATGGTGTTGTCTTTGTTGAAACTAAGGAGGATGTTCAAAAAGTTGTAAATATTTGTGATGAATATAAGTGCCCAATTATTCCATTTGGTGTAGGTTCTTCCTTCGAAGGGCATCTCAATGCACCTTTTGGAGGAATTTCTATAGATATGAATAATATGAACAAAATATTAAAGGTATATCAAGATGACCTTTTAGTTGTTGTTCAACCTGGTGTAACGAGAGAACAGCTTAATACCTATCTTAGGGACACAGGTTTGTTTTTTCCAATTGATCCAGGAGCAAATGCCTCAATAGGTGGAATGACTGCTACACGAGCATCAGGAACAAATGCAGTTCGTTATGGTACAATGAAAGATAATGTTATAGCTTTAGAGGTAGTTACTCCAGACGGTCAAATAATTAAAACAGCAAATAAGGCAAGAAAAAGTTCTGCGGGATATGATTTAACAAGGCTAATGGTTGGTTCTGAAGGGACTTTGGGTATAACGACAGAGATCACCCTCAAACTTTATGGTATACCAGAAGTTATAGCTGGTGGAAGAGTAAGTTTCCCAACAGTAAAAGATGCTACTGATGCTGTAATTATGACTATTCAAGCAGGTATTCCAGTTGCAAGAATTGAATTTATGGACACCGCTCAGGTTATAGCTGTAAATAATTATTCAAAAACAAATCTTCCTGAAGCTCCATTGTTGTTGGTAGAATTTCACGGAAGTCAATCATCTGTTGATGAGCAGTCAGAGTTATTTGGAGAGATATCGTCTGATTTTGGTGGTAAAGATTTTGAATGGACATCCAATAATGAAGAAAGAAATAAATTATGGAAAGCAAGACATGATGCTTATTGGTCATGTAGAGCTGTAAGGCCAGAAGCAGAACTTTATTCTACTGATGTTTGTGTTCCGATTTCAAAATTATCAGACTGTATTACAGAAACGATTGAAGATATGGAACAAAATGAATTAATAGGTCCAATAGTAAGTCATGCAGGAGATGGAAATTTTCACGTTGCACTATTAATTGATAAAAACAACAAAACTGAGTTAGAAAAATTAGACAAATTTTTAATTAGGATATCAGATAGAGCAATAAGAATGGATGGTACATGCACTGGTGAACATGGTGTTGGACAAGGTAAAAGAAAATACATGCTTAAAGAGTTAGGTAATGCAGTAAACGTTATGAAAAGTGTAAAAGAAGCTTTTGATCCTCATAAAATAATGAATCCAGGAAAACTTTTCTTGTAATGTTGCATTAACAGCATTCATAGTATAATTAACAGTTTATATTTCAAAGTTCAACGTGTAGAGAATCTTCTATAAATTCAGATGATTACATATATAATTATTAGTTTTTTAATGATGGTTACGCCTGGTCCAGGTGTACTATCTTTAGCTGGTGTTGGTGCAGGCTTTGGTTGGAAAGTTGGTATGATGTATCTTATTGGCTTATTTTTAGGAACTAATGGAGTTGCACTATTAGTAGTTTTAGGGTTCAAAAAATTTTTATTTGAGATAGATGGTGTTGAAATAACCTTCTTGCTACTTTCTTTATCTTATTTATCTTTTTTATCTTGGCGAATAGCTACATCTGACAACAAGACTGGTTTTAAGCAAAGCTTTAAAGCGCCTAGATTATATGAAGGAATCCTACTACAATTTGTTAATCCTAAAGCTTATGTTGTTCAAGGTCATTTGTTTGTAGTATTATCTCTTGGAATAGAGTCATTTAATACTGAAATTGTTGTAAAATTTATTATTGTTAATTCTATCTGGATACCAATACATTTATTATGGCTTTGGTTAGGAACAAGTTTAAAGAAATGGTCACTAGGTGTTAATAAACAAGTTTGGGTTAATAGGGGAATGGGCCTAGCTTTGTTTGCTGTTGTGGTACTTTCCGCTTTCATGGAATTAAATTCAGAGATATAAACTGATCAAATTTTAATCATCTGATAATTTAACTAATTTTTTATGCTCAAATATTTGGCAAATATATTCTTTGCATCTACACCGATCAAATTTCAGATGACTAGCCAAATGATTCAAGTTAATTAATTATGATGTTCAATAAACTTCCCCGTTTAATTGTACTTTATAACTAATACATTCCTCCCTAGATATTAGTTTATATTAGGTGCAGAGGATCTCCTTAAAATCCTCACCATTAATAAGTAGCTCTACCACCTGAAATGTCAAAAACACCAGCTGTAGTGAAGCTATTTTCTTTACTCGCTAAGAAAGTAATTAAAGATGAAATCTCATCAACTGTTACAAACCTTTTCCTTGGTATTTTAGATAGCATATACTCAATAAATTCTTGTGACACTTGATCTAAAATTCTTGTTTTCGCTGTTGCAGGAGTAATACAATTAACTGCAATATCTTGATCAGCTGTTTCTTTTCCTAGAGATTTGGTTAAACCAATAACAGCAGCCTTTGATGCTGAGTAAGCAGGAGCATTAGGGTTGCCTTCTTTTCCAGCAATAGAGGCTATGTTAATTATCCTACCATAACCATTTTGTCTCATTCTTTTAACAACATATTTGTTACAATAAAAAACACCATTAACATTAACGTTAAAAACTTTTGACCACTCTTCAACTGGATAATCCCAGGTTGAATAGGTGGGACCTGCTATACCTGCACTACAAACTAATATATCAATTTTCTTAAGCTGGTTAATTGTTTCTGCAGTAGCTTTCTCTACAACTTGATTGTCAGTTTGATCAACTTCTAAAAAATGGCAATTAAGTTCTTTTGCAGCGTCCATGCCCATTTTTTTATCAATGTCCCAAATCATAACTTCACAGCCATCATTAATAAATCTTTTTGCAGTTGCTAGTCCAATGCCTTGAGCTCCACCGGTAATAACTGCAGTTTGCCCATTAAAATTAGCCATAAACACCTCCCTGTATTTGATTTGGTTTATATATAAAAATATATTAACAATAGATATATTTCATATTAACACTTATAGTGTTTTATATTGTTCATCTATCCAATGCTAGAAAAATTTTAAAAATAGAGGAAGTTTGATGGAAATATTTCACATAGTCATTATTGGGATTGTATCTTGCCTTGCAATGGATATTTGGCAGAGGCTACTTAAATTATTATATGATATAAATCCTTCTGACTGGGGTGTGGTAGGAAGATGGTTTTTATTAGTAGTGTCTAGAGGAAAAATTTATAATCCTACTATCGATGAAGAAGCTCCAATTAAAAATGAATTAATTATTGGCTGGTTAGTTCATTATTCCGTTGCAATTTTGTATTCAGTATTTTTTTTTATTTTATTAGAATATCAAATATGTAGTGCATCTCTTATGAATGGCATTGTTTTTGGTTTGATAAGTGTAATTGTTCCTTGTTTTTTTTTTATGCCAGTTTTAGGTAAAGGTTTTTTAGGGTTAAAGACCCCGTCACCACTTATGGCTTGTTCTTTAGCAGTTGGAAGTCATATTGCTATTGGTGGACCAATTGGTGGGTTTTATCAGATACTTGGATACTAAATTAAGATGTGCGGATTGAGTATTTAAAATGAATGAAAATAAATTAAGAGAGCAAATATGTCTTATAGCTACTTCTATTTTTGATAGAGGTTTAACACATGGTTCAACTGGAAATATTTCAGTACGTTTAGATGATAACAATATATTAGTTACCCCCACTGGTTCTTCTTTTGGTAGAATCGATCCAAACCAAATAGTCAAGGTTACGAAATCTGGTGAAATAATTGGTTCTACAACTCCTACAAAAGAATTACCTCTTCATCAGGCTTTTTATGAAACAAGAGGAATAAAATCTGGTGCAGTTGTCCATCTTCATTCAACTTATTCAGTAGCATTATCAATGATACCTGGAATAAATGAAGATAATGTGTTGCCTTCATATACTCCTTACTCCGTTATGTTATTAGGTAAGGTAAAATTACTTCCTTTCTTTGTGCCAGGAGATCCGGCTATGGGTGATGCAATTAAAGGTCTTGCTGGTAAAAGATCCGCTGTTCTTCTTGCTAATCACGGACCTGTTGTTTCTGGTAAAGACTTAGAATCTGCTGTAAATGCTATTGAAGAATTAGAGGCCACTGCTAAACTAGCTCTAATTTTAAGAGATACAGGTGCAATAGAGTTAAAAATTTCACAAATAGAAAAGGTTGTAAATAAATTTAATATAGAATGGGACTAATGTAATGTTTAAGTTTTCAGCTAATCTAGGTCTTTTGTGGACAGAAATGTCTCAAATTGATGCTATTCATAAAGCAAAAGAAAATGGTTTTGATGCAGTAGAGTTTCAGTTTCCTTATCAATATGATTGTAAAGAAATTAAAGAAGCTCTTGATGAAGTAAATTTGCCTGTTATAGGCATTAATACAATTAAAGGGGATGTTGATAAAGGTGATAATGGCTTGTTAGCTGTACCTTCAAGGGTGTCTGAAGCTAGAGATGCATTACTACAAGCATTTGAATATGCAAAGGTAATTAAATCAAAAAACATTCATGCAATGGCAGGTGTTACAGATTTATCGACAAAATCTCTCGTGACGTTTATAGATAATTTAAAGTTTGCAAAAGAATTAGTAAAAGATAGTAATATTGGCTTGGTCATTGAACCATTAAATTTAAATGATAATCCAGGATATTTTTTGACGAGAGTAGAACAGGCAAAGGAGATTTGTGAGCTTGTAGGCCCTGATAGTATAAAAATTATGTTTGATTTTTATCACATTCAAATCAATCAAGGTAATGTCATTAATAGATTTGAAGACAACTTACCTTACATTGGGCACGTGCAAATAGCATCTGTTAAAGGTAGATGTGAACCAGATAGGGGAGAATTAGATTTTTCTTATATAATCCCAGAAATATATAAATTAGGTTATAAGGGTATGGTTGGAGCTGAATATAAGCCAAGAACCACAACGGATGAAGGAATTGCCTGGATGGATAATTTTAAATAAAATTGACTGAAGGATTTTAAATGAAAATAATCAGACAATATGGTCCAAATAAATTAGAAAACTCCTCATTATGTTTTGGAACGATGCAGTTCGGTGATGGAGCAGATGAACGTGATAGCCAGGAAATGTATGAGGCATGTCGTGAAAATGGTATTAATTTTTTTGATACTGCATTTGTTTATACTGGAGGCAAATCTGAAAAAATTCTTGGAAACCTAATTAGAGAAGAACGCGAAAAAATTATTCTAATAACAAAAGCAGGTTCAGTTGGAGGTTCAAGTGGAAAAAATATTAGATCACAATTAGAACAGAGTCTTAAAAGATTAAACCAGGACTATGTTGATATTTTTTTCTTACATCATTGGGATGATAATGTACCATTAGAAGAAACATTTGAAACACTTCAAAAATTAAAAGCAGAAAAAAAATTTTTTCAACTAGGTGTTTCTAATTTTTCTGCATGGCAGGTTCTCAAAGCTAATTTAGTCGCTCAAAAACATAATTTTCCATCAGTGGATATTCTTCAACCTATGTACAATATTGTTAAAAGACAGGCTGAAGTAGAAATTCTTCCTATGGCAAAATCTGAAGATATTGGTGTAATAAGTTATAGTCCTTTAGGTGGTGGACTTCTTACTGGTAAATATGCTTCATCAATTTCATCAAGTAAAAACTCATCTGGTAGACTACATGAAAATGAAAAATACAAAATTAGATATGGTCAAGATTGGATGTACAAAGCTGCGCATTCTCTAAAAAATTTGGCTAATCAATTAAATTATGACCCTATTGCTTTAGCAGTTGCTTGGGTTTTAAACAATGATGCAGTAACTGCTCCAATCATAAGTGCTAGAAATCTAAAACAACTAAAACCTTCTTTAGATTCAGTTAAAATTTCATTAGATAATGAAACTTACAAATTAATATCAAACGTCAGTCCAACTCCTGCTCCAGCAACTGACAGATTAGAAGAAGTTAGTGAAAATTAAATAAGGAATTTTTTTTTTGGAAACAGCTATTGAAAAAAATTGGGAAGTTTTTGCGTTAAAGTACGCTGAAAGAGCAGATAGAACGCGGAGTGATAGTTTCATTTTTGATGATCATTCTCATCAAGCTCATACTATTGATTATTTTATTTGGGTTCTAAAATCTGAAAAAGATATTATTGTTGTAGATACTGGATATGATTACGATGAAGCAAAAAGAAGAGACAGACCAATTCAAAGAGCTCCATCAGAGGCTCTTAAAGCTATTAATGTTGAAGCTAATAATGTGACTGACGTGATTATTACCCATCTTCACTATGATCATGCAGGAGGATTGAAGGACTTTCCAAATGCAAAATTTCATCTTCAAGAGACAGAAATGGCTTACGCAACTGGTCCTTGCATGTGTCATCAAACTATTAAAATGCCTTTTACAGGCGAACATGTATGTGAGATGGTTAAAAACCTATACTCCGGCAGGGTAATTTTTTATAATGGTATCGGATCAATCAAAAGCGGAATTACTGTTCATTTAATAGGTGGTCATTCAAGAGGTTTGCAATCTGTAAGGGTAAAAACAGAAAATGGATATTTATGTTTAGCTTCAGATGCCACACATTTCTATGAAAACTTTCTAATGGCTAAACCCTTTCCTATTGTTGTTGATTTAGAAGATATGCTAAATGGTTTTAAGTTAATTAAAAGCTTGGCAACAAGTGATGATCTAGTTGTTCCAGGACATGATCCTTTGGTTAAAGATTTTTTCCCTAAAGTAGGAACGTCTGGTTTTGTTTGGAGATTAGATAAAGGGCCAACTAGTCCAATAAAGATCTAAAGTTTTTTTCCATAGACCTTCTATATGCAATAGTGGTATCATCTAAAGAATAATCTACATCTTTCCATGTTAAAATTTGATCTTCGTTTATATCCTTATTAAGTTTTATTCCATGTGCCAGACCTATTGGCAGGGTTTCGTTTAAGAGAGAATCTTTAGCTGGTATCAATTTACCCCAAACAGTAGCTCCTCCCTCTCCGTCTAGAATTTCACCTTTTTTTAAGGGTCTTTTCGATGTAGCAATCACATCGCCTGAAAAAGTTTGTGTTTGTCCGGTTGATTGATTTAATAAAGCCGCGCTAAAAATTGAAATATTCAGTTCCATTCCAATTAAATGAAATGGTTTGTACATTGCAGAAAATTGTCCAGTGCTGTCAGTGTTCATGCCATATTGTTTAAAACATGAGGCAGCATAATCATTTGGTGCTTTAAGAACAGCGTAAACTCCCCATCTTAAATCTTTAAATACATCTTTACCATCTCTCTCAAGAGATGAAACCACCTCAACTTGTCCATCATACTCTAACACACCGCCATTATTCTTGGGCTTAAGAACCTCTGCTAGGTCATCCATACCACAAGGAGGAAAAAGTAGACCATTAGAGGGCACTTTAAGATTGCAAGCATTAGCAATTGCTGCCATTTCTAGGCTTGATTTTGTTCCATCAAGGAAAGAGTTAAACATTTTAGAATTCATCCCAGCTTCATTTGCTTCTTTTTCTGTTAATCCGTAATAATTCCATACCGTTTCAGGTGTAGATTTATGATATTCAGGAAGATATTTAGTACCTTTACCAGCAGCAGTCACATAAAAGCCATTTGACCTAGCCCAGTCAACAATTTCAGCTGTTAGAGCAGGCTGATCTCCATAAGCCATAGAATAAACAACACCAGCAGATTTAGCTTCTTTAACTAAAGACGCACCAGCCAATACATCTGCTTCAACATTTACCATTACGATGTGTTTACCGTTCTGAAATGCTTTTTTAGCATGTAAAATCCCAGCTGATGGATGTCCAGTTGCTTCTACAACAACCTCAACTTCAGATTTTGTTATCGCTTTAATTCCTGAGTCAACAAATTTGGTCTTAGAAATAAGATCTTCACTCCAACCAACATTTTTACAAGCTCTTCTTGCGTTATCTGGAATAAGATCTGCAATTATTATAATTTCTAAACCAGGAGTGGTTGGCACCTGACTTAAAAACATAGAACCAAATTTTCCAGCTCCAATTAAGGCAACTTTTACAGGTGCATTATTATCTATTCTTTGTGAAATCAAACTTTGTAAAAACATATCCTAATTATTCCCATATATTTGTTCTAATTTATGGATATCATTAACTTTAAGTCCCAGCTGTGAAATGAAATAATTTTCTAATGTACTGTATTTTTTGTCTATTTCATCAATAGCTGCATTTAAATAAGATTGCTGGACTTTACCAAGTGTGCTTAACATATTTTTTGTTACTAGTGAGTCCTGATTTGAAGAGCTAGTACTTTGCTCAGCTGTTGCAGCTTTAATAGTCAATAAATCATTTGAAATAAGATAATTTTCTAAAATTAAATCCATAGAGTTTTTGAAAACACTTTGTATCATAAAACTTGCTATACCGGTCCTGTCTTTGCCAGCAGAGCAATGAAAAATAATTGGAAATTTCCTTGATTGAAGCAAAATTTCAAAAAATTTTGTCCAAACCTCTTTATGATTACTAATATACATCCGATAACTATCTTCCATAATTTTTTCATAAGATTTTACACTATCTCCATCAATTTCTTTTTGTGCAACCATTCTACTAAGAGTGCTTGCTGATATAGGAAGGTTGATATATTTATCTAAAAGTTTACTTGATAAATTATCTGGTGCTTTTTCAATTTCTTTGGGATCACGAAAATCAATTATAGCGTGAGGGTTTAAATTTTCTACAACTCTAATATCTCGTTCGTTAAGGGTGCTAAGTTTAGCACACCTAAATAATAAATTTTTTTTCATTTTAGAGCCAATAGACACGTCTCTAAAATTTGAAACTGAATCGATCGTGATCAAAAAAATTTTCCTTGTTTTAAAATGCTTTACTATTCAGCTGCGCTAACACCAATGGTTACTAATTCATTAAGGCAATTATCATCAAGCTTAGTAATAGGTGTAAAATCTCTGTGTGCAATCCATTCTTCTCGATTAAACTTTTGTATATGATTATCTACGTGACATAAAGATAGATAAACAATACTTCGGCCAAATGGTGAAATGTTTGGAGGACTTGCATGAACTAGCAAAGATGAAAACATCAACATACTACCAGCTGCTCCCGTTGGAGCAACACATCCACCTCTTTCAGCTAATTCTAAAACTTTTTCATTATCTAAAGTCCAAAGTGGATAACTTGTTGTCTCTAAATCGTGACCTGCATCAATAACTCCTATTTTATGACTGCCTGGTATGAAAAGCAAAGGACCATTTGCCGCAGTTACGTCATCAAGAAATACAGCAATATTCATAGCTCTTGGCTCTGGCATCCCGTCATCTCTTTTCCAAGTTCCATAATCTTGATGCCATTGCCAGACAGCTCCGTCAAACGCAGCCTTAGCATTTAATTTAAATTGATGCATGTAGACATCACCATCTAGTATTTGAGATACCGGATTAATCAACCTAGGATGTGCAGCTAATCTTCTAAAAGCTTCATTGTATGTGTGTGCAGCAAAAGCAGTTCTTGCAACTCCTGTGCTTTCTTTCCAAACTTCTTTTCTATTTTTTAAATATACTTTGTCAGCTTCTTCTTTTAATAATGCCGCCTCATCAGAATTAAACAGTTTAGGAAAGAATAAATAACCATCTTTATCAAATTTTTCTAAATCATTGTTGTTTAAAAGCATTTATTCCTCCTTAATCACATTAAAATTTATAATATATAAAAAATTATAATAATGTAATTAAAATAATTGAAGTCATCATAATTAGCGTGTTAAATATTTATTAATATTTAATTTTATTAAAAGGAGACAAATTTGTCGCTTATTTCACCCCTAGATAAATTAAAAATTCCTGTAATAGGATCTCCACTATTTATAATATCAAATCCAGATTTAGTTATAGCTCAATGTAAGGCAGGTATAATTGGTTCTTTCCCGTGCTTAAATGCTAGAGAAGGTGAGGGTGAACCTAATATGCTTGAGATATGGTTAAAAAGAATAAATGAAGAATTAGATAGACATAATCAAGAAAATCCTGACACTCCAGCTGCTCCTTACGCCGTTAATCACATTGTTCATAAATCTAATATTAGACTAGAAAAAGATATTGATATTTGTGCAAAATGGGAAGCTCCTGTTTGGATAACTTCTTTGGGTGCAAGGCCTGAGGTAAATGAAGTGGCTCATCAGGCTAAAGGTATTGTTTTGCATGATATTATAAACAATTTTTTTGCAAAAAAAGCAATTGAAAAGGGTGCTGATGGATTAGTAGCCGTTGCTGCTGGTGCAGGTGGTCATGCAGGTACACTTTCACCATTTGCATTAATTCAAGAGATTCGTGAATGGTTTTCTGGTCCTCTTCTACTATCAGGTTCAATAGCTAATGGTGGTGCAGTACTTGCTGCTCAAGCAATGGGAGCTGACTTAGCTTATATAGGCTCCGCATTTATTGCTACTAATGAGGCTAATGCCGATCAAAGATATAAAGAAATGATTACAGAATCTTCTGCTGACGATATTGTATATACAAACTTGTTTACTGGGGTTCATGGTAATTATTTGAAGGGGTCTATAGTGGCTCAGGGGTTAGATCCAGACAATCTTGATGTTAGTGATTCAAGTAAAATGAATTTTAGTTCTGGCACTTCAAAACCAAAGAGCTGGAAAGAAATCTGGGGTTCAGGTCAAGGTATTTCTGCTGTAAAAAGTATTTTACCAGCTGAAGATTTGGTCAAAAGGATAAACAATGAGTATGTTGAAGCCAAAAGTAAACTTATGTAGAGGATAAAATGTCAGTAGTAAAACATAGAATTTTAGATGAAATAGCACTTATAGAAGTTTCAAACCCCCCAGTTAATGCTATTAGTGCCGCAGTTAGAATTGGACTTTTAGAAACTATTGAAGAACTATCCTTAGATGAAAAAATATTAGCGATAGTTATTACTGCTCCTGAAAGAACATTTCTTGCAGGTGCAGATATTAAAGAATTTGGTAAAAAAATAGATGCTCCAATTTTAGGAAATATTTGTGATAAAATTGAAAGTCTAAACAAAATAGTTGTTGCGTCATTACATGGAACTCCACTTGGTGGTGGTTTGGAAGTAGCTATGTCAGCACATTATAGAATTGCAGCTCCAAATACCAAAGTTGGTCTACCAGAAGTTTTGCTAGGTATTTTGCCTGGTGCCGGGGGAACACAAAGACTTCCAAGATTATGTGGTGTTTCTATGGCTTTAGACATGATGCTTACTGGAAAACATGTACCAGCTAAAAAGGCTTTGGAAGCAGGTATTATAGATGTGATTGCCAAAAATAACAGCACTATAGATAATGGCATCGAATATGCCAAAAAATTAATTAAAGATGGATTTAAACCAAGACCCACTTCTCAGATGGAAGATAAGATCAGTGATAAACAAGAAATAAGTAATAGTTTAATTAAAATTAAAGAAACTGCCTCGAAAAAATATAAAAATCTTTTTTCACCACATGCAATTATTAAATCTGTAGAGGAGGGTCTTAAGTTAAATTTTCCAGAGGCTATCTCAAATGAAAGAAAATTATTTGAGGAATGTATACAAAGTCCTCAAAGACAAGGGTTAATACATTCTTTCTTTGCAGAAAGAGCCAATACAAAAGTACCAGAATTAAAAGACGGCAAACCCATAGAGCTTAAAAAAATTGGAATAATTGGTGGTGGTACAATGGGTACTGGAATTTCTATGGCTGCTATGAATGCAGGATTAGATGTGATCATGATAGAACAAAATGATGAAGCCATTGAAAAAGCAAAAACAAAAATAAATGCAACTTATGACCGAAACGTAAAATTAAATAGAATTAATAATGAACAAAAACTTGAAATTATGAGCATGTTCTCTGCAACTACAGATTTTAATGAACTCAAAGATAGAGATTTAATTATAGAAGCAGTATTTGAAAACATGGATATTAAAAAAGAGGTTTTTAGTAAATTAAATCGAATTTGCAGAAAAAATTGTATTTTGGCAACCAACACCAGCTACTTAAACGTTAATGAAATAGCTACAGTTGTAGATGATCCAATTAGAGTAATTGGTCTTCATTTTTTTTCGCCAGCTAATATTATGAAACTTCTAGAAATTGTTGTAGCAGAAAAAACATCAACAGACACAGTTGCTACAGCTTTTGACTTAGCTAAAAAAATGAGAAAGGTACCAGTAAGATCTGGAGTGTGTGATGGTTTTATAGGTAATAGAATTCTATCAAAATATTTAGTTAGTACCTATCATATGGTTGAGGACGGAGCTAGCCCTTTTCATGTAGATAAAGTAATTAGAGATTTTGGGTGTGCAATGGGAATTTTTCAAGTTATTGATTTAGCTGGTGGAGATATAGGTTGGGCAACAAGAAAGAGAAAAGCACCATTTAGACATAAAGATGACAGATATGTAGAAATACCAGATAGAGTGTGTGAAAAGGGTTGGTTTGGTCAAAAAACTTCAAAAGGTTATTATTTATACGGAGAAAATATTGATTTTCTTACGCCTAATCCAGAAATAGAAGTAATTTGCGAACAAGAAAGAAAAAGAGCCGGAATAACTCCGAAAAAATTTGATGATAAGGAGATATTAGATAAATACATTGCCGCAATGGTATATGAAGGGACTAAAATTCTAAGTGAACAAATAGCACTAAAGCCTTCAGATATCGATGTTGTTTTTACCAATGGTTATGGATTTCCTAGATGGAGAGGAGGTCCAATGAAATATGCAGATATGATTGGATTAGACAAAATATTGAAAAATATTCTAAAGTATTCAGAAGAAGACCCAAGATTTTGGTCTCCTCCGAAGCTATTAGAAGATTTAGTTAAACAAAACAAAAATTTTGACAGTTTAAATTAAAATTTAATTATTTATAACTACAAAGTAGGGTCGGAATTAACTTTAACTACTAACTTTCCAAAATTTTTACCATTTAATAAACCTATGAAAGCATTAGGAGCATTTTCTAAGCCTTCAACAAAATCTTCTTTATATTTCATCTTGCCTTCATTTATCCATTTTGAAAGAGCTATGATTGACTCTTCTCTTTGATCATAATGATTAAAAACAATAAAACCTTTTATCATCATTCTTTTTGTAAGTATTTGCCTAAATAATAAGGGCAATCTATCTTTTTCTCCACCTTTTAGACTTGTAGCATTATAAAAACTAATAAGGCCACAAACTGGTATCCTGGCATAATCATTTAAGATAGGCATAACAGTATCGAAAGTAATACCACCTACGTTCTCCCAATAGATGTCTACCCCATCAGGACAAGCAGATTTTAGTTTTTCTTTAAAATTTGGATCTTTATAATTTACACATTCATCAAAACCAAGTTCAGTTTTAGTAAACTCACATTTATCTTCGGTACCTGCAACTCCTACAACTCTACATCCATAAATTTTACCAATTTGACCAACGGTAGCTCCTACCGCACCACTTGCTGCTGAAACAACTAAGGTTTCTCCTTTTTGTGGTTTTGCAAAATTATGCATTCCAACGTAAGCAGTTGTCCCTGGCATGCCCAAGACACCAATAGAAGTTGATAGGGGTGCCATTTTTGGATCGATTAATCTTAATTTTTTTTCATTTACAGTAGGATTGTCTTGCCATCCGGTTCTGCCTTCAACAAAATCACCAGCTTTAAATAATTCAGATTTACTTTCCACAACTTGACTTAAAGCACCAGCCTCCATAACTTCACCTATACCTACCGGTTTTGCATAACTCTTAGCATCATTCATTCGGCCACGCATATATGGATCTAAAGACATATAAATTGTTTTTAAAAGGACTTCTCCTTCTTTAGGAGAGACAATGTCTTCTTTAACAGTTCTAAAATTCTCTAATTTTGGTTCTCCAACAGGTCTTTCATTAAGTAAAATTTTAGTATTCATAAATATCTCCTAAGTTATGGCTAATTTATACTATATCCTATATTTGAAAAAGTAATATCTAAATGTCAAGGCTGAAAGAAGCGAACCTAAACCTAAGCATAAAAAAGACATGAACCAAGCCAAATGACTTGCCTGTCCTCCAAAATTATCTAAAACAAAACCTACAACTGGTCCACCTATGGCTCCCCCCAAAAAACCAACCATCGAATGTAGTGCCAGTCTTACACCTCTATCATGAGGTTCTCCATTGATTACTGTTCCTGTTGTTAACGAACCAGAATCTAAAATTATTAAGCTGTTATATAAAAAAAGCATAAATAGAGCCAACCAAAAGCTAAATAGAAAAGAGATTGCTGTAAATATCGAGCCAAAAAAGCAAAGAATTCCCATATTGGAAACTATTTTTGCTCTATCTTTGCCAATACAATATTTTGCTCCAAATATTGAAGCAAAAATTCCAATAAAACCCATTAAAGCTATACTGTTCGCAATGAAAGCGTCACTTACAGAAACTTTGAAGTGACTTGAAAGAAAGACAATGCAAGGAAATGTCCAACTCCTAAATCCGAATAATTCATATGTATGGCCACCATACCCTAATATAAAAGGAGATGCTTTTTTATTTTTGAAAGTTTTTAAAATAGGAACAATAACTTTGATGATCCCCTGATATTTCTTTTTTTTACGCTCTTCGATTTCATCACCTGAAAATAATAAAAGAGGAAAAGAGCATAAGAAGAGTATAACTGAAGCTAAAAGAAAAGCATTTTCCCAACCTACATTATAGTTTTTTAAAATTCCAAAAAGAGAAAAAGAAAAAGCAGTTCCTAGTCCAAAGAATGAAGTATACACAGCAACGTATTTTTCTCTAGAAATCTTATTTAGTCTAGAATTTAGTATTTGCAAACCTGGCATATAAGTCCCTGCAAGCCCAACCCCCACAAGTGACCAAAAAATTGAGGCATTAATTGCATTTGTTGAAAAAATAGAAAAAAAGAATAGTCCTCCCGCTCCTATTAAACATGAAATAGCATAAAGTTTTCTTGCATCAAAAGTATCAGTCAAACTGACCAAAAATGGAGTGGCGATTACATAACCTATGTAAAATGAACCACTAATCCAACCTGCTTCGCTATTAGATAACTCCCACTGTGCTTGAAGTTCTATTAAGTATATAGGCCAAATTGCAAATCCAACCATAGAAATCATCTGAATAAAACATGTTAGTATTAAAATTTTGGGTAATCTATAAATAAACATCAAACTAAAATTATAAAGTTTGATTTAAGAAGTAAATTATTTATTCTGTATTTTATAGAAAAGTACAAAGAATTTAAAAAAGGTTAAAATGATTACATTGCAAGAAATTATGTCTCCTAAGTCTATCGCTATTGTTGGGGCTTCTGACAACAAAGCTAGAATTGGAGGACGTCCACTTGCTCACATGATAGAACAAAAATTTTCTGGAGGTATTTTCCCAATTAATCCTAATAGGGACACAGTTCAAGGTATAAAAGCTTATCCAAGTTTATTAGATGTAAAAGATGATTTAGATTTCATATTAGTCGCAGTACCTTCCAATATTGTCGTATCAGTTTTACAAGAAGCAGTAGTTAAAAAGGCTAAAACAGCATTAATTTTCTCCTCTGGGTTTGCAGAAATTGGAGGTCAAGGTGAGATTCTTCAAAATCAAATAAAAAAAATTAGCAAAGAGAGTGGTCTAAGAGTTATCGGACCAAATTGTTTAGGTCTATTTAATTCAGCCAAAAACTTCTATCCTACTTTTACTTCCACTATAGATAGAGCAACTCCTAAACCAGGTGGTATTTCTATTGCGAGTCAATCAGGTGCTTATGGAAGTCACATATACATGGTATCTCATCAAAGAGGACTTGGAATTAGATATTGGATGACAACTGGTAACGAGGTTGATCTCTCTGTTGGAGAGACCATTAAGCTTATGGCAGAAGATCCAGATGTACACACAATCATGGCATATGCAGAAAGTGTTAAAGACGGTAAACAATTTACTGATGCGCTAGACACTGCAAGATCTGAAAAGAAACCGGTAATTTTTATGAAGGTAGGAAGATCTGAAGTGGGAGCGGCAGCTGCTAACTCTCATACAGCCTCTTTAGCAGGTGAAGACAAAGTTTACGACGAAGTATTGAGAGCGCATGGTGCATACAGAGTAAGAAGCACAGAAGAAATGTTAGATGTAGCTTATTCAACAATGCCTAGAATATTCCCAGCTGGGAAAAATTTAGGATTAGTTACTATTTCCGGGGGTGGTGGAGTAATTATGGCAGATGCAGCTGAAGATGAAGGGCTAATTGTAGGCCCAATGCCAAAAGACGCACAAGATGAATTAAAAGAACTTGTTCCCTTCGCGTCTCCAATGAATCCTGTTGATGTAACAGCTCAATTTTTTAATGATTTAACATTAATACCTAAATTTACAGATTTAATGCTTTCCAAAGGTGGCTATGATGCATTGATAGGTTTTTGGACTTCAGTTGCGGGTTCTCCTGTTTTGTCCAAACCGTTACTTTCTGCGTTAAAACAAGCTATGAAGGGATATGAAGATAAACTGTTCATAAACTGTATGGTAGCATCTGAAGAATATATAAAAATGTATGAAAAAGAAGGATTTCCCTGCCTTGAAGATCCTACGAGAGCAATTGTCGCAATGTCCGCACTTATGTTTTTTGGTGAAAAATTTAATGAAAAACATAAGAGTAACCAAATTAATTTAGACAATTACAAAGTTGATATACCAAACAAAAATTTAAACGAAATTGACTGTAGTGAAGTGCTTTTATCTGCTGGGTTACCAATATTAAAACCAATTCTTATAAAAGATATTGAAGACTTATCTTCTTACTTTAAAGAAGGTAAAGATAAATATGTCATGAAAATAGTGTCTTCGGATATTCAACATAAGACTGATATTGGTGGTGTGGTTTTGAACATAGATAACTTAGATTTAGCAAAAAAATCTTACCAAGATATTTTCAAAAATGTAAAAGATAGTGCACCTAATGCGCATATAGATGGAATAATGATTTCACCAATGAAAAATGGTGATATCGAATGCATATTAGGAGCTAAAATTGATCCAGTTTTTGGGCCAATTGTGATGTTTGGACTTGGTGGAATTTATGCAGAAGTAATGAAAGATATTGTGTTTGCAGAAGCTCCTGTTAGTAAACAAAAAGCAGAGCAAATGATTTTATCACTAAAAAGTAAAGATATTTTTTATGGCGCAAGGGGAAAGCCACCTATTGAAATTAATTCATTGTTAAATGCAATTATAAATTTATCAAACTTTATAGCAGCTAATTTAGATAAAGTTGATCAAGTAGAAATGAATCCAATTCTAGTAAGTGAAACTGAAGTGATAGCCCTTGATGCACTAATTATAAAAAAACAAAACGGAGGATAAAATGGCAGAAAACTTAGTAGGTACAGTAGGACCAGAACAGCAATTTAAGAATTTTTTATCTGAGGGTAAATTTATGATTCAAAGATGTAAAAGTCTCAATAAATTTTTCTTTCATCCTCGTGTAGCATTTCCTGGAAGTGGTGAGCGTGATCTTGAGTGGGTTGAAGCCTCTGGAAATGGAGAGGTGTATAGTTCTTCTTGTAATAGAAGATTACCTGAAAAGGGTGGAGACTTTAACTTATCCTTGATTACGCTAGAAGAAGGTCCAAGGATGATGGCAAGAGTTGAGGGTGTAGATCCAGATAAAGTAGAAATTGGTCAAAAGGTTAAAGCTAGAATTTCTTCGTTAAATGGAGAACCAGCAGTAATTTTTGATATTGTATAAGGATAAAATTAATGGATCAAAATGATATAAATAGATTAAGAGGTAAAACTGCTGTCGTAGGTTTAGCAGAGAGTGGATGTGGATTAGCATCTGGTTGGAGTGCTATGGAAATAATGGCAAATGCTGTTCATGATGCTTTAGACGATGCAGGAATAAAATTAAAAGAAGTAGATGGAGTTTTTGCTGCAACTGCTTTTCATTCTATGGCTGCAATGTCATTATCTGAGTATTTGGGTGTAAAACCAAAATTTGCAGATGGGTCGCAAATAGGTGGGTCAAGTTTTTTATCTCACATTTTAACCGCTGCAATGGCTCTCGATGCAGGTTTGATCAATGTAGCTGTTGTTGCGTACGGATCTAATCAAAAAAGTGCAGGTGGGTTTAAAACAATCTCCGAAGCTATGCCCTATGAAGCTCAATATCAGCCAAGAATGCCTGTAACTGCGTATGCCTTATCAGCTAAACGTTACATGAATGAGTTTGGTGCAACTCGAGAAGATCTTGCTAATGTGGCAGTTTCAGCAAGGGATTGGGCTTTATTAAATCCTAGGGCTTATACTCATCAAGATGGTCCATTAACGGTAAATGATGTTTTGTCTGCAAGGCCTATTGTTGATCCTCTTGGAAAATTAGATTGTTGTCTGGTAACAGATGGGGGTGCGGCTGTTGTAATGACTAGATCAGATAGGGCAAAAGATACCAAAAACACTCCTATTTATCTACTTGGTGCAGCAATGGAACATCATCATCGTATGATTTCTGAAATGCCTGATTTGGTACAAACATCAGCGATTGAAAGTGGAAAAAGAGCATTTAGTATGTCTGGTTATAACCCAAATGATATGAGTACTATTCAATTGTATGACGCATTTACAATAAACACTCTTTTGTTCCTAGAGGACCTAGGCTTTTGTAAAAAAGGAGAAGCTAAAGAACTTGTAAAAAATAATAATATAGGACCTGCTGGAAACTTAAAAGTAAACACTAATGGTGGTGGGTTATCCTGCGTCCATCCTGGAATGTACGGTCTTTTTGTAACTTTAGAAGCTTTAAGGCAGTTAAGAAATGCTTCAGGAGATGATGTTGGTCAACGACTAGATGGTGGTTGGATTGATAATGCTAAATTATCTGTTGCTCATGGAAATGGTGGAGTTTTATCAAGTCAGGTAACAAATATATGGGGCGTTTCTGATACTTTATAAATTAAAACTTAATAGTTTCTAGGTAAAAGAATGAACCAGTCTCCTCGTTGAATTTTATCTTGAGTTTGCCCTTTATAGTTATTGGATCAAATGAAAAATCAACTGGATTATCTGATTTTATCTCAATCACTTGAGAAGGCCCAACGTGGTAGTGAAAAGGACAACTTAAAGGGTACGGTCCTATTAAAAACTTTCTTTGTTTTTCAGATTCTTCTAATGGAAACATATACCCCATTATAGTTACAGTTTCACCATTATACTTTTTAATTTTATCGTCATAAACTGGTTTGATAAGACAGTAATCAAAACCATCTTTATCAATGGTACAATCTTCTACTTCTTTAGTCTTACCAAATAATTGCCATGGTAAAGCATCTCCCGTGACTTTTAGTGGTTCAAACATGTCCTCTACAATAATATTTTCATAAGGGTCAATGTCATTAAGGTTAAATTTTTCAAACCCAAATGCTTTATTACAAAAAAAAGTAAAAACAATTATAAATAGAAATCTCAAATTCAAAAATTTCTCCTTCAATAAAATCTACGTCATAAATATATAAATTTTAACTATTTAATAAAGTAGATCTTATATTCTGCTTATAAACTTTTATACATGGAACTAGGCACGTTATAAAGGCAATTATATTTACAATTATCCAAATTAAAAATAAGTCATTTAAAAAACTTAGCTGCCCCAGTTCTAAGCTTCTACCTACAATAGAAAAATAGTACATGCTTTCATATACTATATATCCAAATATTAGACCAATAGTGCTACCTAAAATAGAAATAATCATTCCTTCTGATAAAATAATGGAAAATAATTTCCATCTTGAAAATCCAAGTGTCCTTAACACTGCTAAGTCATATTTCCTTTCATTTATGTTATTTAATAAAGTGAACAAGATTCCCAAGAAAGATAATATCATTATTAGTACACTCAAGTAATCAACAATTCTGTGAGCATTACCAGTAAGTTTAAGTAGTTTTGAAATTTCAAAACTAGGACTGGCAGCTTGCATGTTTGTACCTTTGTTAATTAAACGAGGAAATGAAAAAGATGAAGTCTTATTTTTGTATTTTAATAGTAATGAAGTAATCTCTAATTTATCTTTATTTGTAACAGAATGTAAGTTCCAGACACTATCTAAACTTGTTAAAATTAAATTGTCTAATATAGTTCCGGTTTTTTTTAAAACACCGACAACTTTATAAGGTTGTTCTGCATGAACATCCCCGGTGTCAATTAAACCGTGTGAGCCAACAAAGAACTTGTTAATTTTTAACTTTGTTATTTTAGACACATTATAACCAATCACAGCTTGCATTGGTTGTGACCAAGCGGTACCTGAAATTAGATTTGCTTTATATAACTTTAAAAAACTTTTGTTAGTCCCAACTATTCTAAAATTTTGAAAATTATCGCCCAATGAAATTGGTATTGCACTTTTAATGGCTGGGTGTTTAATAATTTTTCTAGCGTTTTTATAGCTTATATTTCCAGTAGGAATATCTATGTGATGAATAGAAGATAATATCAATTGAAGGGGGCTTCCTTTTGCACCAACTACAGCATCTAAACCTGGATTATTTTTACTGAAAGTTTCTTTGGTAACTTGGTTAACCAATATAGACACAGTTATGATAGTAATTCCTACAATCATTAGAAACACACTTAGCAAAAAGTTTAAAGGTTTAGATTTTAGATACAAAATTGATATATAAAAAATATTTATAACTCATCTCCTAATTTTAAAATTTTAGAGAATTTTATTAAAGTTTGTATACGACTATCATGTGTTATAAGCACTAGTGAAGCTTTACAACGCAAGCTTTCTTCTTTTATCAAATTCGCTATAATATTGGCATTTTTATCGTCTAATGATGAAGTTGGTTCATCACAAAAAACCCATTTTGGATCACCGACAAATGCACGTGCCACTGCAAGTCTTTGTTTTTCTCCAATGCTTAAATTTGCAACTTTTATATGTGATTTGTTCGCTAGTCCAACTCTATCCAAAATGTTAAAAAATGGAATGGATTTTTTTGTATCAATAGCACTCACAGCAATTTCTAAGTTTTGTTTAACAGTGAATGTATTAATTAAGTTAAAATTTTGAAAAACCACACCAAGATTTTTGCCTCTAAATTCATCTATTTTGTTTTCAGGTAAATTATAAAGGTCAATACTATTATAAGTTATTTTACCAGTGGTTGGTTTTTGAATACCGCATAAAATACTAAGTAAGGTTGTTTTACCAACTCCAGAAGGACCAGTTATCAAAAGGTCCTTCTGAGGTTTTATATTTAAATTGATGTTTGAAAATAATTTTTGTCCGTCAATATCAAATGATATATCTTCACAAATTAACATTTATAATCATTACCCTAAACAATCTTTCAGACTTTTAGCCATGTTTTTAAGTAATTGTAAATAAAAATTTTCTCCACTTTTTATATTAACACCAAGGGGATCTAGTGTGCCTATTTGTGCATTAGTACCTTCAACAACAATTTTTACTAATTTACTATCAAACTGAGGTTCTTGAAAAACACATGAAGCTTTTAATTTAACAATTTTATCTTTTATAAAAGATATTTGTTTAGGTGAAGATACTATATCTCCTTCTAATGCAACTGAGCCAACAGCATTTAAACCAAAGCTTGTTTCAAAATATTGATATGCATCATGAAATACTACATATGGTTTATCTTTAATACCTGATAATTCATTTTTTAATTCAACTTTTAATTGATTAATTTTCTTAATCATTTGATTGGCATTTTTATCATATGTATCTGTATTTTCTGGGAAAAATAAACTTAATTCTTTATTTATCTTTTTGATAATTTTTACTGCGTTATCTGGACTCAACCAAATGTGAACATCGTCTTCTTTTTCATGATCATCGTGATCATCATGTTTTTTTGCATGTTTATCATGGTCGTGATCGTCATGTTTCTTTTCATGTTTGTCATGGTCATGATCGTCATGTTTCTTAGCATGTTTATCGTGGTCGTGATCGTCATGTTTCTTAGCATGTTTGTCGTGGTCGTGATCGTCATGTTTCTTAGAATGTTTATCATGATCATCGTGATCGCCATGTCCATGATGGTGGTCATGACGTTCCCATGCCTCATTATCTCTTATTGCTAAATGTTTAATTCCAGTATCTTCCATTAAGTTGATTATTTTTATGTTTTTAGGAAGGTTCTCAAATACTTTAGTTACACTTGACTCAAGGTGATCTGAGACAAAAAATATTATATTTGCATTTTGTAATTTTTTTGTATCAGAAGGTTTTAATTTGTAATCGTGGGGTGATACTTCAGCTGGTATTAATGAAATTGTTTTGCCAGTATTTCCAATAACAGCACTTACTAGAGAATTTATTGGTTGAATAGTTGTAACAACACCTTTTGTTTCAGAGGCAAATAAATTGAAACTTGAACAAATTATGAAAGAGAAAATAGTTAGAATTTTAAACATTATTCATATCCTTGATTAATCATTGCAATGTTATAACATAACATATATTATATTGTTTGAAAGTCAACTTTATTATTGTAGAGTAGGGCATGAGTATGAAATCAAAATCAACATCTGAATTAAAAGCTTCAATTCACAGAGTTGAAGAAATATGTAAATCTAATAAATTAGGTCTTACAGAAATCAGAAAACAAGTTTTTGAGATAATTGTTAAAAATAATAAACCTATAAAAGCTTATGAAATACTTGATAAAATAAGAAATATAAATAATAAACCCTCACATCCTCCAACAGTTTACAGAGCTATTGATTTTTTAATAGAAAATGGGTTCGTTCATAAGCTAAATTCCATAAACTCTTTTGTGGGATGCTTTCATCCTAAAGCTCATAAAGAATGTTATTTTTTAATTTGTAAAAAATGTAATATATATCAAGAATGCTGTGACGATAGTTTAAAAGACAGAATTTCAAAAACAGCTATTCATAATAATTTTGTGATCAGTAATACTACATTAGAAATTGAAGGACATTGTTTAGATTGTAGTCAAAAATGAAAACAATTAATGCCTTAATTTCTGCTTCAAACGTTAGCGTCATCAAACATCATAAATCTATTTTAAAAAACATCGATATACAAATTAATAAAAATGATTTTATTACTATTATAGGCCCTAATGGTGCTGGCAAAACTATGCTCTTAAAATGTTTGATGGGTTTTTATGAACCTAATTTTGGAAAGATACAAAAAAAAGACAAATTAAAAATTGGATATATGCCACAAAGTATAAATGTAATTAATACTGTGCCAATAACGGTTAAAAGTTTTATTACAGTAAGAAAGAAATATGACGATGTTTCTTTTAAACAAGTAATCTCAGAAGTTGATATTAATCAGTTAGTTAATAAACAACTTTCAGTTTTATCTGGTGGAGAAATGCAAAGGGTTTTGTTGGCAAGAAGTTTGTTAAATAACCCAGATTTACTCGTTTTGGATGAACCTGCCCAAAATTTAGATATATCAGGGCAATTGAGTTTTTATAAACTCATTCAAGAAATATATTCTAAGAGAAATATTAGTATTTTGATGGTTTCGCACGATCTTCATTTAGTAATGGTTTCGACAAAAAAAGTTTTGTGCCTTTCCAATCATATTTGTTGTTCAGGCAAACCTCAGCAAGTTGCTCAAGATCCAGAATTTATTTCAATGTTTGGTAAAGACATGGCCAATATGATGGCTGTTTATCAACATACAAATCATACATCTCAAATAGATAATCAATTAATAGATGGAGAAAAAAATAACTGATCCATTTATTATAAGAGGTATTATTGCAGGTATTGCAGTAGCTTTAATATCAGGAATTGTGGGCTGTTTTATTGTTTGGCGAAGAATGTCTTACTATGGTGAATCAATTGCCCACAGTTCCTTGCTCGGTGTTGGGTTGGGTATATTGCTAGGAACAGGAATAAATTTTGGTATTATTGTTGTATGTTTATTATTCGGCATCCTTTTTTTGTGGCTACAACAAAGTAAGATTTTGTCAACTGATACACTTTTAGGAGTATTAGCCCATCTTGCATTATCCATTGGAATTATTGTAATTTCACTTAATAGAATTAAAATTGACATTCATGCATTTTTGTTTGGGGACATTCTTACGGTAAGTTCTAATGATTTGTGGATGATGTATTTTGGCGTCATTTTAGTAATTTTTCTTGTCTGTTTTAATTGGTCTTCACTTCTTTTAGTTACAATTGATGAAGATTTAGCAAGGTCTGAGGGAATAAATCCTATTTATGTTAATTTATTATTGACTACAATTTTAACAATTGTCGTTGCAGTATCATTACAAATTATTGGTTTGTTACTAATTACAGCAATGTTGATAATACCAGCAGCAACTTCTAGAAGGTTAGCTAATTCTCCAGAACAAATGGCATTAATTGCAACCTTTGTAGGTATTTTTTCAGTAATTCTTGGCATTTTTCTATCTATCGAGATTGATGCACCTTCAGGACCGTCAATAGTTGTAGTAAGTGCAACTTTATTTTTTCTTTCTTATTTATTTAATTTTATTATCAAAAAAGATTAACAGAATAAAATTAGCGCAATTGAATTTATTATGGTTTCAAAATGATTTTTCCTTTTGCGCCTCTTGCAAGGATTTTTTCTAAAACTTTAGCTGCGTTTGACAAAGGATGACTCTCTTCTGTAAGAGGTTTCAAAAGTCTTTTTTCATACCAATGAAACAATTCAATCATATTTTTTTTATATTCATCTGGTTCAGCTCTCGTGAATGCCCCCCAAAAAACACCAACAACACTGAATTCTTTTACTAAGGCTAAATTAACGGCTAATTTAGGTATTGACCCAGAAGCAAATCCAATGACTAATAGTCTTCCTTTCCTACCCATTGTCCTAGCTAGTGTATCAAAAATGTCTCCGCCTACAGGATCAAAAATTACATCAATTCCTTGTCCACTAGAAATATCTTTTAAATTTTCTTTTAAATTATCGTAACCGATTGCAATATCTGCCCCATTATCTTTGGCTATTTTTTGTTTTTCAGTATTCGAGGCAACAGCAATTACTTTTGCACCCATTATTTTACCAATTTGTATAGCGGCTATTCCAGTCGAACCTGATGCACCTAGAACAACTAGAGTTTCATCTTTTTTTAATTGACCTCTCTGTTTCAAAGCATAGTGGGATGTTCCATAAGCACATAATAAAGCACAAGAGTCATCAAATGACATACTATCTGGAATTTTAAAAACAGAATTAAAATTGACTGCTGCTTTTTCAGCATATCCACTTAATCTTGATAAACCAGCAACACGATCACCCATTTTAAAACCTGAAACATTTGAACCAAGTTCTATCACTTCACCTGCTACCTCCATACCTGGAATAAAAGGGGTTTCAGGTTTAAGTTGGTATTTTCCTTGCACAAGTAGACCGTCAGGAAAATTTACACCTACAGAACTAACCTTAATTAAAATGTCATTTTCAGTAAGATTTGGTTCTTCAACTTCTTTGTACTCAATATCTTTAATTGGTCCAAAGTTATTACAAACTATAGCTTTCATTGTAATTCCTTTATTTTTATGGAAATACTAATGATATTGTTTCTGCTATGAAAGCAGGTTTAATATCGTCCTTGATTTCTAATTCACACTTATTTACAACTCTAAAACCTCCATTTTTCATTTCTTCACAAGCAATAATTATTCTGTTGAGTCGAACATGGGAATCAACTTTGACCATATTTATAAAACGCACTTTGTCAGATCCATAGTTCAGAGTTTTAGATGTATTTTTAATTTTTGCATTTTGTGCAGCTAGTATTGGAAGTAGAGATACCATATAATACCCGTGAGCAATTGTTTTTCCTTCAGGCATTTCTCTTTTTGCTTTTTCTTCATCTACATGTATCCATTGATGATCTGAAGTAGCATCAGCAAACTTGTTTATTTTATCTTGAGTAACATGATACCATTCACTAGGTGTAAGTGGTTTGTTGATAAAATCTTTTATTTCAGAGGGGTTATTTATAATTACCATATTTAACTTTCTTTTTTGTTGTTTACAAACTTATCCGAATAATAAGATATATTATAATTATTTAAAATGAATTTTGGGGAAAAAATGCTTAAAACTAATAAAATTAAGTTAGAAGGCGTGATACCAGCCACATTGATAGCTTTTAATGAAGATTTTGAGATTGATGAAAAAGAAAGTCGAAAACATATAAAACAATGTGCAAAGACAAATGGAATTTCTGCTGTAACTGTAAATGGTCATTCATCTGAAATTCATTCTTGTAATTTTGAAGAGCAAAAAAGAATTCTTAATTTTACCCTAGAAGAAGTAGGTGACTTAGTTCCAGTTATTAATGGTATCTATTCTGATGGAAGTATAGAGGCCGCAAAAATCGCTAAAATGTCTCATGAAAATGGTGCCTCAGCTTTGTTATGTTTCCCTCCTCAAAGCTTGTCTATGGGAGGGCAATTAAGACCTGAAATGGCTATAGAACATTTTAGTAGGATCGCAGAAGTAACAGATTTACCATTAATATGTTTTAACTATCCAACTTCTGGAAATCTTTCTTATCCATTTGAAACTTTGTTAAAATTATTTGATAAAGTCCCAACTATCAAAGCCATAAAGGATTGGTCAAACGATCCAATGTTACATGAAAAGCACATAAAAACTTTTCAAAACTTGTCAAAACCAGTGAATGTTCTTTCAACGCATAGCTCTTGGTTAATGTCTTCACTAGTTAT
Source organism: uncultured SAR116 cluster alpha proteobacterium (assembly GCA_902593735.1). Taxonomy (GTDB): domain Bacteria; phylum Pseudomonadota; class Alphaproteobacteria; order Puniceispirillales; family Marisalimonadaceae; genus Marisalimonas. The sequence goes on from CACJJL010000013.1 coordinate 26,862, forward strand.
GGGAGCAAAAGGTCTTTTATCAGGAGCAGGTAGTGTTATTGCATCTCTACAAGTAGATTTATTTTTTGCAATAAAAAACAAAGATCTTGAAACAGCTCAAAAAATTAATGAAAAAATATACCCACTGGTTCAAGCTTTTTATTCTCCTCCATTTCTTGATATGCATAATAGGATGAAAGAAACACTTGTCCTGTTAGGTTTAATGGATAAAGCAATAGTTCGGCCTCCATTAATGAAATTGAATGAAAAAGAAATAAATAATCTTAAAATTGCATTAAGACTATCAGGGATTTAATTTTTCATAAAAAATTTTTCATTTTTATTGTTTTTCTTTAATTAATTTTGTTTAATAAATTTATTTAAAATTTGGAGGATAATAATGAGAATTTTTAGACAAAGTCTAATACTTTTATCATCCGTTTTAGCTTCTTTTTTAACCTTTTTAGGAACAGCTAATGCAGATGGTCATGGTGAGTTTAAACTAGGAGTTGTAACCTTTTTATCAGGTCCAGCGGCTGAGCCATTTGGTGTCCCAGCATGGAATGGTGGAAAATTGTTTATAAAGCTCTTAAACGAAGGTAAGGCTCCAGCACCTTATAATAAAAAAGGATTTGGAGGCATGAAAATTACTGCAATACCTATTGATGAATCTGGTGGTGCCACCAAACAAGTTCAAGAATTTAGAAATCTTGTTCAAAGAGACAAGGTTGATGCTGTATTAGGGTATGTATCATCTGGTGATTGTATGGCTATTCCTTCTGTTGCAGATGAACTTAAAGCGTTAACAGTGTTATATGATTGTGGAACTCCTAGAGTTTTTGAAGATGCATCCTACAAATACGTTTTCAGAACAGCAGCACACGCCGCCATGGATAATATTGCAATTGCAAAATATTTGATTGAAAAGGGTCATGATATTAGTTCAATTGCTGGCATAAACCAAAATTATGCATGGGGTAAGGATAGTTGGAAGGACTTTAGTGTTTCTATAAAAAAACTATCACCTAACTCTGAAATAAAAAATGAATTATTTCCTAAAATTTTTTCTGGTCAGTATGGTACAGAAATTTCTGCCTTATTAAATTCAAAGGCAAAGGTAGTTCATAGTTCACTTTGGGGTGGTGATCTTCAATCATTTATTCTTCAAGCTAAACCAAGAGGATTTTTTAAGAGAACACAAGTTGTTTTTTCAGCTGGTGATCATGTGATGCCTGGATTAGGTAATAAATATCCTGAGGGTGTAATCTTAGGTGCAAGAGGTCAATACGGTATGATGGCTCCAGACACAGCTTTAAATGCGTGGTGGTATAAAACTTATATGGACGAATATGGCGTGTTTCCTGCTCAGCCACCATATAGAATGGTACAAGGATTAATGGGTTTAAAAATGGCTATTGAAAAAGCTATGGAAAAAAATGGTGGAAAAAAACCTAATAAAGATCAAATAGCTGATGCTTTCAAGGGGCTGGAATTTGAGGCCCCAGGTGGATTAGTTCAAATGAAATTAGGTAACGGTCATCAAGCAATTCAACCACATGCAATTGGAAAAACTGCAAAGGACAAAAATGGAAACATTACAGTCACTGATATTGTTAGGTATAAAGCTAGTTGCGTAAATCCACCAAATGGAATTAAAGCTGTCGATTGGATCAATGCTGGATTTCCTGGTGCGGACTGTTAAATTTTTACTGATTTTTTAAAAGAATAAAAACACCAAGACAATTTTTTATTGTCTTGGTAAATCTTAAAAATATAATTCTATTAATGTAAGAGAAGTAATTGATTGACGAAATACTAACTATAATTTTGGATGGGGCTATTTATGCTTCATGGTTGTTTATTGTTGCTCTTGGATTGACATTTGTTTTTGGTGTTTTAAAAATATTAAATATTGCTCATGGCGGTATATACGCCTTAGGAGCTTATTCTACAGCAACACTAGCACCTATATTTTATTCTTTAGGAATGCCTGAACAATTTGTTGTTTTAACTATGTTAATTTCAGCCTTGGCTGTAGCGATTGTAATTACTCCCATAATGGAAAGAGGTATTCTTAGAAGGTTCTATGGACAAGACGAAGTATTAATCGTGTTAGTGACATATGCAATATATTTGGTCCTAGAGGATGTTCAAAAGTTAATATGGGGAATGAATTCTTTATATGTTTCTGAACCAAGAGAGTTGCTAGGAGCTCTTGAATTTGGCTCCCTTTACTATGTAGGTTATGATTTAGCTTTGATTGGTTTAGCAATTTTTTGCGGTTTAACTCTCTGGTTTGTATTAAATAAAACACAATCTGGTAAAATTGTTTTGGCAGTTATAAATAATCCAGAGATTAGTGGGTGTATGGGAGTTAATATAAATAAAGTTTACCTTGCAGCTTTCTTTGTTGGTGCATTTTTAGCGGCTTTATCTGGTTCTTTTACTGCACCTCTTATTTCTGTTCAAGTAGGAATAAGCGTGGCAGTTGTTATTGAAAGTTTTGCTGTTGTAATAATTGGTGGGCTAGGTAGTATACCAGGCGCTGTTATAGGTGCTTTAATTATTGGGATGGCTAGAGCTGCATGTGTACATAAACTGCCAGAAGCAGAAATTTTTATAATGTATTTTTGTATGGCAGGGATGCTTATATTTAAACCTAAAGGCTTATTTGAAGGTGTTCAAGCTAGGAAAATATAATGTTAAGAAATTTATTAAATAACATAATTTTTCAAAGTGTTTTTTTAATGACAACACTTATTTTAATGGGAATTTTTATTCCTAATTGGTTGGTTTTTGTTGTTACAAAGGCTATTGCATACGGTCTAGTTGGTCTTGGAATCATAACTCTCATGAGAGGTGGCTTAGTATCCTTTGGCCAGGGTTTTGTTTTTGGCATCGGTGGCTATTCTGCAGGGTTATTAGGAGTTCATGCAGGCTTAACAGATGCTATATTGTTATTGTTCATAAGCTTTATTGTTACAGGCTTAGTAGGTCTTATAATTGCACCCTTATTAGCTAGATATCGCGATATATTTTTTGCGATGCTATCTCTGGCTTTTTCTATGGTTTTATATGGCATATTAATCAAAATAGATGCGATTGGTGGATCAGATGGTTTTGTGTTACCAGAATCAACTTATTTTGGAATAAAGCCAACAACAGATTATGCAGATTATGTATTATATGTAGTTTCAATTTTAGTTGCAGGATTTGTCTCAATATTACTTAGATACTACTATAATTCAACTCCAGGGTTAATAGCATTGGCTGTAAGAGAAAATGAGCTAAGAGTTGAGTATTTAGGATCATCAGCGTTTAAAGTGGCTGTTTTAAATTTTACAATTGCTGCAGGTCTTGGTGGAATGGGAGGTGCTTTAAATGGAATTGCTTTAGGTCACATTGATCCAGAATTTACATATTGGACAACATCAGGTGAGTTTGTTTTTATTTCAATTCTTGCAGGCTATCTAAGTGTTCCTGCTGTTTTTTTGGCAGCACTTCTTTTAGAGTTGGTAAGATCTTTTTCAGGGAGATATTTCCCTGACACTTGGCAATTGATTTTAGGTGTGTTTTTGATATTAAGCATTATATTCATTCCTTCAGGTATTGGTTCTTTTTTTAAGAACTTTTTTGATACGTTTTCTAAAAACAAAAAAAGTTAGGTTTTAAAACAACAAATGTTAGATATTAGTAATAATCTTTTAAGTGCCAAAAATATTAATAAGTCTTTTGGAGCGGTTATAGCAGCAAATGATGTAAATATTGATATACAAAAGGGAGAAAAGGTATCATTAATAGGATCCAATGGTGCGGGTAAAACTACTTTTATGAATATGGTTACTGGTTATTTAAAACCTGATACAGGGAATATCTATTTTAAAGGTGAAGAAATAACAAAACTTAATCCAAGAATAATTACTCAAAAAGGTATAAGTCGTTCTTTTCAAATTCCACAAATTTTTGAACCAATGTCTGCATGGGAAAACCTTTTAGTTGCACTTGGTACCTCTAAACAAAAAAATTCATTTTTTAAAGATGCACGATCAAAAAATAATGCTAGATACATTGATGAAATGTTAGAGAGATTTTCTTTAAACGAATTTGCGCATAGACAAGTTAGTGAGTTGCCAGGTGGTGTTAGAAAACTTTTAGATATAGCAATGGCATTAGTTAGAAAACCAGATATTTTACTTTTAGACGAACCTACAAGTGGAGTAGGTGCAGAAGAAAAGTATCCGCTCATGAACACATTAGCTAAAGCTCTATCGGGTGAAGATTTAACAGTGATTTTTGTGGAGCATGACATGGACATTGTCCAAAATTATTCTGATAGGATAATAGCATTTTATCAAGGAGCTGTTATTGCTGATGGTAATAATCAAGATGTGTTAAATGATAAAAAAGTTAAAGAATATGTAACTGGTAAAACTCAAGTAAAGGCAAAAAGTTAATGCTTATTGTAGGTGAAGTTAGTGTAAAAATTGGAGCAATTTTGGCTCTCAAGGGTTTTTCATTAGAAATCAAAAAAGGTGAAATGGTAGCTTTGATTGGAAGAAATGGCGCAGGTAAAACAACTTTGTTAAAATCTATTATGGGAGTAAATAAATTAACAAAAGGATCTATTATTTTTGAGAACTTGAATTTAGATAATTATGCTAGCCATAGTAGGGCAGCTTTAGGAATTGGTTATATGCCTGAAGATCGTGGCCTTATACCTGAATTAACAGTCGAAGAAAATATTCTTTTACCGTCATGGACATTAAAACAATTAGACGGAAATGAAAGGTTATCTTTAGTTTATAAAATCATGCCTGAATTAAAAGAAATGTCTGATAGAAAAGCATTATTACTATCTGGAGGACAACAAAAAATGGCAGCTCTTGGTAGAGCTTTGGTTGCAGGAACCCAGCTTCTTTTGCTCGATGAACCTTTTGAAGGAGTTGCTCCTGCATTAAGTCAAAGATTGGGTGAAGTTATTCGTGGTTTAAAAAAACAAAATCTCTCCATAATTTTAAGTCAATCTGAGCTTAATCATACTGAAGACATTTTTGACAAACAATATGTTATTGAACGTGGAGAGAATGTTATTTGAAAATCAAATTTTAGAATGTTGTTATGAATGAACGATATTTATAATGAACTTCATTTTGATAACAGAATAATTCCTACTTTTAAAAATAGAGAAAAAAGCTTTTGGGATGTTTTTCTTAAAAATACAAAAAAACATCCGTCAGACATTGCAGTTACTGATGACCAAAATAAAATTTCTTATCAAGAGATGTTTGATTTAGTTTCAAAATTATCAAACTATTTTCAAAAGCTTAAGTTAATCAAAAAAGACAGAATATGTGTTTTATTTGAAAATAGTTGGCCTCTTATAGTATACATACTAGCTGGATTGAAAAATGGTATTATTGTTGTTCCTTTAAATCCTAGATCTTCTAAAATTGAAAATAAACTTATTATAAATGACTGTGGTGCAAGCTATATATTTTCTGATAAAAAACTAAAAAATAATCTTCCAACTTTAGATAAACTTCAATCGGTGAGTAAGATTTTATTTTTTGATGAATTCGAACTTCATAAACATGAAATCTTACCTTCTAAAAAAGAAAACATTATAGATGAAGAAGATACGGCGTTCATTTTATACACGTCTGGTACTACTGGCAAACCTAAAGGTGCTATGATCGCAAATTTAAATATCATTCATTCATGTATACATTTTAAAACTCATTTTAAATTAACTAATGAAGATAATTGTATTCTTGTGGTCCCTGCTAGTCACGTTACTGGCCTAATTGCTCACATAATGACAATATTATACGCAGGTGGGACGCTAATATTAATGAAATCATTCAACGTAAAAGACTTTCTTAATTTAGCTGAAAAAGAAAAGTTATCTTATCTAATTATGGTACCAGCCATGTATAATTTATGTATTCACAGAGAAAATCTCTCAAAATATAATTTGTCAAATTGGAGAATAGGATGTTTTGGAGGTGCACCAATGCCTCTGGGTACTATAAAAAAATTAAAAGAATTACTCCCTAATTTAATGCTGGTTAACGCATACGGTTCAACAGAAACATGTTCACCAGCTACATTAATGCCCTTGGAATATAATGAAAAACTCATAGCAAGTGTTGGAAAGCCAGTATCAACAGGTAAAATACTTGTTATGAATGAAAATAGTCAAGAAGTAAATGTAGGGGAGATAGGAGAGTTTTGGATTTCTGGACCTATGGTTATACCTGGTTATTGGAAAGATATAAAAAAATCATCAGAAGAATTTATAAATGGTTATTGGAAATCAGGAGATATAGGATACAAAGATGAAAATGATTTCTTTTTTATCTTAGATAGAAAAAAAGATGTAATAAATAGAGGTGGTTATAAAATATATTCTTCTGAAATTGAAAATTTAATTAGTTTAAGTGGGCTTGTTATCGAGGTTGCTATAATACCCTATAAGGATCCAATTTTAGGTGAAAAAATTCATGCTGTTGTATTGTCTGAAAAGGGTAATCAGATATTAGCCCAACTCAAAAGAATTTGCTTGGAAAATTTATCAGAGTATAAACAACCCGACTATTGGTCATTTATAACTAATGAACTTCCCAAAAATAAAAATGGTAAAGTTTTAAAATCATTATTGATTGAAGAAATGAAAGATAAGTTTTAAATTAATTATATATTTATTTTTTTAATACGATTTAGGAGCTAGAAATGTTAGGTCTCATGCAAGATCATCCTCTTTTAATTTCAACTATTTTTGAGCATGCTGTCAAGAATTACAGCAAGCAAGAAATTGTTTCTAATACTGTTGAAGGTGGTATCCATAAATATAATTATTTTGACTGGGGAAAAAGAACAAAGAAATTAGCTAATGCACTTAAATCACTTAATTTAAAACAAAGTGATAGAGTAGGGACATTAGCCTGGAATGGTTATAGACACTTAGAAATTTACTATGCAACCTCATCAAGTGGTTTGGTTTGCCATACTATAAATCCACGACTTCACCCGGATCAAGTTTCTTATATTGTAAATCACGCGCAAGACAAGGTTTTATGTGTTGATTCAAATATTTTACCATTGGTAGAAAAAGCATCTGAAAGTTTTAAAACAGTTAAACAAATTATAATAATGACTGATAATAAGAATATGGTTCAACCTAATATTAAAGATAGTATTAAAGTAATTTGTTATGAGGATTTTATTAAAGATCATTCAGATCAATTTGATTGGCCTCAAATGGACGAAAGAACAGCTTCGTCTTTATGTTATACATCTGGAACCACTGGAAACCCAAAGGGAGTTTTATATTCTCATCGCTCAACAGTTCTTCATGCCTACGGGATGAATTTAAAAGATGTGGTTCCTTATGGCGTTAAAGATGTTGTTCTTCCTGTAGTACCTATGTTTCATGTTAATGCTTGGGGGACTCCTTATGCAGCACCAATGTGTGGTACAAAATTAGTTTTCCCTGGTGCTAAATTAGATGGTGAAAGTTTAACAAATTTAATGAATGAAGAAAAAGTTACTATTTCTCTTGGGGTTCCAACAATATGGCTCTTATTACTAAATTATTTGAGAGATTCTGGTAAAAAAATAGATACAGTTAAAAGATTAATAATTGGTGGATCTTCGTGCCCTAGGACATTATTTGAGGGGTTTGAAGACGAGTTTGGCGCAGAAGTGATACACGCCTGGGGTATGACAGAAATGAGCCCTCTAGGAACAGTTAATATGCCTTCATTAGAAGGAGAGCCAAAAAACAAAAAAGAGTATTACGATCAAAAATTACCTCAAGGGAGAACAATTTTTGGTCACCAAATGAAACTTGTTGATGATGAAGGAAACGATTTACCAGAAGATGGAGAAACTCAAGGAAGATTGTTATCAAAGGGTTTTTGGGTTTTAAGAGAGTACTTTGAAGATAATACTGAAAAAGATAGATTCCTTGATGGTGGTTGGTTCGATACAGGTGATGTTGCAAAAATAGATCAATATGGTTTTATGACTATAACGGACAGAACAAAAGATATAATTAAATCTGGTGGAGAATGGATAAGCTCGATTGATTTAGAAAATATTTGTGTAGGTCATCCAGATGTGGCAAATGCAGCTGTTATATCAATTCCACATGAAAAGTGGGAAGAAAGACCAATAGTAATTGTTCAGCCGATGCCAGGAAAATCACCTGCAAAAGATGAGATTTTAAAAATGTATAATGGTAAAGTAGCAAAATGGATGATACCAGACGACGTCATTTTAACAAATAATATTCCTTTAGGAGCTACTGGAAAAATATTAAAAAATAAGCTCAGGGAACAATTTGGTGGACATAAGATAAGTTAATTTTTTAAATTATTACTTAAAACCCACAAATTAAGACTTTGTTTTTGAAATGCTTCTTAAAACTTAGTACTAATGTTATTTTATTCACTCCATATGTCTTCTTGCAATTAAAGAACCACCATCTACAGGAATTATTGAGCCTGTAATGTAAGCGCTTGCTTTTGAAGAGAGAAATATAGATGTCCCAGCCATGTCTTCAGGAATGCCAATTCTTCCACGTGGAACTGATTTTTTGATTTGTTCTCCATATTCTTTTAGGGAATGAGCCATCATATTACTTTGAAATGGCCCTGGAGCAATGGCATTAACATTAATATTCCTATGGGCCAATCTATTTGCTAAAACTCTAGTTAATTGATGAATTGCAGCTTTTGATGCAGGATAAGAATACGTTTCAGCTCTAGGTATGCCTATTCCATCTATAGACCCAACATTAATAATCCTAGATGGATCAGAATTATCTCCAGAACTTTCTAATATTTTTATTAATTTTTGAATTAAGAAAAATACAGCTTTTACATTTGTGTCCATTACTTTATCCCATCCATTTTCAGGAAAAGTATCAAATGGTGCTCCCCATGCAGCCCCGGCATTATTAATTAAAATATTTAGTTTTTTTTCATTTTCTTCTATGTGCCTCACTAATTTATCCATCTCGTTCATATCAGTTAAATCAGTAGGTGCGGAGATGCATTCTCCAAACTTTGATAGTTCCTCTGCTTTTAAATTACATTGATCTGATTTTCTTGATGTTATGTAAGTTTTGACACCATTTTTTACAAAACCCTCGGCAATCATAGCGCCTATGCCTCTTGATCCACCTGTTACAAGGGCCACCTTACCATTAATATCAAATAAATTTTCCATAATTTCCTCAAAACTATAATTTTTAATTACTAAATTCTTTTTATTATATTATTGTTTAACTTAGTAAAAATTTAAAAACTTATCATCATTATTTTTAATTTTTAGTACTTTGGATATAAAATGGTTGATCATGAATTAATAAATATTAGACAAGATGAACAAATCGATCTGCATAAGCTTAAAAATTATTTAAATGAGCTATTGAAAATTGATATTGATAAAATCAATATACTTCAATTTAGTGGTGGGCACGCAAATCTAACATATTTAATAAGTTTTAATAATAAAGAATTCGTATTAAGAAGACCTCCACTTGGGCCTGTGGCACCTTCATCGCACGATATGGCTAGAGAGCATATGGTTCAACATAGTTTAAATAAGTTATTTCCCTTAGCTCCTAAAAGTATTCATTTATGTGAAGATGATGAAATTATAGGAAGTAAGTTTCATTTAATTGAAAGAAGAAAGGGAATTGTAATTAGAAAAGAGATGCGATCCGAATTAGATGGATGTCGAAATAAGATAAGATCTTTAAGTTTTAAAATGATTGATATATTAGCTGAATTACATAAACTAGACCCCTCACAGGTTGGCTTAGGTGGCTTTGGAAGACCTGACGGTTTTGTTTTAAGACAGCTTAATGGTTGGGAAGATAGGTGGAAAAAAGCATCTGAGGAAAAAATCAAAGCAAATAGGTTTAATAAACTTGTTGCATATTTAAGATCTAATATTCCAAAACCTCAAGGAGCTACAATTTTACATAATGATTTTAAATTGGATAATATTATGTGGGATGTCGATAACCCTCTTTTACCAGTGGCGGTATTTGACTGGGACATGTGTACTAGAGGAGATCCACTAATGGATATAGGTCACTTGTTAAATTATTGGATAGATGAAGATGATGATTATGAAGCTAATCTAATTACTTCAATGCCAGTTAAATATATTTTATATCCTAAAAAAAGTGAAATAATTGATCATTATGCTTTAAAAACTGGTTTTAGTATAAAAGATGTTGACTGGTATTATGCTTTTGGAGCATTTAAATTAGCTGTAATTATTCAACAAATTTACGTAAGGTTTTTAAAAGGGCAAACTCAGGATGAGAGATTTGCAAATTTTGGTAAGAGAATAGAGGCTTTAATCAATAGAGCAAATGGTGTTTTTAACTTTAATTAGAGGTGTAAAATGAATTTTGAATATTCAAACAAAGTAAAAGATCTTCAAGATAAACTTACAAATTTTATGAACGAACATGTTTATAAAAATGAAGCTATTTATAAAGAAGAAGTTGAAAAAGGTGGTCGATGGTGTGTACCCAAAATTATGGAGGATATGAAGTCTAAAGCAAAAGCACAAGGATTATGGAATTTGTTTCTTCCTGAAAGCGATTTAGGTGCGGGATTAACAAATACCGAATATGCTCCCTTATGTGAGATTATGGGGCGCTCTCCAATCGGTGCAGAAGTTTTTAATTGTTCTGCTCCAGACACTGGTAATATGGAAGTTCTGGTAAGGTATGGTACTAAGGAACAGCAAAATCAGTGGTTAACACCACTATTAAATGGCGAAATTCGCTCTGCATTCGCAATGACTGAACCTGACGTTGCATCTTCAGATGCATCTAATATACAAGCTAGAATTGATAGAAAAGGTGATGAATATGTAATTAATGCAAGAAAGTGGTGGACTTCAGGTGCAATGGATCCTAGATGCAAAATAATGATTTTTATGGGTAAGACTGATCCTAATGCTGACAAGTATAAACAACAATCAATGATCCTAGTTCCTATTGATACACCTGGAGTTAAAGTTTTAAGACATTTGCCTGTTTTTGGATATGACCATGCTCCTCATGGTCATGCCGAAGTTGATTTTAAAGATGTAAAAGTACCAGTTAGTAACATTCTCTTGGGAGAAGGTAGGGGATTTGAAATTGCCCAAGGAAGACTAGGCCCAGGCAGAATTCATCATTGTATGAGACTTATTGGTCAGGCCGAAAGAGCATTAGAATTAATGGTTAAAAGAGCAAAGTCGCGTGTTGCTTTTGGTAAACCAATTTCTGAACAGGGTGTGGTAATGCATGCTATTGCAGAAAGTAGGGCAGAAATAGAACAAGCTAGATTATTGGTGCTTAAAACTGCTCATATGATGGATACAGTTGGGAACAAAATTGCAAGAAAAGAAATTTCAATGATAAAAGTAGTGGCTCCCAATATGGCAACTAAAATTATAGATAGAGCAATACAAGTACATGGAGGAGGAGGAGTTTCTTCAGACTTTCCATTATCGTATGCTTATGGTCATGCAAGGACACTAAGACTTGCAGATGGCCCAGATGAAGTTCACAGAATGAGCGTTGCAAAATTAGAGATGAGAGATAAAAATTAGGAAATTTCCTAATTCTAAAGATTTCATGAATTATCAGAATATAGAAACATTTAGGGGGCTTATCAAACCTAGTGACATTAATCATTTTTGTTTTTTAAAAAGATCTTGTTCTAACAAATTTTTTGAAAGTGCTACGCAATTTATTAAAGTATGTTTAAAGATAGAAATAGATACTGAAAATCATATAGAAACTGAGTGTTTTGAATTATTAACCTTTGAACATATGACAGCATATGTAAGATCAGATGTAATTTTAGAAGCAAAAGATAAATTAAAAGTTACTCACAATTTATATTTATCAAATTCTATTGATAGTAAAGATGACAAAATTTTATCAAAACAAAATTTAATCTTAATAAGTCAAAATATACATCAATCTATGAAAATTGAAATAAACAAATCAAGTGGTATTTACTCTGCTTTCAAAGATATAGTTAGAATAGAAGATTGTGACGAAATGTCTCACATGAACGTACAATATTACTTTGGAAAACACTCAGATGCAATTAAATGTCTTTTTAATAAAATCGACAGCTTCACTGAAGAAAAAATTAATTATAAAATTTTGACTGAAAGATGTATTTTTAGCCGAGAAGTTCATTTAAATTCTGTCTTAGAGATAGTTTTTAAGGTAAAACATGCTGAAAATAATAAACTTTTATTGTTAAGTAAAGTTTATAGCATAGACCACAAAATTGTTTCAGCTTACTTCGAAACTTCTATTTCTTTTGATATTAACAAAGAAATAAATAAAATAATTTTAGATTTGTTTTCTTCAAATTGTTCTACGTTTTTAAATGAATTAGAATTTTTAAATCTAAGACCATTAAGTGAAAACAGACCACCGAAATATTATTCTCCAAATGCTTTTATAAGTTGTAAAAAAGCAGTTAATACATGGGACTTAGATCATCAATCTATGGGATCAAGTCAATTTAAAATAAATTGTGTTTCTGATGCCGCTACTCACTTGTTTACGTATTGTGGAGCTGATTTTATTTGGCGAAATAAGTATGATATTGGATCTGCCGCTTTAGATTATTCTGTAAGATACTTTAAAGAAGCACAATTAGGAATGGCAGTTACTACTTACACAAATTTTACAAAGATAAGCAATAAAACATTAAAATTTATTCATCACATGGTAGAAGACAGTACTGGCGATGTTATTATGGATATTGAAATTGTTGCAGTTTTATTTGACTTAAAAAAAAGAAAATCAGTTGTAGTTCCAGAAGAATTTAGATTAAAGGCCTCAAAATTATTGTTAGACAACTAAATTGAACTTAATAACTTAAATCTATCCCTATGATAATCCGCATCACCCATTAAGTGATCAATCATTATCAGTCTCTTAGCATAATGCGCAACGGAATATTCCCATGTCATCGCAATACCACCATGAAGTTGTATTGACTCTTCAGCAATCAGTTTACCTACTCTTCCAACTAAATTTTTAGCAGCAGAAACATTTTTATCACGTGTTGTAGAATTTGATTCGAAAGTTGAGGATGCCAGCATTACTGCAGATCTAACTTGTTCAATTTCAAGCATCATATCTACCATTCTATGCTGTATACTCTGGAAAGCTCCAATTGATTTACCAAATTGTTTTCTAGTTTTTAAATAATCAAGTGTTAAATCAAAACATACCTGCATTATTCCAACAGCTTCAGCTGAAAGAGCAAGTGCACCTGCAGAATTGGTTTTGATAATACATTCAAGAGCTTGATTATCTTTACATAGTAATTCACCATTAATATTTTCAAAACTCATTTCAGTTGATCTATAACCGTCAATTGTATTATAGGGCCTATTATTAATAAAATTATTATCAACTAAAAATAAACCAATACCTTTTTTGTCATTAACTTTACCCTCTATTCTAGCTGAAATTATAACTTTATCTGCAGAATCACCATTAATAACAAAAGATTTACTACCATTTAATTTCCATGTTTCTTTTTCAAGTTTGGCTTTGGTTTCTATAAAATGGTCCTCATATCTATTGTTCATTTCCATGTGGGCAAATGACATTAATAATTTTCCCGCAATAATTTGATTAATTAAATCAGTTTTGGGATTATTTAGAGAAGACAAAATAGTACTTGATAATAAACCAGAAGATAAGAAAGGTTCAATGCATAATGATTTTCCTATCAATTCAAATATTATGCAGATATCTTCGCCAGAGCCTCCAAGACCTCCGAAGGCTGGTGATACCAAACCACTGATAACACCTAAATTTGAACTTTCCTTCCAAAATTCTTTGGAAAATCCATCAGTCATTTTGAGGTATTCACCTCGTTTTTTGATATCTTTATAATTATTTTCAAAAAAACGACCAACAGTTTCCTGAAGCATCTTTCTTTCTTCAGATAATGAAAAATCCATTTTATTTCCTATAAACCAAAAGATGCTTTTGCGACTATATTTTTTTGGATTTCATTAGATCCACCATAAATAGAAATTTTTCTCATATTGAAATATTGCTTTGCAATTGGGCCAGCATATTCTGGTCCTATTGGCATCTCATTCCAACCTTCGTCAAACTGTTCAGGTAAATATGGTAATGCTTGTGGTCCAAGAGCTTTTCTAAGTAATTCGGTAGTTTTTTGTCTTACAAGTGTTCCTTTAATCTTCAGTAAAGAACTTTCCATTCCCGGGGCTTTTCCTTCGGCTGCTGCACTAACTGTTCTTAAATTAAAAATTTCCATAGCTAACAGGTCTATTTCTAATTCAGCAACTTCTGAGGAAAAAATTGGATCATCAATTAGGGGCTTTCCATTTTTCATTGAATTCCTTGATACCATTTTTAAATGATTTAAGGCTGACTTTGAATTGGGTACGCCAGCTATTCCAGTTCTTTCAAAAGTTAGTAAATATTTTGCATAGGTCCAACCCTCATTCTCTTTTCCAACAAGATTTTTCTTTGGAACTCTAACATCAGTGAACCAAACTTCATTAACCTCATGTTCTCCATCTAGTGTTATAATAGGTTTAACTTCTACACCTGGAGATTTCATGTCAATAAGTAGAAAAGAAATTCCTAATTGTGGTTTAACATTCAGGTCAGTTTTCACAAGGCAAAAAATCATGTCGGCATGGTGACCTAAAGTTGTCCAAGTTTTTTGACCATTAACTAAATAATGATCACCTTTATCTATAGCTGTGGTTTTAAGGCTTGCAAGATCTGAGCCTGCTCCTGGTTCTGAATATCCTTGAGCCCACCAATCCTCATTATTCAAAATCCTAGGTAGATAATAATTTTTTTGTTCTTCGGATCCAAATTCGATTAAAACAGGACCTAACATATTAACTCCAAATGGGACAATCCTAGGAGCTGATGCTTTTACTATTTCTTCTTCGAATATATGTTTTTCGATGGCGTTCCAACCAGTACCGCCATATTCTTCTGGCCAATGCCAAGCTAACCAGCCCTTTTTACTCAAATTATTCATAAATAATTCATAATCTTCTTTAGTTAGTCTTTGGTATTTTTTTACTTTTTCTTTCAAGTAATGTGGAAGTGTTGCTTTAAGCCATTCTCGAACCTCAATTCGAAAATTTTCATCTTTTTCAGAATATTCAAAATTCATTATTTATTACCATTCAGTTTAATTCAGTTTTAGTGTATAAGTTAGTTATATCATTCAACAATAGAAATTCAACAATATGAAAGGTTAGAATGCAAATCAACAAAATAAAGAAAGATATGCACGAAATTTTGTATGATGTTTTTGACGGTGCAACAATTATGGTTGGTGGCTTTGGTGAAGCAGGTAGTCCAATTGAATTGTTACATGGTTTAATTGATAAAGGCACCAGAGATTTAACAATTATTGCTAATAACTCAGGAAATGGAAGAGTGGGTCTTGGAGCGTTAATTGGTCAAAAACAAGTTAAAAAAGTCATTTGTTCTTTTGCAAGATCTGCCAAAGGAGTTACTTTCCCAGAATTGTATAATAAAGGTGAAATAGAGTTAGAAGTTGTTCCACAAGGGACATTGGCGGAGAGAATTAGAGCAGCTGGGTCAGGTATACCCGGATTTTATACTGCTACTGGAGTTGGCACTCCTTTAGCTGAAGGTAAAGAAGAAAAAATTTTTAATGGTAAAAAATATATTCTTGAAGAAGCTTTAAAAGCAGATTTTGCTTTTATTAAAGCAGAAACAGCCGATAGATATGGTAACCTCACATACAATAAAACTGCTCGGAATTTTAATCCCATAATGTGTATGGCAGCAGATAAATCATTAGTTCAAGTGAAAAATATTTTAGAACCAAGCGAAATAAATCCTGAACATGTCATTACACCAGGTATTTTTGTTCAAAGACTTATTAATATTGAAAATCCTATTATTGAAACAAATGCTATTGAAGAAGGGATGATATATCCATGACAAAAATAAATACAAATGATTTAATTAGGGGATGGGACAGAAATAAAATTGCATCGAAAATAGCAAACGATTTGCCTCACTCTTCTTATGTAAATCTTGGCATTGGTATGCCAGAATTAGTATCTCAATACATTAAAGAAGATAGAGAAATAATTTATCATTCAGAAAATGGTTTATTAGGAATGGGACCATCACCAAATGAGAACGAAATTGATCTAGACCTCATAAATGCTGGTAAAAAACCAGTTACTATTCTTCCAGGAGGGAGTTTTTGTCATCATGCCGACAGCTTTTCTATGATAAGAGGTGGGCATATTGATTACTGTGTACTTGGGGCTATGGAAATTTCTGTTACAGGAGATCTTGCAAATTGGTCAACTGGTAAAGGGATACCAGCAGTAGGTGGGGCTATGGATTTAGTTGCAGGAGCTAAAAACGTGTTTGTAATGACACAGCATTTGACAAAAGAAGGAAGGCCTAAACTGGTTCAAAAGTGTACTTTACCACTTACAGGAGCAGGTGTTGTTTCTAGAATTTATTCAGATTATGCAGTACTAGATATTACAGATGACGGTTTTAAAGTAATTCAGTTAAATGAAGATATAACAATTGAATATCTTCAAAGTGTTACGGATGGGAATATATATCAGTGATCTAATCCTCATATATAACCTGATCACTGTTGATATAATTAAGAGCTTTTTGAGAAATTTTTAGCCCATTTTTTACCTTCTCATCCATGGCATTTTCTAAATCAATAATTCTATCTAACTTTACTATAACTTCGTCAATTTTGTTAAACGGAACTACAGTAACTCCATCAGCGTCAGCCACAATTATATCTCCTGAGTGAATGGTTTTACCACCTATTTCAGTTGGATATCCAATTTTTGCTGGACCACTATTATATGGAGAATTTGGATTTAAACCTGTACAAAAGCAACTAAGTCCACTTTCTATAATACCCTGTAAGTCTCTCATGGGACCATCGGTTACAAGACCTATTCCTCCATTATTTTTAATCATTCCTGCAATCCTGTCGCCAACTGCTGCGGTGCCTTGAAAACCACTAACACCATTTACAACAATGTCTCCCGGTTGTATTTCACTTAGTGCAATTGACATTCCAAGTACATCTGCTGCTCCAGAAAAAACTGTTAAGGCAGGTCCAACAATATGCTTAACTTTTTTACCTGGAACAGGAAGAGGTTTAATATTTGTATCAAGAGCTGCATAACCGTTCAAAGCATCGCAAATAAATCCTGTTGGAATATTTTTAAAATTTGCAAGTTGTTTAATTGAAGGTCTATTTCTACTAGATGATTTTTTTATTTGTATTAGGGGTGGATTTTCTATCATTTTTTTCTCAATAATCTATTTATTTAATTAATAATTCATTCATAACATGTTAAATTAAAAACACTAATAATTTTATGGAGTACATTTTGTCTAGTTTGGTTGATAAATTCCCAAGAGTTTCTGACATGGTAAATTTAGCAAAAAGAAGAATTCCTTATTTTGCTTCAGAATACCTGTTTGCAGGAACTGGTTATGATGAAGCTCTTGAAAACAATAGAAAAGTATTAAATAAAATTTTTTTAGTTCCTAAATACTTAAAAGGCACGGTTGATCCAGATTTAAAAACAAAATTATTTGATTATGAATATGATGCGCCATTTGGCATGGCTCCTGTTGGAATGACAAGCCTTATGTGGCCTGGTGCAGAAGTGTCACTTGCAAAAATGTCTGTTAAAAACAACATCCCCTTTTCATTGTCAACTGTTGCATGTGCATCTGTAGAAATGGTTGGAAAACATTTAAAAGGTACAGGCTGGTTTCAATTATATCCACCAGCAGATAAAGCTATTAGAAACGATTTATTAAAAAGAGCAAAAAATTCAGGATTTAAGACACTAATTATCACTGCAGATATCCCTGCTTCAAGTAGACGAGAAAGACTTAGAATGGCAGGTGTCTCTGTCCCTCCCAAAACTAATCTAAGAACATTTTTTCAAGCTGCAATTTGTCCTTCATGGTCTATAAATACACTTATAAATGGAATTCCTAAATTTGGAACAATGGATCAATATAGTGACGGCACTTGGCATGGTAACGCTAAATCTAAAGCTGGTTTTGCTGGAAGTCAAATGCAACGATATTTAGACTGGGATTATCTTAAAGAAGTTCGTGATATCTGGAATGGTCCAATTATTTTAAAAGGCTTAATGCATGTAGACGATGCAATCAAAGCTTCAAAGATTGTAGATGCAATTTATTTATCTAATCATGGTGGTCGTCAAATTGATATTGCCCCAAGCCCTCTTCAAATTTTGCCAGAAACTCGAAAAAAATTAGGACCAAAATTTCCTATTATTATTGATTCAGGCTTTTACTCAGGCCAAGATATTTGCAAGGGATTAATGCTTGGAGCAGATTTTGTAATGACAGGAAGACCATTTATCATTGGACTTGCCGCTTTAGGGGATAAAGGAGCAAATCATGTGCATGATATTTTGAAAGATGAACTTGCAAATGTTATGGAACAAGTATGCGCTAAAAATATTGAAGAATTGAAATCTGAAGATGTGGTTTTAGAAGATGATTTTACCTTAAATAATTTTAAATTATCATCATAATGAACTAAATCTTTTTCCGGGTAGAACCATTTCAGAACCAGTTTTAATATGCAATAACGATGGTAAATTATTTTTATTTGTCCATTCTCTAGCTTCATCATAAATACTCATAAAATCTTCCGTTTTTTCAACAGTGTATCCTTGTCCTCCCATAGCAATTGCTAATTTATTAAAGTCAGGATTTATTAATCCTGTGTGTTTATATTTTCCTTTATAATTTTTGTGTTGATGCATCCTTATAGTTCCATACATTTCATTATCTACTACAAACACAATTACTCCAGCATTATATTGTACTGCTGTTGCAAATTCATTTTCGGTCATTTGAAAGCAACCATCGCCTGCAAGTGCTATTACAGTTTTATTTGGGTTTCTTAATTTTGCAGCAATTGCAGCTGGTAAACCATATCCCATTGAACCAGAAATTGGTGCTAGCTGGGTTCCAAAATTTGTAAATCTAAATAATCTGTGACCCCAAACCGCGTAATTACCTGCGCCATTGGTAATTATTGTGTTGGCATCTAAATTTTCTCTTAAATTGCTAAATGCGGTAGTTAGGTCAACTCCTGAATTTGGTGCCTCAAGTGGCATATTTCCCCATTCTAAATATTCCTCGTGGGCTTGATTTGCTAAAACTTGATTTTGAGATGATGGTTTTACATTTAAGCCTTTTAATGCGTTATTAAGTGCATTCACAAAAGATATGGGGCTACATGCGATGCCCAGATGCGGTTTATAAATTCTTCCTATTTCTTCAGGACCTGGATGAATATGAACAAATTTTTTATTGTGTTCAGGTATGCCTAAAAGTGAAAAACCTTGAGACGGATTTTCACTTAACCTTCCACCTAATAAAACTATGTAATCAGATTTATTTATACGTTCTATGAGCTTAGGGTTAACGCCAAGTCCTAAATCACCACCGTAATTTAAATGTAGATTATTATAAAAACTTTGTCTTCTATGGGATGTTAGAATTGTCAAACCAAGCATTTCAGATATTGATTCTAAATCTTTACCAGCCTCACTTGACCAAACAGATCCTCCTAAAATAAGAATTGGATTGTCAGCAGATTTTATATCTTCAATCAACTGAGCTAAGTCTCTTGTTGATGGAGCAGATGATAAATTATTAATATAACCAACAGGTTTGTTTTTAGTTTTTTCTGTTAGCATATTCTCTGGTAATGCAATTATAACTGGGCCAGGCCTTCCTGACATCGCTGTGTGATATGCTCTTGAAACAATTTCTGTTAATCTGTCAGCTTGTTGTACTTCGACAACCAGCTTTGCCATACCACCGAAAAATTGTTGATAATCAACTTCCTGAAATGCGTCTCTTCCATACATTTCCTTACCAATCTGTCCAACAAAAAGTATCATTGGTGTACTATCTTGTTGAGCAATATGTATCCCAGAGGCAGCATTTGTGGCTCCGGGACCTCTTGTAACAAAGGCAATCCCGGGTCGTCCAGTCAATTTTCCATCTGCCTCAGCCATTATTGAGGCTGCACCCTCATGTTTACAAAGTACTGTTTCTATTGAGGTTTCTTGAAGGCCATTCATAACTGAGAGGTAACTCTCTCCAGGGACACAAAAAACTCTATCAACTTTTTGATTTTCAAGTATTTCTACTAGCAGTGATCCAGCTTCTTTCATGATTTTAATCCTTAAATTTATTAAGATATGGTGACTTTAATGGTAATAAATCTTCTGTCACTGGTATAATTAACTCATGGAGCAAGTATGAAGACAAGGTTTTTCCGTGTCTATCAAGCCTTAATGAACTATTAACACCTCCACCAAGTGCACTATGAATAACGAAATTTAGTGCTTTTAAATTTGGTAGTTTGTATCTGTCTACCTTTGTTGCACCCATATGTCTAAAAATCTCAAGAACTTTTTCTTCAGTGGCCAATTTTTCAATAACTGGCCAACCACTTTCTAAATAAGCTATTAGAGAGATATTTGACACATCTCCTTTATCTCCGGCTCTGGCATGTGCTATAGAATGTACTGGTAAATTTAACTTGATCATAAATACTACAGTTTAATTATCATAAAATTTTGACTTGAACATTAGGACTAACAATTTCTCTATTAACCAGTATTGATGCTGTTGATGACTGAGGTGTTACATATCCACGACCACCTCCACCAGCAGCCGGACCACAACAGTATAGAGACATTACTTCATCAACCATTTGTTGTGCCTGATATTTTTTTGGGTAAATTGCTGATGTTCTAACTCTATAATCGCCATCCTTTGGCAACTCATAGGATGATGCTTCATCTATAGAAAAATGAACAGAACCAGCACCAATAATTTCAACTCTTAGTTGCCCTTGAAGCCCAAGAATTTGAATTCTTTCACTTATAACTTCACCAGCGAGTTTTGCTCTTGCTAATGCGTTCGGTCCAGCATAACTAATTTCTGCCTCACCCATAAATCCATTGTCACAGCATATAGTTGCTTTTAATTTTTGTGGTGCTTTTTTACCTTTTCCACCTTTTACAAGAATTCTATTTTCACCATCATCTTCTAGAACAAGCCCTGACATATCAGCTGTTACATCAGGGACAAGATAATTCGATGGATCGTGTGTCTCATACAATAATTGTTCCGTTATTGTTGCTTTACTTACTAACCCTCCGGTATCTTTTGGTTTAGTAATTACAAAAGATCCATCTTGATAAAACTCTGCAATTGGAAAGCCTACTTTAGCTAAATTTGGAACGTCTTTAAAACCAGGATCTGCAAAGTAAGCTCCTGTTGCCTGAGCTCCACATTCTAAAAGATGTCCACAAATAGTACCGGAACCTAACAAGTCTAATTCTTCATTTTTCCAGTTATATTCATAAATAAGTGGGCCAAGTGCTAAAGCACTATCAACAGTCCTTCCAACAATTACTATGTCAGCTCCTTTGGAGAGAGCTTCAGCTATTGGCTTTGCGCCTAAATATACATTTGCAGCTGTAATTTGGTTATTCGAAAAATCCAAACCTTCCATAGTTGGACTTTCTAAAATTTCTTTATTTGACATATATTCTAAAAGGTCATCACCAACTACAACTCCGATCTTAGGCTTCTTTGTATTTTGTTCTTTTGCAATTTGAAGAATTCTTTTTGCTGCCCCAAGTGGATTAGCTGCACCAATATTTGATATTATCTTAATATTATTTTGCAGGCAATCCTCAATTATGGGAGTTATATATGAATCTAAAAAAGGAGAGTATCCTTCTTCTGGGTTTTTAATTCTATATTGTTGAGCAATAGCTAGGGTTCTTTCTGCGAGAACCTCAAACATCAAATATTTTGGTTCATTTATATGTTTAAATTCTTTTACAATAGGTATTGAAGCATCAAATCGGTCACCAGAAAAACCTGCTCCACAACCTATAAATACTTTTTTTTGCATAGTTATATTCTAACTTTTTTGTTAATCTATTAATAATTAGTTTAATCCTATAACATAAGTATTAATTTATGTAGTTAAAATTTTTAGTAAAAAAAATAAGGTGAAATTATGTCAAAAATAGCGATGGTTACTGGTGCTGGAACTGGTGTAGGTAGAAGAGTTTCAGAGGTTTTATCAAAAGATGGTATAGTTGTATATCTTATAGGAAGAAGAAAAGACAAGTTAATAGAAACTCAAAAATTGTGCTCCGGCCCAACTGAAATATTAAAATGTGATGTTAGTGATCCATTAGCGGTTAAAAATGCATTTAAAATTTTAGAAGAAAAGCATAATAGAATAGATGTTCTATTTAATAATGCTGGTATTGGTGTGCCTGCACAATCCATAGATGAAATGCCATTTGAAAATTGGAAAAGTGTTGTGGATATCAATTTGAATGGGATGTTTCTCTGTGCAAAATATGCATTTGCCCTAATGAGAAAACAAATACCACAAGGTGGTAGAATTATTAATAATGGAAGCATTTCATCTGTCACCCCTCGACCTGGATCTATACCTTACACAGCTACAAAACATGCAGTAACTGGGATGACCAAGACTATTTCTTTAGATGGAAGAAAATATGACATTGCTTGTAGTCAGATTGATATTGGCAATGCAGAAACACCAATGACCGAAAGAATGAAAGAAGGTGTACCTCAAGCTACAGGTAAAACAGTAGTTGAGCCAGTTATTGACTCAATTCATATTGCAAATGCAGTTTTATACATGGCAAATTTGCCTGTTACTGTTAATGTTTTGAATATGACTGTCATGGCAAATAAAATGCCTTTTGTTGGAAGAGGATAAGTTAACTGAAGTGTTTTTTTAACACAGGAAAATATGAGTCTTTGTCTCCATTTTGAATTGTCCTTTCAAGAAGTTTTTTAACTGAATGAGCGCCTGGTAGATTTATGTTATGTGTCTTTCCTAAATCTATTGCATAAGAAAGATCTTTAAGAGCATATTCTGAGGAAAAAGCTGGATTAGGGAAATAATCTTCTGCAATACTCTTAAGCCCGTGATTTCTTAGTGCAAAGCTATCACCAGAACATTTTGAAATGTTTTCAAACAAATGTTTTACATTCATATTATATTTTTCCGCTATGTTTGCGGCTTCTGAGAGTGCAACAACCGTTTCAAATAAAATCATATTATTTAAAATTTTTGTCATTTGACCAGTTCCTACATCACCACAATATATGATGTCCTTTCCCATGTATTTGAGAACTGGAAGTATCTTTTTATAAATGTCCTTATCTGATCCTACCATTATTGCTAGTGTACCATCTTTAGCTGCTTGTCTAGTTCTAGCAATTGGAGCATCTGCAAAGAATGATCCTTTTGTTGCTATTTGATTTTTAATTTCAATCATTAAGTCTGGCTGAGATGTAGACATATCTACGATTAACTTGTTTGGCTTTAACTTAGAAATAATCTGTTGTTCACCAAAGTAAATATCCTTTACAAAATCTCCCCCAGGTAAACAAGTTATGATCATGTCTGCAATTTCATACAATTCATTTACATTTTTAGCAATTAATGCCCCATTATTTTCTAAATCTTTTTCTTTAAGTTTATCCAAATCCTTTACGAAGACGTTCCAGTGTGTGTTCTTAAGTAAATTTTTGCACATGGGACTTCCCATCACTCCTAAACCAATAAAACCAATATTCTTAATTTCATCTAAATTCATAATTTGACACTTCATTTGTTGTAAAAATTTATTCTATACTTTTAATCTATATTGTTTATTTTGTTTGTAACCATTTAATTTTACGAGAAATACCAATGCATTACGATACTATTAAAAATGAACATAATCTTCCTCATGATCCCTTCAAAGCAATAGTGGCTCCAAGACCTATTGGTTGGATTGGCAGTCGTTCAAAAACTGGTATTTATAATTTAGCACCATACAGTTATTTTAATGCAATAGCAGATAAACCACATTTTGTTATGTTTTCTTCAGTAGACATAAAAGACTCAGTTAAAAATATTGAAGAGACTGGGGATTTTACCGTTTCATTAGCAACAGAAGATTTATTTGATCATATGAATGGTAGTTCTGTTCCTGCAGGATCAGAAATTGATGAATTTGAATTAGCTGGACTTAAACCACAAATTGGTAAATTTGTTTCTGCACCATTTGTGTCTGAAGCGGCGGCTGCTCTTGAGTGTAAGCATTGGAAGACAATTGATTTACCCAATGTTGATAGGGAAAGTGGTAAAGGCAATTATGTTATTTTTGGACAAGTTGTTGGTATTTACATAAATGATAAATTTATCAAAGATGGACTATTTAATGCATCTGCAGCAAGACCCTTGGTAAGACTAGGGTATATGGATTATGGAGTAGTTGGATCAGAAAACACTTTTACAAAAAATAGACCAAAATTAGGTAAGGATGGTAAATTAGAAGCTGTAAAGGAATGGGATGGAATTTATAGATAATAATGATATTGAGAATTTTAGTAGAGATGGTGCAATATTATGCAAAGGTATTTTTTCTGATTGGATTGAAAGTTTAAGAATAGGTGTTGATAAATTAATTGCAAACCCAAGTATTAGAGAACGGTCATATATTCCAGAAGATGGAACGTCTCCTTTTTTTCAAGATTTAGTTAACTGGAATAGGATTTCTGAATTTAATGATTTTATTTTTAATTCCAAGATAGGTTATTATGCATCCAAATTAATGAAGTCTAACATTTCAAGGTTTTTTCATGACCATGTCTTAGTTAAAGAACCTGGTTCATCTATAAAAACACCATGGCATCAAGATAAACCATATTATTGTGTAGATGGAGAACAATCAGTAAGTTTTTGGATAGCACTAGACGATATCTCAAAAGAAGGATGTTTAGAATGTATTGCAGGGTCACATTTATCAAATGTTATTCATAAACCCAAAAGATTTAATGGACATGATTTATATGAAAATGACAATTCAACTGAAGTGCCAGATATAAATTCAAATAGAGATGACTATAAAATTTTAAGCTGGGAAATAAAAGCTGGTGACGCAATTGCATTTGATTTTAGAACACTGCATGGTGCATCTGAAAATGTAAATAAACTTAGCAGAAGAAGAATTTTTTCAGCTAGAATTGTAGGTGATGATGCCTTTTTTGTAGATAGAGGTGGCAAAGGATCACCACCTTTTGAAAATATCAAACTAAAAACTGGTGATAAACTTGTAGGTAAAGAGTTTCCAATAATTTATCAGTAAATCCTTTCGCAGTGATGATTTTTATCATTATTTAATATAACATCTCGAAGTTGCTCAGCTCCATCTAAAATTCTTAAGGATGGTCTACTAAAATATGAATTAGAATCAAATGCAAATACCTGCTCATTTTTTATAGCATCTAAATTTTTAATCCTAGTATCTTCATACACCTTTTTTGCAAAATATTTATTTTCTTCCAAATTATAACCACAACAAATTAGACCAATATAATCAGGATTTATATTATTAATTTCTTCTATGCTTAACTCTACTGATTTTGTTCCTTTTTTTCCTAGACAAACCTCAAAACCTGCCATCTCAATTTGCTCAGGGATCCAATGTCCTGGACTAAAATAAGGATCAATCCATTCCAAAAGTAAGATTTTTTTATTTATTTTTCTTTGCAAAAGATTATTTTTTCTTTGATAAGCTTTTTTAACTAAATTTTCAGCAGCTCTAACTTTATTTACTTCTTTACCTATCATAATTATTTCTTCACATATTTCGTCAAACGTAGTGGCGTTTAAAGACATTATTTTAGTTTTATTTGATAAAGTGCATAGGTTGTTTTTTAAAGTTGCTTGAATTTGATTTTCAGAAATTGAACATACTTCACATAAACCTTGCGTGATAATTAAATCAGGATTCATTTTTAAGAGGCGGTTGTTGTCAATTTGGTATAATGAAAAATTATTTTTGATCGCATCTTTCACTAATTGATCAATTATATTTTGATCATTGCACTTAGGGATAATACTTTTTGTAACTTTTGTTTTCTTACTTAGTAAAGGTGGAAAATCACATTCGTGACTAACTGCAATTAGACTTTTGGATAATCCTAAGTTACATATTATTTCTGATCCAGCAGGAAACAAGCTTGCTATTTTCATTTCTTAGAGTTTAACCATGTTATTTTTTTACAAGCATTTTCGTAAGCTTCTTTTTGATTAAAATAAATTTTGTCACCGTAATTTCCAATTTTGTACCACCCATTAATATTTTCAGGATCTTTTCTAAATTCTTCAAAACCAAAGGTTTTGTTTTCTCTAATAAAAATGTCAAGGCAGAGGTTTCCTTCATCATTATTTACAGAGAATATTACAGTATTTTTTTTCAAAATAAGAAAACCAGTCTAATAAATCCTATTCATTAAATTATTAAAAAGATATACAAATTAAAATATCTAAACAATCATTTGAATAAAATAATGCTTGAATTATCTTTTTATGACAATTTTCTTCTAACCATACTTTCATTTTTTACAGCAATGATGACTTCTTTAGTTGGGGCAGGTGGTGGTACAGTTTTATTGGCAGCAATGTTACAATTTATGAATCCATCAGAGGCAATCCCAGTTCATGGTGTAATACAATTTACTTCAAATATTGCAAGAGCATGGTTACTAAGAAAGTTTGTAAACTGGGGAATAATATTAAAATTTTCACTAATGATACCTTTAGGTGTTTATGTAGGCTTAGAGATCTTTCAAAGTATCAATGCAGAAGATATAAAAAAACTAATTGGTTCATTCATTATTATTGCACTCATATTACAAAATATAAAATTTATGAAAAAGTTTATCATATCATCGAATTGGTATTACATTGTTGGTTTTACTACTGGAATATTAAATATTCTTGTGGGCGTAATTGCGCCCCTACTTGCTGTGATTGTTAAACAAAGTATAAATGATAAAAAATCTATTGTTGGAACATTGGGTTATTTTGGGCTAGTTGGAAATTTTACAAAAATCATTGGTTTTTCATTAATTGGTTTTTCATTCATAGAATATATAAATACTTTATTGCTAATGATACCTGCTACCCTTTTAGTTAGTAGAATAGGCCAATTTTTATTAGACAAAATTAGCAATAAATTATTTTTTTATGTTTTTCAGATTATTTTGATTGGCTTGGCTTTAAGGTTATTATTAATTTAATTTTTTATTTTATTAGCAATTGACAAAATTCTATACATTTCTCTTAATACTGGTTTTTCAATCAGCTTTCCGTCAATTACGACTAGCCCTGTGTTTGCAGCTTCAAATGCTGCAGTAATTTTCTTTGCTCGTTCAATAGTTTCATTGGTTGGAGTAAAAACTTCATTTAAGATAGGAATTTGTTTTGGGTGTATTGATCCTTTACCGCTAAATCCAAGCTCCTTTGCTTTAATTGCTTCTTTTTTCATGCCTTCAGGATCTTCCAGGTCTAAATATGGCACATCAATCGCGTCAATTCCTGCTGATGAAGCTGCATGTACTATTCTTGATCTTGCATATAAAAGTGGTTCCCATTTATTTTCACATCTTAACTCTGCAGACATATCAACTCCTCCAAAAAATAATGCATCTATTCTTTTAGAACAATTTGCGATTTTAAATGCATTTTCTAAACCTTCATTTGTTTCAATTATAATATGAAGTCTGCAGTTATGTCCTTTTTCATTAAGTAAATCATCTAAAAGATTAACTTCTTCCGATGTTTTTACTTTTGGTATCATTAAAGCTGGTGGAGGATTTTTAGCTGATAGAATAGCTTTAACATCTTCTATTCCAAACTTTTCTCTTAAACAATTTATTCTTAATATTCTTTCAACTCCATCATTTTCCTGTTCTTGTTGAAACAATTTCATGGCTAAATTTCTTGCAATTTCTTTGTCCTGTGGTGCAATACCATCTTCTAATTCAATGCACACCATATCTGTTCCAGATTTTAGTGCTTTTGGAAACATCTCAGGCTTCAGACCAGGAGTAAATATAAAGCTTCTTCTTGCTTGTATCTTTGTGTTATGGTTCATTCTTATTCTTTCTTAAATAAATTGCGTGATACCCTTTTTGTACATCTTTTGATTCAATGAATTCTGTTTGAACTGAAAATCCAACTTTTTCAAAAATTTTAACTATATCTTGCAAATTCTTATTAGGAGCAACTTTATTATCGAAATTTTTTATACCTTCGAATTTACATATTAAAAGACCTAATCCGTTAAACTTTAATATTCTAAGGAATTCCTGAGCATATTCTTTAATAGGGTGTAGAAAATATATGACATTAACAGCAAGTAATTTATCAAATGTATTATTTTTTACCACATCAGATAGATTTTTCGCGTCATTAGATAAGATATTAACATTTTGATTTTTAAATTTGTGTATTAATTTAGTACGAAAGGAATCACTCACTTCTATTGAAACAATTTCTTTGTTAGTAAGATCTAGTAGTTTTTCAATTCCTTGTCCATTTCCAGAACCAATCTCGATTACTTTATCATTTTTTCTGATATTAAGTCTTTTAACTGAATCGTTATAAACAAATTCATTAAAAATTATCATTAATTCTCTAGCAACATTTCCTAAAAAACCATTTCCAGGACTTCTCATATTTTGTGTCATAATCTTCGTATGTTTTATTTGAGAATATATTAATTGATATAGATACAATTTAATTTTATTTGATTTCATTTATTGTTCCAGAAATTCTAATAATTTTTGATTAAATTCTTTTGGATTTTCAATATTTATTAAGTGTCCTGCATTTGGAATAATTGCCAGGGAACTTTCTTTTATCTCTTTCATAATTTCTCTAGACATTGAAGGTGGTGTCAAAGTGTCTAATTCTCCAACCATAATAAATGTTGGGACATTAATTGTTTTAAAGACATGACGGTGCTCCGTTCTCATAGATGTTTCAATTGTTTTTAAATAGCTCTCTTTATGCAATATTTCCATTGAGTCTACTAATTTTTCATATGCAGACTTATTATTGATATCACCAATAAGGGTTGAAGCTACAATTGGAGCAATATCTCTTGGTTCTTTTCCATTTATAAGCGGCTCTTTCCTTAAGTTTATAAACTTATCAACTTCTTTTGGATCAAGATTCGATAGCCCAAAATGAGTATCGCACAGTATTAAGGATTTCACATAACTTGGATATTTTTCATAGAATAATGTTGCAATTTGTCCACCCATTGAAAGTCCTACGATGTGGGCTTTGTTTCTGTTAAAATGTTTAAAAACTGTAAGTAAGTCATCTAAAATATCCTCAAAATTTAGATCTCCTTCATAATCTTCACTTTCTCCATATCCTCTGGTATCCCAGGCAACTGAAAGATATTTTTGCGAAAAAAAAATAAGATTTTCTGTCCAATTCTTTTTATTTCCACCAATACCATGTAGAAATATGATCATTTCACCTTGACCCGCGTAATCAATTGAAATACTTGGATTACTTCTAACTTTTGTAGTATTAATTTGCATAATATTAAAATTTACTCCCAGGTAATTTTAAAAATTCTAATTCTGATTTAGTTGATATTCTATCTAAAATTCTATTCCTGTGAGGAAATCTTGAAAAAGTTTCAATTACTTTTTTATGTCTTTTTGCAGAATTATAAGTTTTTTTATTTGTGTATTTTTTAAACAAGGGAAGACCAAACTCATGATCTGAAAGTTTTTCACTATGCATAAAGGGCATTAAAAAAAAACTATTATAGTGATCCTCATTAGAGATAAGAAAATTTTTTTTTATTGCAATTTTTGATAACTTAAGAGCTTTTTCATCACCAGAGAATGATCTAATTTGGTTTCTATAGATATTTCTACTAAATTGATCTAATACAATTATCCATGAAAGATAATTTTCCCTAAAAGTGGAATTATTATTAATTTTATTTTTTAAACAATATTCAAATGTTTTTTGAAATTTATTCTTTATCAAATTATCAAACTCTTGATTTTTTTTGAACCACATATTTGGGTTACATTCTTTAAACCAAAAATATAAAATTATTGTAGAATTAATCATGATTAATTTTTTTTAAGATTTTGCTAATTTCTTTTCCCATTTGTTTTTGTCCAAAAAAGGGTGCTTTTTCACATGCTTCAGCGAGATATTTCACATCCTTTGTTTCGAGATATTTTTTCCACAAAACAGACATTAATTGTTCTAATTTCATTAATCATTAATCCTTTTTGAATTCTTATAAACTAAATACAAATAAATCATAATTGAGACATTTATGATATTCCAAAATATGCCATTTAAAAAAGCTAATTTATATGAATTAGTATAATCAAAAATTTCTCCTGACAACCAACCACCCACTGACATTCCAATTATGGTTGCAAATATAAGTAAACCAACTCTTTCTGCAACTTCATTGGTGGGTAAAAATTTACTTATGATAACAGTATAAATAGGTACTATTCCACCTTGGGATAATCCAAAAAAAATTGCTACAATATAAAGAGATAATTGACTATTAAATGGCAAAAACATAGATAGAGAAAGAGCTTGAAGACTTGATCCTAGTATTAGGGTTTGTATAGGACCTATCTTATCGGATAAAAACCCAAATAATATTCTACTAATCACTGCTGCAAATAACATAAATGATAATATTTCGGTTCCAATTGTTAATCCATATCCATAATCAATGCACAAAGGAACTATGTGTACTTGTGGGACTGACATAGCAACACAACATAAAACTCCAGCAAACATAAGTAAAATTTGAGTTTGTTTATTACTTATTGATAATTTTAGAGTTGAATTAACATTTTTTTCCACGTCAAAATTTTGTATGTTTTCTTTTGATTTTGGTTTTTTTCCCCTAAAAAAAAAAATAAGATTGGAATGCAAATGCTACATACAATACCAATAAAAAAATGTGCACTTTTCCATTGACCGTCAATTAAGAAATCTTTGATTAAAAATGGCCATACTGCACCACATAAATGTTGTCCACTTGCGACTAGAGAAACAGCAAGGCCTTTTCTTTGATAAAAAAATTTAGATATGTCCGCCATCATTGGACCAAAAAAAGCTGCAGCAGAAAAACCTAAAAAAAACTGAATTATTGATAGCCAAAAAACATTTGTTGCTAAAACTGAGAAGAAATAAGAAGAAACTAATAGTATTAAAGCAAAAATTATTGGTTTTCTTATTCCAATTTTATCCAACATGCGACCAATTATTACGTTGCCTATACCATAACCAAACATTGTTGCAACATATGGATAGGTGGATGCTGCTCTATCTAGCTCAAACTCATTTTGAATATTTGGCATTATTATAACAACTGACCACATGCCAGCAGTTCCAATAACACTCATAGTAAAAATAATTATTAATCTTAGCCATGCCTGCTTGCTGTCTTGTTCTATTAAATTATTCTTCATATTTTGTTGCTCTTAAAAATTATTTAATTAACATATAACCCACAAATGAAAAAAATTATTATTAAATTTCTATTCTTTAGGAGGTATGAATGGCATTAACTAAAGATGAAGTAAATTTTTACAATGACCAAGGTTATTTACTTGTTGAAGATGTTATTTCAGAAGGTCAACATAAGGAAATGCTGACTATAGTAGAAGAATTTTTTGATAAAGCAAAAATAGTTAAAGAAAATGATAATATTTTTGATCTTGAGGAAGGTCACTCATTTCATAACCCAAGACTAAAAAGAATTAAACAACCACACCAACATTCTCAGTTTTTTTGGGATATAATAAAAGAATCAAAAATTGAAGATATTCTTAAAGATCTTCTTGGTGATAATGTCTCCTTGAAAACTAGCAAACTAAACACAAAAGCACCTGGTGGGGGGGCTGCGGTGGAATGGCACCAAGATTGGGCATTTTATCCTCACACTAACGATAATGTTCTAGCTTTGGGATTAATGTTGAATGATGTTGATATGGATAATGGACCATTAATGGTAATACCTGAGAGCCACAAGGGCCCTGTATTAAGTCATTTTAATGATGGTGTTTTTTGTGGTGCAATTGACCCAGATGACACTGATTTTGATATGAATAAAGCAGTAACTTTAACTGGTAAGGCAAGGTCTATGACCATTCATCATGCAAGGACACTTCATGGTTCATCTCCTAATAACAGCAATAGAGATAGATTAGTTTTATTTTACGAATGCAATTCAGCAGATGCATGGCCGTTGGTTGGTGCAGGTGCTTACATGAAAAGTACAAATCCTGTTCAATTATGTAACCAATTAGAAAATCAAATGGTGTGTGGAAAGGTAAGTTACCAACCTAGAATGGAGAAAGTCCCTGTTATAATACCTCTTCCTCCAGCACCTGATTATGGGTCCATATTCACTTCTCAAAAAACTGGCGGTGCCAAATCAGCATTTTAAATTTTATAATCTGGTGAGTGCCTTTCAAGTTTTCTGAGCAATGCTGGCCATGCCAGCCTGTCTTTACCTAAATCAAACATTCCTACTGATTGTTCTTGAGTAGTTTTTATAGCTTCTTCTGATGGTAAATTTATTTTACCAGCAGCCTGTGCTCGTATTTGAGCTGAACAAGCTCTCTCAAGGAAATAAATTCCCATAAATGCAATTCCACATGTTTGTCCTACAGACAAAGTACCGTGATTGCGAAGTATAAATAAATTTTTATCTCCTATATCATCAATTAACCTTTCTCTTTCACCATGATCTAATGCTAAACCCTCATAATCATGATAAGCAATGTGTGGATGAATTAGCATTGACGTCTGACTAATTGGTAACAATCCATCTTCATGAATAGAAACAGCAACACCATCATTAGTATGAAGGTGCAAAACACATTGCGCATCTTCTCTTGCAGAATGTATTGCACTATGAATAGTAAAACCAGCAGGATTTACTTCATAAGGCGTTTCTATAACTGCATTTCCATTAAGATCAATTTTTACTAAGCTTGAGGCAGTAATTTCATCAAACATTAAACCGTATGGATTTATAAGAAAATGATGTTCAGGCCCAGGTATTCTTAAAGACACATGAGTGTATATTAAGTCATCCCAGCCATACATTGCAATTAATCTATAAGTAGCGGCAAGATCTAATCTTAGTTGCCATTCTTTTTCAGAAATTTGACTTTTTAACTTTTGAGTATCAATCATATGATTCATATTTTTTTCCTTAATTCAAATAACATCTTTGATTTTGCTCATTCTTCAATTATTTCAATTATTCTTCTGAGTGATTTTTGCACAACTTTCTTATGTAATTTTACTTTTAGTATTCCGTTTGTCAATTCAGCCTCATCAACCTGAATGTTCTGCTCTAGTCTAAATACTTGTTTAATACAATTATTTTGAATACCTTTGTGAATTATATCTTGATTAGATGATAATGGTTTTTGTCTTACATCCAATATTAAAAAATCATTAACAGTATTAATTGTTATTTGCTCAGGGGATATACCTGCTAAAGCTACGTTAATTTCATATTTATT
>CACJJL010000014.1 GCA_902593735.1 uncultured SAR116 cluster alpha proteobacterium
TAAAATTGAAAATAAAGAAGAAGATATTGATACTAATCAAACTAAAAAAACTGAACTTGAACTTCTTGAGGAACGAGACGAAGATAGTCTTACCGAAGAAGAAGAAGACAGAATGTATGAGTTGAGAAGATTAAGAGCACAAAAAAGAATTAACGATGAAGTTAGAGAAGAAGAACAAGCTGAATTCAAAAAAGCTGATGAAGAAATCGCTCATTTAAAAACATTATTAAAACCTAAGAAGAAAAAGTTACCAAAAGGATACGTAGAATAATATTAGATCTTTCTAACTTTTTTATTCTTCATTCTCCGCCATTTCCAAGGTGCTATAAATTTTCCTGAACACATACCAGCATTATCTAATATGGCTATTGCTTTCCTTCTTTACATATTTTTTTGAATATTTTATGTAAGCTAGTGCCCATCCCCTTTTTACCATTAATGAATTAATATCATTTTCATCTACATAATATATTTAAATAGATCTTTTGTATATGTTTTGTTTTTTTAATACATTATACTTTTCTTGAGACAATTATTTTTTCAAGTTCTAACTTTGCTTTAACTCCACATAAATATATATGTCAATATTTGTCAGTACAAGTTTGTTTTATTTCTGGCGTACCAATACCATAAAATCTTATTTTTTCAGAGTTAAGTATTATTGTATCGCCATCAATTATTTTTAATGATGAGCTTGCATTTAAAACTTTTGAAAACGCTAATGTATTTATTAATGAAACTAAAAAAAATATTTTAAATATTTAAATATTCTTTATTTAAAATTGTTTTTGTTTTCCAATGAGAAGGCTCCAATCCCCGAATTTTTGATTTAAAAGTAGCTACTTGCTTACCTAACAAACATCCCAGGTAAATATTTTTAAGATCAGAACCACCAAAGGCAATACTTGAAATATTTTTAAGCTTTGTACTCACTATATT
Organism: uncultured SAR116 cluster alpha proteobacterium; assembly: GCA_902593735.1. Taxonomy (GTDB): domain Bacteria; phylum Pseudomonadota; class Alphaproteobacteria; order Puniceispirillales; family Marisalimonadaceae; genus Marisalimonas. The sequence goes on from CACJJL010000014.1 coordinate 940, forward strand.
ATCAAGGTGTTTTCTTTCTAAAATTCCTTTTTGATATGCTTTTTCTACATATGATACATGCTTTGCGTTACTATCGTCTAAAATAGTCTTCTTTTTTCCATTTTTATCAATATGAATTAATTTATTACTAACTATACACGTCACCAAAATTCCTTCATCAATATCAAAAGCAAAACCGTCAGGAAACTCTCCTACATCAAATTCAGCAACTATTTGTTGATTAATTAAATTTCCATCAGATGTAATGTCAAATTTTGACATACAACGTGAAAAGGTCTCATTTACATATAATTGGTTTGATAGAGGATGGACGATACATTCATTTGTAAATCCTAAATTATCAGCTACAACCCTAGGTTTTTTTTCGTCAATGAGTATTATAAATCCATCTTTCCAATTTGGTTTACATCCTAAAATCCGTGGAATTAGTCTTGTACTTACAGTAATCCAAATTCTTCCAGAATGATCAATATGAACATAATTTGTAGGTGGTAGAGGTTCATTGTCTATTTCTAATAAAAATGGAACGAGTTCTCCATTATTATAAAGTCTGTATACACCACCAATATCATCACCTAGATGTGTTAAAAGCCATCCCCCATTTGGATGAATTGCTATACCATTTGGTTTTGGTTGAAAATTGCCTTTTGCTAGAATTGTTTGTTGATCTCCATTTTTAGTAATTAAGGTTACACCACCTCTCCAATCTGCAATGTGTAAGGTTTCATTTTTATCAACTAGTACACATTCTGGTCTTACTAGATTATTGCCTATGAATTTTACTTCCTCTAAAATCTTCATATATTCAACTATTGTTCATGTTTGTTCCTGCCAATGAACTTATAGTCCCAGAAACAGGTATCATTGATCGTAATTGTAATGCCCAAGTTCCATTTCTAAAGGTAGATACCCATATTCCTTTAGCTGAACCATAACTTTTTTTATTGATTAATCTTCTATTAAACTCTACTTCACATTGAACTGTTTTATCGGATTTATTTATAATTTTACATTTGTCTAAAGTTGAAAAACTCCAATTTTCAACATTACGCATTCTGTCAAGTTGTACTTTTAATGATTTCCAGAAATCTTCGCCATTTTTATAAATTACAGGTTCATTTCCATTTGAGTGAACGTAATGAGGGAAATGTAAGTTTGTTATGATGTTATTCTTTTCTGCTGTATTAAAAGCGTCAATAAATTTATAAAGACATGAAACCCCTGGATGTTCATTTTTCATTTTTTATTTCCTTTAACTACTATTTAGCAAATTTAATTTTAAATATAAAATTATCGTCTAAGTGGAGTGTCTAAATTAACCTCTTGATTTCTTTTTTGTTCTCTTAAAAAAATATAAACACCAGCGCTCATAACAATTATTACACCTGCAATGGTTCTAATAGTTGGTATATCGTCAAATAGAAAATACCCAATAATTATAGACCAAATTATCAATGAATATTCAAATATAGATGTTATCGAAGTAGAATAATTACTGTATGCTTTAAAAACACATGTGAATGCAATTGAAGCTAAAATACCCATTAAAACAATATACTGCCATGTATAATCAAAATTACTAAACCATTTTCTAAAAATAAATTTGACTGTGGGGTCACTAAAATTATCAAATTGGCCCGAACCAAGGAAAAAATACATAATCATACATAAAATAATAGTTATAATATAAAAGTAAAATAATTGAGTATAAGTATCATCTTTATCCGATGTTATTTTAGTAATAGTCATAGATAAAGCATAAAAAAATGCACATAATAACGGTAATAAATTTTTAAAATCAAAATTTGAAAAATTTGGATTTAAGATAATATAAACCCCGATAAATCCAAAAAAAATTGCTAGCCATCTTCTATAACCGATATTTTCTCTTAAAAGAGTTTTAGCAAAAATTGACATAAAAAAAGGAGTTGAAAAATATAAGGCTGTTGCTACAGCAAGAGACAAATAGGTTAGTGATATAAAAAACATGCTAAAAGCTAAAAAATGAAGAACCACTCTTATCAATGACAGAACAGGGTAGCGCGTAATAAATATTATTTTTTTTTTATAAATAAGTAGAAACACAGTAGATAATATTGCTGCAACGAAAGTTCGTCCAAAATAAATTTCATATAATGAGACTTTTTGAAAGATAAATTTTAATATGGAATCATGAACAGAAAATGTTGCCATAGCAAGTATGATATAGATTATTCCAATAGTATTGTTAGTACTCATAAAATTGTTACCATTTCAATCCTAAAAGTTTATAACTGCCAATTTATAGGTTCAATATTTTTTTGTTTAAGATAATTGTTTGTTTTTGAAAAAGGTTTAGAACCAAAAAACCCATTATTAGCGGAAAATGGTGAGGGGTGAGCACTTTCAAGAAGTAAGTGATTGTTTTTATCAATAAAATCACACTTTTCCTGAGCTTTTTTTCCCCATAAGATAAATACAACATTATTTCTTTTTTTATTAATCACTCTCAAAACTGAATCTGTAAATTTTTCCCATCCCTTACCTTGGTGTGAGCCAGGCATGCCTTTTTCAACAGTTAAACTATTGTTAAGCATCAAAACGCCCTGATGAGCCCAATTTTGCAAATCACCATTTTGTGGAGAAGTTATACGAAGGTCATCAAATAATTCTTTAAAAATATTTTGAAGAGAGGGTGGAATTTTTTTAAATTTTTCTACTGAAAAGCTTAACCCATTTGCTTGACCTTCACCGTGATAAGGATCTTGTCCAACAATTACAACTTTAACTTTATTGAGAGGTGTTAAATTAAAAGCGTTGAAAATTTTATTCATAGGTGGATAGATTGTTTTACCTAACAAAATTTGTTGCTTAAGAAATGACCTTAGATCTGACATATATTGAGAAGTGAATTCCTCGTTCAGTTCAATTTTCCAACTTTCATGTATTTTTGCGTTAGACAATTTGTAGTGCTATCCAATTATATATTTTGATTATTTTTATATGTTATCTAATATGCCAATCTTCATTAAGTGGTCTAGCGCTATTAAGTTCACCATAGCCTGCGCCAGTAGTCCCAGTTGGTTTTGGTCCAAAATATCTACGATCTTTCAATTCATTATTAGGTTGAAATCGAATATCACAAGTTAAGCGTATTTTTTTGTCATTAGCATAATTTTCAAAAGTACCATGAACAGTATACATCCCAAAAATAAGTGCGTCTCCTGGATTAAATTGAGTAGTTAAAATTTTTGTATTTCTTTCTTTAGCAAAATTTATGGGGTTAGTGTCTATTGTAGCTTTCATATGTTTGTGAATGTCTACGTCAAATCCTTTATATTTGGTTTTAATATCTGAAAATTTGTGAGACCCTTCAATTATAAATAAAGGACCTTTGTCGATGGTTATATCTGTAAAAACAAGCCAACATGTGAGTACCTTATGAGTTTTTCTTGTGAAAAAACCTGCATCACAATGCATATGAGTGAATTTTCCTTCTGATACTGCTCTTAAAAATATAAAATCAAAGCCAATTGAAGAAATGCCAAATATTCTAGAAAAAACATTTTTTAAATTATTGCCATTTGTAATTTTTCTTAATGATTCTGTATTACTTACGTCCTCCCAAAAAACTCCTCTATCCTTATGTAATTCGTCTCTTTTTGATCTGCCTGACCAAATACCTTCAGTAAATGGACCTTCAAGCTCATCTACATTTTTTAATTTTTCAAAAATATCATTTCGAGCTTTAGTAATATCATTTTTTTCAATAACGTTTTTCAAAAAGAGATAACCATTTTCATTAAGTGATTGTCTCAATTTTTCATCAGTTGTATTTTTAAGATTTGTTTCTTTTAATTCACCTAAAAGGGAACTAGGTACTTTTACCCCATTAATTAGAGCTTCCATTGAAATCAACCTTACATTAGCAACTATCTTACTGATTTAATCTATCAACTAAATATTACTGTGTCATTGATATTAGTTTTTTTTACCTTGAGTTTATAATTTTAATAAAGCTATCATTATAATAAAATTATATGAGAGAAATCATTGATAGTAAGTTCTATAAAAACAAAATTAATATCTGTACCATTTTCTGATCCTCCTCAAACGGGTTTCTTAACACTTGAAAAAATAGATCTCTTAATTGTTCAGGTGGAAACAAAAGACGGGGTTATTGGAACTGGTCATCTTCATCCTTTAGCAGGCGGGTTAAAAACTTTGGAAATGTGTATAAATGAGATGTTAAAACCACTTATTATTGGTGAAAGTATAGATAATATTGAAGCCTTATGGAATAAAATGTGGAATGCTACTTTCATACAAGGAAGGATGGGAATAACTGTTATGGCAATGTCAGCACTAGATATTGCTTTATGGGATTGTTATGGAAGAACAAAAGAAATGCCTCTCTGGAAAATATGGAAAGGAAATCAAAAACCTTTACCGGTTTATGGATCAGGTTGTTACAGAGGCCTAGGTCATGATGGTATGATACAAAAAGCAAAAAAATATGTTGGGCAAGGATTTAAGTCTATAAAAATGCAGGTTGCTCATTGTTTTACTAATGACGAAGACATTGTCAATGTAAGGGATATGCGAGACGAACTGGGTAAAGATATTGGAATTATGATTGATGTTAATCAAGGTTGGACGGTAGAAGAAACTATTAAAGTATGCCCGAAGATTGAAAGTTATGAACCTGAGTGGCTTGAGGAACCAATTATGGCAGACGATTTTGATGGTTATGATAAAGTATGTAATTCAACACTAATTCCAATAGTAACCGGTGAAAATAATTTTACGCATCATGACTTATTACCATTAATGAGAGGAAAAAAAATACCAATTCTACAACCGGACATAATGCGAGGAGGTTATACAAATTTGATTTATAGCTCAAAATTAGCAAATAAATTTGGAATTACAATTGCACCACATATGTTTCCAGAACTTTCAATACATATTGTTGCTTCTATTCAAAACCCTTCATGGCTTGAGTATATGGGCTGGTATGATCATCTTTGGAAAGAGCCACTTCTTCCGAAAAATGGAACATTAACACCGACGTCACGTCATGGCCATGGTATGGATTTTAAAACAGAAATTGGTATTTCTTAATTAGAATAATTTTTTGATATATAATAGAAATTGAAGTTTAATAAGAATTATTTATTTGAGAGAGGCAAGAATGAAATTTAAAATTACAAGGGCTAAAGAAAACAAATTTGAATCTGGATTACGTGGTTTTTTTTCATATAAGAATTTAGGTATTGAAGAAGCAACCTCTGGTGATTTTGGAGCCAATGTTATTAAAGCTATAGAAGGTAAACATGCTAATGGGGAATGGCATTATCATAAATTGAAATTTCAGATGGTTTATATTTTAAAAGGCAGTGTAGAGTTTGAATATGAAGGTGAGGGAACATTCACTTTAAATGAGGGTGATGTAGTTTATCAGCCGCCAGAAATTCATCATAGAGAAATCAAGCACTCTGATGACCTTGAATTGATAGAAATAACAAGTCCTGCAGAGTTTGAAACTATCTCTTTATCCAAAAATAATTAATTGATTGAATCAATAATGGCTGAAGAGGTTGCAGAAATTTTCTCTAAACATATTTTCTCGTCAAAATATGAAGATTTAAGTGAAAAAACAATTAAACAATTAAAGGTTTTTTTATTAGATACTATTGGTGTTGGAATTGCTGGAAGTACAGGTTCAAAATTAAACGAACTTAAGAAAATTGCACACACATGGTCTAAGGGTAAAAATTGTACTGTTCTCGGAACATGGGATAGGTATTCAAGAGACGCTTCAACACTTATTAATGCATATCAAATACACTGTCTTGAATTTGACTGTATTCATGAAGGAGCAGTTGTTCACCCTATGGCAGCTATTCTAAGTTCTTTACTCGCTCATTGTGAAGAAATTAATAATTTAGGTCATCACACAAATGGGAAAGAATTTTTAATATCTTTAGCATTAGGTGTTGATATTGCTTCATTTTTAGGTATTTGTGCTCGGGGGGAATTAAAATTTTTTAGACCTGCCACAGCAAGTGGTTTTGGTGCTGTTGCGGCTTTATCAAAAATACAAAAATTTTCTATGGAGGAAATTCATAATGCTTTGGGTATTATGTATTCACAAACATGTGGAAATATGCAATCCCATGTTGAGGGTGTACCAATTCTAGGACTTCAAGTTGGTTTCAATGCAAAAGCAGCTCTAGCTTCTATGGACCTTACAAAAGCTGGTTTCCCTGGTCCTAAAAGAGTTTTTAATGGAGAACATGGTTACTTTAAATTAATAGAAAATGACGACTATGAAATGACTTATCTCCGAGAGAATATTGGCAAAGTTTGGATGATTGATCAATTAGCTCATAAACCTTTTCCAAGTGGAAGACTTACTCATGGGTTAGTTCACGCTATAAAAGATTTAAAATTAAAACATGGGTTAAATAAAGACGACATTGAATCAATTGAATGTTTCGTTCCACCTGGTGTCTACAAATTAGTAGCAAGACCAATAATTGATAATTTTACAACGAATTATTCAAAGTTATGTGCTAAATATGTTGGTGCTAGTTTCATGATAAATGATCATTTGAATATTGAAACTTTTACAGAAAAAAAATATTTAAATAATAAAGATACATTAAATTTTGCTAATAAAATTACAATGATTAAGAATGACAAACTAGATCAAAAAGTCCTTACACCGCAAAAATTTATTATTACACATGTAAATAATAGCAAAATTGAAATTAATATTGACCACGTTTATGGTCACCCAAAAGCGCCATTATCTGAGAAAGAATATTTAGAAAAATTTTCAAAATGTTGTTTTTCCTCAACCAATAAGGTTAATCAAAATCAAGTAAATAGAATGCTAGATTTTATATTTGATTTAGAAAATAAAGACAATGTCATAGATTTTTTCAAAATAATTTAATTTTTATTTAAACTAGCTAATTTTTCTACCATTTTAAATAGTACAGAGGTACCTTTGGAAATATCTAATATTTCTGCATATTCCTCGGGACAATGACTTAAACCGTCCATACATGGTACAAAAATCATAGAGGCAGGAGCAACTCTTGATAAATGAGCTGTGTCATGACCAGCGCCGCTATCCATTATAATATTTGAGAAGCCATATTCATCAGAAGATACTTTAAATAATTTTACCAATTCTTTATCCATTTCCACATAAGGTGCAAAAGCAATGTTTTTCATTTGAATTTTACATGGACCATTTTGGTTCATTGTTTCAATTTGTTTTTCTAATTCCTTAATATATTGATCTCTTGAGCTTTTACTGGAAGCTCTTAGATCTATAGTCATTTCAACTTTACCTGGAATAATTGCTGCAGCATTAGGGTGAACACTAATTTTACCAATAGTTGAAACAAAATGTTGATTACTTTCTTTTGCTAACCTAGAAGCTGACTTATTCACAAAAGTAATTATTTCTGAAGAAGTTACAAGAGCATCAGCTCTTTGATCCATTAAAATAGTTCCACTGTGACCAGCTTGACCATTTACTACTACACTAAACCTAGAAATGCTTGGAATAGATCTTACAATGCCTATGTCTATTTTTTTTTGCTCTAAAACCTTACCTTGTTCAATATGTAATTCTAAACATGCAACAATGTTTTCAATCATAGAAAACGGTTTAGTAAGTGATTTTGAGTTTCCACCAATCTTATCTATTTCGTCTTTCAGAATGTTTCCTGATGAGTTGCTCCTAGACAGGATTTCTTCATTTAAAGCACCTATCATACCTCGTGTTCCAATGCATGAAATACTCCAATCATTTAATTCTTCCCCAAGGTAATCATATACTGCAAGATTAAAAGGTAAGTTGATATCATTTTCCTTAATGTGTTTTACTACACATAATGCAGCTACAACCCCAGCAATCCCGTCAAATCTTCCCCCCGAGGGTACTGTGTCAATATGTGATCCTATAATAACCACTTTCTCAGTATTAGTTTTTGATTTTAAATGTCCTATCAAGTTTCCAGCGTCGTCTGTGGACACTATCAATCCAAGTTTCTGATATTCATTTTTTAACCATGATCTTGCTTCATAAAACTTTTTACTAAATACAATTCTTGTATATGGATTGCCTTGATCAGTTATTTTTTCTAAATCATCAATTTTCTGCTTAATGAATGAAATGTTAGATTGAGCGCTAAAGTCCATTATTATTTATCCCAGTTGAGCAAATATTAAATTATCAAATTATATGAAAATTTAAATTTATCTAATGATAAATGGATTTGAAACTGAAGTTTTTTCTGCAATCCATATAGATTTTGTTTGTAAAAATTCTTTAATGGACTCTTGCCCACTTTCTCTTCCTCTGCCTGATCTTTTATAACCACCAAACGGAGACATAAAACTAACAGCTCTATAAGTATTTACCCACACTGTGCCTGCTCGCAAGGCATCTGACATTCTTAGAGCTCTTCCAATGTCATTAGTCCAAACTCCTGCAGCTAATCCAAAAATCACATCATTTCCAATTTTTATAGCCTCCTCTTCATCTTTAAAACGAATTATAGATAATACTGGTCCAAAAACTTCTTCTTGGGCTATTCTCATATCATTATTAACATCAGTAAAAATAGTTGGTTCTACAAATCTATTACCTTTAACATCAGTGCCAGAATATGCTCTACCCCCCAAAAGACACTTTGCACCTTCTGATTTTGCTATATCAATATAGCTCATTATTTTTTCAAATTGTGGCTTGGTTGTTACCGGTCCAACATGAGTTTCTAAAGACATGGGGTCACCAATTTTTGCCTCACTCGCAACCTTTACAAGTTTTTCAACAAACTTCTCATGTATTGAATCTTGAACTAAAAGTCGAGATCCAGCTATACATGTTTGGCCTGTTGCAGCAAAAATTCCTGAAATTACACCCATAATAGCTGCCTCAAAATCAGCATCCTCAAAAACAATATTAGGTGATTTTCCACCTAACTCCAAAGATACAGGCATTATTTTTTTTGCGGCAGTTTCATAAATTTTCTGTCCAGAAATATCTGATCCTGTAAATGCAATTTTTGAAATATTTTTATGTTCGACAAGTGGTTGTCCAACATCAACACCCATGCCTGTAACGCAATTAACGACACCGTCAGGAAAACCTGCTTCTGATATTAATTTCATAAACTCTAAAGTAGAAGCTGATGTAAATTCAGATGGTTTGACCACAGCAGTGTTTCCAGCCGCTAGTGCAGGAGCAAGTTTCCAAGATAAAAGTAATAAAGGTGAATTCCATGCCGTTATCATCCCAACAACACCAAACGGCTCATATTTAGTAAAGTTGAAAATACCTGGTTTGTCTGACGGTAACACTGCTCCTTCAACTTTATCAGCCAGTCCTCCAAAATATCTATACCATTCTGCAAGATATTTAGTTTGTGCTCCCATTTCTGCAATAAGTTTTCCGTTATCTTGAACTTCAATTTCTCCTAATTTCTGAGCATCTCGCTCTACAAGTTCTGCTAATCGAACTAATAATTTACCTCTTTCAGTTGGTTTTGTTTTAGACCAATTGTTTTCAAATACCTCTTTTGCTACATTCACAGCTGCATCAACATCATAGGAATTACCTTTTGCAACCTCAGCCCATTTTTCACATGTATACGGATTCTCAGTTTCAAAATATTCACCACCATTTGGCATCATTTCTTTTCCATTAACAAAATGGTTGTATTTTTTCATATGCAATACCTCTGTTTAGTTTTTTTAGTTATATATTTCAAAATTTATTTAAACACTTTTGAAGACGTTGTTGAATAAATAATTTTACAATTTTGAAATAAATAATCATAGATACATACGAATTCGATAATATAAATTAAAAATTAATATATTTATCTATTGTTTAAAACTTAAGTAGAAAATTCTCTTACGAGTAAAAATAACTCTACTACTAATTATATTTTGTACAAATTTTCAGCATATATTTTTAAATTATCTCAAATCTCAATTGAAGTTTTATCTAACGCATAAAATTTAATAATTTATAAAATTAATAATTTATTTGGATGCATGTTTTAATTTTGTTAATTGACAAATCTTTTAAGAGGTTATTGAATAATAGTATAATTCGTTCGGGGGCAAATAAAATGAAACTTGCTAAAAACTTTTCTTCATTCTTATCTTTTACTTTCCTTCTATTAATCATATTCTCTTTTAATGCTGAAAGTAAAACATTAAATACTGTAAAAAAATTTCAATTAATAGATACTGAGAATGGAATTATACTTGCCAAGTGTAAGCAGAAAGACTGGGTAAAAAAGAAAGCATGTCAAGCAAAAGAAGCAGCTGAAAAAAAAGCCAGACAAGCAAGAGAAAAAGCAGAGGCTGCAAAAAGAAGAGCAGAGGAAGAAGCAAGAAGAAGAGCAGCTGAAGCAAAGAAGAGAGCAGAGGAAGAAGCAAGAAGAAGAGCAGCTGAAGCAAAGAAGAGAGCAGAGGAAGCATCTAAAAAAGCAGCTGAAGCAAAGAAGAGAGCTGAAGACGAAGCTAGAAAAAGAGCAGCTGCAGCAAAAAAGAAAGCTGAAGACGAAGCAAGGAAAGCTAAGGATGCAGCTAAAAAAGCTGGGGCAGGATTGTCTGCTGCGTATTTGGCTTCATATAAGTATGCGACACCGTACGTCAATACCACAGCAGATCTTGCAAAAGATTTAGGTAATGATGCAGCAAAATTTGTAAAAGCCCAATTTGATAAGTGGGGATGTTTTGCGACAGTTGGGGCTATCACCCAACCAGCAACAGCGAAAGCAATGCTAAAAAAAGTTCTACCAATTTTAGAAAAAAGAATGAATACAGATCTTAAAATAGCATCATTAAATTTAAGAGATAATTCTAGTTCAGTTTATCTTTCATCGCTAACTAGTTCTAATCAATTTTTCCAGAAAAATTACTTTTCTACTTATGAAGGGTTGCCTGATTATAATGGACTGATAAAAGCATCCTTCGTTAATCCATTGAGTACCAAAGTAATGTCTAGCTCTAGACTTGAGGATAGCGGAATTGTATTAGTGAATAAAAAGAAGAAAAAGAAATGTGGCAAGAAATGTAAAGCAAAGAAAAGAAAAGCGAAAGCAAGAGCTAAAGCAGCTAAAAAGAAACAAAAAGAACAGGCAAAGAAAGATCGTCTAAAGAAAAAAGCTCAGGAAAGAAAGTTAGCAAAAGAAAAGAAATTAAAAGAAAAGAAAATATCAAAAGAAAATAGACTTAACAAAGGTAAGACAGCAACAGCAACTACTGGAACTGGAGCAGCCATTGCAGTAGGTTCAGCTGCGGCTGCAGCTGGATATGGAAAAACATATAAGCCAGTTAAAATTGACACAAGCACTCCGCTTAAGTTGGCGGAGAGTACTGCACTAATTATTAAGAAAAATAAAAAAGGTTATACACAACTAGTGACTGGTATTGGAAAAGCAGCAGTAAGAATTCCATTTATGTATGATCAAATCCTTAATGCTGACTTTATATGCAATAAAAGTGGTAAAGAGCAAGTTAAGGTATTAAAGCAACTAAAGTTATTTCCAAATAAAGGTATAAAATTTGCTTCTGCTGACGATAACAGAATTTTTGCAAGTTTAGATAATTTGAAAAATCTTAGTAACATTGACTTAAAAAATCTATTAATATCTTCAGCAAATGCTGCGGATGGAGGTAAAGCTAAAGATCCAGCAGAACCATTTTTTGGAATAGAACTTGGTTTGGGTGTAGAGGGTAGTTTAGGTGTTGGAGCTGGTGTGAGTATTGCTTTCAATTTAATAACAGATATGAAAAATGAGGTTTACAGCTTTTTCACAGTTAGTAAAGATCAAGTTTTAAACATTGGCTTACCTTCTCAAGTAACACTTGAAGGTTGTGTTGGACCATCTTTAAAGATTTTTGGTACTCCACCAACAAAAGTTAGTGGTTTTAAGGGTGTTGGACATTCAGTTGGTTTCGAAATGACTGGCGAATTAGAGTATTTTGAAGCATTTTCGGCTGACGCAGGCGTAGGTGTTGATATTGGTATTTCTTCTCTTAAAAGTGGAAGCCAGTTTACGGGAATGTCCATTGGACCAGTTGCTTCAGCCTGTGCAGAGGGGCCAGACAGTGACTTACCTGTTGCAGTTGCATTAGTTGCATCTACAAGTTGGAGTTATAGATTGTGGTAATTTAAGTTTGATATTCTTAAATTTTAACAATGATTGTTATAAATAAAAAATAGTTAAGGTAGTTGATGTTTTAAAGTGAAGTTAAATTGTATAAAAAAATTCATTTATTTAATTGTTTTTGTTTTTTTGACAGGATGCATGACTACATCATCTATCAATCAAGCCGAATTAGATCTAAATAAACCAAATATAGAAAAATCAAAAAAATTATCTGAGTGGCAAAAATTTGCAAATGAAGGTTATGATTTTTTAAAAAAAGGTGACTATTTACTTGCTTCCGAAAAATTTAATAATGCTCTGAAATACGATATAAAAAATTCTAACCTTCAAGCGTTAAATGGTATCGCATATCACTTAAATGCTAAATATCAAGATGCAAATAATTATCAATTAGCAAAACAAGGATATGAACTAGCGTCAAAGTTTGATCCTTCTAACTGGGCTCCTTTCTACTTAAATGGATTGATAAATTTTAAGGAAAAAGAATATAATAAAGCAAAAAATAATTTTATTAATGCTGCATTAAGAAATTGGGATAATTATGAAATCTTATTCAATATAGGTGTGGCGTCATATTATGATTTAGATTTTGAAACTTCAGCAAAAGTTATTAAATATCTAAAAAAACAAAATTTAGACAAAAATTTACTTTTAAAGGTTAACAAAACTTGTTCTATCATATTTTCATTTACTGATGATCATAATTATAGGAATGAGTGTCTTCAAAATTATTTGAAAAATGAGAATTCATTAAATAAAAAAAATAATCTAAAAAAGAAAATTAAATTTTGGAATTCTTTAAAAAAGATTAAAACTTCAGAAGTTTTAAAAAAAGCTGACATTTTATTAGCACAAACAACTAATGAAACAATAACTGAAACAGAAACAGATCCGTTTGCATCAGATGATGATATTTCTAATGTTGATAATTTTCAAGAGTTTCAAAAAGAGTGTTTTATTAGAAACTTCAAGGCTGGCACTGATGAATTTACAAAATGTATAATTTCCCTTGTGGATGAAGCAACCAAAAAAGCACTTGAAGAAGAAGATATTACTGATGAACGGATGGTTATTGTAGATGTTGTTATAATCGGAAGTACCGAAGATGCAAGAACAAGAACAGGTATCAATATTTTAGATGGTCTTTCTTTTCAATTTGGTGACGACGTAGATGGTGAAGATGCTTACAGTAAAATCAATACTATAACTCGTGATGGATTTGATAGCACTAATAATACACAATCTAAAACTGTAGTCAGAGCTTTGACAATTCCTGCAATTGAATACTCGTTAAATATTATTAATTCTAGAGACAATGACAGCAAAATTTTGGCAAAACCTAGTTTGATTGCGTTAGCTGGTGAAGAATCTACTTTTTTTTCAGGAGTTACTATAAATGGTGCAGCAACTTCAGGAACTGGAGATTCTGTCTCCATTGAAGAAGAGATTGGCGTAAGTCTCTCAGTCACCCCTGATTTTATAAGTGACACTAAGGTATATTTATCCATTGCTGCTGAAAGAACATTTCTTATAGATCCAAAAAAATCTGTACTTTATGAGTATAGATTAGACACAACAAAAACAAATGTTGCAGCAAATGTAGTACTGAATATTGGAGAAACTTTAATTTTAGGTGGTTTGACAGAACAACAAGATACTGAAACTTTAGATGGTGTTCCAGGATTAAGTAAGGTCCCTTTGGTGAAATTATTTTTTTCTGAGGATATAAAAAGAAATTACAAAAAATCAATTACGATTTTATTAACGCCGCGTTTAGCACCTGTTAACAAAAAAAGTAAGGCTAAAGAAAAGAAAATTTCCTCAAAAAACACAAATGAGATAATTTTTTATAATCTTTTAGAAGAAGAAAATATTGAATTTTCAATAAAAAAAGATTTTGAAAATTTTAAAAATATTTTAAGAAAAAATTTTATAGGTGGTGAAGACTTAAATATTTTAAAAACAGATAATGAGTTAATTGAGATTGCAAAAAATTTAAAAATATAAAATGTTATTTCTTTTACAAAAATTTAATATTTTCACTGTTATTATAATAATTTTATTATCTAGTACATGTAAATTTTTATTTGCTCAGAGCAAAGTTATTTATAACTGGGAAAAAATAAATTATAAAATAATTGATATCTCTATATATAATGATGAAAAAATCATAGTTATTGATAATAAGAATAAAATTCGTTTAATTGATACTTATTCAAAAAAAATAAAAAGATTTCCAGGTAAATTTAATAAAATTTTTTATGACAGCAAAAATATTTTTGCTGTATCTAATGAATTTAAACTTTACAAATTGAAAAGGAGAATATGGAAAAAAATTAAAATTTCCAAAAGCACAAATTATGAGAATTTAACTGTATTTAAAGATGTAATTTATGGTGTTAAAGATGGCAAGATTTTTTCTTTCAACACAAAAGGAAAAAAGATCAATAAAAACTATTTCAAAGAATTTACTAACATTAATTTTATAGGATTTTTTGATATTGAAAATTATATTACACTGACAAAAAATAATGAATTGAATTTTTATTATAAAAACAGAATCTTAGAGAAAAAGGCGAATATTAAAAAAATATTATTTATAAATGAAAATTATATAATAGTATCAAAACAAAATGGTGGATTATTCATTTTATCATTACAGGATATTAATGAAAACTTTAAAAAAATAAATTTTAAAAAAAAATTAAATAAAATAATTATTTCAAAATCTGGCAAAATTTGGGGTAGTGACGACAAATCAATCTATATTTCATCATTTACTGTAGATGATCTATTTTTAAGTAGTGGTACTAAAAGTAACGATAAAGAAAAAATATATTCTTCCAAACTTACAGCAACAAAACTTTTTTCAGGAGAGGATGGTATTTTCAAAATTGATGAATACGGAGCATTAAATTATTGGAATTTTAAAATAAAAAAATTTATTCCTCTTTATTTAAAACCATTAGAAATATCAAATCCTAAAAAAAATGTTCTATGGGCTATTAATTCACTAGGTAGGATTTTTTATTATAATGGAAAAAAATGGAAACAAATAAAAGGATTAGCTCAAAGTATTAGTTCAAAGAATAACCTAACCATTATTGTGGACGAAAACAAAATTATTAAGCAATATGATGTATCAAAAAGAAAATTTTTGAAAACTGGGATTAAAGCTGAAAAAGTTTTTGTTAAGACAAACAAAAACTTTTGGGTAATGGAAAAAAATAAATTATCAAATTGTAATTTTAAAGGGCAAAAACTGTCATTGAAGTCTGTAAAATGTAAAAAGTTTAAGGGTAAGTTTCAAAATTTAAAAATTACTTATGGTGGACGTTTATTTGCTATAACTGAAAAAAACAACCTGCAAATTTTTAATGGTGAGAAGTTTGTTAATTATCAAACTAGGATAAGATCAATTAAAGACATAATAGGATATAAAAATAATTTAATCTGGTTAATTGATCAAAATAACAATATTTTCAAAAATTCAAATAAAAAAATCAGGTATAAAACCTCCTCACACTTTGAGACAGTTAAATTTGTAGAACAAGATTTAACTGGTAGTGGTGATGTATTGCTTTATGGGAAAAAGGTAAGCAAAAATAAATATAAATCAACTGCTAGTTCAGCAAATGGAGGTTTTACTTATAAAAAAAATATGAAAAGAAAAGTTGTA
Organism: uncultured SAR116 cluster alpha proteobacterium; assembly: GCA_902593735.1. Classification (GTDB taxonomy): domain Bacteria; phylum Pseudomonadota; class Alphaproteobacteria; order Puniceispirillales; family Marisalimonadaceae; genus Marisalimonas. The sequence continues at coordinate 16,813 of CACJJL010000014.1, forward strand.
AATAATAACGTAAATTTCATAGATCTAAGCTTTGGTGGAGATGGTAGATTATGGGCAGTATCAAACATTAATGAAGTTTTTCAATATAAAGACAAAACAAAATCCTTTAAGAGATATACTAGAACTAATTTTTCATCAAAAGATCAACAATACTTTGGTTTGCCTAATAATATCGACATAACAAGAATTACATCTGATAATATTGGAAAGATTTGGATAGTTAAAAAAGATTCTAAATCAATTTATTACCAAGATAAACTTAAAGGTAAATATATAGAAACAAAACTTACGAGAGGAGCTCAAAATATCAAAGATTTAGCCATTGATGCATCAAACAATGTTTACCTAGCTGCTGGTAATATTTATAAATGGGATAAATCAAAAAAATCATTTCACACTTATATCAATAAAAATGGTCCATTTTTGAGAGTTTCTAGTGGACCAACAGGAACATTATGGGCGATAAATAATAATGGTAAACTATTTGAACTTTTCGGAGGAAAACTTCTAAAGAGACCCAGCAAAGGTAAATTAACTGCAAATGACGTTGATATTTCAATTAATGGGGAAGTTTTTGTAACTTCTGAAGTTCTAAAGACTACAACTACAACAAGAGAAGGTAGAAGGACTATCACAAATACTCAAATTCTTAAATGTGATTTATATAAATATAATCCCATTAAAAGCACCATTGAACATGCATTTGATTCAAAAAATATTTATTCAGAAATCGTTACAATTTCACGTGAGGGAAGTCCGTGGTATACAAGTCCAAAATGTGAAAATAAAAACGTTTATTATGGTGTAAATTAGATTAAATTTAAAATTTAAAAAAGAATTATAAGACTTAAAATTTAAGAAGAAAATTTTCTAATAAAAGAAAATAATCAAACAAATCTTTATTAATCAATTTTTCATTAGATTTATGACCTTCAGAGCCAGTACCTGGACCAATATTTATAATATTAACATTATCATCTGCAAAGTATCTTCCATCACTTACTCCAATAGATGATAAAAATTTAGATTTTTTCCCCGTTACTAATTCTTTAGACTTTGATAGCTCTTGTAGATAAATATTCGATTTATTTGATTTAAAAGGGTTTGTGCCTGTAAGAAATTTCACTTTTGCTGATTTATCAACTTTAAGTATAAATTTTTTAATTTCGTTGAAAGCTTTTTTTATATCTTCTTTATGAGTAATTCTTCTATCAACAACTATTCTTGTTTTTGATGGGACGACGTTCACATTTTCTCCCCCAGATACAATACCAATGTTAATCGTGGATTTATGAGTTCCAATATCATAATTTTTTAAGTGTTTTTTAAAATTTGAATTTAATTCATTAATTATTTCTGCAGACTTTTGAATAGCATTAATTCCCTTGTGGGGTTCACCAGCATGTGATGTTTTACCAGAAACATTTATCTCTAACCAAAAGACACCTCTTTCTTCGATTACAAAATTATTATTGGTTGGAGCACCTAAAATTAGTGTATGAGGTTTTATAACTTTTAGTTTTTTTAAATATTTCGTGCCATCAGGTCCTAGATTTTCTTCATCAGTAACAAATGTAAAATCTATATTTTCTTTGATATTTGGAAAAAGTCTTTTAAAATTTTTGGCTAAATATAAATGAACTGCTGCACTTCCTTTACAATTAACTGCTCCTAACCCGTAAGAATAATTTTTTTCTACTTTTAGATCAAAAGGGTTGCTTTTCCATTCACTTAATATTGGTCTAACAGTATCAATATGAGAATTAAAAACTATTGATTTTTTTGATCCTTGATAATTAGATGCACAAATATTTATTTTTTCCTCATCAACACCATATGATCTTATTTGTAATCCACTGTTTTTAAGATATGAGCTCAAAAACTTTCCAAAATCTCTGCTACTTCCTGGAGGATAACATGTATCTATCTCAATAATTTGTCCTAATAAATCTAATAATTCTTTTTGTATATTATTTTTCATATTAAATTCTAAAAAGCTTTTTGGAGTTAGATTTAATCATATGATCAATTTCTTTCATTGTGAACCCTAAATCATATACCTGTTTTATAAATTCATAAAAGCCCAAATGCGGCTTGGGTAGAATAGAAACACCACAGTCGCTAGACAAGACAACATTTTTGGGGTCAGCGGTTTTAATTAAATCTTTTAAAGTTTTTAATTTTATTCCTTTAATTATATGTCTTTCATCGTCAACATGTGTAAGTGGAATCTTCGTTGCTTTTGAAACAAAGAAATAGGAGAATTCAAAGTAAACATCATAGATTTTTAATTTTTTTATTGTTGTTTTATTAAAATTATTTGAAGGTACTAAAATGTTTTCTACACCTAGACTTTTAGCAGCTTTTACTAAAATTATAGTTTCTCTGGGTGATAAATGACCAGTATTTAAAACAATATTTTTTTTTGCAATTAACTCTAAAATTTTTGATGTTTCGTATGTAGGTCCTTCGTCAGGCACATAAAAACAATCTTGAATGTAATTCAAATTTCTTTGTTCTTGAATTGCAATATGTCTTGTATGGTGAGTTGGAAAAGAAATAAACTTTGCACCATCATTTTCAAAATAACTATAGCCAAGTGAAATTTTAGCATTCTCATAACTAACACCTCCTGCAGGAGGTTCCATAATGAGACCACCAAAAATTTTTAAATTTAAATTTGGAAAATGTTTTCTTATTAGTGATGCATAACCTGATGTATTAGAAAAATTGTCCATAAGCCCTATAGCATACATTTTATTATTTTCAGCATGCTCAACAACTTCAAATATATTGGTACTTCTCTTATTTATGTGGGGGCAACAATGAATATGGTTGTCTACAGAATTTTCAAGAAATGATAACATTATTTTTCTTTAAGTATTTTACTAACAAAATCTAATGTTCTTTTTTCTTTTGGCTTTTCAAAAATATTTCTTGGATTATTTATTTCTATAATTGATCCTTCATCCATGAAAACCACTCTGCTAGAAACTTCTTTAACAAAATTCATTTCATGAGAAACTATCAACATAGTCATACCTTCAGATGCTAGTAATCTTATTGAATCCAAGACTTCCTTTACTAACTCTGGGTCTAATGCTGATGTAATTTCGTCTAAAAGTAAAATTTGTGGGTTTAAACATAATGCTCTAGCAATAGCAACTCTTTGTTGTTGTCCTCCCGAAAGTTCGTCTGGATAAGATTTTAATTTATCTTTTAATCCTACTTTCTCAAGTAGGTTAAGGGCCTGTTCATTAACTTCTTTGGGGTCTCTTTTTTGGATTTTAGTAGGTGCAATACAAACATTTTTTAAGACATTCATATTTTGAAATAAATTATATTGCTGAAAAACAATTGCTATTTGTTCTCGAATAGTTCTTAGGTCTGATTGATTCTTGAAGTTAACTAGGTTTTCATTCAAATAAATTTTACCAGATTTTGGAATTAATAGTCCAACTAGCATCTTTAAAAGACTACTTTTACCAGATCCAGATGGGCCAATTAAACTGACAATCTCACCTTTACTTACATTTAGTTCAATATTTTTTAGTACATGAAGTTTTTCGTAAAAAGCATTAATTGATTTAATTTTTATTTGAGGCAAGTTTTCTCTCCATATACTTTCCAAATCTATCTAAAGGAAATGAAAGAATAAAATATAAAATTAAAATTGTTCCAAATGATAATAAAGGAGAAAAACCTTTATTATTAAGTATTTTGGCTGCAAATGTAAGCTCCATTACTCCAATCTGTGATGCAAGAGCAGTATCTTTAATAAACATTATAAAAAATCCAAAGGCTGGAGGAAGGATAACTTTCCAAGCTTGGGGAAATATTACTTCCCTTAAAGTTTGATAATACGTGAAATTCATTGCTGTTGCAGCATCCCACTGCGTTTGATTAATTGACTCAATACCACTCCTAATTATTTCACCTATATATGCTGTTGCAATTATGCAAACAGTAATTGTTGCTATGAGAAATAAATCATCTGAAATTTTTATTATCTGAAAAACATAAAAAAATAATAATAAAGATACTAAAAAAGGTACTCTTCTAAAAATTTCAGTATAAATGACTATAAATATTCTTAGAGGGAGTAAATATATAGATTTTGTTTTCCTAAAAATAGCTAATAATCCGCCCACACTAAAACCTACTAAACAACCTATGGCAGTTAGCAAAAAAGTTACACCCATGGCTTTAGCTAAAAAAATTACATTCCAAATTGTAAAAAAATTAGGGATTTCCTCAATTAATCTTTCCATTATTGAATAATCCTTATTTTTGCTTTGAAAAAGTATCTGCCTATAATTGCTAGTAAAAATGTAGCTATGAAAGTGATAACAATGTATATAAGAGCTGTTATAGAAAATATTTCCACTGATCGAAATGTTTCAGAATTGATATTGAATGCTCTTCCTGTTAACTCTTCAACACCAAATATGGCTGCCATTGAAGTTCCTAATGTCATAATTATATAATGATTAGAAAGAGGAGGAAACAAAACTCTCATTATATGCGGCAAAATCACATATTTTACTTGTTGAAATAGACTAAAATTTAAAGTTTTAGCTGCATCCAATTCATTTTGCCGAATTGACAAGAAACCTGCCCTTTGAATTTCGCATAGATATGCTGCAGCATTTAAAGTCATTCCAAGCAAAACAGCTATATAGGGAGATAATAAAATGCCAAATTCAGGTAAAGCAAAAAATAAAAAGTATATTTGAACAAGCTGTGGAGTATTAGTAAAAAAAGTAACGTAACAGATAACAATTTTATTTGAAATATTATTACCAAAGGTTCTGACTGTAGCTAAAATTAAGCCAAAAAACATTCCACCAAAAAAAGCCAAAATAGCTATTTGCAAACTAATCCATGCACCTTTAATAAGATAAGGAAGAAACTCTAAAACCTGTGTATAAACTAATGTATAACCCATGTTTTACCCTCTACTAGTTATTACAATAGAGGGTAAAATATTTTTGAAAATAGATTAGAAATAAGGTTGTGGTTGTACACTGTGAATTTGTCGTATTCCAAACCATTTTTCCCAAGTTTCATCAACAAAATCTGCTCTATGAAGTGTATAAAGAGCAACATTTAACCATTGTTGAAGAGATGCGTTGCCTTTCTTAACACCAATGCCACAATACCATGTATCAATAGCTTTATCTACTACTTGCCATTTTACATCTTTATATTTATTCATGTGTTCACCGAGAAAATCAACAACATCTACTATAGCATCTGCTCTTCCTTGAGCAATAGCTCTCATTGCGTCAGGATAATTGTCGAATAAAGTAATTTTTGCTTTAGTTAAATTCTTCTTTGCCCATCCAGCTGGCATCGAACCTCTAACTTGTGCAAGTTTAACATCCTCTCTATTCATATCCATTACAGCAGCAAATGGTTTTTTGCTAGTTGTAAGTGCTCCAAAAACCTCTGTATGAACTGGTACAGTATAATCTACAATTTTTTGTCTTTTATAATTTCTTGTAAGAGCACCCATTACGATGTCAATCTTTCCAGTAGCAACAAATGGTATTCTGTCTGGGGAACCAACTTTAACTAGTTCCAATTTAACACCTAACATTTCAGCTAGTCTTGCCATTATATCTGCATCAAAACCTACTAAATTATTTTTATCATCATATTTAGCAAGTGGTGGTAAACCGGGATTAACACCGCCTTTGAGAACTCCTGATTTTAAAATCTCGTCTAAAGAACGGGCTTGTGTAACTGCAGAAATTGATATTAGAATCAATAGAGTTGCAATTGTTTTAAATATTTTTATAAACATTATAGCCTCCTTTTAAATTAAATTAAAATATTGTTAGATAAATTATAATAAAATGATAGAATTTTATTCAATAAATTAATTAATTGCCTATATTTGTGTAAATAATGTATTACTGCCTAATCAAGTTGCAGACATTTATTACGATAACACCTATATTGTGATATTGAAAAATAAAATTCTAAAAAGTTTGTTAAAAGTTATTTTTTAAAAGATAGAAGTTAAAAAGTGGATTTAAGAGTTTCAAATTATTTTAATAGAAGCAATAAAGTAAATATTAACGTAAATAATAAAAAAATTGAAGCTTATGAGGGCGAATGTCTTGCTGTAGTTTTATTTGTAAATAATATAAAAAAATTAAGATTGTCTCCAAAAAAAAAGCAAAGTAGGGGAATGTTTTGTTTAATGGGCTCTTGTCAAGAATGTGTAGTGGTTATCAATGATAAAAAAGTTATTTCTTGTAATGTTTTTATTAAAGATGGAATGAAAATAAAAGTTGGCGACTTTGATAAATAATAGAAAATATGATGTAATTGTGATTGGAGCTGGACCTAGTGGAGTGAGTTCAGCTATAAACTGTGCAAAAAAAGGACTTAAGGTATTAATAGTAGACTTGAATTCTAACTCAGGTGGTCAGATTTATAGAGCACCTCCTAAAACTTATAAAAGCATCTCAAAAAAACTTGAAGAAAGCGAAATTCAAAAAAAGTTTTCTAATGAGATCAAAAAATTCAAAATTGAAACAGCATTTAATCATACAGTCTGGCAAGTTTCTCCAGGGTTTAAGGTAAATGCATTTAATGAAACTTCTACAATACAATGGCAAACAAAATCATTAATTATAGCAACTGGAACCTATGAAAAAATTATACCTTTTGAAGGATGGACCACCCCAGGAGTTATAGGACTAGCGGCTTGTACTGTTATGCTTAAAGCGCATCATTTTATTCCAAGTAAAAAAATTGTTTTGGCAGGTAACGGACCTCTTTTGATGTTGGTTGCTTATTATATAATTCAATTTGGTGGTAAAATTGATGCAATAGTAGATACTAGTAGCAAGATAGATTGGATTAGATCCACTTTGTCCTTAATTACAAATCCAAAGAATTTTAAGGATGGTATTAAATGGATTTTTAAAATTTTTTTCAATAGAGTTCCCATTTATTCCACGAGTTCAATTGAAAAAGCTGTTGAAGTAGATAGAGGAATAAAAGTAACAATAAAAAATTTCATGACAGGCAAAACAAAGAACATAGTTTCAGAAACAGTTGCCATTGGCCACGGATTAATACCAAGTACGGATATTACTAGATTACTGAGAGCTGAACATATTTATAATGAGCAAAAGGGTGGCTGGATAGCAAAAGTTGACAGATTTTTAAGATCTTCAGTTAAAGGCGTTTATTTAGCAGGTGATGGTGCAGGCATTTCTGGGGCGTTGGCAGCAAGTGATAAGGGATTGCTCGCTAGTTCTGCGTTATTATATGATGAAAAAATTATTTCAGAAAAGGAATTTAATCAATACACTCACAAAATATTAAAAAAATTAGATAAATTTGAAGTTTTTGCTATAGCTATTTCCAAATTAAATTCTATTCCTAAAAATTTAATTGAAAATATAGATAATGACACAGTCTTATGCAGGTGTGAGGATGTTACAAAAAAAGAAATTTTAAAGGCGGTCGATCAAGGTGCCAAAGATATTAACCAAATTAAATCTTGGACAAGACTTGGTATGGGGCCTTGTCAAGGTAGGACTTGTCAATATGCGACTTCAAAAGTAGTTGCAGAATATCTAAATTATGAAATTAAAGATTTAGGTTATTTAACCGGACGATCCCCTATTAGGCCAGTTCCACTTGATCGTGTATTAGGTGATTTTGATTATGAAAAAATAACAAAAGTGGAAGCGGCTCCTTTATAAAATGACACAAACAGATGTAGCAATAATAGGTGGTGGTATAAATGGTGGGTCCACGGGTTTGGAACTAGCTAAAAATGGTTTAGACGTAACTATTATAGATAAAAATTTTATTTGTAGAGGTGCTTCAGGTGTAAATGCTGGAACCTTAACAATGCATATGACGAGGGCGCAGTTAATACCTTATGCAAAAAAAGGATGGGAGCTGTGGATGAATACAAGTAAATGGTTATCAAACGATATAGATGTTGAAAAGAAGAATGGTCTTTGTTTAGCTTTTACAGAAGATGAAGAAAAACTTTTGATTGAAAGGTCAAAGATACGAAAAGAGTATGGAGCAGATATAACTATAATATCTAGAAAAGAGGCCAAAAGGATTGACTCTAACATAAATTCAAAAATTAAATGTGCAGCATTTTGTGAAATGGATGGTTATGTAAGTGCTAATCAAACGGGTCATGCTTATTCTAAAGCTTTAAAGGAAAACAAAGTCAAAATGTTGGAAAATTATGATGTTTCTGAAATTGATTATCGCAAAAATAAATATGTAATTATTTTCAAAAATGGTGAAAAACTATTTGCTTCAAGTTTAATATTGGCAACAGGAGTACATTTAGAAAAAACACTAAAATTATTACAAATCAATATTAATATAAAGTGTCTTCCACAACAATTAATAGTCAGTGAAAGAATGCCAAAAATTATGGATACAGTTATTACAGTTGCTAATGGGAAATTATCACTTAAACAATTCAAAAATGGTACAGTTCTTATAGGTGGTGGTTGGCCAGGAAAAGGAAATATTGAAGATAATTACACTGAAACAAAACCTGAAAATTTAATTGGTAATATGATGCTGGCATGTCATGCAGTACCTAAACTAAAGAGCTCAAGAGTTGCAAGAGTATGGTTGGGTTTAGAAGCTGAGACAGATGATGCAATGCCTATTATAGGAAAATTACCAAAATTTAAAAATGCTTATGTTATTGGCTCCATTCATTCAGGTTATACGAGTGGTCCATACATGGGCAAATTGCTAGCTGAAAAGTTTCTAGGTAAAGATGTTGACTTAAGTTTATTTGATATCAAAAGGTTTTTATAAATGAATAATAGTTTTAAAGGAATATATGCCGCTAATATTGTGCCCCTTAAATCTGATAAATCTATAGACACAGAAAACTTAATAAAACATGTTAAAGAAATTTCCAATGTCAAAGGTATAAGAGGTTTATTAGTAAATGGTCATGCAGGCGAAAATTTTACCTTAAGCGCTGATGAACAAATACAAGTTTTAAATGTTATAAAAGAAAGTATAAAAAATGATTCATTGATAATTTCAGGCGTTAATTTTGAAGATCCAGAAAAAGGTGCTCATGTTGCAAAAGAAATGCTTGATCATGGAGCAAGTGCGATTTTGATATTTCCTCCCTTTTCTTGGTCTCAGGGTATTAGTTCTAAAATGATTTATGAACATCACAAAATAATCTCAGATGCAGTAGATGGACCAATTTTTATATATCAATCGAGCGTAAACTCCGGTCACCTTTCCTACAAAATAGAAACTTTGGGTGAACTAATGAAAATAAAAAATATTATAGGGATTAAAGAAGGAAGTTGGAATACTAAGACTTATATTGAGAACTACAAATTTTTAAAAAATATAAATCATAAATTTTTAGTGATGGCTTCAGGTGACGAGCATATTTATCCATGTTTTAAATATGCAAGCGATGGTTCTCAGGTCAGTCTTGCAGCAATAATTCCCGAAAAAATTGTAGAATTAATCACAAATATTGAAAATAAAAATTTTGATTTAGCCCGCAATTTAGACAAAATGTTATTAATTCTAGCTAAGAATATTTATGGTAAATATCCACCAAGTTTTGCAACAGCTAGGATTAAATATTGTTTAAAGGTTTTAAAAAAAATACCTCGTGATACCATGAGATCGTCAATTACTCTTGACGATAATGAAAAAAAACAACTTGAACATTCCCTAAAATTAATTGGTATCAAGGTTTAAGCTGTTAATCAGGTTGTATTTTAAAGTTTGCTTAATTAAATCTACATCATGAATTTTTTAATGAATTAATCGTAATACTTATTTTAAATTCCAAACGAGACTATTTGTATTATTTGGTTTATTAATAGTGATTTATAAATTTTAAGAATTATTCAAAAGGAACATAATGAATAGCATAATACAAGCTCAAGGAATACATCACATTACCTTAAATGGAGCTGATAAAAAAACTTCTGTAGATTTCTGGCAAAATATACTTGGGATGAAATTTATTTTTGAACAACCAAATTTAGACGATCTAAATACAAATCATTTATATTTTGATTGTGGTGACGGCACTACTGTAACAGTTTTTACCAATGAAAACTTAACACCAGACAAAAATAAATTAAATTATGAATGTGGAGGTGTTCATCACGTTGCCTTTTGGGTAAGTCAAAGTACTATTCGAATAGCTGAAAAAAACTTAAACGAAAATGGGTTTGCAAACACAGGAATTAAAGATAGAGGATTTATGGACTCAATTTATTTTAGAGAACCGCTAGGGTTGCTGATTGAACTTGCTAGTTACAAATTCGATCCACCTATTGGTTTTACTCATGCTAATGTTTTACAGAAAGCTCATGAACTTAGAGTAAAAAGAAATGCTATCAATATACAAGATCAGGATGTTGCAAGCGCTATAAAAGAGTTAAGAAACAAATAGTTCATTACATTTATATTAAAATAACTAATGATTCGGAATAAAAATTTGTAAAATTTAGAGGAATGCTCGAAAGATAGAAAAACTAGAGAAAAAGTTTTAGCTGAAACTTTTGCTAGAAAAATTGTAATTTTGATTACGCAAATAAATAGAAAGTGCCACTTCTAAAAAGCAAAGTAGAAGTCGAAACCATGATTATAATTAACTTTATCTCATTTCGTATTATGGTCCTTTTAATAATTGAATAATATCTAAAAATTTTTAAGATTTTATATAATTTTTCAATAAATTTTTGAGATTTTATAAATTTATTTGAAGAGACTTTATTAGCGTAATGTAAATTAGTTTAATCTAACAGAATATAAATAATGCAATTATTTTTGACGCAGTGATTAATATACTTTAATTATTATTAAAAATAATTAAATCACTATTAATATCTAATAATTAGGTTTTACCGTTATATTCTCTGCCTTAATCCATGATTTTATACCATTTTTGGCATTATAAATTACATTATCGAACTTTTTATCCATCATTTCCGCTATTATTCTTGTTCTTCTGCCAGTTCTACATATCAAAATAATAGGCTTGCCTGAATTGATTTTAAAACTCAAATCATTATACCATTTGTCAAAATTATATTCTCCGTTTTTATCAAAAAATGTAAGTAAAATACTTTTTGGAACAACCCCAGTTTGCTCCCATTCAGAACTTCTTCTTATATCAATAATTGGGATATTAATTTTTGATAATTCTTTGATTTGATCATTATTTACATTGATAATTTCTGCAAAAGCAAGTTTTGTTATTGATAAAAAACAAATAAATTTTATACAAAATCTAATTAACATTGTATTTAATTCCTCTAAAAAAATATTAATATTTAAAGTCAAGCATATTAATTTTATTAAAATAACTCTCATGTTGTTTTTGAAATTTTTTGATTTCTTCTATATTTTTTTCAAAAGCTTTTTCGTCTTTATATTCAAATTTCGAAGATAAAGCAAAACATCCGCCTTTGTTCCATATTTGGTTAACTTTCCAACGGACTAATCCCTGTTTTTTCAGTTTTTTACAAAATTCATCTCCATGTTTTTCCATAAGATGCAGAAATGATTCCATTTCAATTTCAGTTGAAAATTCATTAATTGTATAACTGATTAATTTGGCATTAGACATGTTTATTGAATTTCCTCTTAACTCTTAGCTGACGATATATGATAATACTAATAATTAATAAAAAATTAAAATATTTGAAATCCTAAATTTTGATAACAAAATGTTTAATTCAATTTATTAGCCAGATGCGAATGCCTCACCAGCATGACTGCTAATCATTACATTATCAAATTCTTCTGATGCTTGTGCTCTTACATTTGCAATTTTTTCTGAGGCTTCTTTAGCTATTTCTCCACTTGACCATTCTGTAATTACCATGAATTTTAATTCATCCGTCTTGCACATCTTAACCGAAGTTGCACCAAATGATAAAATCATTGGAATATACTTTTCTGATGCTTTTGCCTCATCTTCCTTATTCCAAGTTTTTGCTTCCCAGTGAGATACTGTAAAAAATGACATAATATATCCTTTCAAATCAAAAATTATTTTTTAAAATAAATCTATAAAATTGAAAAATAAAGTTAATAATCTTATTTTTTTAATTCTTTTAAAAACTGCTTAATTTTTTCGTAAATATTAAATTCATAAAGATTATTGTGACCTGCATTTTTGACAAAAATAGCTTGTTTGGGGTCAGGTGCTGCCTTGAAAATTTTTTTCCCAAAATTTATGTCAATTACATTATCTTTCTCACCATGAATAACTAGTAATGGTGATTTAATGTTTTTAATCATACTAAATATATCAAAACGATCTAACACTAATAATTTAGCAGGAAGATACCAATAATGTCGAGAAGCAACATCAGCAATTGATGTATATGGGGCTTCAAGAATTGTTGCTTTGAATGAGATTTCTGTGGAAAGTTTTACAGCCAATCCACAGCCTAAAGACTCTCCATATAAAATAGTTTTTTGTTGAGGTATTCTTTGTTTATATAAAAAGTTTAAAGCTGCTTCACCATCTTTATATAAACCACTCTCTGAAGGTTTTCCTGAATTTTCACCATAACCTCTATACTCAACCAAGAATAATCCATATCCTTCTTTCAGAAATGGACGGAATTTCTCAACTCTATGTCCAATATGACCTGCGTTACCATGAAATACTACTATGATACTTTTTTCATCATCAGATGGTTTTTTGAATAAAGACGAAAGGACTAGACCATCTGATGTTGTCATTTCAATTTTTTTAAGTCCTGTTTTAGTATAGTAAGAATTATCCAGGCTTTCTTTCGAGGGAAGATATAATAAAGATCTTTGAAAAATAAACATTGTCAATATGATAAGTAAATAAATACCGATTGCATAAATCATAATTGTTTTTAAGTTTGTCATTCAGTATCTTTAATGTAGTTTATTAGTAAAAATTTAATTTATACTAAACCCATATTTTTTAAAAATTTTTCTAAAGCTATTAGTGTAATTTTGAAATTCTTCTTTTTTCAAATTAAAAGTTTCTTTTTTACACTTAAGAGTTTGTTGTGAATCTCTGATTTCACCTTTTTTTGCATTACTAAAATTATAATAATAAGCGGTATTACCTGGCTTAATAACTATTTTAAATTTATTTAATTCTTCTCCTCCCCACATGAATGTATTATCAATACCATTAACCTCGTGGAATGATGGATACATTTCATCATTAGTTTCTAAAATTAGTGCACCCATAGAAATTTCACCTGACTTGAAATTAGGAAAGTAACCAACATTTAGAACAGGAGTTAGAAGAAAAAATGTGCTACATTTCCATTCTATAAATTTTATTGAAGTTCCATCAGACTTTGAAACACTTTTATTTTTATCTGAAATTTTATTATTTGAAGGTTTTACTGTTTTTTCTGATTTAACTAGACTAACTACTTTATTTGAAACGTTTGATACTCTATCTGAAATTGATGATATATTTTGATTAGTTTTGCAGCCAAACAATATTAAAGAAGAAAGTATAACAATGTAAATTTTCATTTTTTTAATTTATCACTAAACTCAGTATTTTTAAAATTTTATTTCATCAATTTCCTTTTCCAACATGAGCAATACCTTCAATTTCAACAAATATATTAGGTGCTGCTAATTTTGAAACTTCTACTAATGAACATGCTGGAAAATTACCTTTAAAAAACTCAGCCCTTGCTTTCCAAACTTCTGTATTGTTTTGAATGCGAGTAACAAAAATTGTTAATTTGGTAAAATCTGACATCTTACCTCCCGTAGCTTCAATCAAAGCTTTATGTTTTTCAAAAATTATTTTGGTTTGTTCGTATTCATTTTTACCATCAATTGTAACTCCATCGGCATTTCTAGAGGTTAAACCGGCTATATATGCAATACCATCGCACACCAAACAGTTTGACCAAAGCTTAGGTCCTGGTTCTTTCACTTTTGGACTTGTATATCTAGTAATCATTTTGAAATCCTTTCACTTTTCGGAATAATTTTTAAATTAATTACTCTCATGATTAAATTCTTTGTCTATTGGCACCTTTAGTCCATTTAGTAAATGATTTGTTTTTGCAGCAAGCGATACGATCGATAGGAACTCAGCATATTGTTTATCAGTCATTCCTTTAGATCTTGCTGCAGCTGTGTGGGAATGTATACAATATTCACAGCTATTGGTTATAGAAACAGCTGCATAGATTAGTTCTTTTGTTAGAGAATCAAGATGGCTTTGTTTTGCCATTACTTCTTTAACATCACGCCATGTAGTTTCAAGAAGTTCAGCATCAAATGCTAGATAATACCATAAATTATTAATAAAATCACTTTTACGTGTGGCACGTATATCATCAAAAACTGCTTTGACACGAGGGTTTGTTTCTGGATTTTGAGGTGGTGCAATAGTGGACATGAAATGACCTTTCTTTAAAAAAATTCAATTGTAGATTACAATAGATTAATATTGATTTAACTTGAATATCAATAGGAATAAAATGACTACAAATGTAGCTATTATTGGCTTAGGTATAATGGGAACTCGAATGCTTCAACATATGAGGAAACATCAAGAATTTAATCCTAATTATTTGTGGGACCCTAACCCCATTGCTTGTAAAAAAGCTACAAAACAAGATAGTGAAACTAAAATTATGAAAAATGCTGATGAAGCTATAGAAAAGGCTGATTTGGTTTATTTAGCTTGTCCTCCTACTGTAAGAGAAAAATATGCTTTGAAAACAGTAGAGATGGGTAAAGCTCTTTTTATAGAAAAACCTTTCGGTGTAAATATCCAAGATAGCAAAAACTTTATAGAAAAACTCCAAAATTATGATGTTCCTATAGCTGTTAATTTCACACAAGCAGCAGGTATAGCTTAAAAAGATTTGTTGGATAGCAAAAATAATGGTGAGATGGGTGAAATGCTTGGCGTTGACATTATAGTTACATATTCTTCTTGGCCACGTCAGTGGCAAAAAGAAGCTGATTGGCTGAGGTTCAAAAAAGAGGGTGGTATGACAAGAGAAGTAATATCTCATTTTCTTTTTTTTACTGAACGTGTAGTAGGTCCTCTTAAAGTAATTTGGGCCCATACTTCTTATCCAGCAGATCCACTTTTATGTGAAACAGCTGTCCTAGCTAAACTAGAAAATAAGAATGGTTTGCCAGTAAATATATTAGCAAGTGTTGGTGGAGTTCAACCTGACCGTCAGGAATTTACAATTAAAGGCTCGAAAAAAAGTAGAAAAGTAGCAGAATTTTATAAAGATTCAATATCAGTGGGTGACAACTTTATTCCTCTTAGGGAAGAACCCAAAGATCCACGAGCTGTTAGCTTAAAGTCACAACTTGACCATTTAGAACTTAAAATAAATAATAAGCCAAATAATTTAGCGACAATTGATGAGGCATTTAGAGTACAAAATTTAGTAGAAGAAATATTGTCGAAAACATAAATCATATAAAAACTTTGTGGGGCTTTACGTGAAAAATATTTTGATTTTAATTATTTTTATTTGCATAAGTTTTGGTGCAAAAGCAAATGTTAGGACATTAGAAATTGGTTCGCTTTATTATCAATGTAAACCATATCAGGCTGTGGATTTTAATTTTGGTAAACTTTCTCAATCTGATCAAGTTAAAGCGATGTTATGTAAAACTACCTTAATTGGGGTAGTTAATACAGGATATAACTTATGTCAATCATTAAAGTGGTATTATAAAAATGCTAATGATGAGTCAAAAAATATTTTAATAGGTTTATCATCTTGGTATGCTAATGAACAAGTTGAAAGTGAAAACAAACTAATTATGGGCTTTAATAACTGGGCTGAAAAAAATCAACATCTTTGGAAAGAATTTGTAACTGGAATTCCTTTTAAAAGAGATTATATGGCAAAAAATTATTACTGTAATTTGAAATAAAACTTATTCAAAATAAGGTTAATGAATGAAACATGAAATGAATGAAGGTCGCCCTAAGTCGTGGGATAAAACAAAACGTGTTTATGAGATATCATATCCAAATGGTAAGAAGGAAATATGGAAAGATATTACAGCTCGTGAGTGTCTTACAAAATATGAAAATATGGACCCACATGGCAATGAACTTAAATTAAGAGAAATAGCAGGAAAAGAATTACAATTACTTAAAGTGATGGACAGCAATAAATAAATAAACTTTAAATTGAATTAATAAATGCTTGATTTCAACTTAGTCTTGCAATCTCTTACAATTTTACAAATAATCTTTCAAAATAAACAATCCCCAAAACAATATAGCACAACAAATTAGAACTCTTTTTTGTTTATGTGACATGTGATAAACTTAATATAAGAACTCCATTTTAGTATGAATGTTACATGAAGAAATACTTTATAATTATTTTAATTTTATTTTGGGGTCCTGCACTTAGTAATGACACTATAATATTTAATTGTACTTCAAAAGTTGGGTTAGGCCTCGATTTACTGGATAATCTATACTCTTACAAAGATCAAAGGTTAATAGAAGACTTCAAAATTAAACCAAATAACAAAGAAATTATTTACCAGTCAGGTGAAATTAAACGAATATATAAAATAGTTGATAAAAGAAAAAATCTTGATGGTAGTCTGACAATCGTATCATACTACATCAATAAAGATTATTATGGCGGATACATGCTGACTTTATCTCTTAATGATCGAAGGAAGGAATATTTATATTCATCAGCTATGATGGGTGCAGGTGAAATTCTGGAAGGGCCAATTGGTAGTCGTGGTAAATGTAAAAAATTATAAAAATTTAAGAATTATTTTAATATTTTTTTTTCTATGTTTTAAATAATTTTTGGTGAATAATAATTAATAGTTTTAGATTTTCTTTTAGCAGGTATATGTTTAATAAAGTATGCTTTGGCTCTTGAAATAACTTCAGTCACTATATCTTACTAATAAAGTGAGAGGATCAAATATCCCATCTCCAACATCAACATGACCTTGCTTAACTTCCAAAAGCAATGTTAATATTGTTGAGCATATTTTGCAAAATTTATTAGACCAATGGCAACCACTTTCACTAATAAAATTATACACACTACATTTGCCATAACAAACTTGTAATTTTCTTCATTAAAATATACAAGTTTACCAAAAGCGTTGCCAAATCTTAATTGACAGTATCTACAATGACAAACTGCTAAAACTTGTGGTTCTCCTTTTGCCTCATATTTAACTTCACATCAAGCACAAGTACTTACATAAATAACAGAATTAGTCATTTATAATACTTATGAAATTTGATCTTTAAATAAATTAGATATATAAATTTTAACAAAAAAATAGAGATAAAGATTTATTAAAATTTTTGTTAATAATATTTAATTATAATATAAAATATAAAATTAATTTTATTTATCAATAGGCTACTAATATGAATCCAAATATAATAAACACAGAACAATCCGAATATTGGAATGAAAAAAGTGGTCCTAAGTGGGTAAAATACGATGAAGCAATGAATGAAAGATTTTCCGTTATAACAAATGAACTTTTTTCTAAAGCAAATATTAAAGACTCAGAAAAAATTTTAGATGTAGGTTGTGGAGGTGGTGAAACAACATTTCAAGCATCTAAATTATTAAACAATAAAGGCCATGTTGTTGGAGCGGACATCTCTGAAACTCTCTTAGATCATGCAAAAAGTAAATTTTCAAATATAGATATAATTGATTTTATAAATTGTGATGTACAAAATTATCCATTTAAAAAAAATTACTTTAATAAAGTTATATCTAGGTTTGGTGTTATGTTTTTTGAAAATCCATTCGAAGCTTTCCAAAACATATATTCCTGTATGCAAATAAATGGCTCATTAAATTTTGTTTGTTGGACAAATATGATGGAGAACGAATTTTTTACTGAAGGTATGGACATTATAACAAAATTTACTAACGAAGATTTTCCAATAATGACAAAAGAACCTGGTCCTTTTGCATTTTATGATGAGAAGTATATTAGAGAAATACTCGAATTTGCTGGATTTCAAAATATAAAGATTGACAAGATTTATTCTTTAATTTCGACTAAAGATAGTTTTGAAGATAACGCATCAATCCTTTTAGATATTGGGCCAAGAGCAAGAATTCTATCTGAACAAAATTTATCTAGTGAAAAGATGTTAATTATTAAAAATGAAATGATGAAATTATCTAAAAAAAGAAAAAAAAATGACGAAATCACATATAAAGCATGTCTGAATTTTGTTTCCGCAAGAAAATAAATTAGTTAACTAATAATTTAGTTCCTTATATTACATATAAGATTTACAATGAACACTTTTTTTATATATGATAATTGTTTCAGTAAAATAAAAAAGAAAACTGTATTATTCCTAAAGGCGATAAAATAGCACAATTTAATTAAGGATTAATATATCATTATTAAGATGGAATTTCATAAGATAATAAAGAATCTGTTAAATGGTATAATCTTGCAGCAAAACAAGGTTTTGCGCCCCTCAATTCAACCTAGGTAGAATGTACAAGAACGGAGATGGGTTTACCAAAAATAAGTAAATACTTACATGTGGTTTAACTTAGCAAGGTCAATTGGTGGAAAAGACACAAAAATTCAAACAGATAAATTAAATAAAGTTTTATCAAAACTGCAAGTTCAAGAAGTATTTAAGCTTTATAAAATTTGTATCAATCAGAGTTATCAAAATTGTTAGATAAAAATCATTTTATTTTAGGGTAATGTCTTGCATAAAATTATTGTTAGACTAAATTGTAGACTGAATAATTATTATTCTATAAAACATTAACCATTCAAATGAATAAAATGGAATAATAAATATGGGGCATTTCTATATTTCAGCATCATTTAAATAATTTTTTAAATCATTACAAGAATAAACGATTTTTTGAAGCAGAAAAGGTTGCCTTATCTATAACAAATAAATATCCGCATCATTCTTTTGGCTGGAAATTATTAGGTATAGCCTTTGGACAAACTGGTAAGAAAGTTGATGCGGTAACAGCAAACCAAAAAGCAGTTGCTTTATCACCTCAAGATGTAGAAGCTCATTGTAACCTTGGAAATACACTTAAAGAATTAGGTAGACTAGAAGAGGCAGAAACTAGCTATAAAAAAGCAATATTTTTGAAACCTAATTTTGCAGAAGTTCACAATAACTTAGGTGTGGTTTTTCAAGAACTTAATAGATTAGCAGAAGCTGAAGTTAGCTATAAAAGAGCAATCACTTTAAAGTATAACTATCCCGAAGCTCATAGTAATTTAGGTAACACCTTGAAAGCAATTGGTAAACTAAGAGAGGCTGAAGCAAGTTACACAAAAGCAATAATTTTAGAACCTAACTTTGCTGAAGCCCATAGCCAATTAGGTATGACACTAAAGAAACTAGGTAAGTTAGAGGCAGCAGTTGCAAGTTTAAAGAAAGCTGTTAATTTGAGACCTAACTTTACCGAGGCTTACAATAACTTAGGTGTAATACTTAAGTCAATAGGCAAATTGGAAGAAGCCGAAGCAAGTTATAATAAAGCAATAGTTTCAAACCCAGACTTTGTTGAAGTATACAATAATTTGGGGAATACTTTGAAAGAATTAGGAAAATTAGAAGAAGCTAAGGCTAGTTTTTTGAAAGCTATTACCTTAAAGCCAAACTACCAATCTGCACAGCATATGTTGAATGCACTTACAGGAAAAAAAACTAAAACTGCTCCTCGAGAATACATCGAAGGATTATTTGATAATTACGCTGCTAATTTTGAAAATTCGCTTAAATACAATCTAAAATATAAAATTCCAATAAGTATTACAGAAATTATTATGAAATATAATAAATTTGATTCATTAGGTTCAATAGTAGATTTAGGATGCGGCACTGGATTGTTAGGTGTTGAGATTAAAACAATGTGTAGGTATCTTGAAGGTGTAGATTTATCAGAAAATATGCTTGATAAAGCTAGAGAAAAAAATTTGTATAACAAATTAGTCAAGCAAGATATAATAAACTACTTATCAAATATGAGTTCTAGTTTTGATTATTTTATAGCTACTGATGTATTTATTTACATTGGAGATTTGTCAGAAGTATTTCGATTAATTAAAACTAGAAATAAAACAAGTGGTAAATTTGCCTTTTCTACAGAACATCGTGATGGAAACGATTTTTTTCTTGAACAAACAGGACGATTTTCACATTCAAAAAAATACATTGAAAGTTTATGTAAAAAATTTGATTATAAAATCCAACACTTTGAAACCCAACCACTCCGTAAAGAAAAAAACAAATATATAACTGGTGGTATATATCTATTAGATTTTTAGTTTTTAAAATTTATATATGATTTAACAATTGCAAACAACTTTATTATAAGTATTATTTAGATAAGCATCACAGAGAATTATTATTTTTAAATCAATTTCAAATTACAAGCACATAACTATAAATGAACAAATAGTAAATTCATATGATAAGGTTCGTAATCAAACATTAAATCTATCTGCTCCATTAAGTGAAGCAGATCAATGTATTCAATCAATGCCCGATGCGAGTCCAACTAAATGGCATTTAGCTCATACCACTTGGTTCTTTGAGACTTTCATTCTTAAACAATTTATAACAAATTATAAAGAATTTCACCCTGACTATAATTTTTTATTTAATTCGTATTATAATAAAGTAGGTGATCGCCATGCTAGGCCTGAAAGAGGGATGATAACTCGTCCTTCATCTTCTGAGATATATGAATATAGAAATTATATTGATACTAAAATTAAAGAATACCTTCAAATTAAACCAACATTTGATGTATTAAAATTGATAGAGCTTGGTATTCATCATGAGCAACAACATCAAGAACTTTTAATAACAGACATAAAACACGCTCTTTCAAGAAATCCATTATATCCAGCATATAAGAAACATATTCCCATAAGGGGATTAAGTAAAAATGAAACAAAATGGATAGATCACCCTGGAGGATTAGTTGAAATTGGATATTCTGGAAAAGACTTTATTTTTGATGCTGAAGGTCCAAGACATAAAATTTGGCTAGAACCATTTTGCTTATCAAAATACCCAGTATCAAATCGCGAATACATAGATTTTATTGAAAATGGAGGTTATAAGAAGGCTGAGTATTGGTTATCTGATGGTTGGGCTTTATGTCAAAAAGAAAATTGGGAATCTCCAATGTATTGGCTTAAAAATGCTAATGGTACTTGGTTTTATTATACAATGAGCGGATTAATTCCATTAAATCCAAACGCTCCAGTTTGCCATGTTAGTTATTATGAAGCTGATGCATTTGCTCGATGGTCAAATGCCAGATTACCGAGAGAATCTGAGTGGGAAATTATTGCTAAATCATTTGATATAGTTGGACATTTTGCTGATTCTTATATATTTGATCCACAACCTTCAGCTAAAGATGGTGATACACAAATTTATGGAGATGTGTGGGAATGGACCCAAAGTTCATTCAGTGCTTATCCAGGATATCAAATTGTTGATGGTGCAGTAGGCGAATATAATGGAAAGTTTATGTCTGGCCAGATGGTTTTACGAGGTGGGTCTTGTGCTACTCCTTCAGATCATATCAGGGCCTCATATCGCAACTTTTTCCCTCCATCAGCTAGGTGGCAATTTTCTGGAATACGTTTAGCTAGAGACAAATCTTTTACAACTTCAGGCCTCCACTCTAATGATAATCGCAATAAGGATATATTCTTAAATGATGTTATTACAGGATTAGGTTCAATTCCTAAACATATATCATCAAAATATCTTTATAATTGTGAAGGTGCAGATCTATTCAAAAAAATTTGCGAACTTGAGGATTATTATCCAACAAGAACAGAAGTAAGTATTCTTAAAAATAATGCTAATGAAATTGTAAAATATCTTGGGTCAGAGGTAACACTTATTGAATACGGGTCGGGAGCACTTGAAAAAGTACGTATATTATTAGACTCATTAAAAGATCCAGTTTCACTTTGTGCCATTGATATTTCCAAAGAGCAGTTGCAAGAATCTGCTAACATTATACGTAAGGCCTATCCTGAGCTTGAAGTTTTAACAGTTGCAACTGATTTCACTTCTGTAGTGAAATTACCAAATTTCCAACGAAAGACAAAGTCAAAAGTCGCATTTTTCCCAGGTTCAACTATAGGCAATTTTGAACCAGCAAATGCAATAACGTTTTTACACTCAATTTGCAAAACTATTGGTAAAAATGGAAAATTGCTAATAGGTGTTGATTTAAAAAAAGATTATGAACGCTTGCTTAAGGCATATGATGACAGTACTGGTATCACAGAAGCTTTTAATAAAAATCTTCTCTCTCGAATAAATCAAGAATTAGGTGCTAATTTTAATAAAAATTTGTTTCGTCACATTGTTCGCTTTAACACTTTCGAAGGTAGAATAGAAATGCATCTTGAAAGTTGCATTGATCAGATTGTTAATATAGGTCAAGAAAAATTTTTCTTTGCAGCTGGAGAAACAATTCACACAGAAAATTCATATAAATATCATATCCAGGAGTTCACGGAATTGGCCTCAGTAGCTGGTTTAGATAAAATTTTGACCTGGACAGATAAGGAAAATCTCTTCGGAGTTATGTTATTTAAAGTTAGGTAATTATTTAATTCATATATGGCAATAATGATAAATATGAATCTAACAATTAACATTTCAAAAGCATTAGAAACTCAATTTTTAATAGAAACAAGTTTTAAGTTAAAAAAGAATAAGGCTTTTCCAAGGTTTATGAGCAAGTTTTAACTACACTTTATTTTTTCGTTTTATTAATATTTTATAAAATTATCCCACTCAGTCACTGTTATATAAACATCTAGCTTTATTGTAATTATTTTTTATCGGTAAAATGTAATGAATTCTATTTTTATAATTATCTCTTTATTTATGATTGCTTGAACGACACCACCTCTTGCTGTTGTAACAGTTTCTTTATCTTCAGTCTCATATTTTTTAATATTTTTTATGTATTAGATGAATTATCGTCCTCAGATTGATATATATAGGTGTTTAAGGGTTTAAATCTAATCGCTAAACAAGCCAATGCTATTATAAGTATAGCACCAGCTTCATAAAGAAGTATTATTGGGTCCATACCCTTTCCTTGCAGTATTATTAGCCTAGCTATAGCTGTCATAGCGATGAATAATGGCAAAGTAATTGGAATTTTATTACTAACATAAAAAATCCCTATCATTCCTAAAACCTCTGTGTAAATGAATAGTAATAGTAAGTCAGCAAGTTGTACTTTACCATTAACATATATAGAATATATTTCTTGTAAAACTGCTATTACTGTTAAAACAGCTATTATTCCAAGTAAAACCTTTTCTATGTTTTTAATAATAAGCGCGGGTTTAAATTTAGGTTCTTTCATAACTATCATTCCATTTTGGTTTGTAATAAATTATAAGGATTTTACATATAATTAATATACTAACTTTTAAAGCAATATTGAAATTAAATTCTATTTATGTTTAGAGAAAATAATAAAATTATATTTGGTTTTTTTTATGAGTTGGTAGCCACCGCATTAATTGCTATTCTAATGATATGTGCACAAATCTGTTTTTAAAATGTTCTTTAGAGTAATCAGTTAAACTTTGTTATACTTTTTTAAAATACTTTAATTTTTTTTTATTTTATTATTAATTAATATCTAGAGTGTTACCTAATACTTTAAGTCTTTTATTCTTAATATTAATTATTTTTGATTGCATTTTTGTTTATAAAAGAAACTAATAAGGATTTTTATTAAATCATATATAAAATTTCAATTTATTCGTGCTCTCCACCCTTGTCATTATGGTCTAATTCTATTCTTTTTCCATCAACGTAAATGGCACGACTTCTACTAGGTGTGTAGTAACTTCCAAAAAATTTGGGTTTTCTCTTTGCAGTTTCAAAAGTTATTACAGTAACCGCAACCGCACTTAATAAAATCATATGTGCAATTGTTGTAATCCCAAAAATCCACATGCTTGTAAAATACATAGAAAAAACAATGCACCACATCCATGCTAATACCTGCATTATCATATGCCTTACATAAGTATCTGGGATATTCTTAAGTGGATTTTTGTTGTGATTCATAACAATATTCCAAGTATCATATATTAATTTTTGCATATTTTAATCTCAAATTTATTCATTTTTTGTTTCTAACAATAAGTTTCTAGTCATATTTTAAATAAAATTTAACTGACTAAAATTACAAATTAGTTAAGTTTCAATATGATACATGTTATTTATTAATTATTTATATTTCAATAAAAAAATTTCATTCTGTCTTGTTTGGTATTTGGTAAGTTTTTAATAGATTTTACAGGCAAGATACTATTTTACTGAATCAATCATTATTAATATGCAAATATAGAAAAAAGCAAATACAAATACTGGTGCCGCATTTGATATTTGTTTATTTGTTTTTGGCATAGTCTTTTTCCAATCTGCTGGCATATGGTCTCTATCCCACGCTTCACGTCTTGTATCTTTTTTACGTTGATCTATGTGTATCTTTCTTGGATCTACTTTGTAATCTTCTGTCATTTTTAAAATCTTTGAAATTCATATTTTGTTGTAAATAACACATTTGTTGAACTAGTAAAAAGGATAAACTTATCGTTATTCAATTTTAATCATCTAATTCCTTTTATTTTATAGATTAATATAGTTTTTCAGTCTACAAATTAGATAACATTTGATCAGTAAACTTTATATTAACTACTTACTTTTTTTTCATATTATTTATGTTCGCTAAGATTGTTTGACCTAGTGATTGTCTATATAAAAATCTAGCTTTATTGTTATTATTTTTTATAGGTAAAACATAATGAATTTTATTTTTATAATCATTTCTTTTATTTATGATTGCTTGTATGATCCCGCCTTTTGCTCTTGTAATAGTCTCTTCATCTCCATCCCTATATTGTTTAATATTTTGTATTTTAGGATGATGAGCTCCTATTGGTTTTAGTAAAACAAGAGTAGTGTCATTTTGCAAATTTTTTGATGTTTCTCTAATAAACTCTAAAATTTCTCTAGCAAAGTGTCTTTCTGTTATGAATTTATTTTTGTAAGCTTCTTCAATTATGTCAATGACTGAACCTGAGGAATTTAATAAAAATTTTTCAAATTCTTCAGTTAAATCAAAAATTTCACCAATCTCCCTTTCACCTCTTCCAATTACAATATTGTTTCTATCTATAGATGCGTTATCAGATGCTCTGTTGGTACTTCTTTCAATATGAACAAGATTGCCACTTTTGCCTAATCTAACTGATAGTTCATGATCTTGAAAACAATCAGCCCAATTTTCATAAAGAGACTGAGGTATTGTTAACTCAAAATCTTTTACATATGGTCTTGTTCCAAACATTCTAGCTCTTTGAATATATGTATTTTGCTGTAACTTTCCTTTGACGGATCTTGAAAAGAAAAAAGTAAGCAAATTTTCAAATGTTAATCCTCTAGATACAATATTCCCTCCAATTGCGAATGTGAAAAGTACATTTGGTTTACAAGCTCTTTCAACGTTTGCTCTGTCGTTTTTACTGTTGATTACAACAACTTGGTTTCTTTCAATATTTTTTAAAATAAAAGGAATAATTTTTTCTCTATAACTATTATCTGGAAATAATTTTCTTGCTTCATCAATTAAATTTTCTAATAACTTATAACCATTTCCTCTTGGGTCTGATAAAAGTTCAAAAGTTTTATCAACAATTTTTTTATCTTCTAAATGGTCATTCATTTTTCCTGCGGTATGTATAAGCATAGAAAAACATTGAGGGTCATTATGATTACTAAAATTTTGGTGTGTAGATCTTAATAGAAATCTTAAAATAGCATCTCTCAAATATTTTGGTTGATCTCCCTCATCAGGGAGTAATTTTAGATTATATTGGGATTCTTTATCGTTCATTGGAAAGAAAAATGATCTTCCAACATATTTTTTATGAGCATCTAAATAAATCCATTCATTTGCATTGTTTTTAAATGTATTATTAAGATCTAATCTACCAGGTGTAGCAGTAACACCAATATAGTGCCCATCTTCATCCAATTTTCCAAGCTTATTAAGCCATTTATTTATAGTTGATGCTTCACCAGGTTTATTAATTTTTGTATCAACTGATGCAAAGTCTGCTTCATCGTCAATTATAATTCTTTTTTTCATATATCTACAATTTTCTATAAGCTTTTGTAAATTTATAGAGTTTTTTCTGCAAAAAATAATTCTTTGTTTTTCTTGTTTTAATTGTGATTTCTCAAGTTGCTGTAGTTCAAAGTCTCTTTTGGGAGAAGGGTTAAGTTGTTGAGATTGTTGAAATCTGTAAAAGTTTTGAGTTTCTAATTCTGAATTGTCGTTCATCACAACAAAAATAGTTTGAAACCCCATATCTACGAGTTTACATGTCAGAGCAATCATAACTTCTGTTTTTCCAGATTGAGGTTCACCGTATATTACAAAAGATTTAACTTCTCTATTAATTGCATCTTCTGCCTTAACTACTCCTTTTTCAATAATTGAAGTATCCATACCTTTATTTTTCAAAAACTTTATTCGATCACCAAAAGTATCTTTACTTGGTTGATCTACTAGTTTTATAATATCATTTAGTTCTGACATAATTATATACCTCTTATGATTTTAACTAACGAAAATAAATTAAATGGTGCTGTGATTTTAGATTTATTGGAAGAAATTTCAATTAAAAATGGTCATGATATATTTTGTTCAATCTCAAAGGGAGAAAGTAAATCGTCTTTTTATCTAAACTTTATTGATCAAAAATCTAATTATAAATTCTCATTATTTAAAACAAATAAAAGTCACTTTAAAATTGGAGTTTATATAAAAATTTCAAATAAAAGAATTTCGCCCTGGAGATATACATTTATCAAACAGCATCAGGAAGAGATAAATAAAATGTATAATGAATGCAAAAATACATATGTGTTATTAATTGCAGGAAATGATGGAGTAGTTTTGTTAACTTATGATAATTTAAAAAAATTGTTAGATGAAAACTTTCTAGAAACAGAATGGCTTTCTGTCAGTAGAAAATATAATCAATATTACAGAGTTGATGGCCAAGATAGTAAGAAGAAAATTAATATACCAAAAAATAATTTTCCAGATTTAATTATCGACCAAATTTCTGAATTTAAATCTTAGTAATAATTTTTTACAAGCTCTAAATTTAAATTTTTGTAATTCATATAAACATTAAGCGAGTTAGAGGGTTTTCTACTAATGTCATCTTTTCCTTTCATTAAATTTAAGTAACGTAAAAATATTGTTGCTTTTTGTTATCTTATGAATTTCACCGATTCAAGATTCTTTAAAATCATTAAAAAGTTATCTTTTGGAAAGCCAGATTTCTAGATTTAAATTACTTTATTAATTTTATTTCTTTTTTCCAAATTCCAGTTAAAATTTTATCATTTTTATGGGTGAGTTTACCATCCCCATGAAAATTACCATTTTCAAAATCATCAACATAGTTTTCGTCATCTGGAAAAAATAACTGCCCTTCCTATGCATTTTCCCGTTTTTAAATTTCTTCGTACAGTTATTAACCAATAATGTGATTTAAAATTTTTCTCAATTTATACAAATCATAATAGTGAAGTCATATATAGTTTGAAATATTTAATTTACTCAAATCAAAAGCCAACAACCAAGAACCTTAATTAATTGTGCATACGTAAAGGCACTTTATGAAGAAGATTTGGAGTAAAAGTTTTTATGACGCTAAAAATCTTGTTTCCAATAATAAAGACCTAAAAGATAGTTGGATTAAATTACAGAAGGCTGATTTAAAACCAGATGGATATATATATAATGTTATTTTTTCTGCATTGCATTTTATAAAAGAAGACAAAACACTTGCAGATGCAATAAAGTTTTCTGGAAAAGCTAATTACTGTTCAATAATTTTTAGTGTTATAAAAAAATGTATGACAATTAATTCTCTCGAAAGGATGTGAAATGAGTGTATCCAAAATAAAAGATAATAATGGTTATGATTATGTCATTACAGACATAGATTCTTTTTATCTGCATATTCAAGAGTATCACCCATCTGGTACATCCATTCATGAGGAAAACGGTCACTACTTTACAGTTGACGATGCTTTTCGATCTAAAATAGAAAGCTTATATCAAAATCAAAGTTAATCTTCTCTTAATTTAATTATCTCTGCATTTTGATTTGTTTTTCCATTCCATCCAAACATCTTTAGATCATTAAAATTTTTATGTTCTCCAATGAAATATTGACACAACATTTTAGGGACATCATCCTCTTGACAATTATCTAGTTCAATTGAATATTCTCGTTGATTATACTCATCATATTTTTCATATGTAATAAGTGACCATTTTCGAGTTCCATTTTTTTACCATGACGTTTTAAGTAAAGTCTTGTGACTTCCTGGCACATAGCAGGTCCAGTATATACAATTCCAAGATAAAACACTCTTTGCCTGGGTAAGGGGATTTCATATTTTAATGGAACACACACATTCCTTGGCAATTCAATTACTGTCTTTTTTATCACCTTTAATTTTCCAACCATTTTTGATGAGAATATTTACAAGTCTATGATAAATTTCCTCCGTAGATGTCTTTTGATCTGCTATAGGTTCTAAAAATAAATTTTTTTATTATCTATTTTTTCTCTATGTTTTATGTAATCTTGAAGGTTTTTTTTAGGGGAATAAATGACAAATCCATCTTTGAAGATAAAATCATCTTTTTTAAACTTTTTTATAGTATATTTCATTGAAGCCTCCGCTTTAGTACTTTAGGCGGGATGCCAAGGCGTACAAGTTGGTAATTAAAAACCTTGTTTATATTTAATATTTCCCTACTTTGATTACAAGTCAATCTTTTAAAATTTATTGATTTTTAAATATAAATTTTAAATTAAAAATATTAAACTTTTCCTATGAATATAAAAGAATTGAATACTAAAGCTTTTGACGTACTACGTGACACTTTTGGCTACTCCACATACAAATATGAGCAAAAATACATTATAGAGAGTGTTCTCTCTAAAAATCATACCCTTGCTATTATGCCTACTGGTGCAGGTAAATCATTGTGCTATCAAATACCAGCAATTATTTCTTCAAAGAAAACAATAGTTATTTCACCTCTAATTTCACTAATGGATGACCAGGTTTCAGCATTAAAAGAGTGTGGGATTCAAGCAGAGAAAATTCATTCTGATTTATCCTATAGTGAAAGAATTACATCTTGGGAAAACTTCAAAAATGAGAAAGCAAAAATTATTTATATGTCTCCAGAGAGGCTTATGACAGAAAAAATTATTAATGAATTACAAAACATTGATATAGGATTGTTTGTCATTGATGAAATACACTGTGTATCTAAATGGGGGCATAATTTTAGACCCGATTATAATGAATTATCAAAATTAAAGTTATTGTTTCCAAAAAGTAACATTATTGGGTTTACTGCAACAGCAGACAAAACGACTAGATTGGATATTCTTGAAAAGATATTCAATAAAAATGTTAAAGTATTTATTACAAGCCTAGACAGGCCCAATTTAAGCCTTTCAATAAGTCAAAAAACAAATTGGAAAACTCAGTTAATTGAATATCTAAATCCAAGAAAAACACAATCAGGAATAATTTATTGTTTATCAAAGAAAAAAACTGAGGAAGTCACTTCATTTTTAATTGATAAAGGCTTCAATGCTAGTACCTACCATGCAGGATTGGATGGTCAAGTAAGAAAAAATGTACAAAACAAATTTATGACTGATCAAGCACACATAGTTGTAGCCACAATTGCATTTGGAATGGGCATTGATAAACCAGATATTAGGTTCGTTATTCATTTAAATCTTCCAGGGAGCGTTGAAGCTTATTCTCAAGAAATAGGTAGAGCAGGACGGGATGGTAAAGCATCCGATACATTGTTAATTTATGGATTAGATGACTTAGTTATTAGAAGAAGAATGATTGATGAAAACAATTCTGAAGAAAAATTCAAGTTTCATGAAAATAAACGATTAGACTATTTGTTATCCTATTGTGAAACTCCTGAATGTCGTAGAAAAGTTTTATTAGCATATTTTGATGAAAAGTCAGAAAATTGTAATAATTGCGATAACTGCCTTAACCCACCAGCACTAATTGATGGTACAATATTGGCTCAAAAACTTCTTTCCACAATATATCGAACTGGTCAGTTTTTTGGTCAGGTTCATATTATTAATGTACTTAGGGGATCAGAAGATAAAAAAGTATATGATAAGGGTCATCAAAAACTTTCTGTGTATGGAATAGGAAATGATAAATCTAAGGAATTTTGGCAATCATTTCTAAGACAGATGCTAGCTTATGGGCACTTAAAAATAAATTTTCAGAAATATGGTGCAATTCAAATTACTAATACAGGTGTTGATGTTTTAAAAAATAAAAATAAATTTATGTATAAAGATATTCCTATAAAATCAATAAAAGAAAATACTAAAGCTCCAAAATATGTAAATAGAGATCTAACAAACGGTGATAGTGGTTTGTTAAACAACCTAAAGTCATTAAGACTAGACATTGCAAAAAAACAAAATCTCCCTGCATTTACTATATTTCACGATAGTACACTAATTCAAATGTCACAAAGAAGACCAAAAAATGAGATTGATATGCTTAAAATAGACGGAGTAGGGCCAGCAAAATTAAAAAAATATGGTTTAATATTTATTGATTTAATTTCAAAGCACATAGATTAAATGTAAAATCATCTATAATTTTTATTATGCTTTATTAACTCCATTTTATATTGATCATCTGAATGATAATTTTTATCAAACTGATTTAATTTTGATTTTTTTGAAAAATTTTTGAAAATATATATTAAACAAAATATAGACAACATTAATAAACCTAAACTAATGTCAAACGAACCATCCGAAAACCATAATTTGTTTTTTTCTAGTTCTTGATAAATTTCATCATAAATACCGATGTAAAATGTAGTAAAAGTGAAGATTATTACAATAAAGCTAACGATTAAAAGAATAATTCTCATATATTAACCTCATATTAATAATAGGTAAAAAAAGACAAAAAATTATAAGTAGAAGTAATTCTAATAAATCGACATTAAAGAAAATTTTAGTAGCAGGGTCAGAAGGTTGGAATTGGTCATATATTCCAGTAACCGTAAATAAAACAAAATAACATATCAGAAAAATATTCAGTAAAAATGATATTATGATTAACATGGTTTAATACAACCTGTTGCCATTTTTATCATTTTTCTTATGCCTAAGTCGTAATATTTCAGCAAACATAATTAGTGTTAGAATCGGCCAAATTACGCAAAATAACCATACATTTATTTCTTCGTATGTTATTCCCATGATATCGGCTAAATCAAAAAGTAGCTTCACACAGAAATCAAAAGTCTCATCAGTCCATTTTATACCAGAATTTGCACTCATCTTACTATTAAAGATAATCAATTAGACATTTTAGTGTTTTATTTATGATTTTTGGGACATATTTTAAATATTATTTAAACAAATATTTATCCTCTTTCCAACTGCCAATTCTTTAATTTTTGAAAACATCCATCTAAATCATCTCTAATTTCATAAACCCAAAACCTAATTACATCATATCCTAATTCAAATAATCTTTGATTTCTGAGTTGATCTCTTCTGCACAACTCTCCTGTCCAATTTCTATGATATCTTTCGCCATCAACCTCAATAACTAATTTTCTATTTTTATGGACCATAAGAAAATCTACTGTAAATTTCTCAATTTGATATTGAGGCATTAATCTAACACCTCTTTTAAAAGCATGTTTGTAAAAATATTTTTCCCACTCTGAAACTAATTCAGCATCACTGACCTCAGGGTATTGAGAAGTTAGACC
This sequence comes from uncultured SAR116 cluster alpha proteobacterium, assembly GCA_902593735.1. Taxonomy (GTDB): domain Bacteria; phylum Pseudomonadota; class Alphaproteobacteria; order Puniceispirillales; family Marisalimonadaceae; genus Marisalimonas. Next base: position 48,810 of record CACJJL010000014.1, read on the forward strand.
TTTCATATTTATAACCTCATCTTTTTGTTTTTCTTTTTTTAGAGACGACGCATATTTTGCAAATCTAGATAAATATCCAACATTACAATCTAAACAATATTTCAAGTCCCCAACTATAATAAGCTGGGCCCTTGCTCTTGTAATGGCAACATTAAATAGGTTTCCATTTGCAATGAAAAAGTTAATAGTGCTTGGAGGAAAGTTATTAGATATTACTGGTGAGAATATCATTAAGTCTCTTTCATCACCTTGAAATTTATGAACAGTGTCAGATATAAACTTACTCTGATTGCTAGCAAGAAATAACTCTTTATCATTTTCAACAAACTTTCTAATTAAATTTGCCTGCCCTCTAAATGGTGAAACAACCCCTATGGTTCCTGTATAGCTTTTATTAATTAAAATATCTTTTACGCATTGATATACTTTTTCAGCTTCTATTTGATTTACTGCTCCTCCTGTTTCTGGACGAAAAACTTTACCTTTTATATCTATCCATTTTACCCCAGTTTGTTCTTCATTAAGTAATTTTAATTGGTCATAATTTGTAGCTACTCTTAATCTATCTTCGTAAAACTCTTGATTAGAGAACTCAATAATTTGAGCATGAGAACGGTGGTGGTCAACTAGTCTAATAATATCATTATTACTAACTAAAGAGTTAGATAGTCCAAAAAGAGATTGAAACGAATAGGACCAATTTGAAAATTTCTCTAATAATCCATTTTTTTCAAGCAAATTTTGATCTTGGCCTTTTTTTAAACTGGTAATATGAGATAATTGTTTGGGATCTCCGATTATTACTGCAGATTTTGCTCTATACAATAGAGGAAGAGCAGATGCTATGTCGCATTGACTAGCCTCATCAAAAACCACTATATCAAATATACCCGGGGAAAACGGAATTTTACCTTTTGCTGATAACGAAGTAACTGCCCAACAAGGAAGGTAATGTGAAATTTCAGATAACATTCTAGCATATTCAGAAAATATAGATTTGTTAAATTCAGTTTCAGAACCAGAATCTATAATCATTTTTAATAATGTTGTATATTTACTAAGTTTTTGTCTTTCTTCATCCGAAATTTCTGATGGTTTAATCCTTAACCACAATTTCCATAACTTTGATGATAAAATAGATATTTCTCTAATAAGGCTATTCTTTTTAAAATATATTTTTTCTAAAGGCTCAAGTGTTTGCAATTCACTCAATTTAGATTTATACAAATTTATTAATTCAATCTTAATTATTATATCTAGCGCCTCAGTTAAAATAGTACTAATTGAAGTTACAGCTTGGTCTGAAAAATAATTTTTTTCTAGGTCGATACCAAAAATATTAAATATTGGAATATTTCTTTTTATGGTTGAGATTAGTTCGCTTTGTTTTTTTTCTTTAACAAATGACCAGAAAATTTTGTTAAAAAAACTTGTATTGTTTTTAATTGTATTTTTAAATTTTGAATCAATCTCTTTGATTACTTGTTTGAATTTGAATAAATCCAAGTTCTTTGAGTTATTAAACGTTTTTTCAGATAGGGAATCTCTTGATTCTTGAATCATTTGCTCTGATCTATCAACTTCATTTCTTAAATCAATAAACCGACTAATTTCAATATCTAAATCATTATATCTTTTTAAGATTTCTTCATATACTTGTTTGAAATTTAAAAAATCTTCTTTTTCTTCTTCTGTAGTGCTGGATGATAGTAAGTCTAAAACATATTCTGCCAATTGAGTTTGATATGCCTTTGAAGACCCCACTCTTAGTAATATAGGCTTTGATCCAAGCGAGTTAATCCTTTGTTCCACAACATCTACTGCTTTGTTGTTTTTGCTAGCGAACAATACTCTTTTACCTGTCCAAGCAGCATTTAAGATAAGATTAGTAATCACTTGAGATTTCCCAGTGCCAGGAGGTCCAGTAATAATAGAGATTGGTAAATTTAAAGAATTAAATACAGCATCTCGTTGTTCTGAATTCATTGGAAGAACTTCTAAAAGATGGTTTTCAAAGTTAACTTCTTCCATTTTTTCAAATTTAGAAGTGGGATTTAAAAAACTATCTAAAGCTGTTCCATCCAATGATTTTGATGAAACTTTTTCAAGTTCTTTAATTTCCTGCTCAAGGCCCTGGGTAAAAGGTGATTTTTCACCTAGCATAAAAACAGCTCGATTGTATATGCCAGGCTTTTCAATTGCATTTATAGGTATTTTTTCTTTTTTTAATTTTTGAATATTAAGCTTTTCAGCCCATGGCCATTCTGGTCTTATTGATTGAAGTCTTAGGGCTATTTCATCGATATCTATATCTTGATTTTCTTCAGAAAAACCTATTTCAGATTCTAATTCTGCTAAGTGAGACATCAATTCATCTTGATTAGATTTAGTAAAACTTTTAAATGCTTTTTGATTAATTATTGGTGTTTTATCATTAATAACAAACTTATTTTCGTTTATATCATAATCTATTTGAAACAAGATAACTGGTTCTAACATTAACCCAGACCAATCAGACTTTTGAGACTTTACTTCTGAAATTAAACTTGGATATCCAAAGAAAATTTCATGTCTACCTTGTTCAGATCTCTTTTTACTTCTTAGTGTTCTTAAAGATTCTTGTTCACGCATAAGGTTTTGATTGTTAGGTATCTCATTAGTTTCATAATAATAATAATTTTCATATTTTGATGTTAAAAAGGTGGAAACTCCAG
>CACJJL010000015.1 GCA_902593735.1 uncultured SAR116 cluster alpha proteobacterium
ATTTTAAGGCTGAAAACAATGGTAGTATTTCTAGTCTAGGTGGAACAGCAGTGACTCCAATTCTCCCAAATATTTTGTTTGAATTATTATCTTTAAATTCTTTTGGAACAACATCTAAATATATAATTGAATTATTCCTTAATATTTCAAACGATAAAGATTTTTTAGGATTATTTTCAACAATATTTTTAATTTGAGAAAAATCATTAATTTTTTTGCTATCAATTTTAAGTATTTTATCTCCATTTAATATTCCACTAAACTTTGCCGGGGTTGCTTCAATAACTTGATTAATTATGGGTGGCGTAACATATCTTCCATTAAAAACATATAAACCTGTTATTAAAATTAATCCAAGCAAAAGATTTGCGAATGGCCCAGATAAAACAATCAAAAATCTAGAAAACAAACTAGCTTGTAAGAATGAATCTTTCTCTGACGATATTGTATCAGGTTTATTAGAAAGCCTTACAAGTTCTCCCTTCATTTTAACATAACCACCCAAGGGAATTAAAGAAAATTTCCATCTTGTGGACTTTTTATCTGTATATCCAAATAACTCTGGACCAAATCCTATTGAAAAAGAATCTACTTTAACGCCACACCTAATAGCTGCATAATAATGGCCAAGCTCATGAAAAAAAATCAACGGGGTTAAAACGATAAAAAACCCAATTAGTGAAGCAAAAAAACTATTTTCCAACATAAAATTATACCATATTAACAAAGTTTATTGAATTTAATCTTGATATTTTATCAATTTCTATGACATCACCTATATTTTTTGGTTTTGAAGGACTATAAAAGTTTAATGTTTTTTCTACAATATTATATATTTCAGTAAATTTTATTTTATTTTTTAAAAAAGCATCAACAGCAATTTCGTTTGCAGCATTCAAAACAATTGGAGAACAATATGGGTTTTCTAGAGCCTCCCAACCAAATTTTAATCCTGGAAACTTGCTAAAGTCAGGCTCATAAAAACTTAGATTACCAATAGTTGATAATGATAATTTTTTTGTTTTTAAATCCACTCTTAAAGGCCAATTCAATGCTACACTTAAAGGTGTAATCATATCTGGAATGCCTAAATTCGCTATAATCGAACCATCTTTATAATGAACTAACCCGTGAATTATATGCTCAGGGTGAACAATTACTTTTATTTTATTACTGTTTAACTCAAAAAGCATTGAAGCTTCTATCACTTCCAAAGCTTTATTAAACATGGTTGCACTATCTACTGAAATTTTCTGTCCCATTTTCCACACAGGATGCTTTACAGCATCTTTAGGTTTAATTTTTTGAAATTCTTTTAAAGGAGTTTTTAAGAAAGGTCCGCCTGAAGCTGTGAGGGTAATAAAATCTAAATTATTAATATTTTGTTCATCTAAACACTGAAAGATTGCACTATGTTCTGAATCTACTGGTAAAATTTTAGCTTTACTTTTTACACTTTTGTCTATGAAAATTTTACCTGCAGCTACCAAAGTCTCTTTATTCGCTAAAGCGATATTATTTCCAACGCTAATAGCTGCATATGAGGGATGTAAGCCAGCCATACCAATTATTCCACATATTACAATATCGCAGTTTATTTTTGCTAAATCTATTAGACTAGATTGACCTACATTTAATTCATGATTACCAAAATAACCATTGGCATTTTTAGGATTAGATAAAACGACATTTGGGACATTAAATTCATTAACAATCTGACTTAACAATTTTACATTATTGTGAGCTGAAACTCCAATAAGCTTGAATCTATCTTCATTTTCTCTTAAAAATCTTAGGGAGGATAAGCCTATGGAACCAGTTGAGCCTAATAGAATTATATTTTTTTTTTGTTTCATTATTAACCTGTTTATTAGTTAATAAAATAAATTAAATAATGGAAGAACAATTAAATACCCATCAAACCTATCCATTAAACCTCCATGGCCTGGGATCAAATTACCACTATCTTTTACTCCAACATTTCTTTTGAAATAAGATTCAATCAGATCTCCTAAAAAAGCTAATATACCGATTATAACTCCACAGATCAATGAATCAATTGTTTTAAAATTTATCAAATCTTTTATCATTAAAGAAATAAAAATTGTAAAAATTAGTCCAATTATAGTACCTTCTATAGTCTTACCTTTACTAATTTGTGGAATTATTTTATTTTTTCCAAATATTTTACCCCCTATATAAGCAAAAATATCCATAGAGCTTACTAAAATAACAATATACAAAAAAACATTTAAACCATGAGGTTTTTGTAAGATGTCAATTAAAGAAAAAAAAGACAAAATTATTAAATTTGACATTACATAGTTTATTAAACTATTTTTTTTAATTATTAAAAATATAAGGTTTGCGATAATAGCAACAACTACAAAAAAATAAAAATTTCCAAAAATATTTGGAAATATTTTAAAGTTATTAATTTCAAAAAGTACGAATATAAAAAAAATTGATTGTATCGTTAAACTTTTGACAAGAAAAAAAAATTTTTCAAATTTAGGATTTAAACGATCAAATTCAAAAAATAAAAAACAAAAAAGAAAGCAAAAAAAAATAGAAAAATAAGGATTTCCAATTAAAAATAAAAAAACAAATAAAAAAGATAATCCTATAGTAGAAACTAATCTTTGTTTGAATTCTGTAAATTTTAATAATTCTTTAATATTAAGTAAGTAATTAATTATTCCCACCATATTTTCTTATTCTTTTAGCATAATCTAGGATACAATTTTCTAATAATAATTTATTAAAATCTGGCCACATTTCTGGAACAAACATTAATTCTGTATAAGCAAGATCCCATAATAAGAAATTTGACAATCTCATTTCTCCACCGGTTCTTATCAAAAGATCAGGATCAGGTATGCCTTTGTTTAATGTATAATTTTTGAATTCGTTTTCTTTAATAGATTTTAAATTTTTATTATTAAGTAAAATTTGATTAATTGCTGAAACGATATCAAGACGACCACCATAATTTAAAGCTAAAGTAACCACTACGCCATTATTGTTTGTAGTTGTTTTATTAATAATTTTTATCTTATCTTTAATTTTTTTTTCAAAAGGTAATAAATCCCCAATAAATCTAACTTTAAAGTTATTTTCATTAATTTTTGAAATTGTTTCATCCAAAAATTGATTTAATAATTGCATTAAAAATGAAATTTCTTTTTTAGATCTTTTCCAGTTTTCAGTTGAAAAAACAAATACTGTTAGATATTTTAATTTAAAATTTTCAACATTTTTTAGAATATCCCAAAGATTTTCAGCACCCTTTCTATGACCTTCATATGAAGGTAGATTATTAGAATGAGCCCAGCGCCTATTGCCATCCATTATAATAGCCAAATGATCTAATTTCATTTTTTAATTTTCTAATATTTCTTTTTCTTTTTCAATTAACACGATGTCAATTTTATTTATTATTTCATCTGTTATATTTTGGATTAACAATTCGTCTTGATGCTTTTGATCTTCGCTTATATCTCCGTTTTTTTGAAGTTTTCTTACACTTTCGATATAATCTCTTCTAATGTTTCTAACTGCAATTTTTGAATTTTCAGCATATTTAGCTGCAACTTTAGTAATTTCTATTCTTCTTTCTTCTGATAGAGGTGGGATAGATATTCTGATTACATTGCCTTCAACCATAGGGTTCAAACCCAGAGGACTTTCCCTTATACTTTTTTCAGCAATTGCTACAACAGAACTGTCCCAAACGGAAACTAGCAATAATCTGGCTTCAGGCACACTAATATTACTCACTTGATTAAGAGGCATCAAACTTCCATATGCATTTACGCTAATTTGATCTAACATTGAGGTTGAGGCCCTACCTACTCTAAGACCACTTAGATCTTTTTTAAATGAATCAACAGCTTTATCCATTCGAGTTTTTATTTCATTAGAATTTAATTCTACCATAAAAGCTCCTTTTAATCAGATATTATAGTATAAGAACCTTCACCATTCAAAACTTTAATAAGGTTTTTATCTTCATTTATTGAACAAACTATAATTGGTATTTTATTTTCTCTAGCCAAAGATATAGCCGAAGCATCCATGACTTTAAGATCTTTACTTAAAACATCTAAATAATTAAGATTTTTAAATTTTATTGCATTTTTGTCTTTTTTTGGATCAGCAGAATATACTCCATCAACTAGTGTAGCTTTTATAATTGCATCACAATTCATTTCTGATGCTCTAAGAGCCGCTGCCGTGTCAGTAGTAAAATACGGATTTCCAGTTCCAGCAGCAAAAATAACTACTCTTCCTTTTTCCATATGTCTTTTTGCTCTTCTTTTAATATATTGTTCACATACAGCAGAAATAGGTAATGCGGATTGCACTCTTGTTTGGATACCAATTTGTTCCATTGCATTTTGTATAGCCAGGCTATTCATCACTGTGGCTAACATACCCATATAATCGCCTGTTGCTCTATCCATGCCATTTTTGCTATTTGATATACCTCTATATATATTGCCACCGCCTACAACTATACATAATTGTATCCCAGACTTAACAACTTCTTCAATTTGACAGGCAAAAGACTTTACAACATAATTATTAATACCAAAAGTATCTTCACCCATAAGGGATTCACCAGATATTTTTAATAATATTTTTTTCCATTTTAATTTATTCAAAATAAAACCCTAATTTAGGTTATTATTTAATGCCTGCTGTAGCAGCAACTTCTGCAGCAAAGTCATTTTGTTCAACTTCTATGCCTTCACCCAATTTAAATATTTTAAAATCTTTAATTATAACTTCATCATTTAAATCAGTAGATAATTTTTTAATGATATCTTTTATTTTAGTTTCACCATCTATAACTGAAATTTGTTCGTTTAAAACAACTTCTTGGTAGAACTTTTGCATTCTACCTGCAACCATTTTTTCAGCTATTTCTTGTGGTTTTCCAGATGAAATAGCTTGTTGAATTAGTACCCCTTTTTCTCTTTCAACAAAAGCTTTATCAAGATCATCAATGTTAAGTGATTTTGGTGAAGTTGCGGCTATATGCATTGCAATTTGTTTTCCAACTTTCAGCAATTTGCTTTTTTCAGATTTAGACTGAAGAGCTACAATAACACCAAGTTTACCTAAACCCTCTGAAACACTATTGTGCATATAAGAAACAAGAACACCTTCAGAAACTTCAACATATTCTGCACGTCTGATAGAAATATTTTCACCAATTGTTGCAATGTTATTAGTCAGTTCTTGTTCAACAGTAATATTTTTGGATGGATAATGGAATGATTTTAATTTATCTATGTTAGCTTTATTAATTAAAGCAAGTTTACAACAATTTTGGACAAACAATTGAAATAGTTCATTTCTAGCTACAAAATCTGTTTCAGAATTTATTTCTATAATTGCTCCTTTTAAACCATCAATTTGAACTCCAATTAACCCTTCAGCAGCTATTCTACTAGATTTTTTTGCGACCGCTAACAAACCTTGTTTTCTAAGCCAATCGACCGCTTCATTCATTTTTCCATTTGTTTCAATAAGTGCTTTCTTACAATCCATCATGCCCGCACCACTTTTTTCTCTTAACTCTTTAACCATTAAAGCTGACAATGCCATTTATAATCCTCTCTATTGATGTTTAGTTATTTGAGTACAATAACTAATCCATATAATTTTTAGGTGTCTTTTTTAATTTCATCTGAACCATTTTCATGAGATGATGTTTCTTTTGAAATTTCTTTGTTACTAATAACTTTTTTTGATTTTTTTTCAATTGAAATTTCCTCTTTGGAGGTTTTGTCTTCCACTAAATTGTTTGCGGATGTATTTTCTTTTAAAACGTCTTTGTTTAAATTCTCTTCTTCTATATTAATAATTCCGCCAATATCCACCCCACTTTGTTCTAAATTACTTTCGAGACCTTTTAAAACAGAAGCAGCAACAAGATCACAATAAAGAGATATTGCTCTTAGTGCGTCATCATTTCCAGGAATAGGAAAATCCACTCCAGATGGATTTGTATTAGTATCGCATATTGCAACAACAGGTATGTTTAAATTATTAGCTTCCATAACCGCTATTGCTTCTTTGTTGGTATCAATAATAAAAATAGCATCAGGAATACCATTCATATTCTTGATACCACCCAAAGTTAGATCCAATTTTTCTTTTTGTCTTTCAATATTAAGTCTTTCTTTTTTTGTAAGACTATTAATTTCACCAGATGAAATTCTTTCTTCTAAACTTTTTAATTTGCTAATTGATTTTGATACAGTTTCCCAGTTAGTTAGCATTCCACCTAACCATCTGTGATTAACATAATATTGGCCACAATTAATTGCTGCCTGAGCGATCAAATCAGATGCAGAACGTTTTGTACCTACAAATAAAAATTTACCTCCATTTTTAGCAATAGACTGAACTGCCTCAAGTGCTTCATAAAGCAAGGGAACAGTTTTTTCTAAATTTATAATATGTATATTATTTCTTTTTCCAAAAATATAAGGTTCCATTTTAGGATTCCATCTTCGGGTATGATGACCAAAGTGAACTCCAGCCTCTAGTAATTGTCGCATAGTAAAAGTAGGTGAAGACATATTTATTCCTTTTTACCGGTTAATGTTATAGTAATGTTTTCGAACACCGGTTGGCTAGATTAAACCAAACATTACACAAAATTTTTTTTTTATTAAATTATTTTTAAAATTTTTGCAAGTTTTTAAAATTAATTCTCTATGAAAATGTATAGTTATCTATGCCCTGCAAATTTGACATAATACCTATTAATTCTTCAGTTAATTTTATATTTTTCTTTATTTTTATTTCAACTTTTTGTTGGTCTAAAACACTTCTTATAAAAATATTCGACTTTCCAAACTGTAGATCATCTAATAATGGAACAATGTCGTGCAAGTATTTATAATTACATGTACATAAAGTTATGTCGAAATTATTATCTGCAATATATGCGTTTAAAGATTTAATTCTTTTAGCAATAACTTTAGAATTTTGATTATTATCAAGCTTTACTTCTGCATCTACTAAAATTAACTTTTTCTCTATTAATTGACTTTCATATTTTTGTAAAATATCTGAATATAAGTATATTTCAGTTGATCCACTTAAATCATTTAATAAAATTGACGCCCATCTCCCCCTCGGTGATTGTTTTTTTTGTATTTTAAATATAATTCCACATAGTTTAAACTTTTTATTAGGATGAATTTTTGTATCTTCTAAAACTTTTAAACTTTGAATAGATATAATTTTAGCTAAAATTGTAGAATAATTATCAAGAGGATGAGATGATAAATATAATCCAAGTGATATAAATTCATTATTTAGTTTTTCTTGATATCCCCAATAACTAGTTTCAGGAAGACTAATTAATAATTTATTTTGATTAATGTCATTAAAAAGATTTTCTTGTTGGGTAGCTTTATCCTTATAAATTGATTGAGAATAGTTTAACATTAAATCAATTGAATTAAATAACTTACACCTATTTTTTTCAATTTCATCAAATGCTCCAACTTTTATTAGGCTTTCAAAAGATTTTCTTGTTATTAAACCATAAGGCACCTTATTTAAAAAATCATCAATATCTTTGAAAACTCCTTTTTTATCTCTAATTTCTACAATATTTTTTACAGCTTCTTTCCCAACATTTTTTAACGAAGATAATGAGTATCTAATTCCAAATTCATTTGTTGAAATTTCTTCTATTAGAAATTGATAACTACTTTTGTTTATACAAGGATTTAATATTACCATACCAAGCTTTTTTAAATCTTCCACGTACAAAGATAATTTTTCAGTATTATTGCTTTCAATTGTCATCATTGACGAAAAAAATTCATAAGGATAATTAGATTTAATCCAAGCAGTTTGATAAGCAATTAATGCATATGCTGCAGCATGTGATTTATTAAAACCATAACCTGCAAATGCAGAAATTTGATCAAAAATTTCATTAGCCTTGTTTTCAGATATATTTTTATTTTTCGCACCTAATAAAAATGCTCTTTTTTGTTCAGACATTTCATTTTTGTCTTTTTTGCCCATGGCTCTTCTTAAAATATCAGCTTTTGCCAATGAAAAATCTGCTAAAATTTGCGCTGCTCTTAAAACTTGTTCTTGGTAAATAAATATTCCATAAGTTTCTTTTAATATTGTTTCTAAACTTGGATGCATATAAGTTATATTATCTTTTCTGTGTTTTCTATTAATGTAACTTGGAATGTTTTCCATAGGGCCTGGTCTATACAAGGATACAACGGCAATAATATCTTCAAATCGATCTGGCTTGAGACCAATTAAAACATCTTTCATACCTAAAGATTCTAATTGAAAAACTCCTGTTGTAGATCCATTAGAAAGCAATTCAAATGTTTTTTTATCATCTAATGAAATATTACTGACTTGAAAATTTTTTTCTTTTTGTTTTATAAGAGTTTCTGCTTTAGCTAAAACTGTAAGAGTTTTTAGTCCTAAAAAATCAAACTTTACAAGCCCGGCCTTTTCAACATATTTCATATTAAATTGAGTTGCAGGAATATCATCTTCGTTAAATTTATATAACGGAATTAATTCATGCAGTGGTTTTTCTGCAATAACCAATCCTGCTGCATGAATTGAAGCATGCCTATTAAGACCTTCTACATTAATTGCATTTTTTACAAGGTTTTTAACTTGTTGATTGCTAGTTATTTCATCTCTTAAATTGTCTACAGTATCTATTGCATCTTTAATAGTAATTTGTTTCGAAGGAATGAAAGGTATTAACTTAGCTATTTTGTCAACTTGTCCATAAGGCATCTCTAAAACTCTACCAACATCTCTAATTGCTGCTCTAGCTTGTAAACTTCCAAAGGTTATTATTTGTGCAACTTTATCTTTACCATATCTTTTTCTTACGTATTCTATAACTTCTTCTCTTCTGTATTGGCAAAAGTCAATATCAAAATCTGGCATTGAAATTCGTTCAGGATTTAAAAATCTTTCAAATAACAAACCCCATCTAATTGGATCTAAATCTGTTATATTTAATGCCCACGCAACGATTGATCCAGCTCCTGAACCTCTACCAGGTCCAACAGGGATATTGTTTTCTTTAGACCATTTTATGAAGTCATATACAATCAAGAAATAACCGGAAAAACCCATTTTACTTATGATATCAAGCTCCTTACGAAGACGAATTTCATAAATTTTTATTTCTTCATTTTTTAGTTTAATTGATGATGAATTTAGTCTTTTAGATAGACCCTGTTTAGAAATATTTGATAAATATTTTGTTTCACTTATACCCTTTAGACCAGGATATTTTGGAAGCATTGGTTCACGAGCTTTTAAAAAAAAAGAGCAACGTTTAGCAATTACAATTGTATTTTCAATGGCTTCAGGTATATCTTTAAACAAAGATATCATTTTACTAGTGTCTTTGATATAGTGCTCTTTAGTCAATAATCTTTTGGAATTAGACGAGATAGTTTGACCTTTTTCGATACATAACAAAACTTGATGTGCATCAAATTTGCTTTCACTTTCAAAAAAACAATCATTAGTGGCTACAATTGGAATTTTTAACTTTTTTGCAGATTCTAATAATATTTTTTCTGCTATTATTTGGTTTTTTATTCCATGTCTTTGTATTTCAATATACAAGTTATCATCAAAAATATTTTTTAAATAATTTAAACGTTTATTAACTAATTTTACATTACTAAGAGAAGCTGGCTTTCCAATAAAACCATTCTCTACGCCTCCAGTTAATACTATAAGGCCCTTATTATTTTTTTTTAATTCACTACATGGAATAAATTTATTCAAATTATCATTGCCTGATAAATTACTTGTTAAAATTAGTAGATTTTTATAACCTATTTCATTTTTTGCTATTAGAACTATTTCTGTTCCACTTAATGTGTTTTCAGAATTTTCAATTATAAATGCTTGCATTCCAATAATAGGTTGAACCCCACAAGAAACCATTTTTAGTGAAAATTCTAGAGCACCAAAAAGATTTGAAGTATCAGTAATAGCAATGGCTGGTTGATTGTTTTCTACACAAAATTTTGATATATATTCAAAAGATAACATACCCTCAGCTAGTGAAAAATTAGAGTGTAATCTCAAGTGCACAAATAAACTTTGCATTTACTAAATTTCTATAATTAAATGTTCAATCTTCAACAGAACCATTTTTCAAAATTATTTTTCTATCCATTAAATGGGCTAAATCATGATTATGAGTTGCAAATATACAACTTATATTTAATGATTTTACTAATCTATATAATATTTTAAATACATTTTTAGCACTTATTGGATCTAAATTTCCAGTAGGTTCATCTGCAAGTATAAGATTTGGAGAATTTGCTAAAGCGCGAGCAATTGCAACTCTTTGAGCTTCACCTCCAGATAGATTTGCTGGTCTGAAGTTAAATCTGTTTTCTAAACCAAGAATTGACAGTAATTCTTTAGATTTTTTTTCAGCGTTCATTTTTGAACTTCCCATAATTAATTGCGGAATCATCACATTTTCTATGGCAGAAAATTCTTGAAAAAGACGATGAGATTGAAATACAAACCCAATATTTTTTCCTCTTAAAATAGTTTTATTATCTTCACTAAAATTTGTACAATTTTGGCCACTTATGTAAATAGAGCCTAATGTTGGTTGTTCTAGTAGACCTGCGATATTTAATAAGGTTGATTTGCCGGTACCACTAGGACCTATAAGTGAAATCATCTCACCATTAAAAACTTTTAAGTTAATTTTGTTAAGAACCTTAATTTTTTGTCTATGATGATCATACACATGAGATACATCAATTAACGAAAGTAACTCTCTTTTATTCATACCTTAATGCCTCTGCCGGAGATATTTTGGATGCCTTCCAAGCAGGAAAAACACTTGCAATTAAAGTAAGTGTAATTGAAATTATCATAACTAGAAAAACTTCATTAAAATTTATATTAGACGGTAATGAGGATAAAAAGTATATTTTTGGAGAAAATAATTCCTGTCCAAAAATAGATGATATGAAGTTTCTAATAAATTCAATATTTATCGAAACAATAATACCTAATATTGCCCCTATAAATGTACCTAAAATTCCAATTATAGAACCAGTTAATACAAAAATTCTTATTATTAAAAATTTGGAAGCCCCCATTGTCCTCATTAGAGCAATATCAGATTTTTTTGTTTGAACAAGCATAATCATTGAAGATATTATATTAAAAGCTGCAACGATAATAATTAATGTTAAAATTACAAACATGACATTTTTTTCTACTTTTAAAGCATTCATAAATGATGAATTAGTTTTTTTCCAATCTATTATTGTTAAATTATCATTTAGTTTATTTCTTAATTCAAAATTAACTTGTTGTGCAAGTTTTGGATTTTGTAAAAAAATTTCAATTCCATGAGCTATTCCTTTAGTCGAAAAAAATTTTTCTGCTTTTTTCCATGGAATAAAAATGAAATTATTATCATATTCATACATGCCTATATCAAAAAAGCCACCAATAACAAAATTTTGTTTTATTGGTATAACACCAATTGCTGTTTCCATTAAATTTGGAGAAATTAAAGATATATATTCACCAACTTTTACGTTTAATCTTTGACCCAGCCTATATCCTAAAATTACATTTTTTTTTGTTTTAAAGTTATTAATTGTTACTTCATCAAGAGATTTCCAAAGTAATTTTTTTGCTGGTAAGTCAGACCAATTAGCTCCTCTAATTACTACTCCAGACATCCCATATTTAGTTCTTGCAAGAGCCTGACCTTCTAAATGTGGTGTAACTGCAACAACATTTTCAGTATCTAAAACCTTTTTTATAGTTTCATTATAATTGGTTATAGATTTTCCATTTTTGTTATAAACAATAAGATGCCCATTGATCCCAAGGATTCTATCAATTAATTCTGTTCTAAAACCATTCATTACTGACATTACAACAATCAAAGTGGCAACGCCTAATGTGATACCAATTAAAGAAAACCATGCAGAAACAGAAATAAAGCCCTCTAATCTTTTAGATTTAGTATACCTTAGAGCAATAATTCTTTCAGTTTCATTTAACATAAAATAACTCATTTGCTCTATTTTTAATTCTGGATAAAATTCAACAATTCATTGTATGATAGTTTTGAAATAATCCCACTTTTTCTACACTTTAAATCATACAACTTATCTTTTATTCCCCTAGGTCCAATAATAATTTGATAAGGTAAACCAATCAGATCAGCTCTAGCAAGTTTGGCACCGACTCTTTCATCAGTATCATCATATAAAACATTTAGTTGTTTATCTTTCATAAAATTGTATAATTTTGAACATATATTATCACAATCAACATCTCCACTTTTTATATTAATTAAATTATAATCCCAAGGTGTTATTTCTTTAGGCCATACAATACCTTTTAGATCATGGTTTGCTTCAATGACCGCTGCTACTAGCCTAGATAATCCGACACCATATGATCCCATATACACTGAAACATTTTTTCCTTCATAGTCTGTAATTGTAGCATTCATTGGTAAAGAATACTTTTGTCCAAAATGGAAAATATGACCTACTTCGATACCTCTTGCCTTAATTAAATTATTTTCAGGATAAAAATTTCTGGCATCATGCTTTTCTTCAGTTGCAGCATAGAAGGAAGTATATTGATTTACTCTTTCTTGTAGATCATCAAAATAATTAATATTTGGCAATGAATCTTGAAAATTTAAAAAATCTTTTTCAAGGAAAACTTCACTTTCTCCAGTATCAGCAATAATAATAAATTCGTGGCTTAAATCTCCACCAATAGGTCCTGTGTCAGCTTTCATTGGTATTGCCTTTAGACCCATTTTTTTAAATAACTGCATATAAGCTATAAACATTACATTGTAAGATTTAATTGAAGAATTGTAATCAGAATCAAAAGAATATGCATCTTTCATCAAAAATTCTCTTCCTCTCATAACACCAAATCTTGGCCTAAGCTCATCTCTAAATTTCCATTGAATATGAAAAAGGTTCATAGGTAATTCTTTATAACTTTTTACATGAGTTCTAAATATTTCAGTCACTAACTCCTCATTAGTAGGTCCATACAATAAATTTCTATTATTTCTATCCTTAATTCTAAGCATTTCTTTGCCATAATCTTCATATCTACCAGATTCTTTCCAAATCTCTGCAGACTGAAGAGTAGGCATAAGAATTTCATTAGCTCCAGCTTTTATCATTTCTTGTCTACAAATGTCTGTGATTTTTTCTAGTACCATTTTGCCGAGAGGTAACCACGAATAAATTCCTGAAGATGATTGTTGTATCATACCAGCTCTTAGCATATAAGTATGTGATATAATTTCAGCTTCTTTAGGATTTTCTTTTAGTACTGGAAGAAAAAATCTTGTTAATAACATTATAAGGTCCTTAATGAGCCATTTCTTTTAAATTAAATTAAAACTAATTTGATTGATAGTTTATTGCAGTATAAATTACAACTTATGGAATTAGCAACAGGACATCAACATGAAACATCTCTCAAACAATCAATTTTCTGCAAACGGTTTTCCTAGGATTAGACTGAGAAGAAATCGTTTATCAGAATTTTCTAGAAAACTTGTATCTGAAAATCATTTATCAGTTAATGATTTAATTTATCCTATTTTTATTACTTATGGATCAAAAGTTAAAGAAGAAATAAGTTCTATGCCTGGAATTTATAGATATTCGTTAGATCTTTTACAAAAAGAAATTGAATATATTTCTTCTTTAAATATTCCTGCAATTGCTCTATTTCCAAAAATTCAAAATGAATTAAAAACACCGTTTGGAAAAGAAGCTCTTAATGGAAATAATTTAGTTTGTGAAGCTATTAGAATTTCAAAAAAAGTTAATCCAAAACTAGGTGTTATAACCGACGTTGCACTAGATCCTTATACTGATCATGGACATGATGGTTTAATACATAATGATCAAATTGATAATGACTTAACGGTAGATATGCTATGCAAGCAAGCTATAGTGCAGGTGGAAGCTGGATGTGATATTATAGCTCCAAGTGATATGATGGATGGAAGAGTTGGAGCAATTAGAAATACTTTAGATGATCATGGATATATCAATGTCCAAATTATGTCATATGCAGCCAAATATGCATCATCATTTTATGGTCCTTTTAGAGATGCTGTTGGATCGGTTCTTAATTTATCAAAAAAATCAAAAAAAAGTTATCAAATGGATCCTGCTAATTCTGCTGAAGCGTTGAGAGAGATTAGACTTGATATTAATGAGGGCGCAGACATGATAATAATTAAACCAGGAATGCCTTATTTAGATATAATTAACAAAGCAAAAGAAGAATTTAATTTTCCTATAATTGCTTACCAAGTATCGGGAGAATATTCTATGATAAAATGTGCTATTCAAAATGGATGGTTTAATGAAGAAAATATTATTTTTGAAACCTTGATGAGTTTCAAAAGAGCTGGTTGTGATGGGATAATAACTTATTTTGCTCCTTATATTGCAAAACAAATGATTAATAAAGTTTTATAAAAACATTAACAAATAAGTCGTACTAAATATTATGATTGATATAAAGCCAAAAAGTGCACTAGAACAACCTATTTATATGCTGACAAAAGCAACCTCATGTCCATATTTAAATGGAAAAGTCGAAAAAAGAATAGCAACAGATATATCAGTTAATAAAAAAATACATAAAGAACTTTCAATAAATGGTTTTAGAAGAGTCGAAAATTGGATGTATAGGCCTGTATGTGATAACTGTAGTGCCTGTAAATCTTATAGAGTAGATATAAAGAAATTTAAATTAACAAAAAGTTTAAAAAGAGTACTTAAAAATTTTGAAAATTTTAATTATTCACTAGCAAAAAACATTGCAACTAAAGAAAGTTTTGAACTTTTTAGGAAATATCAATTAGCAAGACATGCTGGTGGATCTATGTCAGATATGGATGAGGATGAATTTAAATCAATGATAGAGACATCACCAATTAATACTTCACTTTTAGAGTTTAGAGATAAATTTAAAAATTTAATTGGTGCTATTCTTTTAGATATAGATGAAAAAAACTTGTCGGCTGTTTATAGTTTTTTTGACCCAAAATTTAATAGACTTGGACTGGGAAATTATATGATTATCCAATGCTTGTTGTTTGGTCAAATTAAAAAATATAAGTATTTGTATCTTGGTTATTATATAAAAGAACTTTCTAGTATGTCATATAAATCAAGGTTTAGGCCTGGACAAATATTAAACAACAATCAATGGGAAAATTTCTAACTTTACCCTCCAATAGCCATTCCATCACTTCTTAAATCGTAACCTCCTTCTTTCAGGCCATTAGGGTAACTGATCAAAGCACCTGCATGGCCCATAATTTCTTCATATGCCCCCACTTTTTCAACTATATGACCCATAGATTTTAATTTATCAAAGGTATCAGATGAAAAACCTTCTTCAATTTTTAATGAAGTCGTTTCCTCACCCCATGTTTTACCTAAAAGCCATCTTGGATAGTTTACCGCTTTTTGTAGATTTAAATTTTGCATAGTATATCTATAAAAAATTGCTGCTTGTGTTTGTGGCTGCCCTTCTCCACCCATAGTGCCGTATGACATTACCCTTCCATCATCAAAATGCGCTAAGGCTGGTTGAATTGTATGAAATGGTTTTTTACCAGGAACCAAATGATTATGATTTTTAGTATCAAGAGAAAAACTAATACCTCTATTTTGCATTGTTATTCCAGTATTTGGCAAAATTAAACCTGAACCAAATTCCCAGTAAATACTCTGTATAAAACTTACAGTATTTCCATATTTATCAGTTGCTCCTAGCCAAACTGTATCACCACCTAAAGAAGAATCAGGCCAAGGTGTAGCTCTTTCAAAATCAATTTCCTTAGCTAATTTTTTGATGAAATCTCTTTTTAGAAAGTCATTATAATGAACGCTCATATATCTTGGATCAGTTACATGTTTATCCCTTATTTTAAAGACTGCTTTCGTAATCTCAACTATAAGATGTATTATTTCAACATCATTTTTATAATCAATGGATAATTCATCAAGCACACCTAAAATTAATATAGACGCTAATCCTTGTGTAGGTGGTGGTAAATTAAATAGTTTAGCATCTTTGATCTTTAATTCTAAAGGGTCTACAAAAGTTGATCTATAACTTTGAAAATCATCTGAATTTAATGGAGAGCCTACAAGATCTAAGTCAGATATGATATTACTGAAAACCTCCCCTGAATAGAAGTCATTCAAACCATTTTTTATAAGACAAGAAAAAGTATTGGAAAGTTTTGGAAAAACTAATCTATCTCCGACATTCGGGATTCTTCCATTTTTAAGATAAACATCTTTGAAACCAACAATGTCAATAAGTTGATTTAATTTTGATTTTATATTATTTCTTAAAGTGTTAGTTACAGCGACACCCTCTTTAGCGACTTGTTCTGCATCAAATAAAAGCCTACTGAGTGAAATTTTACCTCCTAAATTTTTAATGCTAAAATCAGATGCTAGTTTCCAACCTGCTACTGCACCTGGAACAGTTAAAGCTGATAATGGACCACGTGAAGGAATAGAACTAAAACCGTGACTTTTATAGAATTCTACATTTGCTTTATTGGCTGCTGGTCCACAAGAATCGATTGCAAAAACATTTTTATTTTTATCAGAAATCAACCAGAAATTGTCACCACCCATAGAATTCATATGTGGATATACAACTGATATCATTGCTGCAGACGCAATCATAGCTTCAATGGCATTACCACCTTCTTTTAATATCTCAGAACCAGTTTTTGCTGCCAAATGATGAGGAGCAATCATCATATAATTATAACTCATTTTTGATGAGAGCATAATTAATGCCTATTAAAAATATAAAGACAAGTCACGATGATCAGATTTACAGCTTGCTAAGAATAAAGCAATATCTTTTGGAATTTTTTGCTGTTGTCTTAATCCTATTGTAAACTTTGTGCTAACTAGAAATGTTGACAAAACGCTTCCTATTTTATCATCTATATTTTCAAGATCCCTATATTTTTTTTCATACTCTGCAAAAGATTTATTAAAGTCCTTGAGAACTTTTTTGTAATTAACATTTTTCTTTTTTAAATTCCTGGACACTTTAGAAAGTTTAGATGTTATTCTTGAATTATCAGGTAAACGTGAAATCTTTTTTGAAAAAACTTTAATTTCCTTAGACAAAGTTTTAGGCTCTTTTATCTCCAATATTTTACTGAATTTTGTAAATTCCTCCCTAAATTTATAAAATTCAGCTTTAGTTAATAAAATATTATACAACATTACTAATTCGTCATAGGAATTATCCATTGCTCTTCTGTATTTAATACGATTTATATTTTCTTCTTTAATTAATTTTTGAAAATTTTTGTAAGTGTCTGACCAATTTTTTGGAAATCCTTGCTTCTCGATTTGAATTTTATTTTTTAGCTTTTCAACTTCTGATTTTAAGAATGAAATTTTTTGTTTGTCATTATTTTCAAGTCTTGAAATAGTAGTTTCGTTATTTTTAATTAAAGTTTCAAGTTCTCTAATATTTTTTTCTTTTTCTCTTGCAATCATTAGAAGTGGTAAATAATCTTTTGATTGCATTTGTATTTTTGCATTAATTTCAAATGCTTTGTTTAAGCTAAAAAATCCACTTTCAATTGTATTAATGGAGTTAGTAATTGTATTCTTATATTCCTTGGGCATAGAAGACAAATTAGCTTTGGATAAATTTATAACTGAAATTTTTGTAAAACTATTTGAATTTAATACATTATCTTTCATATATTTTTCTGTACATAATTGTAATTTTGGGTTCTTAGGAGGAGGAGATGTTTCTGAAAGAAAATTTAATCTATTTGGTAAATAATTTACTAAGAATGGATATGAACCCACAACTGCCAAAGCTATCAGTTGAAGAGTTATAAATGGTACGACACCTTTATACATTTGTATAGTCTTAACAGCTTTTGAAGCAACACCTCTTAAATAAAACAAAGCAAAACCAAAAGGAGGAGTTAAAAAAGAAGTCTGTATATTAAGACCAATCATGACTCCTAACCAAACAGCAGTTATATTTGCTGAGGGATCAGCAAGCAATATAGGGGCAACAATTGGTACAACAACAACTGCAATTTCAATAAAATCTAGAAAAAACCCCAGTATAAAAATTACTATCATTACAATAACAAACTTTGACCAAAAACCACCAGGCAAAGAATTTAAATATTCTTTTACAAGTTCTTCTCCTCCAAATGCTCTAAAGGCAGCTGTAAGCATAGCAGCACCTAATAGTATAATGAAAACCAAAGAAGTTGTTTTAGCTGTTTCCATCATTACACCTTGCATTGTATTATTTAATTTAAAAAGCCTCCAACTACTCCACGCAATAGCAAATAATAATATAAAAGATCCTAAAACACCTATGAAAATACCTACTTCATCCTCATATGTATTAATAAGTTTAACGTTCATTGTATAATTGCTAACTGCATATGCTAATAGTAATATTGCAATTAAAACCAATATAGCAGGATACAATGAGGATTTTTTACCTTCCGTTTGTCTGTAACCAGCCATAATAATAGCACCTGCTGCGCCTATTGCGCCAGCCTGATTCACAGTAGCAATTCCAGTAATAATTGAGCCTAATACTAATATAATTAATGTTAATGGAGGTATTAAGATCAACATAACATTTAGCCAGAAATTTTTGTCCATTTTACCTTCATATGGGACTGAGGGTGCACTTTTAGGTGATACAAAAGCTAATACCAAAATAAAAAGCATATATATACCCACAAGCAAAATACCAGGAAGAAAAGCTCCTAAAAACATTTCTCCTGCGCTTGTGGAAACAACATCAAATACTGATGGCATTGAAATTTGACCTGTTGCTTCTTTATAAAGAGCTTTTCTCATAGTACTTGCTTGATCTGATGCTGTTGCAAGTTGATCAGCTAAAATAATTAAAACAATCGATGGTGGAATGATTTGTCCTAAAGTTCCTGATGCTGCTATTGTTCCAGTGGCAAGAGGTGCAGAGTATTTGTTTCTAAGCATTGCAGGCAAAGAAATCAAACCCATTGCGACTACAGTTGCACCAACAATTCCAGTTGTGGCAGCAAGTAATGCACCAACAAAAACAACAGATATTCCTAAACCTCCACGAACAGGTCCAAAAAGTTGAGCCATAGTTACAAGCAAATCTTCAGCAATTTTAGATCTTTGAAGCATTAATCCCATAAAAATAAATAGAGGTATAGCAATTAATGTATCTCTTTCTACCTCCCAATAAACGCCTCTAAGGTTTGTTACTCCAGCTGACAACCATTCAGATGGCCCGCCAGAATAAAAATAAGCATCTAGATTGTTTTCAAATAAATATCCAAAAAAAGCGGCGACACCAATAGAAATTATTGCTGAGCCAGGTAAAGCAAAAGCAACGGGAAAACCTGATCCAAGAGAAATAGCCATTAAAATTATAAGTAACGCTAAAAATAGTAATTCCATTTATTAATGCCCTAACTGATCTTCAACAATTCGTTTGCCTTTTTCACCATGATAATCTGCTAGAGATTCAAAAAAATAACTTATAAATTGAATTAACATCGTTAATCCAAAAACTCCTAAAAACATGGCAAGATGGTATTTTATAAACATACCAACACTACCCTGCTGAGTTATTTCGAAATTTAAAACTGGACTATTAATAATTGATTGTTTGCCATTAAAACCTATGAAAATTATTGTTAACGAAGTAGACACACCAAGAGTTATTGATCCAATTGAATTAACTAGGCCTTTTGTTTTATCTCTAAGTCCTTGGTATAAAATATCAACCCTAACATGACCTTCATCATAAAGTGTATATGCTGATGCAAATAAGAATAATCCAGCATACCAATATCGTACAAGATCACCCATGAAGGTTTGCTCATAAGAAAAAATAAATCTGGTAATAACTATTACAAGTTCACTTAAAACTATTAAAAGGGATAACCAATGAAATCCAAGTGTTCTAGTAAAAACACCAATAACAAAACCAAATATAATAAGTGGAATATGAATATAAGTGCCGACAAAAACAGGTCTTGTAAATTGAGCTGTAATATCTTTGGCTAAAAAAAGATTGAAAATTTTTTCAACTCTTAAAAAAGCTATTGATATATCAACAATACCAATAAAAAAAACCACCCAAAAACAAGAACGTATAATGTAGATGTTTAAATTATGTAAAACTTGACTGTCATTTCTTAAAGAATGATTGTTTAATTTTGGTAGAAAACAAAAAACTAAAACTAAGGCTAGTATATACAAAATTAGCTCAATTAAGGATAAAAAAGAAAAGTTGTTTATAATTGATAAAGGACCAGGAAAATTAAACCCCACCATTAATACATTATCAACTAAAAACGCAGAAATTATGGCTAATATTGACCATCCAAATAATCTATAATAGGTGTATATTTTGCTATCCACTTTATCTGATTAGAGGTCAGCGATAGCGCTGACCTCAATTTATAATTTTATGAAAGTCCTAAAACTCTATTTCTTTGATTAACATAAGAAATTTCAAATTTTGCCATCATACTTCCACATTCTTTTAAAAATGACTGATAATTATCATCTATCTTTTTAGCTAAAGCAGAGTGATTTCTTGTTTCTTCAAAAACTTCTGAAGCTGCTTCACCGAATGAGTCCCATACATCATCATTGAATGATTTAACCTTGGTGCCGTGTTCATTTACAAGTTTCGCAAGATATTCACCATTTTTAGCACAAGTTTCTTCATACTGAGCGGCATGTTCTTCCATTGCCGCCGCAGTAATAAGAGCTTTTTCATTGTTTGTTAACTTGCCCCAAAAACTACCATTAAAAGCCATTGCTAAGCAGGAACCAGGCTCATGCATGCCACCAGTATAATAAAATTTAGCAGCCTCATAAAATTTCATGAAGTAATCATTATATGGTCCAACCCATTCAGTTGCATCAATAGATCCAGACACAAGATTTTCATAGATTTGACCACCAGGTAATGATACTGGAGAAGCACCTAGTTTTGACATCACAGTTCCACCTAATCCAGGAATTCTCATTTTTAAGCCTTTTAAATCTTCACTGGAGTTTATCTCTTTATTGAACCATCCACCAGCTTGTGTTCCAGTACCTCCACATGGAAGGGCTTTTAGTCCAAATTCACCAGACATTTCATCCCAAAGCTCTTGTCCTCCACCAAACTTAATCCATGCATTCCATTCAACTGTTGTCATTCCAAATGGAACAGAAGTAAAATATGCAAAACCTGGATGTTTTCCTTTCCAGTAATAATCAGCAGCAATGTAAGCTTGAGAATTACCTGATGCAACTTCATCAAAAACATCAAAAGCTCCAACTTTTTCGCCTGCTGCAAAATAATTAACTTTTAATTTACCTTTTGATAATTCAGTAATCCTGGCTGACAATCTTTGAGCTGACAATCCTAAACCTGGAAAATCTCTAGGCCAAGTTGATACAATATTTATTTCTTTGTGACCTCCTGCTATTGCTGGAGCTGATAATGCAGAAGCTCCAGCAACACCTGCTACAACTCCTACACCTGCTTTAGTAAAAAAATCTCTACGTTTCATAAAACGTCCTCCCTAATTATATAAAATTATTTCTTGATTTGATTTTATTATATTATTACTACACAAAATTAAACTTAATTTAAAGATATTTATTTAATTATGTAAAATAATTATTGTTAATAAAAATAAGCTTAAAAATTAATCAATCTTAGATCGAATTTGACAATAAGAAAATATTTTAATTGAATACTGGTGGCCTTGGAAAGCCAGTAGGCAATTTTTTTCCAACACTTCCTCTTTTACCTTGCCATATTAATAGATTCTTTTCTGATCTCTGACGTCCACCAGTCATTTTCCAAACTATTCCATCCTTTCTATTAAATGTAGTTATGTCAGACAATATACCATCTTTATATCTTTGAAGTATCACACCTTTTCCTTTATTTAATTCGGGAATTTCATCTATTGAATACACTAATAATTTTCTATTATTTCCAACAATAGCAATAGTATCTCCTTCTATTTTTTTACATACTTTTGCTTTATTATCATTTTTGACATTTAATATTTGTTTTCCTGATTTTGTCTGTGCAAGAATATTAGATGTATCAATTTTAAACCCATGACCTGATTCAAGTGCTAAGACTATATTTCCTTCAAAAAATGGAAAACAAGATATTATTTTATTTTCTGCCTTTAGATCTATCGTGAGAGACAAAGGCTCCCCAAAGCCTCTTCTAGATGGAAGTTTGTTTGCAGAAACACAAAAAAATCTACCATTGTCTGCAAAGAAAATTATCTTATCAGTGGTAAAGGCATGTATCTTAAATTTTTCTTTATCACCTTCTCTATATTTTATCTCAACTCCATTATCTAAATGACTCTTTTGAGTTCTAATCCAACCTTGATCAGATAAAATTATTGTAATTGGTTCTTTAGTTACAAATTGATCTTCATTAAATTCATCAACCATTGGCAATTCACCAATTTCTGTTTTTCGATGAGAAATATTTTGAAAATCTTTTTTAAGACTTTTTATATCCAAATAAATTTGTTTCCATTGAAATTCAATGTTATCTAAAATATCAATTAAATCTTTTTGTTCATTTTGTAATTTACTAAGTTCATTTCTAAGTTCAATTTCCTCTAACTTTCTTAGTGAACGTAAACGCATATCTAAAATAGCATTAGCCTGAATTTCATTTATCTTAAAATAGAATATTAAAACTTCTTTAGGTTTATCTTCTTCCCTTATAATTTCTATAACTTTATCAAGGTTTAAATATACAGTTATATAGCCATTTAATATGTTAATTCGATTTTCAATTTGATTTAATCTATATTTACTTTTTCTTTGAAGAATAATTTGTCTATGGTCTAACCAAGACTTAAGTGCTTCTTTTAAAGATTTCACACCAGGTATATTCTTATCATCAATTACATTTAAATTAAGTGAAATTTTAACCTCTAAATCTGTTTTTTTAAAAAGTGTTTCCATAATCATTTCAGGTGATAGATTTCGACTTTTAGGTTCAATAATTATTCTAATATTTTCTGCGCTTTCATCTCTTATATCAGAAAGCATTGGAAGAGATTTATTATCCATTAACTCAGAAATTTTTTCTAACAATCTACTTTTTTGAACTTGGTAAGGAATTTCACTGATGATTATTTTCCATTGTCCACCTTTCATATTTTCAATATTCCATTTAGCTCTTAACCTAAAACTTCCTTTTCCATTTTTGTAAGAATTTTCAATTGATGTTTTTGGTTCAACTAAAACACCCCCAGTGGGAAAATCTGGTCCTTTTATAAAATTAGAAATTGTAATATCAGAAGCATTTGGAAATTTGATTAAATGAAGAAGTGCATTAATTAATTCATAAATATTGTGTGGAGGAATTGAAGTTGCCATACCTACCGCAATGCCTTGGGATCCATTTGCCAATAAGTTAGGAAAAGCTGATGGCAATACAATGGGCTCTCTTCCTTCGTCATCATAAGTGTCTCTAAAATCTACTGTATCTTTATCAATATCAGCTAATAACAATTCTGCAGCCTTAGACATCCTTGCTTCTGTATACCTCATCGCTGCTGCATTATCTCCATCGATGTTGCCAAAATTACCCTGACCATCAACCAAGGGATATCTCAATGCAAAATCCTGGGACATCCTTACCATCGATTCATAAATTGCAGCATCACCATGTGGATGAAATTTTCCCATCACATCACCAACAACCCGAGCAGATTTTTTGTATGATACGTTATGATTTAGTTTTAATTGCATCATCGCATACAAAACTCTTCTATGAACTGGTTTTAAACCATCTCTTACATCAGGCAAAGATCTTGATGTTATTGTTGATAACGCATATGCAAGATATCTTTCTGATATTGCTTTTGCAAAAGGAGTAAGACTTATATTTTCATTTTGTAAATCTTCATTTTTCATAAACTAACTCTCTATATTCATAGTTTTTTTAATCATATTTTCTAATCTATCTCTTTGATGTGGTAAATTCATAATTCTAGAGTCATTTATAGAAAATAATAATTTATTTTTGAAAAAAAAAGTTGTTATGTTTAATCCCATAATAATCTCCTCATGTAGACTTAATCCAATAACTTTTGCCCCTCCTAAAAACATAGGTAATTTTAATAGTTTTGGACCGTATTTTCCAGCACCATACTTAGATACTGCTTTGCCAGTTTTAGGACTTACGTAATGCAAATTATTTTTTTGTCCTGTTACAGCGCATTTTTTTAAATCTAAAGAAAAACCAATTGATGATAATAGTCCAATTTCCCATTTTACATAACCTTTAATCCATTGTTTATTATCAACATCATTATTGATTGCTAAAACGTTTAAAAAGGCCTTTGTTGCATCAAAAACTTCAGAATAACTTTGTCTTTCAGGTAAAAACCTTTCTAACAAAGAACATAATGATGTTAAAGCTTGTAATTTAAGTTTTTCATCAAAAATCTTTCCTGAAATGGATGAAATTAATTCAATTTTAAATTTACCCATTTGTTCAATTATTCTGGATTTCCAAGATACTTTTACTAAATTGCCAGGTTGAACACTAGATAAAATACTTTTCGTTTTATAATTATTAATCCAACTTACATAACGTCCATGTGACTCAGTCAAAATATTAATTATTAGACCATTTTCACCAAATTTTTTTGCAGATAAAATTATACCAACATCATTCCATTCAGGCATTATAATTCAAGCCAACAGATGAGTATTTAGATGGATCATCCATCCAATTTTTTTTGAATTTTACAAACAAAAATAAATTAACCTTAGACTCTAATAATTTTTCAAGTTCTTTACGAGCTAAAATACCTATTCGTTTAATATTTTGTCCTTTTTTTCCTAAAATTATAGGTTTGTAATTATTTTTGTTTATATATATAGTCTGTTGAATATTTATACTTTTGTCAGAATTTATTTTCCACTGTTCTGTTTCAACTGTTATATTATAAGGAAGTTCTTTATTAAGACTTTTAAATAATTTTTCTCTAGTTATTTCAGATGCTAGAATTGACTGTGGTAAATCTGAAATTGTATCTTCGTCATAAAAAAAAGAATGAATAGGCATTACATTTGCCAGATATGTTTTAAGTTTAGTACAACCACTACCATTCCTAGCAGAAATCAAAAAAATTTTTTCAAAATTATATAAGTTTTTGATTTCCAGGATTTTTTCAAGTAGTTTTTCTTTTGATATCAAATCAATTTTATTTAAAACTAATATTATGTCTAATTTTATTCGATAAATTTTGTTTATTATTTTTTTTATATTTTCATCAAATGGTTTAGAAACGTCATGTATAAAAACTGTCTTGTCAGTTTGGTTAAGCTCAGACCATGCAGCAGAAACCATCGCTTTTTCCAGTCTTCTTTTTGGCAAAAAAATACCTGGTGTATCTATAAAAATTATTTGTGATTTGAATTTATTGTCTAAATTAAAATTACATATTCCTCTTATACAAAATCTAGTTGTTTGAATTTTATGTGATACTATGGAAATTTTTTTCCCTACTAATTTATTTATTAGAGTTGACTTTCCTGAATTTGGAATTCCTACCAAATTAACAAATCCTGATTTGTAGTTATTTTTTTTCAAAGTACTTTAATATCACTTTCATAATATAGTTTTAAACTTTTAAAATATTTAGTAATTTTATCGCCGCAGCCTCTTCAGCATCTTTAAGGTTAGGGCCCTTTGCTGAAACTAAATCATGATCTCCAATATTTACAGAAACTTCAAATGTTGGTTTGTGTTCATTGCCAGATTTGTTTAAAATGCTATATTTAGGTAAAGTTTTAAATTTTTCTAAACATAATTCTTGAAGTAAAGATTTAGGATGCTTTGAGAGTTTAGTTTTTGTTAAATTTTTATCAATAATATTGTTTAATATAAAAGTTTCACAATTAGATAAACCGGTATCGATATAGATTGCACCAATAATAGATTCAATAACATCACTTAAAATAGATTTATTATTTTCTAAATTATCTCCTTTTTGTGTCTTCAAAAAAGATGAAAGATTTATTTTTTTTGCATAATCATAAAGAGTATCTTGATTAGCATATTTCTGGAAAAAAATATCCAAAACACCTTCTTTTGCTTCAGGAAAAACTCTGAAAAAATATTCAGCTATAACTAGACCTAACACTCTATCTCCAAGAAATTCTAATCTTTCATAATTTACATTTTTGTTTCCTGATTTTTTTTTTTGATAACTAGAATGGGTTAAAGCTTCTTCTAATAAAGAAATATTTTCAAATTTATAATTTATTTGTTTTTCAAGAAAACTTAAAGGCATTATTTTATAGCCTTTCCAATTCTTGAAAATCTTATAGCTTTATGCCAATTCCAAAATTCAAAAATTGAAGCTGAACTGTTATGGGAAAAGAAAATTATTTCTGCTTTACCTATAAGATTTTTTTTAGGGACAAAACCAACTTCTGGTGTTCTACTATCTTTACTATTATCTCTATTATCACCCATAAAGAAAAAATGATTTAAAGGAACCTTAAACATAATTGTATCATCAAATGGGTCATTATCACTTGACTCTATAATTTGATGGGATTGTGAGTTATCAAAAATTTCTTCATATTGAGAAAAAATTTTTTCATCACCAAATGTATTTTTTCTCATACGAATATTTGTTTTAATCCGTTTTATTTTTTTTGAATTTATATATAATATGCCTTGTTTAACCTGTACTGTATCATTAGGCAGAGCAACTAACCTTTTTATATAATCTATTGTCTCATCACCTGGCTTTCTAAAAACAATAACATCTCCCCTTTTTGGAGTTTTGTATAATAATCTGTCTTTTATAGGTACAACTCCAAAAGGAAAGCTATATTTAGAATAACCATATGTGTACTTTGATACAAATAGATAATCACCAACTAACAAAGTTGGAACCATTGACCCAGAAGGAATATTAAAAGGTTCATAAAAAATAGAACGAAAGAAAATTGCAATCGTACCAGCAATTAAAAGAGTTTTAAAAAGTTCTTTAAATGTATTCTTTTGTTTATTTTTTTTAACACTCATAAATTATACTCCAAAAGTGTAAATCTATTTTAAATTTTATTTTATGCAATACCTACATATGCGGGGCAAGTGAAATTACTACAAAAGCTAAAACATAATTGGAATCATCTGTTAGAGAAATGTCAAACTTTAGCTTTTTTTTAAGTTTTTTTTCACAATTTTCTATATATATTTTAGTTTTACCCGTAAAGAATAAATATGGCCTTCCATTATCATCATTGAGTGTTTCTATTTCTTTAAAAGCCAAACCAGTGCCACGAATGGGGCTTAGAGCCTTCCAAGTAGCTTCTTTTGCTGCAAACCTTTTTCCATAGTACTTATTTGAGTTTTTTATAATATCGTTTACAATTTCAATTTCATTTTTACCATAAATACGATCAATGAATTTTTTTTCATATTTTTTTAAAATATTATTTAATCTTCGTATATCTAAAAAATCCGTTCCTATTCCAATAATCATTTTGCTGCTTCTGAAATTATGTTGCGCATTTTTATAATAGAATTTTCTAAACCTATATAAACAGCATCAGCTATTATAAAATGACCAATATTTAATTCTTTAATACCTTCAATAGAAGCAATTAAACTTACGTTTTCATACGTTAAACCATGTCCTGCATGACAATTTAATCCCAAACTTTTAGCAAAAAAAGTGCTTTCCTTAATCTTTATTAACTCCTGTTCAAAGTTTTTTTGGTTTGCAAAAGCATTTGCATAACTACCTGTATGAAATTCAACAGTATTAATGCCAAGTTTTTGAGTTGCAATCAATTGATTTTTAACTGGGTCTATAAATACTGCTACTTTAATGTCTGTATCTTTTAGAGTTTCAAGTAAACTTTTCAATTTATCGTAGTTTCTTACTACGTCTAAACCACCCTCTGTAGTTATTTCTTGCCTTTTTTCAGGAACAAAGCAAATTGAGTTTGGTTTATAATTCATTGCAATACTAACCATTTCAGAATTTGCGGCAATTTCTAAATTGAGAGGAATTTGAATTACTTTTAAAATATCTCCTAAATCATTTTCATTTATATGTCTTCTATCCTCCCTAACATGTACAGTAATAAGATCAGCACCCGAATTTTCGACAATTTTGGCAGCTTTGATAATTTCTGGATACTTTTCACCACGAGCATTTCTTAAAGTTGCTACATGATCTATGTTAACGCCTAATCTTACATGTTTATTCACTATGATGCCCTTTATAATTTTTAATTTTTTTCTTTTTTGTTTTTTTATAAGATGAGACAAAACTATAAGTAATTAAGTATGTAATTAACCAGATAGGTGGAGCTAAAATAAAACTACCTATAAGCATAGGAAAAAAAATCTCATATGTTTGATCAATTATCATATCAAAATTTATTTGTTGGTCCATGTTAACATACCTAGCGGTAGTGACATAAGCACCAATTTTATAAATTAAGCCCCAGATAAATGGAAAAGTTATAGGATTACCTATTACAGTTCCAATTAATGCAGCAATAAAGTTTCCTCTAATTAAATAAGCAAATATGATAGCTAATAGAAAATGCAAACCTAAAAGTGGTGTAAATGAAACCATTGAACCACATGCAAAACCTGAAGATATTGCATACGTAGAAGCTGGTAAACGAGCTAATTTGAGTTTATAATAATAAATTATCCTTGAAAGTTTATTTACGATATTTTTGTAGTATGAACTAATAATATTTATACTCCATCTAATCTTTTCCTCTTTGAACACTTTCTACAAATTGAGACAATCTCATTGCAGCTATTATTTGATTTAAATGAATAATACTTTGGACCTCTAAATCAATATTAAATTTATAGAAATCTAAATCTCTTGAAATCACTTGAATGTTAGAAATATTTCCATCATTTAAACTTATAATTTTAGTTACGTCAGCTAAACTTCCTGGCTCATTAGATAAAACTGTAACCAAACTGCCCTTATGAAATGACACACCTTCTCTTTCCCAAGATATTTCAAGCCATACCTCTGGCATATCATTAAATTTTTCTAATGCGAAACAATCTAAAGCGTGAACAGTTATACCTTTCCCAGTAGTAACAATGCCCACAATTCTTTCACCTGGTAGTGGATGACAACAATGTGCATAATGAATTGACATGCCAGAAACAACACCTTTAATCTTGATACTCTTGTGAACTGAAGGTTTTTTTAAGACTGGTAATTTATTTTTGGAATTTTTGGTACTAGGATATAGATAATTTAAAACGTATCGTGACTTAATATTACCTTTGCCAATTTCAATTAATAACTCATCTAAATCTGAAAGACCAAATTCATCAATCACTTTAATCAAACTTTTTTCATGCATTCTTTTATTTTGTTGTCTGTATTCTTTTTGAAGAAGAGCAGTGCCTAATTGTAAAAATTCTTTAATTTCTCTATTTCTTATGAACCTTTTGATTGCAGACTTAGCTTTTCCAGTTATACATTTTTTTATCCATTTTGGGTCGGGAAACCCATTTTTAGAAGTTAAAATTTCAACTTGATCACCGTTTTTTATTTCTGTAGTAATAAGCCGATTTTTTTTATTAATTTTAGCTCCTACAGCTGCATTACCTACCTCAGAATGAACAGCATATGAAAAATCAACTGCATTAGCACCTTTTGGCAAAATAATTAGATGACCTTTTGGTGTAAAACAGAATATCTGATCATTATACATTTCTAATTTAGTATTTTCTAAAAATTCCTCAGGTTCATTGCTTTCTTCGATTATTTGTATAAGTTCACGAACCCATTTATATTTTAATCCTTCAGACCATTTTGATCCATTTTTATAAATCCAATGCGCAGCAATACCATTTAATGCAAATTCGTTCATAATTGTTGTTCTAATTTGCACTTCAATTCTAGTTTTTTTTGGCCCTATTAAGCTTGAATGAAGTGACTGATAACCATTTCTTTTTGGGGCAGAAATATAATCTTTGAAACGTCCCATTATAGCAGTATATTCTTGATGTAGTAAACCAAGACTTTTATAACATGAAGGAATATCATCAACTATTACTCTAAAGGCCATAATATCTGAAAGTTGATCCATACTTAAATTTTTATATTGCATTTTTTTCCAAATTGAATAACTACTTTTAACTCTTCCAGTAATTACACAATTAATATTATTTTTTTTCAAAAGATTTTCTATTTCATTAGTAATAAATGGAATGTTTAATTCATCTTGTGAATATATTAATTTTAAGCGTTTTAAAATTGAGTCACGTGTATCAGGTTTTAAAACAGCAAAACATCTATCCTCTAATTCTCTTTGTATTGCATTTATTCCCAAACGTTCTGCTAAAGGAGCAAATATTTCTAATGTTTCGTAACAAATTTTTGATTTTTTTACATCATTATGAATACCGTTTATAGTTCTAATGTTATGTAACCTATCAGCCAGTTTTACAATCAAAACCCTAATATCATCAGAAGATGCTAATAAAAGTTTTCTAAAATTTTCAGCTTGTGCAATTCCAAATTTTAAATCTAGCTTAGAGAGTTTTGTAACACCATCAACAAGCTTAGATATTTCATCACCAAAATCATCTTTGATATTATCTAATGTAATCTCACTATCTTCAACGACATCATGAAGAAGTGCTGTAATTATTGTAGAGGAGTCTAATTTCATATTTACTAAATAATTTGCAACTGCTAATGGGTGTGTAAAATATTCTTCCCCACTACCTCTAAATTGATTAGAATGAGCTTTTTTTGACAAATCATAAGCTTTTTTTATAGTCTCTCTTGAAACTAGATTATCATATTCAGAGATTTTATTATAAAGTTGAGTTGCGGTAGGTATCATATCAAAATTTTATATCATAAAAACGAACTAATCTAGTTTAAATGATAAACTATTTTTATATTTATTTCCTAATCTTCGTTTTTTATCAAATCATCAGAAATATCAGTAAATGTTGCTTCTTCATCTGTTTGATTACTGTAAACAGATATTTGATCAGGTTTTGTTTCTGTTTTGTTTTCACTTAGATATGCAGCAAATTCTTCTTCCAAAGAAGCTTCCTCTTCTGGATTGGTTTCTTCTTTTATTAAATTTTTCTGCATTGATCTAATAAATCTTTCTTGTAGACTATCAGCATCTACAGCATCGGTTGCGATTTCTCTTAAAGATACAACAGGATTTTTATCATCATCTCTATCGACTTCAATTGGATTTCCATTTGAAATCTCCCTTGAGCGTTGAGCTGCCGCAACTACTAGTTCAAATCTATTTGGGATTTTTTTTACACAATCTTCTACAGTAACTCTTGCCATAATAAACTCCAATAAAGTTTCCTAATTTATTAAATTTTAAATAAAAATCAAATTAAAAATCATCTTTTGTTAAAATTTTTATCTTTTGATCATATAACTTTGTTAAAATTTCTTTAACATTTTTTTTTAAAATTGGATGTATCCAATTTACATCTAACTCTGCAAGAGGCTCCATTACAAATCTTCTTTGATGAGCTCTTGGATGAGGAATTGTAATTTCTTTTTTGTGTAAAATTGTGTTTGAATAATCAATTAAGTCTAAGTCAATTATTCTAGGTTCATTTTCTAAATTTCTTCTTCTACCTAACATATGTTCAATTTTATGCAAGGAGTTTAAAACCTCTAATGCACTTAGAGGTGTGTTTGCAAAAATAATACAATTAAAAAAATTGGGTTGATTACTTTTAGGAATTGGTTCAGTTTCATACCAATTTGATTGTTGAGTGACGTTTATAGAAAAGGTTTTCAAACTTTTTATGGCTTTCATACCAATATGAACTGGATGAGATCCATCTTCAGATTTTATGTTTCCACCTATACTAATTATAATTTTTTGAATTTTCATAAAAAAATTTTAAATATGACAAAATAAATCAATTATTATTTTTTAATAATCTATGCTTTTCCCTATCCCAGTCACGCTTTTTAATTACCTCTCTTTTATCAACCTTCTTTTTTCCTTCTGCAATTCCCAAAGATATTTTAGCTAAACCTTTAGTATTAAAATACAGACTTAAAGGCACAACTGTGCATCCATTTTTCTTAATTTGACCTAAAATTTTATCTCTTTCTTTTTTATGAATTAATAGACGCCTAACTCTTTTAGGATTATGATTTTGTTTTGATGCAGCTAAATTATATTCAGGAATATTCGAATTAACTAAAACGATTTGTCCAAATTCATTGGTTGCATATGATTCGTTTATACTAGCTCTACCAAGTCTTAAACTTTTTACTTCACTACCTAACAAAACAATTCCTGCCTCTAAAGTATCAATAATAGAATAATCAAATTTTGCACGTCTATTTTCTGCAACTCTTCCTTGAGAAATACCTTTACTAATTTTTTTTATATTCATTTAACACACAATTATTTAAAGCAATTCTGCACGTTCAAGAGCATCTTTTACATTTGATTTACTTACCTCTTCAATTTCTACAATTGGAAGTCTAGCATCAGGAGAACATAATCCTAATAATGATGCAGCATATTTAAGTGGGCCTGGGCTTGTTTCGTAAAATAATGCGTCATGCAAAGGCATAAGCTTTTTATTTATTTCTTGAGCAGTTGAAATATCTCCTTGTTTCCATGCATTGTGCATCCTTGAAAGTAATTTAGGAGCGATATTTGATGTAACAGATATACAACCATGGCCTCCTGCAGCTAAGTAAGCCAATGCCGTACCATCTTCACCAGATAATTGAATAAAATCCTCACCGATTAAATTTTGTAACCTTGTAGGTCTTGCTAAATCAGCAGTTGCATCTTTGACACCTATGATTAGATCATTTTCGGCTAATTTAGCCATAGTGGAATCATTCATCTTTATTACTGAACGACCAGGTATATCGTATATAATTATTGGTTTACTTGAATTTTTAATAAGCTCATTATAATGAGCCATTAGACCTGACTGAGTAGGTTTATTATAATAAGGAGTAACAATTAACAAACCATCGGCTCCAGCAGAACATGCATGTTTTGCAAAATCTATAGCTTCATTCGTTGAATTTGAACCTGCGCCAGCTATTACTGGCACTCTTCCATTTGACTGGTCTATACATACTTCTACAAGTTTCTTATGTTCATCATGAGATAAAGTTGGTGATTCACCAGTTGTTCCGACTGGAACTAAGCCATTTGTTCCATTTTCTATCTGAAAATCTATTAATTTTCTGTAAGCATCAAAATCTACTTTATTATCTTTAAATGGAGTTAATAAAGCAGTGTATGAACCATGAAATAACATAAAACACCTCACCAAAAAAAAAAGATTTGTTTATCATACTCATGTCATTTAAATTTAACAAGATGTAGAATAAAATAATCTAGGATGAATATTGATGGTTAAAAGTAAAGTAACATACAATTCTATTTTAGAAGCATCTAAAAGATTAGAAGGAAAAATTGTAAGAACACCTATTTTACAAACTAAATACATTAACGAAAAATTAGAATCTAACATTTTTTTAAAAGCTGAAAACCTCCAGACCATAGGAGCATTTAAATTTAGGGGAGCAATGAATACAATTCATCAACTTCCATCAAATATTAAAAAAATTGTAGCCTGGTCAAGTGGAAATCATGCACAAGCGGTTGCTGCTGCATCAAAAATAACAGGCCGTCAAGCAACCATTGTGATGCCAGAGGATTCCCCTAAAGCCAAACTAAATGGAACTGCTTTTTGGGGTGCCAATATTATAAAATATGACAGGAACAAAGAAAATAGAGAAGAAATTGGGAAAAAAATAGCTAAGGAGTTAAATGCTACGATTATTCCTCCATTTGATGATGAAAATGTTATAATTGGACAAGGAACTGCTGGTATAGAATGTATTGAGCAATTAAATCAAATTAATATTATTCCTGACATTGTTTTATGTTGTTGCGGTGGTGGCGGACTGATTGCTGGTATCAGCACAGCGATAAAGGAAAAGTTTAAAAATACGAAAATATACTCTGTTGAACCTGAGAATTTTGATGACACAAAAAAATCGCTAAAAAAAAATTTTATAATTTCAAATTCAATGAAGCATAAATCAATATGTGATGCGTTATTAGCTGAAAAACCAGGAAAAATTACTTTTGAAATTAACAGATTAAATCTAACTTCTGGAATATCAGTTACAGACAATGAAACCTTAATTGCAATGAAAACAGCATTTAATCATCTTAAGATTGTTTTGGAACCTGGTGGTGCAGTTGCGCTGGCAGCTGCCATATTTAAAAAGGTAGATATTAAAAATAAAAATGTTCTAGTAATTGCGTCTGGAGGAAATGTTGATAAGGATATTTTTGAAAATTGCTTAAACCAAAAAGAAATTTAAAATCATTTAGTTAAAATATTAATTACGTTTTCTATTTTGGGCCTTCTTCTTTCTACCGGCTCTTTTTCTTTATCTCCTATGTAAATAAATCCAGCTAACTTTTCAATTTTAGGATTTCCACCAACTTCTTTTATCATTCTATCATTATAAGAATACCATTCTGTAAGCCATTGAGCTGCATAACCTAAAGATTGGGCGGCTACAAGTATATTTGAACATACAGCTCCAGTAGATAATTCCATTTCCCATGAAGGTATTTTAGGATGTGAGACTGGTCTAAATAATACCGCTATTACAACACTAGCTCTTAAAAATCTATTTTTTTCAAAATTTATTTCTTCTTCAGTTGCTTCAGGATTATTTAAAATAAATTCAGGTACTAAAACTTCTTTACCTATTCTAGATCTTGCATTATCTTTTATTACAGTTAAAGACCAAGGATTTAAAGCTCCATGATCTGGCACTCTGATACCACATGCTAAAATATTATTAAGATCACTTTCCTTAACATGACCCGCAATCATAGTTTTAGCAGTTGTTGACCTTCTGGTTTTAAGAAAATTTATCAAATCATTCATTGAAATAAACCAAATAAAGCTTTACATATAAATTATTATAATACAAACGTTACTGTCAATGTCATATTTTTTTAAGATGCACAATGTATAATGACCCGACAATAGTAATTGTTATAATATTAGCAGTAATGGCTGGCGGACTAATTAAAGGTACAATTGGGTTTGGGATGCCGATGGTAGCTTTGCCATTAATAGCATTTGCGGTACCAGTGACAACTGCTATGATTTTACTTTGTGCTCCCATTTTTTTAACTAATTATTTACAAATAAAATTTAAGCAAGGTATCAGTAGCTATAGGTTCCTGCCAATGTTTTTATTCCTAGTTTTTGGACTAATTATAGGTGCTAGGCTGATACTCGAAATCAATTTAAATACTATTACTCAAATAATTGCTATTTTAATAATTTTTGCAGCTGTAATTAATTGTTTTGGTTTTAAAATTAATAATAATATAAATAAAAAACATGAAAGAATAATCACATCTATTATTGGTTTTGGATCTGGAATTTTAGGAGGATTGTCTACAGTCTACGGGCCACCAATGTTGGCGTATTTAGTTGCAGTAGACTTACCAAAAGAAAAATTTGTAAGAACCGTATCAACAATGTACTTTATAGGTTCTTTTCCATTATATGGGTCATTGATCTTTTATGGTTTTGCTACAAAACAAGATCTTATTATGAGCTTGTTATTAATAATACCTGCTTTGATAGCTCAGCAAATTGGAACGAAAATAAGGGATAAAATTAATCAAAAACAGTTTAGAAACTGTATATTAGTAACATTAGTCATTCTTGGTGTAATGCTTTTTGCAAAAACAATTTGAGTAATTATTTTTTTAACATTGGAATAAACTTTAGGCTTAATGATATAAATGGACCTATAAAAATTGCAAAAATTATTGTTCCAATGCCAAAAGTACCTCCTAAAAGCCAACCTAAAAAAACTATAAAGAATTCTATGCTGAAACGAATTAAGCTAATAGGTTTGTCATATTTTTTAGAAATTCCTGTCATTAAACCATCTCTAGTCCCGGGACCAAGGTTAGCAATTAAATAAATTCCACTTCCAAAAGCAACTATAAATGTTCCTAAAATAGATAAAAACAAAGGGTTAAATATTTCATTAAAAAATTGAATTAATGGTATTAAACTACCCATTGTTAATGCAATTATAATTATATTCATTATAGTACCTAATCCAGGTTTAAGTTTTAACGGGAACCATAAAATTAATACTATACAACTTATATAAAACGTTGATAAACCTACACCAATATTAAATTTTTTAGCAATGCCCTCGGCTAAGACTGTCCACGGTGTAACTCCATTTTGAGAAATTACTAATATACTTTCACCTAAACCGAATAGAAACAGGCCGAAACATAGTAAAAAAAAAGTTTCTAATTTTGGCGTGATATTATGAGCTTTATATGAACTCCAAGTTGTTTTAGGAACTGAAGTTATTAAAAAAACTTTTGAAATTAGTTTCAAATTTGATTTCAATAATTCACCAATTTAATTGTTTATCTAAATTTTATATTTGATCTATTTAATTCCTTAATGCTCGTGCATCCCATTAATTTCATATCTCTTTCAATTTCACTTCGATATATACCTAAAGCTTTTTCAACACCCTTTTGACCAGCTGCAGCTAAAGCATATAAATATAACCTTCCACCAGAACAAGCTTTTGCACCAACCGATAATGCTTTTAAAATATGAGTGCCTCTTTGGATACCACCTT
Organism: uncultured SAR116 cluster alpha proteobacterium; assembly: GCA_902593735.1. Classification (GTDB taxonomy): domain Bacteria; phylum Pseudomonadota; class Alphaproteobacteria; order Puniceispirillales; family Marisalimonadaceae; genus Marisalimonas. The sequence goes on from CACJJL010000015.1 coordinate 36,905, forward strand.
CACAAATAACATCAATTTTATCACCTACAGCATCAACAATTTCAGCTAATTGATCAAAAGGTGCTCTTGCTCCATCTAATTGTCGACCACCATGATTTGAAACCATTATACCAGTACAGCCAATATCAACAGCTTTTTTTGCATCTTCAACACTCATTATACCTTTTAGTGCAAAATGACCACCCCACTTTGAACTTAAACGTTCAGCATCTTTCCAATTCATAGACTGGTCTAACATTGTTGAAAAATAATTTCCAATAGACGTTGCTGTATTTGTTCCTTCACTTACATGATCTTGTAATTGTGGTAGTTCAAATTTTGGTTTTGTTAAATAATTTATTGCCCACATTGGCTTAGATGCAAAACTAAATAAACTTGCTAAAGTTAATCTAGGTGGTGATGTGAAGCCAGTTCTAAGGTCTCTCTCTCGATTACCTCCTGTAATTGTGTCAACAGTAAGTGCCAAAACATCAAATTTAGCTGCCTTAACTCTCTCAAGCATACTATCATTTAGCCCCCTATCCTTATGAAAATAAAATTGGAACATTTTAGGAGTAGAAACTGTAGAAGATATCTCTTCAACACTAACCGTACCTAATGAAGATACTCCGAACATCGTTCCAAATTTTTGTGCTGCTTTTCCAACAGCTCTTTCTCCATCATAATGAAATAGTCTTTGTAAAGCAGTTGGAGCACAATAAAAGGGTAAATCTAATTTTTTTCCAAAAATAGTTGTAGATAAATCAACATTTTCAACCCCTCTAAGTACATTTGGTATTAAGTCAGCATCATTATAAGCAGCAGTATTTCTATTATATGTAACTTCATCATCGGCTGCACCATCTATGTAGTGAAATATAGGTGAAGGAAGTCTTTTTCTAGCTAGTTTTCTAAAATCTTGAAAGTTATGACAATCATTTAAGTTCATTTAATTTCCTTTACATGAAATGAAGTAATAATTATTTTAAATAATAATTCTTAAAACTTTTACCTGTAGTTATATAAATATAAGTTTTTTAAATTTTGTCTATGTAAATTTTGAATGGAAAATAAATGAACCGAATTAAAAGAGTTGAAATACACGAATTTACACACGAAGCAATAAATTTAGGATTATTGACTAATGCTAACACAATTGGAGCAGTGGGATATTCAAAGGGCCAATCTTTTAAATTGGATAAGTTTGCGGTTGTAATTGAAACTAAGGATGGATGTAGGGGTGAGTACGTTACTCACTGGGGAGGCAATCAAGTAGCTTGCGCACAAGCTAAAATGTTGGCTCCCAAATTGTTAGAATATAATGCTGAAGAAAGAGAAAAAATATATGATGACTTCAAAAGAGAACTTAGGCAATTTGATCATATGGGCCATGGCCCATTAGATATTGCATTGTGGGATTGGGTAGGTAAAAAATTAAATTGTTCAATTGCTGTATTATTAGGAAGTTACAAAAAATATCTCAAAGCATATGCAAGTACATATCATGGTGACAGAAATGGTGGTTTAGATAGTAAGGAAGCCTTTGCTGATTTTGCTGAACAATGTTCTGATATGGGTTACAAAGCTTTTAAAATACACGGGTGGCATGAAGGAAATGCAAAAGAAGAAGCAGAAAATGTTTTACATGTGGCAAAAAAAGTTGGAGATAAAATGACTTTAATGCTTGACCCAGCATGCCAACTGAAAACTTTTGCCGATGCACTTTATGTTGGGAAAGCTTGTGATGAAGCAAATTTCTTTTGGTTAGAAGATCCATATAGAGATAGTGGAGTTTCAGCTTTTTCACATAAACGTCTTAGGGAAATGTTAAAAACTCCAATATTACAAACAGAACATATCAGAGGATTAGAAACCAAATGTGATTTTCTTCTTGCCGGAGGAACTGACTTTCTTAGGTCTGATCCCGAATATGATATGGGTATAACTGGAGCAATAAAAATTTCACACTTAGCAGAATCTTTTGGAGTAGATGTTGAAATCCATGCCTGCGGACCTGCTCATAGGCATGTAATGGCTGCTACTAGAAATACAAATTTTTATGAAGTTGCTTTAGTCGGTCCTGATTGCCCAAATACAATGGCTCCAGTATACACTTGTGGCTACAGTGATATGATTGATTGTATAAATAAAGATGGTTTTGTTCCTGTGCCTGATGGGATTGGGTTAGGAGTTAAATATGATTGGGACTTTATAAAAGCCAACACTTTTAATACAAGTGTTTATGAGTAAAAATATGGCTGATAAAGAAATATTACTTATTTTAGGTAACCAATTATTTCCAATTGAGTATATAAGAAAGACTAAAGTTAATAAAATTTTTATGGCTGAAGATTTTGGTTTAACTACAAATCATAAACATCATAAATTAAAAATTTTAATGTTTTTGTGGTCAATGAGGCAGTATAGGGATAATCTAATCCAAAATGGTTACACTGTATTTTATCATTCAATTGATGAAGAAAGTTTTCATGATAAGTATGAAGATAAGTTACTTAAAGTAATTAAAGATCATGATATCGCAAAAATAAAATATTTTGAAATTGAAGACAATGATTTTGAAGATAAAATTATCAAATTTATAAATCAAAAACATATTGATTATGAATTATTTCAAAGCCCTATGTTTCTAACTTCAAGAGATAACTTTTTTGAGTTTGCGAATGAACAAAAAAAGCTAATACGCATGGCAAGTTTTTATCAAAAAATAAGAATCAAAATGAATATTCTTATTGATGAGAATAATAAACCAATTGGAGGAAAATGGTCATATGATGAAGAGAATAGAAAAAAAATTCCTAAAAATACTTTATTACCAAAAATTTGTGATGCAAAAATAAGCAATAATATCAATTATTTAAAATCAATTATTAATTTAAAATTTAAAGATCACCCAGGTTTAGCGGATAACTTATGGATGCCAACTAACAGAGAAGAATCATTAAATTGGTTAGATGATTTTTTTAAAGAAAAATTTTTTAATTTTGGAGATTACGAAGATGCTGTAGTTTCGGAAAACAATTTTCTTTTTCATAGCGCAATTAGTCCAATACTTAATATGGGCCTTTTAACACCTAATGAAGTCATTCACAAAGCGTTAGACTTTGCGAAGTTAAATTCAATTCCTATCAATTCCTTAGAGGGTTTCATTCGACAAATTATTGGATGGAGAGAATTTATTAGAGGTATATACCATTATAAAGGAAAAGAAGAACAAAATTCTAATTTTTGGAAACATGATCGAAAATTAACTACAGATTGGTATGAAGGCACTACTGGTATCACACCTTTAGATGATGCAATAAAAGATTGTATAAAATATGGTTACACACACCACATACCAAGGTTAATGATTATTTGTAATATAATGAATCTGTCAAAAATAGATCCTAATGAAATATACAAATGGTTTATGGAAATGTTTGTAGATTCCTCTGACTGGGTAATGGTACCTAACGTTTATGGAATGGGTACCTTCGCAGACGGTGGGGTATTTGCAACGAAACCTTATTCATGTGGCTCCAACTACATTTTAAAAATGAGTAATTATAAAAGAGATGAGTGGTGCGATATTGTGGATGGATTATATTGGATGTTTATGAACGATAATATAAATTTTTTTAAAAGCAATCCAAGACTTGCAATATTGGTTAAATCATTGGAGAGAATGAGTAAGGATAGAAAACAAATGATATTTGAAAAAGCAAATGATTTCATTAAAAGAAAGACTTTAATTTAAATTAATAAAATTTAATTCTCAAGATTTTATAAATGAAGAATTAATTTTGAATTTTTGTTCGAAAATTTTCTTTATTTTCTCCTAAGAACATTTGATATAACAATAAGGCTTCAGTTACATTTTTTAACCACTCTAAAGGATACAAAAAACCATAATTGATAATATCACCACTAAACATAATTAAAAAAAAATTTAAAGAAAAATATGCTAAGAAAAAATATTTCCCAATGGGTACAAAAAAATATATTAAAATCAGACTAATAAGTGAAAAAAAAGACATAAATATTGTAGCATATAATTCAAATTTACCATCTAATAATACTGATATGTACCCAGGGTTTATGAAACGACTGATACCATAATATTTTTCAAAATCAAAAATACTTGGAATTAAACCTGTCAATATCACTGTAAAAACCATTAATAAAATAATTCTTCTAAAAAATATTTTATTAGTTTCTACTTTTTCATTAATCATTATCAAACCTTAATCGATTTTTACCAATTTAAAAACGCGAGGTAAATATATTGTTAAAAAAACTCCCCTTGAAATTAGAAATAAAAGAAAACAAGAATATAACTCTTTTAAATCTAAATTATTTTCAAACAAATATTCTAAAATAATAAAAAAAAATAACGATGAAAATATTATACAATTGCGCATTTCTTTAGCTAATGTTGAGCCAATAAATATTCCATCCAATTGAAAAGCTGACATAGATATAAATGGTGTAATAATAACTAACCCCCATAATCCTAATGTCAAATCTCTTAATACGCTTATATTAGTAAAAATAGAAATTAGATAAAATTCGAAAAGGTACAAAATGATACCAATAAATATTGAAAAAAATAAAGCAAATTCAGTTGTAATTCTTATAGCTTTATAAATATTTATTTTATTTTGAGAACCAATAGAAACACCTACACAAGATTCAGCAGAGTGTGCAAAGGCATCTAATAAATATGATGACAAACTAAAAATTACTAATAAAATTTCAATTGTGGCAAGCTGATCAACACCAATAAGACCTGCTTTTTTGATCACATATGCTTGTACTGAAACCATTAGCATTGTTCTTATAAATAAATCTTTGCTAATAGAAAATAATTTAAGAAATTTTGATATACTTTTAAACTTTATAAAATTTAAAGTTTCTAAATTAAATTTTTTTATTGAATATGAAAAAATTATAATTGACATAAAAAGACCAGAAAATTGTGCTAAAACACTACCTAGCGCAACACCAAAAATTCCATAATCTAAAACAACTGCCAAATATAAAGAACAAATTACATTTACAACATTAATAGTGATAAGTTGCATCATCACTGCTCTTGTTTTTTGCATTCCAAAAAACCAACCTAAAAATACTATATTCAGTAATCCAGCCGGTAAGCCAATCATTCTTAAGAAGAGATATTCTTTATATAGTTTATGTAATTTTTCATCAGGAGTTAAAAAATAAACTGATAAATTGAACAGAAATTCTTTTGATAAGAATAAAATTATTCCAATTAAAAAAGCTATAAATAATGGTCTTAACAAACTTAGCAATACTTCATCGAAATCTTTAGAACCCAGTTTTTGAGATACTATTCCAGTTGTTCCCATCCTTAGAAAATTTAGTCCTGCATACATAAAGTTGAATACTATACCCCCAATTGCTATTGCTGCAATATATGTGCTTTCGGGCATATGACCCATAATTATGGTGTCGGTAAGGCCTACTAGGGGAATTGTGAAATTAGCAATTATCAAAGGCCAAGACAATGACCAAATATTTCTTCTGTTAATAATCATATAATTTAGACCAAAAGAAACTAAAATTTTCTAAATTTTAGATAAGCTTGTTCAGGGTCCATACCGTCTAATATAGCTTTTCTCATTTCACTTTCAGTAGCCATAACTTCTTCGGTCTTTTTTATTACTTCTTCTGCTACATTTTGGGGTATTATAACTGCTCCATCCATATCAGCTATAATAAAGTCACCTGAACTTATCGTGACGCTTCCTATAGTGACAGGTTGTCCAAGAGAGTTATATTTCCATCTTTCTACAATATCAGCAGGTGTTGACAACCTACAAAAAACTGGGAAATTAGCATCTATAATTTCTTCAACGTCTCTACAGTGCCCATCCATTAAATAACCCTTAGTTCCTTTTACCATTAATGCTCGAGCAGATAATTCTCCCATAAGTGCAATTGAATGTGTATTTGGTTGACAAACAATAACTTTATTATTTGGAACCTTTGATAAAACTTGAGACCATAAAAGAAGAGATTCGTGCCTAGATAATGTTTTGTCAACATGGCCAGATACTGTGTAAATTTCTCCAAATAGCTTTTGACCCCTTTTTAAAGCCTGTATTTCAGGTGGAAGGACACAATTTACATACCCCCTTTCTCTTAACACATCATGAATAGCACTAGCATAACATTTTGAAAGACGGCTTGTTAAATCGGTCATACCTTAACTCCAGTAAATTTTAAAGATCTTATCATTAAGTAATATTTAAAGTCGACACAATTGAAACATCTAGCTTTATTAAAAATTATTAATTTATTTTTTCTATCAATAATTTTTTAAGATTTTTTCAAAAAAATCTTATTAAAAGTGATAGAATATCAGCTAATATAATTAGCTAATTTTACCAATTTTATAGATAATAGATAAGTTTTAAAAATTTTTATTGGGTATCTTGTTGGATTTCTTTTTAAAAAAATCACAGCTTAAGACTTCTCCACTACAACAATCATCAACAACCCTCTTGCATTCAAGACATTGATAATGTGATTGGATATACATACCCCTTTTTACATGAACAGTATGGGCAAGGAAGCTTAGCATTCATTTTAAAATATCATTCTATGAATTGAAGATTAATAATGATGCAATTTAAATAATTCATTATTAATTAATCAAATAAAATTGTCTCCATTTATGAAGTTTAGTATAGTTAATTAGTTTAGATTATATCCGGTTATCAAGCATGAAATTTCTTTGGATTTTGTTATTCTTATCATTTGTAATCATAAAATTAGTTAAAGCTGAGGAAAAATCAATTTTTATAAAATGCAAAAGCTTAGATGACAATACAATTTTAGATTTTAAAATAAATAAGGATAACAAACTGTACACAACGGTGTTCAAAAAGATAAAAAACAATTTCATTGAAATTGGAGAGGTGGTTGGTCAAAAAAAAGATACATTTATTTTATTTGAAGATAAATATGCTTACCTTGGAGTAGATTTTGCCTGGCATTATGATAAAAATAATCTTAAATTGAAACCAGTCTTATTGAGTAAAGGAACCATAAAATTAAATAAATTACCCGAAGAATTATCTTGTTTGTTAATTAAAAACAATTAACAAGAAAAATTATAAAAATCTCAACTTAAAGTATTAATGTAGAAAATCGAATATTATATAAAAATGAAATTTAAAGAATTAAAGTTTATTAACGGGATTTGTCAACTTGATTATAATTACTATGTAATTTCTTTCACTTCTTCTCAAGATAAAAGCTGTTACTCATGTACAATCTTTAATAGAGCTAAATTACCTGTTGATCTTCCTGGCATTAAGACTGAAGTAATTAAAAATAATAAATGGACTAAAATCAATTTCTCAAAGATAGAAATTGAAACTTTAATAAAAAAAATACAAGCATTCACGGGAAATAAAAATCCAAAACATATGGATGAGAGTGAATTTTATAAGGACATATTTTAAAACATAAAGATTTGTGTTTTTAAGAAAGTAAAACTAATTTATATAATGTAACAAACAAAAAAACCAATTATTAAACCTTCAGCAAAACTAATCCAAATTATCTGGTAATTTGATAAACCAGTAATTTTTTGAACTTTTTCAATTAAATCTATATGCCATGCTTTAAATTTATTTATCATATCTACTGATCCATTAAAATTTTAATTATACATCTAATAGAAATTTAATTATGTTAATTAAAACATAATTATTATAGCATGTTTAGCATACAAATTTATCATGATAATATAGTTTATATATGTTATTTAAACATTATAATAACAAGGTGATTAATTATTTTTTTAACCTTTCTTTTATTTTTTTTGCCAATTGTGCATTGGCGAAAGATGATAGAATGCAAAAAATTTCTTATTTTTCAATTGATCTTACTGAAGTATCCATTGGTGAATTCAGTAAATTCACTAAAACTACAAATTATATTACAGAAGCTGAAAAAAGAGGATGGGGATATGTGTATGCCTCAGGATGGGTGAAAAAAGATGGCTGGAATTGGAAAAAACCTTATGGAATAAAAGGTGAATTAAATGAACCTGCTGTCCATATAAATTTTGATGAAGCTCAAATGTTTTGCAAATGGAAAAACAAAAGACTTCCAAGTGAAGAAGAGTGGGTATATGCGGCATATACAGAAGTGCGAAAAATATCATCTAGTAATTTTATATATGGAAAAACCTATAAGTATCCAGTTGGAAATATACCAGAAGGTGTAAATTGTTTGGAAGATTGTAAATTCGAAAATTATATAAATTATACAAAACTATTATCAAGAGGTAATGGTCATTCTAAAGTTGGTGTTACAAAAAAAGGAATTAATGGTTTGTATGATATGGGTGCTAATGTTTGGGAATGGGCTAGCATAGAGAATAAAAGAACCAAAGCCACGAAAGGTGGTTCTTGGTGGTATGGGAAAGAACAGATGAACTTAAATCATCAAGCAAGAAAAGACAAAAACATGTCAGCAGTTTATATTGGATTTAGATGTGTTAAAGATTTAAACTGAATTCTACTTTACCAAAATATTTGCCATTAATTTTCCTAATTCTTTTCACATTTAAGACAATATTTTTTACTAATTGTTTAAATGTGAAAAATGTTTTTTATTTATAACCTCCTTGAGCATTAGCTGATAACTCAGCTAATGCTATGTTCTCCTCGTATTTCAAATGACTTTTGCAAGATAAATGACAATCAGAACTCCAAAAACCATCTATAATAATTGTTCTCTTTGTCTTTTTATTTAAATTACATTCAATCATTTGTGATTTCATTGTATCAATAATTTCTAAAGCATCATTATTGAGCAAAAAATCTATATGCCAATGGAGATTTTTTTTCTTAGAAAGATGCCTTTGAATTCTTTTATCTATATTTTTTTTTGGCAGATCCTGTATACACATATCTTCCAACTGGATAAATAAATTTTCCAAGTTTTCAAACTTTTAAATTTATCTCTTTTGTTACGTTTATAAATAATTGATAAGATTGTAATTACTAACCACTAAATATATTTTCATAAATTACATTTATAATTAACTTTTTTTGTGTATTCAGGAAAATATTTTGAGATCACTGTAAGATCAAAAGAAGAAAGAATCGAAGTATTTATTTCTCTTTCAAGAAGAAAATTGAAACTAAAAATTAAAAGTTCTTTTTTTGAAATTTTATTCTTGGTAAGCTTGAAATACATTTCATCAGTTACGTAAACAACATGTTTAGTAATTTGATTTGCATTAACTGTAATTTCAAATTTATCTTTAGATAATTCAGTAATCAGTAACTCCAAATTTTCCTAACCTCATTTATTTTTAAAAATACACTATTATCATATTGATTTATTACTATTTCAATTGCTTGATCTTCACTTTCTGCTTCTACAATCAATGTATTATTTGCAATTTCTTTTCTTCCATTAAAATGCTTGAATTCAAGTGAAAATTTTACTTCAAAATCAGTTTTCCAATTACTCATTGATTTACCACAATAATCTTATTAATATTTGACTGGTTAGTTTTATGAAATGTGCTCTCTTTAGTTAAGATTTCTAAGAAGTTGGATAATACAGCTGTTGTACCTGAAACTTCTCCATCATTTAGCTCAATCTTTAAACCTTGTTCTTTAAAGGAATCTATAATGGGACCAGCTGTATTAATATGATCTCTCATAAATGTTTTATGATCTGGAAAAACAGACCCAAAGTAGAAATTACATCTAAATTACAAAAATTAATTTCATTAATGTACCATCTTGAAACCCTCAGCATCTGCTTTAGTATCTGTAATTAACAAACATATTTTTAAACATTTTATCATTAAATGTTATTTTTATGGTCCTTACATACATTCGCACCTATAAATATTTTTTGATATTAATTATTTAATCAAAGAATTTATCAGTCGTAAAAAATTATGCGATGCATAAACTTAATAAAACATTTACTATTGTAAAATTCAATAAATTTATTAAAACAAACTAAAACATATTTTACATTAGTATAATGGATACAATTAAAAAATTTTTAGAAAATAAGTATTTTGTCACTTTTATAACAATAGTAATTATAATTAATGCTATTACTCTCGGACTAGAGACCAGCCCAGAAATTAAGGCAGAATTTGGTGTTATTTTGTCTTTAATTGATAGAGTTGCATTAACAATTTTTACAATTGAATTAATTTCCAAAATTGCAGTTTACAAACTAAAATTTTTTAAAGATGGTTGGAATATTTTTGATTTTTTAATTGTAGCAGTTTCTCTTATTCCTACATCGGGTCCTTTTTCAGTGTTAAGAGCCTTTCGTATTTTTAGAACTTTAAGATTATTATCAATTGTCCCATCAATGAAGAGGATAATACAAGCTATATTTATTTCTATTCCTGGCATTTTATCTGTTGGTACAATTATTATTTTGATATTTTATATTTCTTCAGTCCTTACTACTACTTTTTTTGGAGAAAGATTTTATGAATGGTTCGGCACAATAGGAAATTCGATGTATACACTTTTCCAAATAATGACGTTAGAAAGTTGGTCAATGGGTATAGTCAGGCCAGTAATGAAGGAATTTCCTTTGGCTTGGTTGTTTTTTGTACCCTTTATCTTAGTTACAACATTCGCAATACTAAACTTGTTTATAGGTATAATTGTTGATGCGATGCAACAAATCTCAAAAGATAGTAATCATGAGGAAATAAAATCTGAACTAGATTTGCAAAAACAACTTATATCTATGGAATTACAATTGAAAAAAATAACAAAATTACTAGATAAAAGTAAATGAGATTTTAGTGCCCCTCATCTATAATAAAAAAGATGCAAGATGCATGTGGTGTAAGAGAACTAAAAACCCACATCCAGATTTCACCTTTGAAACAATTCCAACAAAGATTTTTAAATCAAAAAAAGGAAGAAAGATTGAACTTTGTTTTAGTTGTTATGAATATGAAACTATTGAATCTAAAAAAACTAAAACAGATTTAAAAAAAAATTTAGACCTTAAATATGAGACATTAAAAATTTTAAATATTTGATAACACATTGTTTTATATCATTAAATTGATGAATTTTTTAATAAATTTTGAATATATGGTCTTAATTTTTTTATACCTATAAATGGATGTATTTTAATAACATAATCTAGATTTTTTAGCGCCTGTTTATATTCCTTTAATATAATATTAATTTGAACCAGTCCTGATATAGCCCCAAAATGCCTTGGCTCTAATTTTAAAGTTAATTTGATATCATTTATTGAACCTATGTAATCACCTTGCAAAAACTTAATTGTTGCAATCTTATTAATAGGTTCTGCCCACAAAGGTTCTTTTTTCGATAGGTTTTTAAAGAGTGAAAGTGCTTGGTCTAATTTGCCATTATCTAATAATTCTAAACCCTTCTGCATTAGACTATTATTGCTTTCAGTCGATCCATCATTGAGCCATAAATTCCATATTTTAGTCTCATAGTGCATTGCCAAAGTTGGATTAGTTGATTGTTTTAATTTAAAGAAAAGATTGTCCAATTCAGAAGAATAAGAATTATGTGAAAATTTAACAAAGATAACTACTAAAATTGTAAAAATTTTATTTAATGTAAATAATTCATAAAATGTTTTTTTTGCTGAATTATAAATCATTAATAATTTACATCATATAAAACGATACCCCTATTAGAAAAGACCTTCCATACGATACCTGTTCTATTTTTAAATTCTAATTCTGCTTCTTTAAAAATTTTTTGACATTCTAAAAAAGCCTTTTCATCTTTATATTCCCACAAATGACCTAACCTTAGTGAACCTTCTTTATTCCATATTTGAGACACAGTTTGCCTAAGTGCGCCTGCTTTTTTAAATTTTTCAAAATTTTTATTCATAATTTTTTCCCATTCAATCTCACCTATTTTCATATCACTTTTTGTTTGAAAGTCTGAAGTAATATAACTTATCAGTTTGGAGTCACTCATTTTCATACCTTACTAACATTTTTTTATTTGAATTCAATTTCAACAAAAGAATATGGGAAGTCATTATGATTTATGACGTTATGGTTAACACCTTTCTTTCTGAAGTAACTTACTCCCTTAGAAAGATTTGAATAAGATACTTCGCCATCATGATTAACAATTTTGAGACTACCATCCATCATTGGCACTACAACATAATCATATTCATGGAAATGTTTACCAGTATCTTCACCAGGTTCAAATGACCACCGAGTTACTCTTGTCTTTTCATTATCAATCATTATTTCAGACTTAGCCATATTTATCGCTCGCTAACTAAAACCAAAAATTTTTACTTATGCAATCATATTTTTCTGGCATTTTAAA
>CACJJL010000016.1 GCA_902593735.1 uncultured SAR116 cluster alpha proteobacterium
ATAGTATATTCTTAATATATTAATATAATCACATTTATCTTGAAATAATACAAAGCTTTGAGGACAATTAAATGAAAATTTTTTATAAAATTTTTGGTTCTTTTAAGTTTTCATTTGTTCCACCTTTAATGATTTATCTTGCTGCGGGTGTTTCAGGCATTACAAATATAGTTGGTCTGTTTTTTGTAAAAGAGTATTTAGATCTATCTGCAGTTTTTCTTGCTGGATTAGGTTTTTGGGCTGGTCTTCCGTGGGTGTTAAAAATGCCTTTAGGACATTTAGTTGATATTCTTTGGAAGTTTAAATCTATTCTTGTAATAGTAGGTGCGCTAGTAATGGCAACCAGTAGCTTAATTATGTTTTTTCTTATTCAATATAAATCTGAAATGATAGCTATTTTTAATGCAGAAACATGGTTTGTCATTTCAACTTTACTAGCTCCAATTGGATTTGTTCTGCAAGACGTTGTTGCTGATGCAATGACAGTTGAGGCTGTACCTAAAACTGACGACCAAGGAAATGAAATAAGTTTTGATAAATTAAAGTCTATGAATGTTTCAATGCAACTTCTTGGAAGAGTATCTATCATTTTTGGTACATTGCTTGTATCAATGATTAATCTATTTGTTTTTTCAGACTCTTCAGAAATGAGTGAGTTAGAAAAAATCATAGCATATGGAAATATTTACTTATACTCTTTAATAGTACCAATTATATCGGTAACAGGTATATTTTTATCATATTTAAATCACCAAAAAAGATATGAATTACTTATTAGTAATGGCATTAATCCAAAAAAAGCTTCAAATATTATATTTAATATTCCTGAAGAAACTAAGCCAAATTTATTAATCATAGTAGGATCTATAATCTTTGTAATTTTCACTCTACTTGTTGGAACTTCAGAGATTGCTTTTTCACAAGAAATAGTTTTTGTTGGTTCAATGATGATAATTTTATTTTTACTTTTTAAGTTATCAAATGTATTAGATAACAACGCAAAAAAAATGTTAATTGGAACTGCTATAATTATTTTTGTTTTCAGAGCGATGCCAGGCGTTGGTCAAGGAGGAAGTTGGTTTGAAATAGATGTTTTAGGCTTTGACCAAGAATTTTTATCATTACTTGGATTAATAGCATCTTTTCTAACTATTTTAGGTATATTTGTTTTAAGACCTTTAATGGAAAAATCTTCAATGACTAGATTAATAGTTATACTTTCTATTGCTGGTGCTTTCTTTATTTTACCATCAATAGCAATGTTTTATGGGTTTCATGAGTTAACATCAAAACTTACAAATGGATTAGTAGACGCTCGTTTTATTGCTATTTTTAATACAGCTCTAGAGAGTCCGTTAGGTCAAGTTTCAATGATACCTATTCTTGCTTGGATAGCTCAGTCAGCTCCTAATCATTTGAAAGCTACATTCTTTGCAGTTCTAGCTAGCTTTACTAATTTAGCTTTATCAGCAAGCAATTTAGGTACTAAATATTTAAATCAACTATTTGTAATAACCAGAGAAGTAAAAAATGATTTGGGAATTATAAAAACACCAGCAGATTATTCAGAACTTGGTGTTTTATTAATTATTATTTGTGCTTTAACCCTAACTATTCCAATTTTAGTAACATACATGGTAAAAAAATTGAAATTACTTTCATATTAAATAGATTTAAAACTTTATAATACTATTCCATTTTAAAGATCATATTCATACTGAATGATCTTCGTTCCCCTTTAGTATAGAATGGATATACACCGTGATATAAATAACTAGGAAAAATATAAAAATCACCAACCTGAGGTTTTACTAGGAAATTTGAACAAGTATATAAACCGGTGGATCCATAAATAAAATTAATATGACCATTTGCAGGATAGTGATCTTTATAATCCTCTTCCCATTCTTGATCTATTCCATCCGGGAGTTTTAAATAACCAACACTAGATAGAGTACAATTATCATGAACGTGCATTGGATTGTATTCATTTTCAAACTGTCTAACAAACCATGCTGCTGTTACATCTAAGTTTGGCTTTTTATTTAAATCTAAATTATTTTTACCAAATGAATTTCTATTTTTGGTATATTGGTGATAATCTAAAACAAATCCAAATAAATTTTCAGCAGCGTATTTTCTTGTTTCTTTATCAAAATGTAGCTCTTGACTAACTTTACCCACAAGATAGTTAGAAAAATCATCAAGTTTTTTATCCATACTTTCATTCAAAAAATTAACCATCTCAGTTGGCATTTTGAAGTATCCCATTGTAGGACCAAAAGGTGAAAAAAAATTTGGGCTTTTTTCATTCGTAAGTATAGGCATGTTTACACCATAATTAGTTAATATTAAGTTTAGCTTATAACTTAAATATCGAAAGGTAAATAATGCTTATTAAAGCAACTACAAAAGAAGCTAGTAATCCAATTAAAAGAGGTTTAAGACCTAATGAAAACATACTTTTAATGTTTGTTTGAAGGCCAAGTGCTACCATAGCAAATAATATACATAAAAAAGAAATCTCTTTAGAAATCAATAAAAGATCTCTCCAGTAATTAATATATACAACATCAAGAAAAAGATAATCTCCAAGAGTTCTTACAAATGACAAAATTATGAACCCAAAAACAAAAAATGGAAAAAATTCTTTAATTGAATTTTTTACAACTACTTTTTCATCTTTATTATAAAGATAAGCAATAGTTGGTATTAAAAAAATTAAAAATGAATTTCTTAAAAGTTTTGTAGTCATAGCAGAATTTATAGCTTCTTCACTATTATATATTTCTGTGTAAATGATGCTTGCAGCACTAACTTGAGCTGTATCATGAATTGCTACACCAAGAAAAATACCAGCAAGATCTGGCGAAAAGTGAAAATAATAGTTTGCTAAAAAAGGGTAAAAGAACACAGCAGTAATTCCAAATAACGTAACTACAGCTACTGCATAGCTTGTTTGAAGTTTATCAGCTTTGATAATTGAAGATGTTGCAATAACTGCAGTTACTCCACAAATACAAGTTCCCATAGTAATTAGGTAACCTAAAATATTAGAAATTTTAAACAACTTGCATAAATAATTTATAATCAGAAATGCTATTAAAATATTAATTAAAATTAAAAAAACAGCGGCAGAACTATAATTAAAAAGGTCTGATAGACTTAAATTTAAACCAAGAAAAGCTATCCCAACTCTTAGTAGTTTTTTCAAACAAAAATGTGTAAATGGTTCAATTTTTTTAGAATAATATATATTTCCAGCAATTAATCCTAGAAAAATACATATGAAGGTAGATGAAATTAAAATATTCATAGATAATAAATATTGATTTATTAGAGTAGATAAAATTACAAAAATAGAAATTGTAATAAAACCTAAAAAATGTTGTCTAATAAAATTCATATTAAAATATTTAGCATAAAAGAAACGCTAAAAAAGAAATTTTAATTTTTATTTTAAAAAATATTTTATATTTTCTTCTTCTTTACGTTTATGTAAAGCTCTATCAATTATCACACTTGACATAATTTTAGTAATAGCTGATCGTTTGCAATTTAAATTTTTTTGTGCTTGCTCTACTTCTTCTTTCTTATCCCAAACATGAATAACTCCATCATTCATATCTCTTAATAAATACCAGTCATTGTCTTTTTCAGATGACCAAACCTTTATACCATACATTTCAAATCTCCATAAAATAAGTAGATAAGTAAATGCAAGAATGATACCAAAATGCTAAATATTAAGTTTCAACTTCTCTACTTGTAAATTTATAAATAGATTTTTTTGTAAGCATGTAAACGTAAGATTTATGATTCACAAATGGTTTTAAAGCTGGATCATTTATATTTAAGCCTCCAGTATAAGTGCCAAATGATGGTAAGATGATGTGATTATTTGTATGCAACAAACATTTCGCTGTAATTTTTTTAATACTAGATTTTATCGTAGCAACTGGGTGAAAATGACCAGATATTTGAAATATACTTTTTTGCAAGGCTTGATGAATAAAATGTATATCATCAATAACATATTCATTTAACAAATTTATATGATTAATTTTTAACTTATTTTCATGATTTCCAAGAATAAAAATTACTTCGTAATTTTTTATAAGTGAATTAAAAAGAAAAAAAGCTTTTTCAGACATCCTATTAAACGCATTTTCATCATGAAAAGTATCACCGAGAAGGATAACTTTTTTTATATTTTGATTTTTAATTCCTTTAAGAAGTTTTCTAAGAGTCATTTCGCTATCATAAGGTGGTAAAAATTGACCAGAATGGCCAAAACTACTTCCTTTTTCGAGGTGTAGATCCGAAATAATTGCAATTTGCTTATCAAACCAAAATAAGATGCCCTCTTTACTAATTTGAAATTTGTGTTTATTGAAAATAATAGTCTTCAAATCAAACCAACTTCACTTAACATTTCATTTTCAAGTTCTTCAAGTAAATATTCTTCCATTTCAGATTTATCAATAGTTTGTTTGTTAATTTCTAGTATTAGAGGCACTGCCAATGGTGAAATTCTATCAAGATTTTGATGAGTAATATTTTTTTCAATTCTTTTAAAAAATTCACTCAATCTATCTAAATCTATTAATCCTCTATAAGAATCTTCTCTTGCTACTTCTAATAAAAGATGTTTTGGTTCATGTTTTTTAAGAACATTAAAAATTAAATCAGAGTTGAATAATACCTGTTTACCAGTCTTTTTCTGACCAGGTATTGATCGCTCAATTAAACCTGAAATAATAGCGGCATCTCTAAAGTTTTTTTTCAGTAATGGTGTTTCTTCTAACCATTCATATAAATCATCTAACATAAGATCATTATTAAGAATAATATTTACATCTGTGACCTCATTAATTGACCATATAGCTAAGGCATAATCTGTAGCAACAAAACTGATAGGTTTACATCCAATGCGTTGCATTTTTTTTGACATTAAAAAACCTAGTGTTTGATTGGCATTCCTTCCCTCAAAAGTATAACAAATTAAAAAAAATCTTTTTTTACCTCTCATTAAACGAGGGAACGTTTCAACTAAAAGCCCGTTTAAAGATGGTAAATTTGAAAATTTTGATTGTAGCCTTAACCATTCATTAATTTGATTTGGAAAATTTTTCCAAAATTGTTTTTTGCTCAATAATTTTCTTACTTCAATTGAAAGTTCTGTGCTTAAAGGTAATCTACCTCCAGCATAAGATGGTATTTTAGGTTGTGTATTACTTGTTGATTTAACAATAACATTATTATTTGAAATACTTTGATATTCTAAAACTCTACCACTAAATAAAAAAGTATCTCCTTCATTTAATCCCTCTATAAACCATTCTTCCACTTGACCTAAAGTTCTATTCCCTAATTTTACTTTAAGCATATAAGACTCAACAATAGTTCCTACATTTAATCTATATCTATTTCGTACACTTTTATTTTTAATTGCATAAAATTTATCTTTATTAACTCCTATCTTAGAATATTGTTCATAATGTTTCAGTGAATATCCCCCGTTCTTCACGAACTCTAAAACTTCAAAAAACTTTATTTTTGTTAAATTTCTATATGGCCAAGCATTAATAACTTGTTCATACAACTGATCAACTTGAAATGGTTCACTACAAGCAACACCTAAAATATGCTGTGCAAGAACATCTAAACTCCCCTTTTTTTCTTTTATTTCATCTAAAAACTTATTTTTAATTGAATTTATTGCAGATAAACATTCTAAATATTCAAATCTATTAGATGGTACTAAAAGTGCTTTTGAAGGTTCATCAAATCTATGATTACTTCTTCCTATGCGTTGTAAAAATCTTGAAATCCCCTTAGGTGATCCAATTTGAACAACTAAATCAACATCTCCCCAATCAATTCCAAGATCTAAAGAACTTGTAGCTACCACACAGTCAATTTTTCCTAAAGACATTAAGCTTTCTACTTTTCTTCTTATTTCTTTTTCTAGACTTCCATGATGAATGGCAATTCTTAAATTATTATCATTTTCTTGCCAAAGTTTATTAAAAACTAACTCTGCTTGTGCTCTCGTGTTGACAAAAACAATTGTCAAAGATGATTTCCTTATTTTTTGGTACATATCTTTAATTGCATAACTTGCCATATGACCAGACCAAGGAACTCTATTATTAGTTTCTAAAATATCTATTTTAGGGACAGATATTTCTTCGACATTTAAAGTTTTAGCCTTTTTTTTTGAAGTTAGAAATTTTAAAACATCATTTTTATTTTTTACAGTCGCAGATAAACCTATTCTTTTGCAATTTGGACTTATTGAATTAATTCTAGATAAATTAAGTGAAAGTAAATCACCTCTTTTCGTATTTACTAGAGTGTGTATTTCATCAATAACCAAATATTTCAGATTTTTAAAATAATTTTTTGATTCCTTATTTGATAATAATAAAGCCAATGATTCTGGAGTTGTCATTAGCATATCAGGGGGTAAAACCTTTTGCCTATTTTTTTTGTAAGCTGAGGTGTCCCCTGTTCTTGTCTCAACTCTTATATCCAAGCCTTGATCTTCGATAGGATTTGTTAAATTTCTATGAACATCGATGGTAAGAGCTTTAAGAGGAGAAATATATAATGTATGCAAATTATTTTTTTTTGGTTTATTATTAATTAAATCATTTAGTGATGGTAAAAAACCAGCTAGTGTCTTACCTCCTCCAGTAGGAGCAACTAGTAGAACATCATAACCATTCTCAGATAATTTCAACGTTTCAATTTGATGATCATAAATGGCCCAATTATTTTTTTTTAGCCAATTATCAATAGGTTCAATCTTTAAAATATCTGACATTATTATATATTACTATAATGCAATGGATTAATGAAAATTTATATATATCTCCAATCAATACATATATTGATCCCTATAAGCCAGTGGAAAATGCAATTATAACTCATGGACATGCTGATCACGCTAAACCTGGTCATAAAAATGTTTTAGCAACAAAAGAGACAATAAATATTATGAAAATAAGGTATGGTGAAAATTGTGCAGAAAATTTTCAAGAGTTGCCATTAAATAAAACATTAAAAATTGACAACGTTAAAATCACCTTTTATCCCGCAGGACACATTTTAGGAAGTGTCCAAGTATTAGCAGAATACAAAGGAGAAAAAATAAATTTTACTGGAGATTATAAAACCAAAAAGGATAAAACTTGTGAGAATTTTGAGCCTGTAAGATGTCATACTTTAGTAACTGAAGCAACTTTTGGACTTCCTGTTTTTCAACATCCTAATGAACACAATGAGATAAAAAAACTACTTAGATCTCTACAATTATTTCCAGAAAGACCTCACGTAGTTGGAGTTTATGCACTTGGAAAAGCACAAAGAATAATGGGTTTATTAAGACAACAAAGATATGATAAGGAAATTTTTATACATGGAGCATTAGAAAAATTATGTAATTATTATATAAAAGAAAATGTTTTTTTAGGAAAATTTTCAAAAACAAATCTTAAAGATAAAAAAGAATATCAAGGTGAAATTATTCTTGCTCCACCTTCTGCAATAAAAAATGTATGGTCTAGAAAATTCGAAGATCCAATAATTTGTCAAGCTTCTGGGTGGATGTCAATTAAACAAAGAGCTAAACAAAGTTTAGTAGAGCTTCCTCTTATTATTTCTGATCATGCAGATTGGAATGAGTTAACTGATTATATAAAATTAACACGTGCTGAAAATGTTTATGTGACACATGGAAGAGACGAAGCCATAGTGCATTGGTGTAAAATGAATAAAATAAATGGATTAGCATTATCCTTATCAGGAAGAGAAGATGAGGAGGATTTGTGAAAGGTTTTAGTGAATTAATTGATAAATTGTTATTAACTTCCTCCAGAAATAGGAAAATTGATATTCTATGTGATTATTTTAAAAACACTCAAGATCCAGATAGAGGTTTTGCACTAGCTATTATAACTAATAGTTTAGAATTAAAAAATATTCCAATTTCAAAAATAAAGGAAATAGTTAGAGAAAACGTTGATGCAGAATTATTTGCATTATCATATGATTATGTTGGTGATCTAGCAGAAACTATTTCTTTAATATGGCCTTATAAAGAAAATGGGCATCTTCCTCAAATTTCAAAAATGATAAGTATTTTGAAAAATATTAAAAAAGATGAGTTAAGTAAAAAAATAGAAACTTTTCTATCAATAGCAAATGAAACTGAAAGATGGGCCTTAATTAAATTAATTAGTGGTGGTTTGCGAATAGGTGTTTCATCTAGACTAGCTAAAACTGCATTAGCTAAATTTGGAGATAAAAAACTAGATGATATTGAAAAAATATGGCACGGAATTGAAGCTCCATATGAAACCTTATTTAAATGGTTAAGTAATTTAGGTCCTATCCCTGAAATTGATCTAAAAAAAACTTTTAATCCAATGATGCTTGCAAACCCGATTGAAGAAAACGATTTCACAAATATCAATTCTAAAAACTTTGTTGCAGAATGGAAATGGGATGGAATAAGAGTACAAATTATTTTAGATGATTTTAACATCAAAATTTTTTCCCGTACTGGAGATGATATAACTCAAACATTCCCTGAGATAAAGTGTCTTCAAAAAGAATTGGTTATACTTGATGGAGAGTTATTAGTAGGAAGAGATTATATTCCAATGAACTTTAATACGCTCCAACAAAGATTAAATAGAAAAAAAGTAAGTCTAAAGCATATTTATGACTTCCCTGCTTTTGTAAAGTTGTATGATATTTTATATTTAAACAATAAGGATTTAAGAGAAAAGAATTGGAATGAAAGAAGAACAATACTTGAGAGTTGGTATTGTAAAAATAAAAATAGATTTTTTGATTTATCGAAAATTATTAATTTTAATAGTTGGAAAAATTTAGCTGAAATTAGGAAAAATGAAATTATCGACGATCAGCATGAAGGTTTAATGATAAAAAGTAAGTATAGTCCATATATTCCTGGCCGTCCCAAAGGATATTGGTACAAATGGAAGAAAGATCCAAAAACTGTTGATGCAATTTTAATGTATGCAGTAAGAGGTCATGGTAAAAGAAGTTCATATTATTCTGACTTTACTTTTGGTTTATGGGATGGAAATCAATTATCACCAATTGGAAAAGCATATTTTGGTTTTAATGATAATGAATTAAAAATTTTAGATAAATTTGTTCGTAACAATACAATTAAAAAATTCGGACCTGTAAGAGAAGTTGAAAAAACTTTCGTCATTGAAGTTGCTTTTGACTCAGTAAACTCTAGTACAAGGCATAAATCGGGAGTTGCCTTGAGATTTCCTAGGATCAAGAGATTGAGAGAAGATAAGCCAATAAGCCAAGTATTACAACTTTCCGAGTTTAAATTGGAATTTTTGTAAAAACTTTTTCACATTAATTATCTTGAATTAAAAATTTTTATTTTCTAACATTTGTAAAAGAATTTAATTCATAGGAGTAAAGTATGCCTGATTTACAAGAATTAATGGTTGGTTCTACAAGAGTTGTTGCTTTAAAAGACGGTGAGTTAACATTACCTAAGGAAATTCTTCTTAATTTAGATGAAGATACTTCGAAAAAACTTTCTGATGAAAATAATCAGCTTACAAATAGTCAAATTAATGCTTATTTGATATTCAAAAATGAAAAAATTCTGTTAGTTGATTCTGGATGTAGGGATCTATTTGGGCCCACCTGTGGTTTCGTTCATGAAGAAATTGCAAAAGCAAATGTGAAACCTGAAGATATTACTGATATATTTTTTACTCATTTACACCCTGATCATGTAGGTGGATCAATTAACAAAGATGGTAAGGCAATATTTCCAAATGCAACCGTTAATATAATAGAAAATGAATTAAATTTTTGGAACAAAGATAATTTTGAGGATGTTGAAATAAATGGGAAAAACATGGCTGATTTAAATAAATCTGTTATTAAAGCATATGGAGAAAATGTAAAAACCATTAAAACTAATGAAGAAATAATTTCGGGGATTTATCCTGTACCACTTCCTGGTCATACACCTGGGCACAGTGGATTTAGGATAGATGATGGTAATACAAGTTTTATACAAATGGGTGATGTTCTTCATACCCCTAATTTACAGTTAGCAGACCCAAATATTTCAGTACTTTTCGATATAGATGTAGAACAAGGACTAAAATCAAGAAAACATGCGTTTGATATGGTTTGTAATGATAGAATAATTTGTTCAGGAGGCCACATTCTAGAGCCAAAATTTGGATATTTGGATAAATTTGGTAATGGATATAAGTACGTTGCAATTTAAACAAATAGAATAAACTAATTTGAAAAGTTACACTTTAGCTGAATTTATTATTGATTTTAATGCATTGCTTTTATCATCAAACACCTCTAACCGATCAACAAATTCCCGCCAAAATTGTTTTTCAGTTTTGTATTGATTATGTAATTTAGTTTTGCAAAATTTTTGGGTATTCAGCAATCTTTTTGAACCTGAACTCACATACTGTTCACCATTGAAACATCCATCGATTAAAAATACTAAACCTACAAGTAGTTCGGCATATTTAGTTGAAAAGACTGAAGTAAAAGGCCAAAAATGTTCTTTTAAAACCTCAAAATCTAGTTCATGTGTTTTAAAATAATTACTAAATATTAATATTCTCTCTAAATTTCCTATTTCTTTACCAAACTTGGACATTTCTATACTTTTTTGAGCAAAAGAATGCTTATCATGTCGCATAATTAAATTGTTGGCATGACAATGACTTAGATATTCATTTTGATTAATAGATGAAATAACAAAAGCTTGGTCTTCAGCTCTATTAACAAAACTAGGCGTAAATGGGGCCCATTTTTTTAAACTCTCAACAGTTATGCCCGTGGTGCCACCAGTAACATGTATTCTTTGAATGTCATCTGATCTATACATTAATTCTGCTTCTGTTGACAATGATTGTGGCCATTCAGGACAAAAAATTCTTTTTGATAATAAATCTGATGCAAAATTTTTAATTTTTGGTCTTTGTACATCTGGAGTAAACAAATCTTTGGAAATATCATTCTTGTTTACTAATGCTCCAGCTAACATCCCAAGATCTACTCTTCTTCCATCAAAATCAGTAGCAGTGCCTCCCCAATATTTTTGATTTTTGAAAATTTCAAGTATTGAACAACCAGTACTTTTTAACAAAATTTTCTGATCAAAAACTTGGTCTAAATCAATTTTAAAACTATATCTAAAATTTGTATTAATTACCTTATTCCAAATTAAGAGTATGTATTTTAAGAAAGTATAATGACGACCATAATTTCCATTAACACCTAATACATTATTAAAATTATCATTTTTTGGAAATATTGTGGAGTAAATTTTATTGCAAATATCTTCATCAAAAAGATAAACTTCTATGAACTTTAAACTTAAAGATTTCTTAATAATTAATTTAACATACTCTAACGCTATTTTTTCTAAACCGTTGTGTGTTACAGAAACTGACAGAACAAGTTTAATTTTATCTGGAGTTTTTATGTTGTTTCTTTTTGCTTCGAAAGCCATTGCCTCATCAAGGTTTTTCAATCCATAAATTATTTCATTTTCATTAATTGTTGCATCCAAGGGTATTGGGTGATCATACCAGAAGCTTTGCTTAACATTCTTGAACTTTTGAATTTCATCCTTAATTTCAACTGGTATGTTTGATGACAAATAGTCAAATGGAGTTGTTATTAACACATTACTTAAAAACAGTATTTCTTTCGTTGGATTTTTAAGAGAATTTTTGCTTTTTTTTAAATTAGTCAATTTTCGTTTATGTAAAATTTTATCCTTTGTTTCTTCTGGTCTATTAAAAGCCTCAAGAGCTTCTGGGCAAAGTATGTCCCAAATGTTATTTTTGTTTTTTCTATTATGATTAAAAGTTATTTTTTGGTAATCTAAATTAAAAAATTTGTCAAAAAGTCTCAAAGATAAGTTATCTACTAAAGAATTCAATATAGAAACAGATTCATTGTAATCTTTATTATTATTATAAAATTTAATAACAAAAGCTCTACAAAGCTTTGAAAAGCTATCACTAGAATTTTTTAAAGATAAACTTGATAAATCTTTTTCAAAAACAAAGTTTTTTAATATCTTTTCAAAGTGATCAAATTGTTGCATGATTTAAAATATAAAAAATAATACTAATTTAATTATAAATAAAAATATTAGAAATTTTAATTGTTATTTATTTTTGCAAAATAAATTTAAATTATGTCAATTTTTTAATCAATTAATTAGGAAAAGTTAAATTTTTAAAAATACTAATATGGATAAATTTATTAAATATAAAGTTATTGATCATATTGCTTTGATAACAATGAAACGTAATCCTTCAAATGCATTTAACATTGAATTTTTAGATGAGATTTTGAACACACTCAAAATTGCTTCTAAAAATAAAGAAGTTAGAGTTATTATTATAGAAAGTGACATCAATAAAATATTTTCTGCAGGTCTAGATTTAAACCTTTTATTAAATAAGTCTGGATTAGAAATTAGAGAGTTTTTAAAACGCCTTTACATAGATCTTTGGGATATTCAATATAACATGGGAAAACCTACAATTGCATCAATTAATGGTGCTGCAAGAGGTGGAGGAATGACTTTAGCTATTTCATGTGATATGATAATAGCATCAGATATTGCATCCTTTGGATATCCTGAAATAAATTTAGGTCTGTTACCAGCCATCCATTTTAATCATTTACCAAGAATTATTGGAAGGTACAAGGCCTTTGAATTACTTTTTTCAGGCAGAACTTTTTATTCAGATGAAGCTTTGACTTTAGGATTAATTTGTAAAAAAGTTCCATCTATCCAAATTAATGAAAAGGTTATTGGTATAGCTACAAGCCTATCACAAAAATCACCATCAGCTATGAGTCTAGCAAGAGCAGCTTTTTTAAGAACAAATGATTTTGATTACAGAAGAGGAGTAGCAAATGCAGTTGAAGATTTTTGTAACGCAGCAACTACTCCAGATGCTCAAGAGGGTTTAAGAGCTTTTATAGAAAAAAGACAGCCTATTTGGGGATAAACAACTTATATGAAAATAATTAACATGAAATTGACATTATAAAAATTAAGGTGATAAGGTTAATTTTTTAAGACAGGAGTTATAATGTCAACTTTTTTAATACTAGGAACTTATACAAATAAAGGTGCAAAAGGACTTGTAGAAAAAAACTCAGATAGACGAGAAGCTATGAAAACTCTAGCTAACAGTGTTGGTGTCAAATTTTTAGATTACAGCATAACAAGAGGGATTTATGATTTTTGGATACTCGTAGAGGCTGATAACTATGATAAAATAGCTGCAATAAATTTAAAGGCTAAATCAGCAGACACAATTGATAAGGCTGATGTTTTGGAAACGATTGACATTAATAAAATAAGACAAGAAGCTAATAATGTTAATTATATTCCACCAACAGAATGAATAAATATTTCCAATGAGTTATTTTTAAGAAAGTTTAGTTCATTAAATTTTTATTATGAAATGACTGAGTAAGCAGGTTATGATATGAACCTAAGTAGTATGTTAAATACCCGCAAAAAGCTCCAAAAACCCGTCAGAGTTGGCTTGATAGGCGCTGGCAAGTTTGGTTCTATGATTTTGTCTCAAGCCCGTCATATCGAAGGTTTGATTATATCAGCAGTAGCTGATCTTAATGTTGAAAAAGCAAAAGATTCCTTTAATCGAGTAGGTTGGGATACCTCAAATTGCTTTGCTTCAAGTATTAATGATGCAATGGTGTCTGGAAGAACATTGATCACCGAAAACGCTGCCGATGTTTTAAAAATTCCTGAAATTGAGTGTGTTATTGAGGCAACTGGTGATCCTCTATTTGGGGTTCGACATGCTCTAATGGCAATCGAAAATGCCAAGCATGTTATTATGGTTAATGTTGAAGCCGACGTTCTATGTGGTCCATATCTAAACCAGAAAGCAATAGAAAATAATGTTGTTTTCAGTATGGCCTACGGAGATCAACCAGCAGCAATATGTGAACTTGTTGACTGGGTAAGAACAAATGGATTTGAACTTGTTGCAGCAGGAAAAGGGATGAATTTCCAACCTCATTATCGGTATTCAACACCTGATACGGTATGGGATTATTTTGGTTGGACAAAAGAGGAAGTATCAGCCGGTGATTTCAATCCTAAAATGTATAATTCTTTCACAGATGGAACTAAAGCAGCAATTGAAATGGCTGCAGTTGCTAATGCTACTGGTCTAGATTGTCCTGAGAATGGACTTTCATTCTATCCTGCTGGTATTCACGACTTGTCAAATGTTTTCAAACCAATTGCTAATGGGGGCAGGCTTACAAAATCAGGTCTTGTGGATATTGCTGCTAGTCGAGAACCTGATGGTAGAAATGTTTATAATAATATTTGTTATGGTATGTTTGTTACATTCAAAGCACCAAACCAATATACTCGTGACTGCTTCCGTCAATATGGATTGTTAACAGATGAGACTGGATGGTATGCATCAATGTGGAGACCTTTCCATATGATAGGATTAGAAACAAATACTAGTATTCTTTCAACTGTTCTGAGAAATGAGCCAACAGGTTCTTCTCTTGTTTGGAATGGTGATGCTGTTGCAACCGCTAAACATGACCTTAGCATGGGAGATATTTTAGACGGAGAAGGAGGATATTGTGTTTGGGCAAAAGCAATTCCTGCAAAAGTATCTTCTAGAATTAGAGCTTTACCAATTGGTCTTGCAAACAATGTCAAATTAAAAAATCCTGTTAAAAAAAATGAAATAGTAAGTATAGATGATGTAGAACTTCTTGATGTAGACGATATAATATCTTACAGAAAGAATATGGAAACACTTCTTATTGAAGACTAACGAGCATTAAGGATAGATAGTTCAAAATGAGTTGGGAAAAAGAATTAGAAGAAAAAGTAAGTCGAGAAAAATTATCTGAAAATCTTGGTGGTAAAGATAGAATTAAAAAGCAACATGATGCTGGACTTTATACAATTAGAGAGAGAATTGATATACTCACTGACAAGTCTTCGTTTAATGAGGTTGGTAAATTAGCAGGACATGCAATATATAATGAAAATAATGATTTGATAGATTTTAAAGGGTCAAACTTTATTTTTGGAAAAGCAAAAATTGATGGAAGAAACATTATTGTTGGTGGGGATGATTTTACATTAAGAGGTGGTTCTGCAGACGCTTCCATAAAAGAAAAACACCTAAAATGTGAACAGATGGCACTATCTTTACAATTGCCTCTTATCAGAATAGTTGAAGGTTCTGGTGGAGGAGGATCCGTAAAAACAATAGAAACTTCGGGTAGAGCTAATGTGCCAGAGGTTGAAGGATGGAATTTTGTTGTAGAAAGCATGGGGACCATACCTAGAGTTGCACTAGGTCTGGGTTCTGTTGCAGGTCTTGGTGCAGCTCACTTAGCTTGTTCTCACTATTCTGTTGTAGTAAAAGAAAAATCAGCTGTTTTTGTTGCAGGACCACCTGTTGTGGAGCAGATAGGGCAAAAGTTATCAAAAAATGAATTAGGTGGTTATGAAATTCAATTAAAATCTGGTGCAGTCGATGATGCTGTAGATACCGAAGAAGAAGCTTTTAAAGCTGCAAAGAAATTTTTATCTTACTTACCAAATTCTGTTTATCAGTTAAGTGATCAAATTATTAGTAAAGATGATCCAAAAAGGACATCAGAATGGTTAATAGAAGCAATTCCAAAAAACATCAAATCTGTTTACAAAATTAGACCTATTATTAAAGATTTAGTTGATAAGGGTTCTTTTTTCGAAATTGGTAAAGAATATGGAAAATCAATTGTTACTGGTTTTTGTAGACTTAATGGTTGGCCAATAGCACTAATGGCTAGTGATCCATACTCATACGGAGGTTGTTGGACATCTGATACTTGTAAAAAAGTTCAAAAATTTGTCGATTTAGCCGAAACATTTCATTTACCAGTTATTTATTTAGTAGATTGCCCTGGATTTCAAGTTGGTTTAGATGCAGAGAAAAAAGGAACAATTAAAGAAGGTGTTAGAGCAATGTCAGCAATCTGGCAAACTACTACGCCTTGGATGTCTATAATTATTAGAAATTGTTTTGGAGTAGCTGGTGCCGCACATAAAAGAGGAAGTAGTTATATTTCAAGATTTGCGTGGCCTTCTGCACGATGGGGATCTTTACCACTAGAAGGAGGAATAGAGGCTGCATATAGATCAGACATTGAAAATGCAAATGATCCTAAATTAGAACTTCAAAAAATTACCACAAGATTAAATAAGTTGAGATCACCTCTAAGGTCTGCTGAGTCTTTTTTGATAGAAGAAATTATTGACCCAAGACATACACGTAGAATTATGTGTGAATTTGCCGATTTATCCGCACCATTAAGAAAAACAGGTATAACTAAAAGAACAATGAGACCATAATTTATTTATAGGAAATGAAAATGATTTATTCAGAAGTATCAGGAACAATTAGTGAAATTTTGGTCTCGCATGATCAAATTGTAGAAAAAGAAACTGACTTATTAATAATAGAATGTATGAAAATGCTTATTCCGGTAACTACTAAAAATAGAGGAAAAATTATAAATATTTATGTTAAAGAAAAGGATATTATAAATGAAGGAGACAAGCTAATAGACATGAATTATGATATCTAATTTTGAAATAAACAAAATATCATGATTATACGAATATGTATTCCTGATTTGGTATATTTAATTTAGATTATTATTAAATGAGGGCTTCAGTGAAATTAAGACAACTACACAAAAGTATTGGAATTTACATTGAAAATGTTAATCTCGCTAACATTGATGAAATTATTTTTAAAGAAATTCAAAAATTATGGATGAAAAATTTAATTATTGTTCTTCCTAATCAAAATATTTATGATGAAGATTATATTAATTTTGGAAAAATTTGGTAAACTTAAAATTCATAATTCTTTATCTCATTGGTTCTCAAAAAATCCTGCAATTTATCGTGTTTCAAATGTTGGCGAAAAAGGAAAAAATATTCCAAATGAAGAAACATCATGTAAATAACTAAAGCAATCTTGGCTTTGGCACACTGATAGTTCATTTCGAAAAATTCCTAGTAATGATTCACTTCATGGAATATCAACCATTAAAAAAAGTGGAAATACCTTATTTGCAAATATATATGAAACATATGAAGACCTAAACAAATCAATAAAAAAAATTAAAAAATTTAAACTTTCTACACGACTATAACTATATAATTAGTTTTTTAAAGATCTTAGTAAATAGAAAGATATAGGAAGTTATGATATACTTGATCCAGTAGTTCATACTCTTGTTAGAAGACAGCCTGTTACAAATAAACCGAGTCTTTTACTTTCACCACATACAATGGCAAAGATTATAGATTATAACTATGAGTAAGGGAAAAAATTATTAAATTTTTTAATAGAACATTCTATTCAGTCAAATTATATATATATAAATACACATGTAATGATAATGACATATTTATGTGGGATTATAGATGTAATATGCACACTGTTGAACCTTTTAATAATAGTACTATTAAAAGAATTATGCATAGGGTTACACTAGCTGGTGATCAAAAACCAATTATGGCTTAAAACTTAAAGCTGATATAATTTATTTTGATTATTTTGACATTTATTTAGCATACAACTTTATCTTTGATAACCAATCTCTGTTGAGCAAATCAAAAAAGAAATCATACAATTAGTTTGTCAGTATTCAAGCATTGATAGAGGTTAAATAAAGGATTTATGAAATTATTTTTGATAATTATTATTAATGTTATTAATAAATAAAATTTAATTTTTGATGAATAATTAATCATAAATTCAAAAAAATATCTTTCTGTATATTTAGTAATCGCTTAGAGCTTTTAATAAGTTATTTTTAAAGATTATTTAGTTCAATTAACTTTAAACGGATCGTGTAATTTTTAGAGAGTTATGAATGTTTGATTTCCGTTTTTTTGAAATTTATAGATCATCAGAATATGTGGGTCTGATATTTGATGGAATTTTAATAAGTTCAAGCTTAACAGTAATCTCCGGCACCCTTGGATTTATAATTGCATTTCTTTTAGCCGCTTCTATTTATTGGAAAGTTAAACCATTAAATTATTTATCTATTTGTTGGATTGATTTCATTCGTAATACTCCATTAATTGTTCAGTTATTTTTTGTAACTTTTGGTTTGCCATTAATTTTTCAATATGTATGGCCATTTTGGGCGCATGCATTATTAGCATTAACTGTAAATTTTACCGGATATTTTGGAGAAATTTTAAGATCAGGCTTTAATTCAACCCCAAATAGTCAGCTAGAGGCAGCCTATTCTTTAAATTTAAGTAAAAATACAATATTTAGAAAGATTGTACTTCCGCACACATTGATTAAAATGTTTCCTTCATTGTCTAGTCAATTTATTTTTATATTTTTAACTACAGGAATTATTTCTGAAATTGGTGTAAATGATCTTACTCATGCTGGTTTGTACATTGATAGCAGAACGTTCAGAACTTTTGAAATATTTATAATTTTATCAATTTTATACGTTTTTCTTTCTCTATTATTTAAAACTTCTTTAGAAGTTATTTTTAATAAAACATTAAAAAAGAGGATGTAGATGCAAGAGCTATTGATAGACATCTTTGATAAGCCATTAGGAATAATTATAGCTCAATTAATTTCTGCTACTAGATTCACAATTTATTTATCATTAATAGCTTTTTTTGGTGGTGGATTACTTGCTTTATTAATAACTTATTTAAGAATATATCCGTCAAAAATTTTGAATTATGTAAGCTTTTATTACATATGGTTGTTTCAATCTTTGCCTCTTTTAATGTTATTATTTATTATTGGGTTAGGAATTCCACGGTTCATAGGTCAAAACTTTGATCCCTGGTACGCTGCAAGTATATCACTAATTGTTTTTACCTCAGCTTATTTAGCAGAGGTATGGAGAGGTGCTATTCTAGCAATACCTAAAGGGCAATGGGAAGGCGCAACTGCTCTTAATCTTAACTTCATTCATACTTTAAAACTAATCATTATACCTCAAGTTTATAAGTATAGTATTGCACCTACTGTAAGTTTTCTTATTCAAATTATAAAAGGTACCTCTCTTGCATATATAATTGGTTTTCAGGATTTAATGTTATTAGGTAAAAGATGGGCAAATGCTCCTGTTATAGGTTCTGAACCATTTATAATCTTTCCTATTATGGCAGTTTTGTATTTCTGCCTGTGTTACCCCCTAGCCGTTTATGCGAAACACTTAGAAAAAAAATACACTATTGAAAATTTAACTAATTGAAAGGAAAAAAAAATGTTTTCAAAAAAAATGATTTATAGCTTCATATTAAGCCTATTTTTTATAAATTATTCGGCAAATGCCGCTGATTTGAATGAAATTCTTAAAAATGGTGAAGTTAAGATTGCTGTTCCAGAGGCTTTTGCACCTTTTGGCTCAGTTGGTAAAACTGGAGAACACGAAGGTTATGATGTTGATGTTGCAAAACTTATTGCTAAGGATTTAGGAGTTAAACTTAAAATAGTACCAGTAGTTTCAAAACAAAGAATTCCTTTTCTTGAAACAGATAAAGTTGATCTAGTAATATCAACAATGGGTGCTAATCCATCAAGAGCTAAGTCCATAAACTTTTCTAGCGCATATGCACCATTCTATTCTGGTGTTTTTGCAGCTTCCTCGATTAAGGTATCATCATATGCAGATCTAGATGGTCTTACAATTGGTGTAACAGGAGGAACATTAGAAGATTTAGAACTAACTAAAATGGCTCCTAAAGGTGCTAAAATTTCAAGATTTGGTGATAATGCCGCAACATTAAGCGCTATAAAATCTAAACAAGTTCAAGTTCTTGTTGCAGGAAATACAGTTGCAGCTTCTGTAACAGAGGCTGATCCTGACTTTGACTTAGAAAGGAAGTTTATCATTAAAGACAGTCCTTGCTTTATTGGAGTTAAAAAAGGTAATGAAGATTTATTAAGATGGGTAAATGTATTTATTCTTCATAAGAAGCTTGGTGGTGATCTCAATAAAATTTCACTAAAATGGTTAGGTCAAGACCTCCCATCTTTACCATCATTATAAATACCAAATTAATATGTCTGACAGATATAGATTTGTCAGACATAATCTAATTTATAAGATTTATTTATAATTTTTATTACAATAAACTAACATTAATGTTAATCACTCAAGGTTTAGTAACACATAAAATGTTTTTAATTTGGAGAGTTAAAATAGTTACAGTTTTTAACACCTGCAAACAATCCTATTTTTAAGATTGTAAATTTCTGTTTTCAGAACCAATTACAATTTATGGTAAAATTAATAGAGCGTTGCCTAATTTAGCTTTCAATACTTTCAATAATGGTCGGGGCGGAGAGATTCGAACTCCCGACCCTCTGGTCCCAAACCAGATGCGCTACCAGGCTGCGCTACGCCCCGAACAATTCGATTTATACTTTAGAAATCTCCAAAATCAAGCTTTACTTTAAAGAATCTAAAATTATTTTAATAAATCTTTAAATAGGCAGTTAAACTTATCTCCTATCATAAGTGGATACTCTCCAGATTTTAATTCGACTACAAAATTTACTTTATTTTGACTTTTAATATTTGTTTCATCAAATGCTTTAGCATTTTTATAAATCTCAATAATTTCGCCTTGTTTATTTAAAAAATATAAATCTAAATTGAAATGTGTATTTTTCATCCAAAAATTTCGAATTTGGCTATCTTTCCAAATAAATAACATTCCTGAATTGGGTTTCATATACCTTCTATTCATTAATCCATACGATCTTTTTAGTTCATTGTCAGCTATGTCTAAAGACAACTCTTGAGGATTTTTTTTGTTCACATTAATTGAGCACATTATTTTTTTAAAAACTGGATGGTTATTTTCAGTAAATACTGTATTTGATAAAATAATTAGGAAAAATCCTAATAAAACTGTTTTTACCTTTCTTAACATATTTTTTTGATTTTCAATACTTCATCTACCAGAGATGAAATTTCATATCCTATAGAATAATTTTTATATTCATCTCTCCAAGTGCTGATCCATTTATGAGGGATCCCGTTCTTAACTCTTCTATTACTCCAACTTAATGATTTAAGAAGATCATAACACTGTGATTTCATCTCTTGATTTAAATATTCCTCTTTATCATTAATTAAAACCCAGTTTCCAGCCCACGCCTTAGCTGTCAGGTATGGATTATACCCCCCGCCACCCAGTATTATAACATTTTCATTAAGAGACTGAACATCCCTTACCGCCTTCCAATATGCATTATTAGTCAAACTTATTCTTGATTGAGGATCCCCATCAAGCATATCAGCTCCAGCTTGAATTATTAAAAGATCAGCTTTCTTTGCTTTTATAAAAGGAATAATAACGTTGCATACTATATAATCCATTTCATTATCATTAAAACTCTCATTCACAGGTAAGTTAATTACATTGAAAATTTTATTATCCTCAATTTTACCGGTTTTTGGCCATCTGTTTTTTTCATGAATTGATATTATTGAAACATTATTATTTTCAGAAAAAACATCTTGAACCCCATCACAGTGATGAGCATCTAAATCTACATATACGATATTTTTAAAACCTTTTTCTAAAGCTTTTAGAATTGCTAAAACACAGTCATTCAGAAAACAAAAGCCGGCAGCCTGAGATTTTCTTCCATGATGAGTTCCACCAGATATGTTTAAAATTTTTTTGGCTTGTTTATCAGCTATCATTTCAACAGCTTTAATAGAAGCTTTAGCAGCAGTTGCTGGCCTTGAGAAAACCTCACTAAATATTGGATTGTTTCCAATACCAATATTAAATTGCCTCCTAAGGTTTTCAGGAAGTGATTGATCTTCTTCCGCTTTTTTTAATGCTTTTACGTAGTCTAAATCATGAAATTTAATTAACTCACTAATCTCTGCTGGAGAATTTTTAATAATTTGATTTTCATTTATCCATCCCATTAATCTTATAAGTTCAACACTCGGCCAAACTCTGTCCATATCAAGAGGATGGCCTTTTTCATACCTAGAACCTCTAAAAATATCACTTGTAAATAAATAATTCTGCATTCTTTTCTATTTAATATATAATTAATATAAAATTAATTTCACTAAGGTTACAATGATTAGAGGAATATTAATTGCAACAACAATTTTTTTGATATGGGAAATAAGCTGTTCATTTTTAAACTTACCTGTATTTATGCTCCCTCCTCCATCAAAAATATTTGCATCAATTTACTTAAACTGGAGTGAACTCTTAGTTCATGCATCATACACGCTAGTTGAAATATTAGCATCTATAGCAATTGGCTCTTTGATTGGAATAACAACAGCTTTGATAATTTCTTCTTCGGTCACATTAAAAAGATGGATAATGCCTATATTACTTGCCAGCCAATCAATTCCAGTTTTTGCTTTAGCGCCATTGTTGATTTTATGGCTTGGTTATGGAATGATCAGCAAAATAGTAATTGGAGTTTTGATAGTTTTTTTCCCAATTACATCTAACTTCACAGATGCCTTAAATAAAGTTCCTCAAGAACTAATTGATGCCGGTAAAACGTTAAACCTTTCTAAGATTCAATTGTTCTGGAAAATTAAAATTCCATCTTCTTTACCTGGATTATGTTCTGGGCTTCGGGTTGCTGCTTGCTTTGCCCCAATTGGTGCTGTTGTAGGAGAATGGATAGGAGGAAGCACAGGGCTTGGTTCATTTATGATATACAGTAATGCAAGATTACAAACTGATAACATGTTTGCCGCTCTATTAATTCTTATTTTTATGACCATTACCATTTATAAAATTACAGATTATGTTCTTAGCAAATATGTATGGTGGAAATAAAATATTATTGATTTTTTCTATATTTGTTATAAAAGTAAATTGCCAGGGGTGCTTGACATTTGTTTTGCTGAGAAATTAACCCTTATAACCTGATCTGGTTAAAACCAGCGGAGGGAGAGGCAGATGATCACAATATTCAAAATAATTTTAAGTTTTTTACTTTTAACAATTACTTATAATGTTAATGCTTCATCTCAAAAGTTAACTATAGGTCTCGATTGGTTTATCAATCCTGATCATGCTCCTTTAATAATAGCTAAAAAAAGAAATTTTTTTAGAGATCTTAACCTTGAGGTTGAGATGATTGAACCAGCTGATCCGAATGATCCATCAAAATTAGTAGCTGCTGGTAAATTAGACTTAGCAATTTCATATCAACCACAATTACACATTCAAGTTGACCAGGGTTTACCGGTTGTAAGAGTTGGAACTTTAGTTAGTGTTCCGCTAAATTCACTAGTTGTCTTAAAAGATGGACCCATTAAAACAATTTCAGATCTCAAAGGAAAGAAAGTTGGATTTTCAGTTGGTGGATTTGAAGAAGCTTTACTCTCTGGAATGCTTCAAAAATATAACCTTAAAATGTCTGATGTAGATTTAGTGAATATTAACTTCTCATTATCACCCTCTTTAATAGCAAAGAAAGTTGATGCGGTTATTGGAGCTTTTAGAAATTTTGAGCTCAATCAAATGGACATTGTCAATCATCCAGGTAGAGCTTTCTATCCAGAGGAGCATGGCGTGCCAACTTATGAAGAACTGATATACATTGCAAATCAAAAGAATAAGAACAACCCACTTTTTGATAAATTTTTTAGTGCAATTCAAAAAGCTACTTTAACAATTATTAATGATCCAGTTTCTACGTGGAAAGATTTTTCGTCTTACAGAAAAGGTTTAGATGATGAATTAAATAAAAGAGCTTACAAAGACACAATATCTAGGTTTGCTCTAAGGCCACAAGCACATGATTTAAAAACCTACACAAATTTTAGTAAGTTTTTAGAAAAAAAGGGGATTATTAAAAAAATTACAAAAGTAGAAACTTTTGCGAAGCCATAACTCAAATAAAACTGTTATTGAAATTAAGACTAACATTGGGTAAAAATTAACGATAACTTAATTAAGGCTTAAATTAATGAATTCATTTATCCTTTTTTTTATATTATTTTCTTTGTGGTTATTGATGTCAGGACACTACAACTTACTAATAGTTAGTTTAGGTATAATTTCATGTGTATTTTGTGTTTATGTTGCTAAACGCGGCAAACTTATTGATGATGAAGGTCTACCCATATTTTTTATGCCAAGACTTTTAAATTATCTCATATGGTTATTTAAAGAAATATTGAAGTCAAATTTAAGTACCGCAAAAGTAATTATTAATGGGAAAGTTGAACCTGAAACTTTTACTGTAAAAACTTCTCAAGTCACCGATGTTGCAAAAGTTACATATGCCAACTCAATCACACTAACACCAGGAACAGTTACAACAAAAATACAAAAAGGTGTTTTTG
Source organism: uncultured SAR116 cluster alpha proteobacterium (assembly GCA_902593735.1). Classification (GTDB taxonomy): domain Bacteria; phylum Pseudomonadota; class Alphaproteobacteria; order Puniceispirillales; family Marisalimonadaceae; genus Marisalimonas. The sequence continues at coordinate 24,502 of CACJJL010000016.1, forward strand.
AGGTGCATGCTCTAAATTCTGATTTTGGGGATGACGTTCGAACTAATGAAATGGATAAAAAAGTAACTTGGTTAGAGGGCAAGAAATAATGTTTTTAGCCGGTTTAATTGCCTGTGCAATTACAGGGATTTTAATTTTAGTAAGAATTGTTTTAGGCAAAACAACATTTGATAGAATTTTAGCAGTTAACAGTCTTGGAACAGTAATAGTAATCGGGATTTCTATACATGGGTTTTACTCAAATAGACCAGAATTTTTAGATATTGCCATTGTATATGCATTAATTAATTTTATTGGCACAGTTGCTGTTTTAAAACTTTTTAGTACTGGATCTTTAGGTGGAGATAAATAAGCGTGGAATTGATATTAAATATCTTCACTAGCATCTGTTTTTTTATTGGTTCTCTGTCAATAATTATTGGTGCCTGCGGACTTATTAAGCTACCAGACGTATTTTCAAGAATTCATGCGGCAGGTATGATTGATACTGGTGGTACTGCTTTTTTTATTTTAGGAATGATATTTCAAACTGGTTGGTCATTAATAACCGTTAAGTTGGTACTAATTGGCGTGTTTATTTTTTTTACTAGTCCAGTTACAAGTCATGTAACTGCAAATCTGGCGAGGCAAAAAAATATACTTCCAGTAGGGAAAAAAATTGGAAAAATTTTATGATTTCTGAATTATTAATTAATGCTTTTTTGGTTACAATTATGCTTAGCATTGCGATAGCACTTATAAAAACAAGAACTGTCATTTTTACTGTAATTTTGACAAGTGCTTATTCTCTTGTAGCAGCATTAATGTTTATAACATTAGACGCAGTTGATGTTGCATTTACAGAAGCCTCAGTTGGTGCAGGAATTTCTACTATACTCTTTCTTGCAGCTATGGCTTATTTACCCAAAAAAGAGGAAGAGAGCATTAGTAGTGAATTTATTCCAGCACTATCGTGTATAATTCTTGGGGGAATATTAATTTGGTGTAGTTATGATTTGCCTGAAATTGGTCAGTTTACAGCTCCAATACATCAACATATTGCACCTGAGTATATTAAAGGATCCAAAGAGGATATTGGTATCCCAAATATAGTTACTTCAGTTTTAGCAAGTTATAGGGGATACGATACATTCGGTGAAACGATAGTTGTTTTTACTGCTGGAGTAGCTGTGCTGGCACTTCTACAGAAAAAAGATCCTGCAAAAAAAAATAAATCTCAACCTAAACAAAAGATTAGAAAAAATGCATAACAATCCGATTTTAAGAATTTCTACCAAAATACTTTTTGCACCCATCATACTTTTTGGGCTTTATGTTCAATTTCATGGTGATTTTGGTCCTGGAGGAGGTTTTCAAGCCGGAGTAATTGTAGCTAGTGCATTTATCCTATATTCCCTTGTATTTGGAATTGAAACAGGAAAAAAATTATTCCCATCAAACATTAATTTAATTTTACTAGCTTTAGGTGGTATTATTTACGGTGGTGTAGGCATTGTTTCAATGTTATTAGGAGATGAATTTTTAGCCTACAATTTACTTGGATCTTCACCACAATCTGGTCAGCACATAGGCATATTATTAGTGGAATTAGGTGTCGGCTTAACAGTTTCAAACGTTATGATTGCACTATTTAATGCCTTCGCTAGTTACGATAATATAAAAGAGAAATAAAATGATTTCATCAACAATTGGCATTTGGAATTACTGGATAGTGTTTTGTCTAATGATGATTGGTTTGTTTCTGGTAATAGGTAGAAAAAATTTTTTAAAAAAAATCGTTGGACTTACTATTTTTCAAACATCTGTGTTTTTACTCTATATAACTTTTGGAAAAATTAAAGGGGGCACGCCCCCAATTTTAAATGAATCTATTGAAAGTATTTACTCAAATCCCCTTCCCCATGTATTGATACTTACAGCCATTGTTGTTGGTGTTGCAACAACAGCTCTTGGGTTATCGTTAGTATTAAAAATAAATACAGAATATGGCAGCATCGAGGAAGACGATATATCTGCGCAAGATCTTGTAGATTATCACGATGATATTGAAACCGGAAAAAATGTGGATTTGAAGTTTAAGCAATGATAGACATCTTAATAAAAAATCTTCCAATACTTGTGGTTTTATGTCCATTAATTACATCTTTATTTGTTGTGCTTATTCCTAATATATTTTTTTCATGGGTTTTAACGACTTTAAGCACTTTTTTAACATTTTTATTTTCAATTTTATTATATCAAGAAATCCAAATTAAATCTCATATTTCATATGCCTTAGGCAAATGGATGCCACCAATAGGGATAGAATATATAATTGATAGAGTAGCAATTATTCCAATTATTATAATTTCTGGAATAAGTTTTTTCGCAACTATATTTGCTTATAAGATAATGCCTGAGGAAATTGAAAAGAAATCAATTTCAAAAGTCTATAGTTTGTGGCTTTTAGCTATAGCTGGATTGCTAGGTCTTGTAACAACAGGTGATACATTTAACCTCTTTGTATTTTTAGAAATATCGTCTTTAGCCTCCGTTGCGCTTGTAGCAATGGGAGCTCAAAAAGATAAACAAGCCTTAGTTGCAGCTTATAATTACCTCATTATTGGTGCAGTTGGAGCAACTCTATATGTCATAGGTGTAGGATTATTATACGGAATAACTGGCACTTTAAATATGGAGGATCTAACAAATAGAATATCTGATCTTAATAACAACAAAGCATTAATTGCAGGGTTTGGTTTTATGATAATAGGGATTATGGTTAAAGCTGCTGTTTTTCCTTTACATATTTGGTTGCCAAGAGCGTATGCTTATGCTCCATCTGCAGTTTCTGTTTTACTAGCAGCAACTGCAACAAAAGCTTCTTTGTACATATTAGCTCGCATATTATTTTCTGTTTTTGAAAATTCAGAAGATTTAATAAACAATACTCTATTGTATGTTATTCTTCCCCTCTCAATCATAGCTATGTTTGCTGGTACAATTATGGCTATATATGAAAAGGATATTAAAAGGCTACTTGCTCATTCTTCAGTTGCACAAATTGGATATATAACTCTTGCTTTTGCCATTGGTACAAAAGCAAGTATAGCGGCTGGATTTATACATATGTTTAATCATGCCATAATTAAAGGTGGTTTATTCATAGCTATAACGTCCCTTGGTTTTTTTATTCAAAAAAGAGTTACTATAAATAATTTATCTGGTCTAGGTAGGGCAATGCCCATCACTTTTTTTTGTTTTGTTCTCTGCTCATTAAGTCTAGCAGGTCTTCCACTTACAGCTGGATTCATTTCCAAATTATATTTAATTAAAGCAACTATCAGTTCAGATGCCATATGGATAGCAATACTCATATTAATTAGTTCAGCATTATCAGTAGTTTATTTGTGGAAAATGATAGAAGTCATGTGGATAAGAGAGGGTAAAAAAATCCTAATAAAAGAAAAACCTACAATTTATATATCTCTTATTATTATAACTTTTTTTAATATTTATTTTGGTTTGGATGCCTCATTGGTTGTGAATGGAAGTTTTGAAGCCGCTGAAAAGTTAATTGGTGATCTTAAATGATAACAATTGAAAATTTTATTTTAATCACAATTTTGTCTCCTTTAATTGTTTGTGTTTTAACTCCATTTATTTCCAATGGTATAATTTTAAGAGATTTCTTGGGACCAATTGGTGGTATAATTAGTTCTTGGGGTGCATTTAATATTATGAGCTCAGCTCTTAATAATCAAAATATCAATTTAGAAATTGTTAACATTGCAGAAGGAATATCAATTGGTTTTGAAATCACCCCTTTAGGAGCTATTTTTGGACTAGTCGCATCATTTCTATGGATTTTTGCAGCTATATATTCAGTTGGTTACATGAAGGGGAATAAAGAAAAAAATCAAACAAGATTTTATGCATTTTATGCAATTGCTGTTCATGCTGCTTTATGTATTGCTTATGCTGGTGATTTATTAACTTTATTCATTTTTTATGAAGTTCTAACATTTTCAACATATCCTCTAGTTACTCATAAGCAAAATGAAATGGCGCAAAAAGCTGGTAGATTATATATGTCCATTTTGGTTGGATCTTCTGTTATTTTACTTCTTCCAGCAATTGTTTGGGTCTGGGTTGCTACAGGTTCCCTTGAAATGTCCCAAAATGGTGTATTAGACGGTAAAATAGATGTGGCCTATGCTCCCCTTTTATTAGCAATGTTTGTTTTTGGAATTGGAAAGGCGGCACTGATGCCAATTCATAAGTGGTTGCCTGCTGCTATGGTTGCCCCCACACCTGTGTCTGCCCTTTTACATGCTGTAGCAGTTGTAAAAGCAGGTGTGTTTACAATGTTAATAATACTAACAAATGTTTTTGGAATAGATTTTTTAGCCAAAACAGGGGCTTCAGAATGGTTAATTTGGCTAGCATCCTTTACTCTTCTAGCAACAAGTATAATAGCTATTTTCAAAGATGATTTGAAAGCAAGGCTAGCATACTCAACAATTAGTCAACTTTCTTATATTACATTAGGGGGAGCATTGGCTACTTCCATGGCAACTCAAGGAGCTGCTTTACACATAATTACTCACGCTGCTGGTAAAATTACTTTATTTTTTGTAGCAGGAGCTTTGTACGTTGGAGCAAAAATTACAAAAATTTCAGATTTAAATGGTTATGGTAAAAGTGCGTCTCTAATTTTTCTTGCTTTTTTTATTGGTTCACTTTCAATAATTGGAGTTCCTCCAATGGCAGGTTCTTGGAGTAAATTCTTCTTAATGTTGGGTGCAGCTGACAGTGGCTACGAAGTTGTTATAGGTATTTTTTGTGTATCTACTATACTCAATGCATTTTATTTAATGGAAATCCCAGCTAGAGCATTCTTTTTTAAAAAAGAAAGAGAAGTAAGTGTAAAAATACCTAAACTTATTTTAATCCCTACTCTAATAACTTCTTTTTTGACTATTTTGTTATTCTTTTGTATAGAGCCATTTCAAAATCTAACTTCCATGATGGTGGGTAAGATATGAAGCATTTGATTGAAAAATTTGGTAAAATAAACACTTCAGTCCTTTTTCTATGTATTATTTTTCTAATTTTAGAATTAATTGGACATAGGTATGGGGAAACATCAATAGAAGATATCTTATTTTTTCCAGCTTTTTTTGGATACTTATCATGCATAATAATTTTTAAAATTGGTGTTAGTTTACGATCATTCCTCATGAAAGACGAGGATTATTATGATAAGTAGTTTCCCTCCTGGTTTAATAATGATTATTGGGGCATTATTAATTCCCTTCCTACCTCATATAATCAGGCAGATATATATGATGGTTCTTATCCTTGTTTCAGCTTACGCTTTAACGTTGGGTTTTGGTATACATTCTAAAATTGAAATAATGGATATTCAATTTATAATATTTCAATCAGATGCCTTAACCCTACCCTTTGCAATAATATTTCACATTGCAGCTATATTGAATGTTATCTATGGTGCTCATGAAAAAGATTGGAATCAGCATGTAGCTATTATGAGTTACAGTGGAGCTGCGATAGCAGCAGTTCATGCTGGAGACTTGTTAACATTATTTGTATGGTGGGAAGCTACAGCTTTTACTTCAGTTTTTTTGATTTTAGCAAGCAAAACACAAAGATCTTATAAATCAGCATTTAGATACATTTTAATACAAGTTTGTTCAGGAATGTTTTTATTGGCTGGAGCAATTTTATTAATGTCGGAGACAGGTAATGCAGAATTTAAAAATTTTGACATCAACTCCCTATATGGCCAGTTAATTTTCATAGCTTTCGGAATAAAAGCTGCTTTTCCATTATTAAATGGCTGGTTGCAAGATTCTTACCCAGAAGCCTCAGAGATAGGTACAGTTGCTCTTTCAACATTCACAACTAAATTAGCTATTTTTTGTTTTGCTAAATCTTTTGCAGGTACTGAAATACTAATCATAATTGGTGCAATTATGACTTTTTATCCTATTTTCTTTGCTGTAATTGAAAATGACTTACGAAGAGTTTTAACTTACAGCCTTAACAACCAACTTGGTTTTATGATTGTTGCCATTGGAATTGGCACTGAATTAGCTATTAATGGAGCTGTAGCGCACGCATTTGCTCATATTCTTTACAAAGGATTGCTATTCATGGGAATGGGAGCAGTACTTTATAGAGTTGGAACATGTAAGGCTTCTGAATTAGGTGGACTATTTAAATTTATGCCCATCACAGCAATATGCACTATTGTCGGGGCTATTTCTATTTCAGCTTTTCCCTTATTTAGTGGGTTTGTAGCAAAATCACTTATAATGTCAGCACTTGGCAAAGAAGGATTAGTCTTTGTCTACTTTATGCTGTTATTTGCATCAGCAGGTGTACTTCACCATTCAGGAATTAAAATCCCATTCTTTGCTTTTTTTGCACATGAAAGCGGTATAAAAACAAAAGAAGCTCCTCTAAATATGATTATAGCGATGATTATTGCATCAGCTCTCTGTATTTTGATTGGAGTTTTTCCTTCTTATTTTTATGAAATCTTACCCCATCAAATCCAATATCAGCCATATGACTTTAGCCACGTTGTTGGACAATTACAGCTTTTAACATTTGCTGCATTTGCTTTTATATGTTTATGGCATTTTAAAATCTATCCACCAGAACTAAACTCAACTGTTTTAAATAGTGATTGGATTTATAGAAAGATGATACCTGGGATTTTGTTACCTCTTTTAGGTCTTATAAGTGACATAAATAAAAAAATTGAACAATTTATTGTATTTACTTTTATTTCTATAAAAAGGTTTTTTTCAGACACAATGATAAAAAACAAAGTTTTTGATAGAGAAGTTGGCCAAGATACATTAATAGTTGTGCAACTTTTTATAATTTTATTGATTTTCATCTTTGTATGGAAAATTTATTTATAAACTGTTAGATATTTATATTTAAAAAGAAAATCTTCTTTAAAATACTGAGGAAAACATGAAGAAAAATAAAAAAGATTTACCTGACGGAGTTCCTGAAGAAAATGTTTACGAAAACACTCACATTTTATTGTATGTATTTTATGCGATAGCTGTAGCTAGTGTAGTATTATTAATGGTAAATCAATAATTGAATAATCTATCAATCTATCAAGAAAAAATATTAAGTCTTGCTGCAAAAAATAAAAAAATAGTTGCTTTAGAAGATTTTAATCGATCTTTTGAAATGCGTAATCCTATGTGCGGCGATGAGGTAAAAGTAAGAATAAAGTTAGTCAACACTAAAATAATTGACATTTCAGCAGTTGTGAGGGGTTGCGCACTTTGTGAGGCTTCAGGAAGCTTAGTTGTTGAGTTATTTAAAAATAAAAATGTTCCTGATGCCAGATTTTTAAATGAATTCTCAAATTGGCTTGAAAACACAGAAAAGCACCTCTCAGATCATTTGCCAATTGAAATGGAGATTTTTGAACCCATAAGAGAAATAAAAAATAGACATAAGTGCATTACAATGCCATTTGAAGCAACTTATAAGTCCATTGATTTAAAAGAAAATCAAAAAATTAATCAGGGGATACAGAATGTTTCCCAAACCAAATAATTGCACCAACAAGTACTATAGGATATAAAATTAATAAAATAATACCAACATCAGGGTTCATTTTAGACCTTTTTTTTTATTAAATAATTATTAAATATATAATATAAATAAATTATTGAAATTACTAGTAACAAAGTGAATTTTTTCAAACGTATCTTAAGGCGATTTAATGACTAACAGAGAAATGATGGAATATGACGTAGTTGTTGTAGGAGCAGGTCCTTCAGGATTAAGTACAGCTATAAAATTAAAACAACTAAGTAAAAAAGCCAATTCAGAGTTATCAGTTTGTGTAATTGAAAAAGGATCTGAGGTTGGAGCTCACATCGTGTCCGGTGCTGTAATTGAAACTAAAGCATTGGATGAACTTATACCAAAATGGAAAACAAAAAATAGTCCACTAAAAACTCTAGCTACTAGCGATAAATTTTTATATCTAACGGAAACTAAGTCATATCAACTCCCTACCCCACCACAAATGCATAACAAAGGTAACTACATAATAAGCTTAAGTGATTTTACAAAATGGTTAGCACAGCAGGCAGAAGAACTTGATGTAGAAATCTATCCTGGGTTTTCAGCTTCAGAAGTATTGTATGACGAAAATAATAAAGTTGTTGGTATTGCTACTTGCGATATGGGAAGATTAAAGGATGGTTCCGAAGGTCCCAACTTTGAAAGAGGAATAGAATTACGAGCCAAGCAAACAGTATTTTCAGAGGGCTGCAGAGGTCATCTTGGAAAAACATTAATGGAAAAATTTGAACTCAATTCAAATAACTCACCCCAAACCTATGGAATTGGTATTAAAGAATTATGGGAAGTTACCCCTGAAAATAGCAAACCAGGGAGCATAATCCATACTACAGGTTGGCCTTTGGATAATGAAACGTATGGTGGATCTTTTTTATATCATTTAGATGACAATAAAATTTCTATAGGTTTCGTAATAGGTTTAGATTATAAAAATCCCTATCTTTCTCCATATCTTGAATTTCAACGTTTCAAGCATCACCCTGCAATAAAGAAATTACTTGAGGGAGGAAGAAGAATTAATTACGGTGCTAGAGCATTAAATGAGGGTGGGGTTCAATCTTTACCAAAATTGACTTTTCCTGGTGGAATGCTTGTGGGATGTGAAGCAGGTTTTCTTAATGTTCCCAAAATTAAAGGAACTCACTTAGCTATGAAGTCTGGTATGGTAGCAGCACAATCAATTTTCGAAAATATAGATAAAAAAGATGAGATTTCAGATTTTCAAAATGATATAAAACAAAGCTGGTTGTGGAATGAATTATACAAAGTAAGAAATATAAGGCCATCTTTTAAATGGGGTTTCTGGAAAGCGATTGCGTATAGTGCTATTGATACATATATTTTTCGAGGAAATGCTCCTTGGACAATTGATCATCACGGAACAGACCATGAAAGTCTTGGTAATAAAGATAATTATAAAGAAATAAAGTACCCAAAACCTGACAATGTTATTAGTTTTGATAGACTTACAAATGTTTCTTTTTCTGGTACAAATCACGAAGAAAATCAACCTTGTCATTTGCAGTTGAAAGACAAGAATGTTCCTATAAATACAAATTTTGAATTATATGACAATCCAGAGACAAGATATTGTCCTGCAGGTGTGTATGAGATAGTTTTTAATAGTAATAAACCAAAGCTTCAAATCAACGCACAGAATTGCGTTCACTGTAAGACATGTGATATCAAAGATCCTACCCAAAATATTAACTGGGTGACACCTCAAGGTGGAGGTGGTCCAAATTACCAAGGAATGTAATTTTAAAATAATTTGTTAGACTTAATGTAATTATTTAATTAACATGGTAAATAAAATAAAGGATTTTGATTTGAATCAATCTTTAATTGGTATTTTGTGGATGGTGATTACTACAATTTTGTTTGTGGGAGTTACAGCGACAGTTAGGTATTTAGAAGGTGAAGTTCCTGCGCCTCAAGCTGCCTTTTTAAGATATGCAATGGGAACAATCCTTTTAATTCCTTCATTGATTACACTAACTAAATTTAAACCTGATAAACCACTAATGAAAAAATTTATTTTGAGAGGATTAGTTCATTCTATTGGTGTAACTTTATGGTTCTATGCTATGTCTGTTATTCCTGTTGCAGAGGTAACAGCAATTGGTTTTTTAACATATATTTTTGTGTCATTTACTGCATGTTTTTTTTTAAAAGAGGTTCTACATAAACATAGGTTATTAGCAATAATAATATCTTTCATTGGTGCTTTGATAATTTTAAGACCAGGTTTTAAAGTAATAGAAAGTGGTCAAATAAGTATGTTATTGGCAACTATAGTTTTCACTATGTCTTATTTAATCGCCAAAATTGTATCAAAAGAAAGATCATCTTCTGAAATTGTTGCAATGCTATCCATTTTTACAACAATATTTTTAATTCCTTCTGCAATTTATAGTTGGGAGCCTGTTTCAATAAAAGCATTTTTAGTACTTACTGTAACTGCTATAATAGCGACAATTGGACACATAACTATGACAAAAGCTATAAAAGTTGCGCCAATGGTAGTAACTCAACCTGTATTATTTTTACAACTTGTATGGGCATCTATGGTGGGTTTGTTTATCTTCGATGAAAAATTTGATCCTTTTGTAATTTTAGGAGGTACATTAATTATGATGTGTGTCTGTTATGTTTCTTATAAGGAACATAAATTAGATAAAAGTAATTCAAATGAAACTTTACAAAAGATAATTTGATAGTATCAAGAAAAGGGCTCCAAAGAAAATAAGTCCAAAGGTAGCAAAAAAATTTGGTCCAAATACTAATTTAGAGATTGAGATTTTAAAATTTTCAGCACTGGTTAAAACAGAAAGAGATGTAAAACTAATTGCTGTACCCGCACACCAACCAATAAGATGAGCTTGCATTAAAAAAGCTGCTTCCCAAACAGATATTAAAGGACCAAATATAGATAAAATTGGAGCTGAAGTAATTATGGGATGTACACCAATTAAACTAAAACACCATACTACAAAAGGTAATAAAATAATCATCATCCAAAATGGGAAATTATGACCTAAATTACTATTAACAAAATTTTGAATTTCTGAAGAATTAGTTAATATAGATCCTAAAAACATTGATACTGAGATCAATAACATTTCATCACCAGAATTTTGAATCAAATTTTTTAAATTTTTAAAAATGAAGATTGATGTTTCTGGTCGTCTAAATATTTGAATAAAGACTAGAATTGGTACTACAATTATTATGGCATTCAATGCAGTTTTATTAAAAATTTGACCAACAAACAATACAGATACTGCTAAAATACATAATCTTAAAAATATTGGCTTTATACACAATAAAGAATCCAAAATATAGTTTATTGTTAATTTCCCGATAATAAATCTTATTGAAATGAGATTAAAGAATGTTGCTATAATAAAACCAAACCCTATTCCCATCCATGCTGACATTTCAGGAAGATAAATTTGACCAACTGCAAAACTGACGAAAAAAGGCGACCACAAAACTGCTGTGTTCATTCCACGAATTGATGCTTCACCAGCAGACTGCCTCAAACTAATTTTTGAATTTTTAGGAAGTACAGAGGACAAAAGCGGAAAAGAACCTATATTAATTACACTACCAAGAAAATGAGACGTAAATTGAATTCCTGAAAGTATTTTTTTTGGGTCTAATTTTGATAAAAGTGATTGAGTGCTTTGTACTGATGGCATTGTAATAGCTACAGCTCTTAAAAGCCATAAACTTGGAAGAAAAGCAGAAAAAATAATGAAAAAATTTCCAGCTTTCAGAAAAGTCTCTTTTGATGGAAAATTGTCTAAAATTAAAAAAGTAGATAAAAATAATAAGGAAATAATTATTTTAGTAGTAGTTTTTGAGAATATAAACATCCAAAATAATAATGAAAAATAAATGAATATTATTAAAAAAATATATTTTTCTCCAAAATTTACACCGTAAATTATGGGCAGAACAGCTATCCAACAAAAACATGTTAAAATTAACTTTAAAATCATTATTTTACTTTTTTAATCCTATGGATTTTCCAAAAGTAGAAGGTAGTGAGGCAATTTTATGTGTATTTTTTAATTTGAGAAGTTTTTCAAACGCCCATGGTGGATATGGTTCAGATTTACGAAGCTTTAAATTTACATTTATTAAAACTTGTTCAACAACTGCAATTACTTTTTCTTGAAGCTGTGAAAAAATATCTAAAAATAAGTGCATCTTTTTTTTATCGCAATCAACTACAAATAACCGTACATTAAATTTTTCATCTAATTTCATCTCACTTAAATAATGATAATGTGCTTGAACAACAAAAGGACCCTGGTTATTTTCATAAGCATGAGTTTCTCCTATACCAAGTAAATCTTCTAAAAATATATCTAAGGATTTATCAAATGCTAGAGTATAAAAAGCAACATTCATGTGGCCATTATAATCCAACCATTCTTTTAAAACTTTTTGTTCAGGAAGGATTATTGGAGTTGAATACTGGTCGCCAATTTTTTTTTCTTTCATTTATTAAGTGACCTATTATTTTAGTTAGTTTTGGATAAAATTTTAGTTGCTTCTTCTATTCCCTTTATGCTTAGGGGTACCATTCTATTTGAAAATATTTCTTTAATAATATGTGTAGACTGAGAGTAATTCCAATGCTCCTTTTTTGTTGGATTGATCCAAACATTAGACGGCCACTGAGCAATAGCTCTTTCTAACCAAACCTGTCCCGTCTCTTGATTAAAATGTTCATTACCACCACCCTCTACTAAAATTTCATATGGACTCATTGAAGCATCACCAACGAAGATACATTTGTATTCCTTACCATATGTCCTAAAAATTTCTGTTGTGGAAAATTGTTCTTTCCATCGTCTTACATTACTTTTCCAAACTCCTTCATATAGACAATTATGAAAGTAAAAAAAGTTTAGGTTTTTGAAAACATTTTTTGCAGCTGAAAATAAATTTTCTACTTGTTTGATGTAGTCATCCATAGAACCACCAACATCAAGAAAAAGTAAAATTTTTATTGCATTTTCTCTTTCTTTTCTAGTTTTAATATCTAAATAACCATTTTTTGCAGTATGCGATATTGTGTCATCAATATCCAATTCTTCATCAATACCAGTTCTTGCCCATTGTCTTAATCTTTTTAATGCAACTTGCATTCCTCGTGTATCTAATTCTCTTGTATCATCAAAATCACGAAATACTCTTTTGTCCCATACTTTAACTGCTTTTCCCTGCCCTCTTGCATGTTGTCCGATTCTAATTCCTTCTGGATTGTATCCATAAGCTCCAAAGGGTGATTTGCCGGCTGTACCTATCCATTTATTGCCACCTTGATGACGTTTTTTTTGTTCTTTTAGTCTTTGTTCCAGAGTTTTCATTAGTTCGTCAAATCCACCTAAAGATTTGATCTCTTCAATTTCTTCTTTAGTAAAATGTTTATCCAAAATTTTTTGAAGCCATTCTTTTGGGACTTTAAGATGCTCAAGTACATCTTCTAATTTTAAAGTTTCAATACCCTTAAAATATTCACCGAATACAACATCAAACCGATCTATTAATCTTTCGTCTTTAACAAGACTGGCTCTAGCCATGTAATAAAAGTTTTCTATATTATATTGTATAAAATCTAATTTGATAGTGTCCAAAAATGTAAAAAATTCACCTAGAGTAACTGGGATTCTAGCATCTTTTAATCTGAAAAAGAAATCAAGAAACATTCTCTTATCTATTTCCTCTTGCCATAAAAGCTAATCTTTCAAATAAATGAATATCTTGTTCATTTTTAATGAGTGCACCATGTAGCTTAGGCAACAAATCCTTTCCATCACTTTTCAAATCAATAGGGTTAATATCTTCAAGTAATAAAAGTTTAATCCAGTCTAATGCCTCTGAAGTTGACGGTTTTTTCTTTAATCCTGGAATGTCTCTAACTTCAAAAAATCTATTTAATGCTGCTTCTAGTAATGATTTTTTAATTTCAGGAAAGTGAACTTGCACAATCTTTTTTAAAGTATCAATTTCAGGAAATTGAATGTAATGAAAAAAACATCGTCTTAAGAATGCCTCTGGAAGTTCTTTTTCATTATTAGATGTTATTATAACTATAGGTCTTTTATTTGCTTTAATAATCTCATTAGTTTCATAAACAAAAAATTCCATTTTATCCAACTCTTGGAGAAGGTCATTCGGAAATTCTATATCCGCTTTATCAATCTCATCAATTAAAAGTACTGATCTTTCTTTAGATTCAAATGCGTTCCAAATCTTTCCTTTCTTTATATAATTTCCAATATTTTCTATTTTCTTGTCACCTAGCTGGCTATCCCTAAGACGACTTACAGCATCATACTCATATAATCCTTGCTGTGCTTTTGTTGTTGATTTTATATTCCATTCAATTATCTCTAATCCTAAACTGTCAGATACTTGCCTAGCCAATTCGGTTTTACCTGTACCCGGTTCACCTTTAATTAATAATGGTTTCTCAAGTGTAATTGCAGCATTTACCGCGACATTCAAATCTTTAGTTGAAATATAATTCTGAGTTCCTTTAAATTTCATTCTTTGTTAACCTCAACAACTTAATCTAATTATTAACAATTTCATTTTTTAGTGCTTCAATATATTGAGGGCCTACCTCACAACATCCTCCAACTATAGAAGCATTATTTTTAATGTAACTCAACATTTCGCTTACAAATTTATGAATGTTTAAATCAGATCTTTTTTTAAGAATTGATACATCATTGTGAATGTCTAGGTCATTTACTGTTACAAAAGCATTTGGCAAGGCACCAAATGGTTTTGAAAATTTTTTCATAATTTTAATTGAAGAATTTATAGCTTCAGGTGGAGCACAATTTATTAAAAAAGAATCAATTTTTGAATTATCAAATTCTCTTAAAGCATCTTCTAAATATTCTCCAGATCGTAAAAAAGTTCCATTTTTTTCTTTGACACAAAAACTCAACCAAACTTTTTTATCAGTAGTTAAAGCAGTTTCAGTTGCAATATGTGCTTCTTCAATTGAACAAACAGTTTCACAACAAAATATATCAACATGTGGTTCTTGAATTTCTACTATTTTCTTATAAGTATCTTTTCCTTCATCCTTATCAAGGCCTATATTAGTCTTGTAACTCATAACTAGTGGAGGTAAAGAGCCAATAATTTTAATGTCAGTTTCAAATGACGATGACTTTTTGGCCTCAATAGCTGCTTTAATAGCACTTTTTTGAAGAGGTATGAATAATTCTTCCAAATTATATCTTTTTAACTTTTGTGGTGTGACGCTGTAAGAATTTAATGTTATTGCCTCTGCTCCAGCTTTTATGAAATCCTTATGCAAATTAACAACTAAGTCATAATTATCAAGCATCACTCTTGCTGACCAAAGACCGTCAGGCTTAACTTTTGATCTATGTATTAATTCTTGGCCCATACCGCCATCAATTAAAATTAAATTATTACTCATGAATTTCCTTATAAATTATTATCAAACATTTTGTGTCTTTGTTATTTTTATTAAAAAAATCAGAGGTATGGATAAAAATCCAACCCATGCATATAATTTAAATGCATCTATATACCCAACCATAAGGCTTTGTCTATTTAATTCATTTGTTAACTTTGTAATATTCATATTATCTAATGAATTGATGACACCTGAAAAGTTAATACCTTGGTTCCATATAGATACTGCAGAACCAATTTCCTCAAAGTTGACTTGACCCATATGAAGAACAACTGCAACACTAACTGAAATAAAAAAACTCGATCCAATGTTTCTAATTAGATGAAACATTGCTGTTGCTTCTCCATGATATTTATTTGACAAAGTTGCAAAGCAAATAACACTCACTGGAGGCCAAGTCAAACCAACACCTAAACCCTGAACTAAGCTAGCCCAGGCTATATGTGAAAAGGTCATATTTATATCAAAGGTTGACATGTAAAGACCTGAGACCGCTTGTATAGCAAAGCCAAAAAAAATAATTATTCTCGGATCAATCCTGCTAGTAAAAGCAATAATTGCAAAACCAACAAACGTACCAATGCCCCTCATTCCTAATATTATTCCAATTATAGATTGAGGATATCCTCTTAATTCCTGAAGTAGAGGTGGAAAAATTACCATTGGAACAAAATTAAGCATTCCAAAGAAGAATATTAGAATAAGACCCACAGCATAATTTCTGTCTTTAAATATACTTAAATTTATAAAGGGTTTTCTTATAGTCAGGCTATGTGTAATAAAGATATAAAAACCAATAATAGCTATTCCACACTCAATAAAAGTTTCTGTACTATCAAACCAACTATTTCTTTCTCCTCTGTCGAACATTATTTGTAACGCAGCAACACTACATGCAAGAGCCAAAAAGCCAACCCAGTCTAAATACATTCTACCTTCAACTGGTCTTTTTGGAACTGTGGCCATTACAGCTAATAAAGCACAAAACCCAAATGGTACTAAAGTGTAAAAAACCCATCTCCAATTAAGTAATTCACCAAGGTATCCTCCAATCGTTGGTGCAATCACAGGACCTAAAATTGTACCCATTCCCCAAACTGCCATAGCCACAGAAATTTGTCTTTTTGGAAATACTGCTAAAACAAGCGTTTGTGAAAGTGGCGGAAGTGGTGCTCCAAAAATGCCTTGTGCCACCCTTGCTATTACAATTTCTTCTAAAGAATCTGACATTCCACAAAAAATAGAAGAAATTATAAAACCTATTACACTAAAAAAAAGGATTGTTCTAATTTGTATTCTCGAAGATAGCCAGCCCGCAAAAGGTGTAAAAATTGCTGTTGCAACTATATTTCCAGTTACAACCCAAGAAATCTGGTCTTGTGTTGCTCCCATAGCACCTCTCATGTCTGACAATGCAATTGAAGCTATTGTTACATTCATCGCATAAAGCATAGTTACAAATGTTGCTGTAGCTAAAATAAACCATTTAAATGAAGTATTAGTTTCAGATATTAAAGGGGACAAATTAATCTCTTAGTGATTTGAAAATACCAGCAAAAGGGCGAATTATTATTGGAATTTCACTCTCATATTCAGTGTCTATCACAACAGACACAGACATACCTACCCTAAGCTGTTTTTCAACATTCAAATTATCTTCATTTTTATTAATAAGATCACCAATGGAAATTTTTACTGGAATTCTTTGAACAACTTTGACCCAATTACCAGAAGAGTTTTGTGGTGGTAAGATTGAGAATTCTGCACCTGTGGCAGGACTTATACTTTGAACTTGAGCGTTCCATTTTGTATTAGGATATGCATCAGGAATAAAATATGCTGATTGACCAACTTTAACATTAGTTAAGTCAGTCTCTTTTAAATTAGCTTCTAACCAAGATTTTTTTTCATCAACTATTGCAAAGAGTATTTTTCCAACATCAATATACTCTCCTTTTTCTAAATTCAATTTAGCAACAATCCCATCTTGCTTCGCAAAGACATTTGACTGCTTAATATCAAATTTTATTTTATTTAATTTACTTTGGTGTTTTAAGTATAAGGGATGTTTTGTTGGCAAAATTTTTTCATTGCCATTTAAAGTTGTTAATATTGTTTTAAGTCTATCTTGATTGATTTTTAGTTTTTGTTTTGAAGATAAATACGAATATTTAATTTCTTCTAAATCATTATTTAAATTTACATATTTTAAATTAGCTATAGCAGAATTATAAAGATATTTTGCTTCATCAAGTTTACTTTTAAGACCAACTCCTTTTTTGACTAAATTTTTAATTCTATTAAGCTCTAATTTTTGATATTCAACTTTTTCCTTCGCTAACTTAATCTCAACATTCACCAGAGAGTTTACTCTTTTAATTTCAGAAGAATAAAATTTAATTTCTTCTTTTGCTAATTTTACTTCTTCTTTCGCCTCGTTATATTTTGATTTCCTATTCTCAATTTCTTTAATTATATTTATAAGATTCTGTCTTTGTTCACTTAAATCCAATTCAAGTTTTTTGGTATCTATTTTAAAAAGTTTATCTCCCTTATTTACTCTTTGATTATCTTTAATAAACACCATATCTACTCTTCCAGAAACCTCTGATTGAACAGAAATGATAGGAGCTTTTATGTATGCATTTTCAGTAGATATAAACCTACCTAAAGAATAAAAATACCCCATAGTAGTGAGCACAATTAAAGTGGGAAGTAAAATTAACAATAAAAATCTAATTACTTTATTGTTAGGATTTAATTCTTTATCAACTTGATTTGACATTAACTCTTTTCCTATAAATTATACTTTTGAAGATAAATCTTTTTTTAAAATCCGTAGTAAATCCCTTAATTTGTTGAGATCTTGATTATTTAATATTGATAAAGAATCTTTTCTATAAGTTGCTGCTTTATCCCTCATTGAATTAATAAGAGGTTTAATTTTTTCAGATAAATAAATATTTTTTATTCTTCGATCTTTACTTTCACTTTTTCTTTCAACCCATCCCTTTAATTCCATGCGGTCTAAAATTCTGCTCAATGGTGCTTTTCCCATGTCCATAAGTATTGCAAGTTCGGATTGCTTTATGCCATCTTTAAAATATAAATAAGTCAATAGCCACCATTGAGATCTAGTTAGACCTATAGAAGCCATTTGTCGATCATATAAAACACGAAGTAATCGAGCCACATCGTGAATCAACAAACCTATATTATCTTCAAATGATTCTTTCAAAATAATACCTAAAAAATAGTTTACTAGGAAACTATTTTGTTAACATATTTACTAGTTTAATCAAAGATAAATATTTAGTTTATTAAATTTTTTCTAAATTTAAATTTTTCTTCGGAAGCATTCCAATTTCTAGAATATTTAGGAGGATTTGATTTACTTACTTTTAATAATATGAAAACAGGACCACTACAATTATCATGAAGAACTTTCTTTCCTTCTAATAATTCTTCTTCTGTTACTATAGTTTTAATAATAGGAAAGCCACAACCCTTAGCAATGATATCTAAATTAACCCCTAAACCTGTATGAGAGGTTTGCCCTCCTGTTTCTAAATACGATGCATTATCTATACAAATAATAATAAGGTTTTTAGGTTTAGTAGTAGCTATAGTTGCTAAACAACCCATAGACATTAAAATATCACCATCTCCAGAGACACAGAGCACTGTCTCTTTTGGCCTTGATAATGCTAGACCAAGGGAAGTTGGAAGAGCGCCTCCCATAGCCCCTCCAAATAGAAATGTATTAGGGCTTTCTTTAGTCAAAAAACCAATGTCTTTAGCTGGCCCAGCTAATCCTGATATAATAAGAAATCTCTTATGATCTCCAATCAAAATTGGAACTGCTTTTTTTCTATCTAATAAATTCATCTTTATAATTATACTAAAATACCTTGGCCCCAATTAATTTTTGAGAAAGCAAAATTGCCACCGATCTTTCTGACTTAAATACCATTGTCAAAGCTGCTTTTGTTGTTTTTTCAATATCTTCTTCTTTTTCAATCTTAATACAACTTACACCCATTGAATTTAATGTTGGAATAACAGCTTCACCCATGGCGAATTGCCAAGGATTGCCCTCTCCAAATTCACCTCTCATTGTTATAATAGTAAAAAAAGGAAATTGACCATGTTTAATTAATGACAATTGATTAATACAATTACCAACACCACTACTTTGAATTAATAATACAGCTTTAGATCCTCCTAGGTAAGAACCAGCCGCAATACCTATACCCTCACCTTCTGATGTTAAAGGTATAGCTATGACAGATTTATCTTTTGTTGCATTATCAATTAATATTTTATGACCTGCATCAGGTACATAGCTAAATAGTCTTATTCCATCATTTTTTAGTGTTTTATAAAGTCTATTTTGCCAATTTTTCATTTTAATTTTTTAACATAGTTAAACTTTATTGGGTATCATTTATATAAATTGATTGTTAACACTTAATAACCGATATTTACCACCTCTATTTCTAACATTATCTTTCTTAAGAACCTCTATAGAGGTAATGCTTAAATGAGAAATCTCTATTCCTATTGCTTTATTAGGATCTAAGTCCAAAATTCGAGACAAAAAAGCTCTAATTGTTCCGGAATGAGAAATAAAAATCAATGACGTATGATTTTGAAAATTTAGATTATCCACAAATTTAGAAACTCGTTTACATTGATCCAGAAAACTTTCACCCTTTGGGGGACAATTTTCAGGACAAAGAAATGAAAAGTTATGTCGAGTTTTTAATTTTTTTATTTCTTCCCAAACTAATGATATTTTTTTTCCTTGCCATTCTCCAAAGTTTTGCTCTCTTAATTTTTTTTCAATTACTATTTCCTTAAAATTTCTATATTTGGACAATTCTTGAGCCGTTTGAATAGCTCTCTTCAAAGGACTAACATAACATAAGCTATTATCTGGAATATATGCGGCAAGTTTTTTTAAATGATTAGAATTTATAATTGCTTTAGGGTTATTTTCTGGGACATAGCCCTCTTTTTTTTTAATAGGAGCATGACGTATAAGATATAATCTACAGGTGTTCATCAATGTAAGTGCCTTAAATAAATTATAATTCCAAGCAAAAAAACTAATTCAGTTGTAAAAGCAATTGCTCCTAGTACATCTCCAGTAATACCACCTATTTTTTTTTGAGACATTTTACCTAAAAAAAGTATTACTCCTGAAATCAAAAAAACTCCTAATAGAATACCCCAGAAAGGAAAAAAATAAACTACTGGGATTAGCCATATAAAAGAAGCAATTGCTAACATTTTAGTAGGAACGGTTTCAATAATACTACCTGTTTTTGAAAAAGTTGAGACATTAAAAAAATTTCTTGTAAAAATGATCGATAATTTTCCTGAAGCAAAACTAGAAGATAAAATCAATATTAATGAATAGCCTAATTCTACTAAATTTATTGCTAGCCCTAGTCGTAATAGTAATCCTAAGGTTAATGCTGTTGTTCCATAAGTTCCAAGGCAACTATCATGTATAATTTTGTTAATTTTTTCTGGTGGACCGCCTGCTCCAAAACCATCTGCAATGTCAGCCAAACCATCTTCGTGGAAAGCTCCGGTAATAACAACACTAAATGCAATTGCTATCGTGCAAGATAAAAATATTGATAAATTCATAATAATACAAAAGTCACCAATAAAGCCTGATAAAGTGCCTACTAGAAAACCTATTAATGGAAAACTCCATGCAGCACTTGTAAGATTTGGTGGTTTGTTTGAAAAGAATTTCCAATTAACTGGTATTCTTGTAAAAAACATTAGACTAGCAAAAAAATCTATTAGAACTCTATTTTTCAGTAACGTTTTCATGAACTTATTTGTTTTGAAACTTTTGCATTGTCAAAAGTGGACATTCCATTGTGTGTTGCTAAAGCTGCTTTTAATATAAGTGAAGCTATCGCTGCACCACTGCCCTCACCAAGCCTTAGATTCAAATCTAAAATTGGTTCTTTTTTAAGATTATTTAATATTCTTGCATGACCTGGTTCTGCCGATAAATGAGAAACTAAACAATGATCTAATATATTTTCTTTAAACCTTATTAAAGTAGAGGCAGCAGCTGTAGTTATAAAACCATCCAAAAGTACTGGAATAGACTTCATTCTTGCAGAGATTACCGATCCTGCAATAGCAGCAATTTCTTTGCCTCCATAACATGACAATATACTAACTGGGTCTTTAAATTTTTTTCCATGTAACTGAAGAGCTTTTTTAATTATCTTTATTTTGTTAGATAGTTGGATCTTATTTATACCTGTCCCTATACCTGTCATTGATTCAACGGGTTCATTAAATAAAGCACAAGAAATTGAAGTTGCTGATGTAGTGTTAGAAATACCCATTTCACCTAAAACAAGTAAATCACACCTTGGAGGAATTGAGTTAAAACCCAATTGCATAAAGTATAGAACTTCATCCTCGCTCATAGCTTTGCTCTCAGAAAAATCCTTTGTAGGTTTATCCAAATCTATTGGAATTACCGTTATTTTAATTTTTGCTAATTTACAAAGTTGATTTATTGCAGCTCCACCTTGTTTAAAGTTTTTTACCATTTGAGCAGTTACTTCAGATGGATATGCTGAAACACCCTTATTTGATATTCCATGATTACCCGCAAAGATTATACAATGTGGATTTTTTATAATAGGTTTGATAGTTTTTTGCCACCCTGCAATCCAAATAGCAATATCCTCTAATTTTCCAAGACTTCCTTCAGGTTTAGTTAATTGTTTTTGATAATCTCTAGCTTTGTTAGCAACCAATTGGTCAAATTGAGGAACTTTAATATTACCTTTTAAAAATTCTTTAATTTGTATGTTCTCAAACATTAAAAACTCTTTTTAATCAGAAATAAATCTTTTATTAAATTTAAACATATTTGAATTTATATTTGATAGATCCTTGCTACATTATATTTAAAATCTGGAATTTTTCCAACAGGGTCTAAATCTGAATTTGT
>CACJJL010000017.1 GCA_902593735.1 uncultured SAR116 cluster alpha proteobacterium
ATTGTAATTTCATAGAAAAATATTTATGGTACTATTTATTAGGTATATATATTTATTTGAATGCTTGATATGTGCTTTTGATATTTAAAAACACTTAAAATAAAAAAATCAAATTACATAATTAATCATTTCAAATAATGATAAAATTTTAATGTTAAATGTCTAAATTAATATTAATACGTCATGCTAAATCCGATTGGAGTGGTAACGTAAACGATCTTCAAAGGGGTTTAAACAAAAGAGGTTATAATTCTTGTAAAGTTATTTCTGAGGAACTTAAAAAAAGAATAGATAAACCAGATTTGTTTTTAATCTCTCCAGCGTTAAGGGCACAGCTAACTTACGAAAATATATTTTTAAATTGGGACAATAAAGACAATTTTTTATCGATTGAAGAAGATTTATATCATGCATCAATAGATCAGATTAAAAAAAAATTAACCTCCAAAGTGCTTGGATTTAGCACCGTGGTTGTAATAGGTCATAATCCTATTTTAAATTCATTAATGTATCAATTATCAACTAAAGGTTATAATAAGTTACCTGTTAACTTAGTGACTTGTGGTGTTGTTATTATAGAATATTCCGAAAATAATTTTAAATCACCAGTTTTTAAAAACGGGGAAGTTGTCGATTATTTTTTTCCCAGAATGTTTACATCAAAATTAAAAACTTGATTTGTCATAAAAATTTAATATTATTGTAATATATTTGCAACAAATTTGATAACTTCATGATTCTTAGATTTATTTTCTCAATCTGTTTATTTATTAGTCTTAATTATGTAGTCTTAGCAGCATTACCCACTAACGACAATTTTAGTAAATTAAACAAAATTAATTTTGTTCAAAATGTAGAAGCAGCTAAAGAAAAGTTTCTATTAAAAGATTACCAAGGTGTTATAAATCTACTTTCTATTAATATTAAAAGTAAAGATATACCTAACAGTTACCTTGTAGAGAGTTTAATTAATAGGGCTAATACATATTTCTTTATTAGTGATTATAAGAATGCAAAGGCTGATTATTTAAAATGCTTGAACATTGAGCTATGTCAAATAGCAGCTGTAAATTTAAATTTAGGAAAATTAGAGGTGAAGCTAGGGAATAATGAAATTGCAGCCTCCTACTTTAAAAACGCTATTTTATTATCAAAAAATAACTTTAGAGTACTTTCTGAAGCACTTAGTTTCTTTAAAAACCCTTAATTCATAATTTTGAAAAAAAATTCTAAATAATTTGTAAGAATTAAATAAAAATATTTAATTATTATTTTCTTAGGGTTATCAGACTAACTAAATTGCCAAATATTTGCCACAGTCGTTGGCACTAAATTTAATCCTAAAGCTAGCAACGGTGAAACAAAAAATGTCATGATGGTTATAACCGTAGTTGAAAGACAAATACCTTAATTCATCTTATAATGCCAGCAATTAAAAAGGTAAAAGCAACTACAATGGCAATTTCATTTGGGTTATATGTGATGCCCAATACTAGCACTTTCTGATTTCAGCAAGAATTTATGATACCATGTTTGAAATGATTAACCTAATCTCAATATTAATACTCCTACAAACAATCTGAGTATTAGGAGACACTTAGTAAAATTAAGCTTTTCCTTTAAGAAAAGAAAACAATATAAGATTGCAAATAGAGTCCGTTCAGTAATATTGAGCTTAATATTTTTGTAATCAATAACTGTATACTTAATTTTATGGTAGTTAATTTAACATATGAATTACAAAAAGATGATCTAATTACATGGATACCATTAAAAGATATTTATTTTAGCAAATTTCATTATTCTCAAAATTTTGGAAAATTAGGGTTATGTGGTTGTCCTGGTACCCTATTAGACTCTAATAACCAAAAGATTAGAATTGAGAACACACTAAAAATTTTAAAAAATCATCACATTGATATTATTGTATCACTTTTAGAAATATCAGAATTAAAATCACTTGGATGTGATAATTTAATAAAGGAAATTAAATTAAATAATTTCGTTTGGTTTCATTTTCCAATCATTGACTTTAATATACCTACCAAAAATTCACTATTGAAGTTAAATTTACTTCTCTCAGATTTAGAAAGATTTTTAAAAGAAGAAAAAAATATTATAATACATTGCAAGGCAGGATTAGGTAGAACCGGTACAATCGCATCATTATTATTGGCTAAATTAGGAATATCCACAAAAGATGCTGTTCAATATATAAGAAAATATCGACCAGGATCAATTGATACAGATGAACAAAAAAACTTTGTTTTAAATTGGAAAAATTAACAAGGTGATTCTCTAATTTTCAAAAACAAATTTTTTTTTAATTATTTATTTAAAATTAGAATTTGAAATAATTTTTTTAATTTCCATTAACCTATTGAAATTAATAAATAAAATTTTGTTTAATAATTTAGAAATAAAAATTAAACAAAACTGAAATATTTATAGATCAAAAAGCAAAGAATCATGGAGATTGTTTATGCTTAAAATAAATAATATTTCAAAATATTTTGATCAAGTTAAAGCCGTTAATAATGTTTCAATAAATGTTGAAAATTCCTCAATGATTGGAATTATTGGAAGATCAGGTGCAGGTAAATCTACATTATTAAGAACAATAAATAGACTAACTGATGCCACCTCAGGTGAAATTCTTTTCCAAAATCAAAATATATTAGATTTTAAGAAAAAGGATAAACTCGAATGGCAAAAAAATTGTGCCATGATATTTCAACAGTTTAATCTTGTTCCAAGGTTGGATGTGCTAACAAACGTGATGCTAGGCAAGTTAAATGAAATGTCTACTGTGCGTGCTAGTTTAAAACTTTTTACATCAGAAGAAAGACATGCAGCACTAAACTTATTAAATAAATTTGGTATGATGCAAACAGCTCTACAAAGAGCTGAAACTCTCTCTGGTGGTCAGCAACAGAGAGTTGCAATATGTAGAGCTATGATGCAAGACCCTAAACTAATCCTTGCAGATGAACCTATAGCATCATTGGATCCTCTAAATGCCAGACTTGTTATGGAATCGCTTAGAAAAATTCACGATGAACAAAATATCACAGTGATTTGTAACCTACATACTCTTGATACTGCAAAGCAGTATTGTGATCGTATTATTGGTATGCAGAACGGAGAAATAGTCTTTGATGATTTGCCATCAAAACTAACAAATCAGAAGGCCAGAGAAATTTATGGTGCTGAAGCCGACGAAGCTTTTGAAGGCACTATGACATCAGTTTCATTGGAGAGTGCAGATATTAAGAAGACTGCATAAACTTATGAAAAATAGAGGACTAAACTTTAATCAATGGAGAAATATAAATGTTAAAAAAATTATATAGTTTTTTAGCTGTACTGACCGCTTTCTTAATGGTTTCTGCAGCTAATGCAGACAAAAAATATGATGGACCCAAAATGGATCTTAGTAAGTTTCAGCCTGAATTCAGAATTGGATTTCTTGGAGATGAAGCATCCCAGGATATCATTGCACGAAATGGATGCCTAAAAGATTATGTTGAAAAAGCATATAATGTCCCAGCTAAAATGTTTACCTTTAAGGATTATGCTGGAACCATGGAATCAATGCTTGGTGGTAACCTTGATTACACTTGGTTTGGTTCTTCTGGTTATGCTGGAGTTTATCTACAAGACCCTAATGCGGTTGTACCTATATTAACTAGAATGCAACCTACTGGTGACACTGGTTATTATTCTGTAATGGTAGCGAGAAAAGATTCTGGTATAAAATCCCTAGATGACCTTAAAGGAAAAAAATTAGGTTTTGCTGATCCTAATTCTACTTCTGGATATCTAATTCCATCTATTGAATTACCAGAATTATATAACGTTAATATTGATACTTACTTCTCAAAGACACAATTTTCTGGTGGTCATGAAAACAACGTATTAGCTGTGCTAAATGGTGACGTTGATGCAGGTGTTACATGGGTATCTGGTGTTGGTAAATGGGAAGAAGGATACTCATCTGGTAATTTAAGAAAAATGGTTGATAAAGGTATCTTAAATATGGATGACCTTGTTCAGGTTTGGTCATCAAAGTTAATTCCTAATGGCCCAATTGTAATGCCAAAGAAATTACCACAAGAAGCTAGAGACGTTATGGTTGGAATGAAGCAATGGATACACAAAAATGATCCAAAATGCAGTGAAGATGTTGCAAATGGTATTGTAAAAGCTTGGGTTCCAGTTGATCATAGTTTCTACGAAGTGATCGTAAAAGCTAGAAAAGCAAAATTAGAAGCCAAGAAGAAAAAAGGCTAATTAACTTTCATGCAAAAGACAGTGTTTAGCTGTCTTTTGCATACTTTATTAACTCAATCAATAATAATATTATAGTTGGAAATATAATGTATTCAGACAATATTTTAGGTTTTGAGACAATTGAGAAAAACCTAAAAGCCATGGCTTTTAAAAGACTAATTTATTCTTTCATAAGCATTCTAGCTATTTTATTTCTTCTTTCCAGTGGACTTACAATAGCAGAAGAAAATAATGCTGGAAGCTTTCAAAGGGGATTGAGTAAATTTTTTGACTACCCTGTTGATCTCTTCAAAGAAGCATTTGAGTCTGGTTGGAGATGGTATGCATATGTATTCAAATATCTTCCAGATTTAATATCAACAATAAACATGGCTTTTTTTTCAACACTATTCGGGGCAATTTTTGCTCTTCTCTTGAGCCTGTTTGCAAGTAAAAATTTAATTAAAAACCAATATATAGTTACTTTATCTAGAAGAACCATGGATATTCTGAGATCATTCCCTGAGTTGGTTATTGCTATGATATTTTTGTATCTGATGGGAAAATCAGAATTACCTGCAGTTATTGCAATAGTAATTCATACTGCTGGAGCTCTAGGAAAATTATTCTCTGAAGCTATTGAAAATGCTGATAACAAACCAATTGAAGGATTACAATCTTGTGGAGCAAGTTGGTGGCAACGAGTTAGATTTGCAGTTATTCCTCAAGTAGTACCTTTATTTATCTCATACACCCTTCTGAGGTTAGAAATTAATGTAAGAGCGTCAACCATCCTTGGTTTTGTAGGTGCTGGAGGTATTGGAGAAGCATTGTCTGCTGTAATTCAGTTTAGATATGGAGACGAAATTATAGCTATTATGTTTTTATTAGTTATAACTATAATTTCCTTAGATTATTTCTCCAGATTTCTTAGGGGTAGATTAATTGGAGACAATAAGTAATGGAGCAAGTATTAAATCAAAATGTTATTGATGCAGTTGATCTAAAACATAAAAAACATATTAGAATTCTTATTATAACTGGATTTGTGTTTCTGGTTTATTTAATTGGGTCAATATTACACTTTGATCTACCTAACTTAGCTAAAAAGTGGAATAAAGATCGAGCGTCTATGTTTATGTTAGATATTTACGCTCACAAAGACCATATAAAAATGAATTGGAAAGATCCTCAGAAAATTGACTTAAGATTTGAGGGTGGTCACAGGCATGTTTATAAAGATGATCCCACTTGGCTTATTAGAAATAAAAATAATCAATCTACAATTGTTAACTTTGATAATGGTGGTCAGTTTGTTTTCTTTCCTAATAGAGTGGAAATGAGAAATTTTCCTAATATCAATGAACCATTCATTTTTAAGCTTAATAAAAATGGTAAACCTTATGTTGATGGGTATGTTGGAAAGGAAAGTATGTTGCCAAGTTGGATGCGTGCAACAGAAAACAAGGTTGAAGTGAGACCTTCTTTATATGAAAGGCTTCAGGTATATGGATCAAAAGTCGAAGTTCATAGATACGAGTTAGGATGGAAATATTTTTGGTTTGATTTCGATAGCCCTCTTGTCGGAAAGGGATTTTTTGACGCCATATCACTTATGTTTAATGAAGACAGAGTGGATCCAAAAATTTCAAATTTTAATCTTGTTGTAAATGAATTTTTAGAAAATGAAATTTGGCACCACAACACCGTTTTATTCGCCATGGTTGAAACATTATTAATGGCCATTCTTGGAACATTAATTGCCTCAATGGTTGGTCTTCCACTAGCTTTTCTTGCTGCTTACAATGTTACTCCACTTTCCTCAATAAGGTTTTTTCTGAGAAGACTCTTCGACATGCTTCGCGGAATAGATATGTTAATTTGGAGTTTAATATTCCTTAGAGCTTTTGGTCCTGGACTTTTTACGGGAATTTTTGCAATCGCATTTACAGACACAGGTACTCTTGGTAAATTAATGTCTGAAGCTATAGAAAATACTGATAAAAAAGATAAAGAAGGTATCCAGTCAACTGGTGCAAATAAAGTTCTTCAACATAGATTTGGTATCATCCCACAAATACTACCAATTTTCATTTCACAAAGTTTATATTACTTAGAGTCCAACACAAGAGCTGCCGTAATTATTGGGGCAATGGGTGCTGGAGGTATAGGCTTACATTTCCTTGGGGCATTAATGACTGGAAATGATTTTGAAAACGTTGCTTACATGGCAATTTTAGTTTTAGTTGCTGTAATGTGCATTGATACTATGTCAGCCAAACTAAGAAGATTATTAATTGGTATAGAGGATAAAAAATAAAGGAGTTACTATGAATAGATATATTTTAATAATAGTTTTTTTAATTTACCCAGTACTTGTTCAAGCTCAAAGCAAAGATACAAAAAATATAAGCAATGAGGTGTCTTCTCAGGAAGCTGGAACATTAATTAATACAGAAGAAATTTTTCAAAAACTTATAGATAAGTGTGATAATGTTAACCTTCTTATGTTAAGAGCCAGAATAAGATTAGAGTTACCTAGAATAGATAAATCTGACGCTGATACAGTCGAAAAAATGCTGTTTGAAGGTTTTGAAATGTGTGCACAAAAAAAACCTGAGGAAGCTAAAGTAAAATTAACAGAAGCATATGAAATCGCAAAAAAAGCTGCCTCTGAAAAATTTGGCCAAAGTGGTACAGGTGGATTAGAAACTGTTAAAAAAGATATCGAACCTCTAAAAGATATAAACTCTTCTAATGGTACAAAAGATAAGCCATGGTGGAAATTCTGGTAATTGAAATTTAACTTTTTATTAAAAAATTTGTTAAAAAAATGAAAAATTATTTCGTAATGATCTTCTAAAAAAGGGGATAGTATGAAATTAAAACCATTTGATAAATGTGGAAAATTTTACAAAGGCAATTTGCATGGACATAGCGATTACTCTGACGGACTGCTTAAACCAAAAAATGTGATTGAGTTTTACAAATCATATAGCTATGATTTTACATGTCTTTCTGATCATTTATGGCATGACAAGAGATTTGCTGCAGAAAGTGTAAATGATGTTTCTGATTTTAATTTTAAAGATTTCATTACAATTCCAAGCGCTGAAATTCATGTAAAAGGAAAAAAGTACGACAGAGCTGGCTTGTGGCACCTTGTTGCTAACGGTTTGCCTTTAGATTTCAAAATTGCATCTGATAATGAAACAGTAGATGAACTACTTAATAGAATCATAGAGACTGGAGCATTTGTAACAATAGCTCATCCAGAGTGGTATTCATTATCGTCTGATGAGGCCATTAAAGTAAGTAATGCTCACGCAGTTGAAATCTATAATCACGCCGCAACAATTAGCTCAAATAGAGGTAGTGGAATAGCTACAGCTGACTTCCTACTAAATAATAATAAAAAAATTTTACTAACTGCATCTGACGATTCGCATTTTCATAAAGAAGATGCTTTAGGAGGTTGGGTATTCGTAAAATGCAGAAACCTGTCTATACAAGATATTTTATATTCCCTTAAAAAGGGCAATTATTACTCTTCTACAGGGATAGCAATACATAATGTAGAACTTGATGATAATGAACTCTTAATACAATGTAGTCCAGCTTCACACATAATTATTTCAGGCTCTTCTAATACCTCCCTTTCCAAAAATGGTTACAACATTACAAGTGCCAAATTTGATTTAAATAAGCTTGATACAAATTTTTTTAGAGTAACAGTATTAAACGAGTATGGTAAATATGCCTGGTCTAATCCTTACTGGTTAGATGAAATTTTTTAAAGATAGGAGTAACGATTGAAGATACTAGAGTTAACATATCTCAATGTTTTTATTTTTTTAGCACGTTTTTAGTCACATGAAAAAACTCGATAAAAACAAGCCTTTAATTCATTCAGATTGTCAAATTGTAGACAGTGATTTTGGTTCATTTGTTGAAATAGGTGAATATTCTATTATTTCAAATTCTAATTTCGGTGATTATTCTTATTGTACAAGATTTTGTGATATAGCCAATACAGACATAAAAAAATTTTCTAATATTGCAAGCTCTGTTAGAATAGGTCCAACGGACCATCCAATGGAAAAAGCAAGTCTTCATCATTTTTTATATAGATCAACTGACTATTGGGAAGACAAAGAACATGACAAAGATTTTTTTAAAAATCGATATTCCAGAAAAACTATAATTGGCAATGATACATGGATAGGTCATGCTGCTATTGTTAAACCTGACATTATAGTTGGAGATGGTGCTATAATTGGAGCTGGTTCTGTTGTTACCAAAGATGTAGAAAGTTATACTATTGTAGCAGGAAATCCTGCTAAGATTATAAGAAGAAGATTTTCAGAAAAAGTTTCAATTCAATTATCTCAAATTCAATGGTGGAATTGGTCTCATGAGAAAATAGGATCTTCCTTAGACGACTTTAGAACTTTAAGTGTTGAGGATTTTATATCAAAATATAAATAGATTAGGATACTGCGTTAGATGATTTAATAAATCTGTCAGCAACGCTTTTACAAACACCTGCAATCTCTCCATTACATATTGTTGCTTCTATCTCTCTTGTTTTTGGGTTTATAATTACTAAATCTGCGTAATTATTTACTTTTATAGCTCCTCTTTTGTCAATATTTAGTGCCTTCGCAGGATTTTCTGATATTAATGCCCATGCATTTTCAATAGAACAAATCTTATGATCTAACAAATACCAAATTGACTGAAGTAGTGATGGATAATAATAATCTGATACTAAAATACTACAGTATCCTAGTTTTAATAATTCTAATGTAGATATATTTCCATTATGTGAACCACCTCTTACTAAATTAGGCGCACCCATTATTACATTTTCATTATGAAAGTATGCTTCTTTAGCAGCTAAAATACTTGTTGGAAATTCACAAATATTAGCACCAAAACTTCTAAACCATTTTCTATCTTCAATGCTTTCATCATCATGCGAACCAAATTTAATATTATTAGATTTCATAAAATTGCTTAATGTTTTTAAGCTATCACTTACTTCATTTTCTTTTGTTAATCGATAATTCACAATATTTGCAAGTTCGCTTTTTTCCATAGACATTTTATTAGCCCATGTTGCAAATGCTGATGGTTTGTTTTGAATTTTTTCTAAGGCATCAGGTATATGGTTGTTGAATACCACATAATTGAGTTCGTATTCCGTAATTAAGTCAATAAGTTCTTGAACTTTTTCTACAAGATGAGTTTCGTATCTTACCTGAACATTTATATTCGTTATCATAGAAGGTCTGTATTTATTGAGATTTTTTAAAAAAATTTTAGCGTACTCAGGACTTCTTATTCTACCTTCCCAGCTATAACTACATGCTAGGTAAGCCGTGGTAATGCCATTAATGGAAAGTTCTTTGTCAACAATTTTAAGAGAGTCATTCATATCAAAATTTACGCCTGGTCTTGGAAATAACTGTCTTTCAAATCCATCTCCATGTAAGTCTATTATTCCAGGCAATACCCAAAAACCCGTCAAATCTATGACTGGATAATTTTTTTTGATATATTGATTAGCTTTATTAACTTCAATTGAAGAAATAAATTTGTCTTCAATTGTTATAATTCCTGATTGCATTTTATTACCATGCAAAAATTTAGATCCCTGTAAAATATATCCTGAAAATTGATTTAATTGTATTTGATTCATATATTTTACTTATCTTAATTTTATTAATTTTATATTACAAATATCAAAAGTTTAATCTTCTAATGTTAATTGAATTCTTTCGCCAACAAACCATGTCTGACTGAACTCTATTGGGATACAATTTAAATCTTGATTCACATATGTTGTTTTAAGAAGTGGGCTATTAATTTTACAATTAAGTAAATTTGCTTGAATACTATCAGCTAGCTCTGCGATTATATTAGTGTTTGACCTAACAAAATCATTTACACCCAATAACTTTAGTGTGTGTGTGACAGATAATTCTTTTTGAAATATTTCTAGAAAACTGGGAAACCTTTTATTTGGAATTATTCTTTTAGTTATAATAGTTGGAATATTATTAATTTTACCAGTTGTTTCTATTAAAAGAATCTCATCTTTTGAATTTATTTTTAAATTATCAGCTTCTATCTTTGATGCTTTTCTATACTCTGATCTAATAATTGTTGTTTTAGGAATATTGTTTTCATTAGTAATATTCTGTGAAAATCTTACTCTTTTTCCAATTTTATATTTTAACTTAGAAGCTTGAACTATTACACCAGATCCTCTTTTAGAAAATAAAATTCCTTCATTTTTTAATATTTGCAAAGCTCTTCTAACCGTATGTCTATTTACTCCAAATCTTTTTGAAAGATGATTTTCAGAAGGTAGTTTATCACCTGAATTGTATATGTTATCCGCCACATCTTTTTTTAATGCTTCATAAATTTGATAATAAATGAGTTTAGAATTCATGTAATGAAAACTTAATAAAAATATAATTGTATAATTAATGTTTTATAATTATAAGTTGTATAGTTGTATAGTAAAGAAGTAATTTAAATGATTGAAAAAAGAAAATTTTGGATGAGTTTGTTAGCAACATCTAACCAAAGCGATTTGTTAAATCTCTGGGAACAAAAAAAAATAAGAGTAAATTATATATGGTTAAGAACACCTGAAATTGGAAGCATAATGGCTCAAGGAAGAATGGGTGTAACTGGAGATAAATTTAATATTGGTGAAGTTACTATAACTAGATGTTCATTAAAATTGAATTGTGGAACAATAGGTCATAGTTATGTTCAAGGAAGAAGTAAGAAAAAAGCTGAAATAAGCGCATTATGTGATGCTCTTATGCAAACTAAAATGTCTAAAGAAATAAATAAAAATATTATTATTCCTTTAGAAAAAATTAAAAAAGATAATAAACGCAAAATTCTTTCAAAAGCTGAAGCTACGAAAGTTGATTTTTTTACTCTTGTAAGAGGAGAAAGTGATTAATGGAAAATTATCCTTTTTCTGAAAATTCTATAAATAGTTCTATTGCTTTTAGATCATTAGTAAATGCAACATCATATCCAGGTAGAACTTTTCAGATAAATAAACTTAACAAACCAAGTGTATTGTCAAATGCAGCAGCGACAATATTAATTACGTTATGTGATAATGAAAGTAATGTTTACCTCTCAAAAGAATATAATACAGAGGAAGTAAGGAATTGGTTAATTTTTAACACTGGTGCCATTATTAGTAACAAAAAGAATGCTGATTTTGTAATTGGTACATGGAAATCTTTATTGCCATTAAATGAATTCAAAATAGGAGTTCCTGAGTATCCAGAAAGATCTGCAACTTTAATAATTGAAGAAACAAAATATAAAAAAGTAAAATGCAACATTGATGGTCCAGGCATAAAAAATAAATTAAATATTGATTTACCTAATCCTGAATTATTTATCGAAAATAATAATCTTTATCCTTTAGGTTTAGATTTCTATTTCACAAATGACTTAGAAATTTTATCTATTCCTCGTTCAACAAAAATTAATATCATA
Source organism: uncultured SAR116 cluster alpha proteobacterium (assembly GCA_902593735.1). Classification (GTDB taxonomy): domain Bacteria; phylum Pseudomonadota; class Alphaproteobacteria; order Puniceispirillales; family Marisalimonadaceae; genus Marisalimonas. Next base: position 11,818 of record CACJJL010000017.1, read on the forward strand.
AAATCGGAGCATTAGATGTATGTAGCTGTTAAAGGTGGGGAAGTAGCAATTGATAACGCTCATTCTTGGATGTCAGAAATAAGAAGAGGTGATACATCCATTCCAAATATTACCCTTGATCAAATATCAGAACAACTCACACTTGGCGTTGATAGAGTAATGTCTGAAGGTTCTTTATATGATAAAGACCTTGCTGCATTAGCTATAAAACAGTCTAGAGGTGATTTGATAGAAGCTATATTTTTGTTAAGAGCTTACAGAACAACTCTTACAAGATTTAGTTACAGCAAACCAGTTAATACAGCAAATATGACATGCCTTAGAAGGATTTCAGCAACTTTTAAAGATATACCAGGTGGACAAAAATTAGGCCCTACTTTTGATTACACGCATAGGCTTTTGGACTTTAAATTACTAGCTGAAAATGAAGCACCTATTAGTCCAACAAAAAAATATAATGACAACAAAATGCCTCACGTTTTAAGTTTTTTAAATCAAGAAGATTTAATGCAAAACGAAAAAGATAACAATCTTGATCCTATCGATATAACACGAGAACCTATTAGCTATCCAACATCTCGTTCGGCAAGGTTACAAGCATTATCAAGAGGAGATGAGGGTTTTTTACTTGGTCTCGCATATTCTACTCAAAGAGGATATGCAAGAAATCATGCATTTGTAGGGGAACTAAGAATTGGCATAGTTGACATTGAGCTTTATATTCCAGAATTAGGTTTTGAGATTAATGTTGCTGAGATCATTTTAACTGAATGTGAAACGGTAAATCAATTTCAAGGATCCAAAATTGAACCTCCACAGTTTACAAGAGGTTATGGTTTAGTATTCGGACAGACTGAAAGAAAAGCTTTAGCAATGGCTTTGATCGATAGAGCTTTAAGATGGAAAGAATTAGGTGAAGATTATTCTGGCGCACCAGCACAAGACGAAGAATTTGTTATTTCACATTGCGACAACATTCAAGCGACTGGTTTTTTAGAGCACATAAAACTACCACATTATGTTGATTTTCAATCTGAACTAGAGCTCATTAGAAAAATTAGAGCTGACGCCAAAGTTAATATGAAAAGGTAATAAAATGAATGAAATGAGTAAAAATGAAAATTTAGATATTCAAATTTATAATTTTGCTTATTTAGATGAAAATACAAAAAGAATGATAAGACGAGCTCTTCTGAAAGCATTATGTATACCTGGCTATCAAGTACCTTTTTCCTCAAGAGAAATGCCAATGCCATATGGTTGGGGTACTGGTGGAATTCAGGTAACATCTGCTTGTTTAATACCCAAAGATATTTTAAAGGTAATAGATCAAGGCGCCGACGATACTACAAATGCGGTATCAATAAGAAAATTTTTTCAAAAAACTGCAAATGTAGCTGTAACTGAAAAAACTTCAGATGCATCTCTTATACAAACTAGACACAGAATTCCTGAAACAAAATTAAAAGAAAAACAAATATTAGTATATCAAGTACCAATTCCAGAACCTCTTAGATTCTTAGAACCAAGAGAGACAGAAACTAGAAAAATGCATGCTCTTTCTGAATATGGATTAATGTATGTAAAACTTTATGAAGATATTGCAAAACATGGTCATATTGAGACAGCATATGCATATCCAGTAAAAACAAATGGAAATTATGTTACTGACCCTTCTCCTATTCCAAAATTTGATAATCCCAAAATGAATAATAGTCCAGCTATTCAACTTTTTGGCGCTGGAAGAGAACAACGAATTTATGCTATTCCACCTTATACAAATGTTAAAAGTCTTGATTTTGAAGACTATCCTTTTGAAGCTATGAAAGCTAATTTCAAATGTTCAATATGTGGATCAAGTGATAGTTATTTAGATGAAATTATTGTTTCAGATGATGGTAAACGATCATACATATGTTCAGACACAGACTATTGCAAAGAACAAACCAAATTAAATTCAAAAAAAGAAGATTAATTATGAAGCAAAATTTCTTATTTCAAGCCTCTAATATTTCTAAATACTATGGCCAAAATATAGGTTGCAAAAATGTATCTTTAGATATTAATCCTGGAGAGGTCCTTGGAATTGTTGGCGAGTCAGGTTCTGGGAAGTCTACATTATTAAACTGTATTTATGGAAATTTAGAAGTTGATGAAGGAGATATTTTCTTAAACGACAAATCAAAAACAATCCTCAATTTTACAAAAATTTCGGAACCAAAACTTCGTTTAATTCAAAGATCTGATCTAGCATTTGTGCATCAAAATCCTCGTGATGGTCTCAGAATGAATATAAGCGCAGGAGGAAATATTGGTGAAAGATTAATGGCCATTGGTCATAGAAATTATGGTGAAATTAGACAAATTGCTGCAAATTGGCTAGAAAAAGTTGAAATTGATGTTAGCAGAATTGATGATAAGCCAAGTACTTTTTCTGGAGGAATGCAACAAAGACTTCAAATTGCAAGAAATCTTGTAACTAGACCAAGATTGATTTTTATGGATGAACCTACTGGAGGTTTGGATGTATCTGTGCAAGCTAAAATCTTGGATTTATTAAGAAACCTTGTAAGAGAACTTGGTATTGCTGCAGTAATAGTTACACACGATCTTGCAGTAGTTAGACTTTTAGCTGATCGTATAATTGTAATGCAAAATGGAAATGTAATAGAAGCTGGTTTGTGTGATCAGGTTTTAGATGATCCACAGCATAAATATTCGCAATTATTAGTTAGTTCAGTATTACAGGTGTAAAATGATACAAATTAAAAATTTAAACAAATCATTCCAACTTTATAATCAAAACGATACAAACATAAATGTGTTTAAAAATATAAACTTCAGAGTTAATAAAGGTGAGGTTGTTGCACTTACTGGCAACTCTGGCACAGGTAAATCTACTTTATTAAAATTAATCTATGGAAGTTATGTAATAAGTAAAGGTGATGTTCTTATTTCAGATATCAATATTAGAAAATCATCACCTAGAGATATTTTAAAACTAAGAAAGAATAAATTGGGGTATGTTAGTCAATTTTTGAGAGTTGTACCTAGAGTGCCAACAATAGATGTTGTAATAGAACCCTTGCTTGAGATTGGATGTGAAAAAAAAATTGCATTAAAAAAAGCCCAAGAAATATTAGAAAGACTTAATATTCCAAAAAATTTGTGGAACTTGTCTCCCTTAACTTTCTCAGGAGGTGAACAACAAAGAGTAAATATTGCTAGGGGTTTTATTCATAATTATCCGTATTTACTTTTAGATGAACCAACCGCAAGTCTGGACCAAAATAATAAAAATGTTGTATTAGATTTAATAGAAAAAGCTAAGCTAAATGGTTCAGCTATAATAGGAATATTTCATGATGAAACAGCTAGAAACAAAGTTGCTACAAGAGAAGTCAATTTAGAAAATTTATGAATTAATGAAAAAAACTAATGGCAATTTATTTGTGATTGTAGGAGCTTCTGGGGTAGGTAAAGATACTTTATTAAATGAAATAAAAGCTAAGCTAGAAAATTTTTACTTTGTAAAAAGGTATATTACCAGAACCCTTGATAAAAATAATGAAGACCATATCGCTATATCAAATACTGATTTTCAAAATAAGGTTAAAGATGGTTTTTTTGCAATAAGCTGGCAAGCACATTCCTTATCATATGGTATTCCAAAAGATATTGAAGATGAATTGAAAAAAGGTGTTAATGTAATTTTTAATGGATCAAGACTCGCTTTGAAGCAAATTAGGGAAAGTTATCCTGATGCAAAGATTATTTGCATTATTGCTTCCAAAAAAGCTATTGAAAGCCGTCTTATATCAAGAAATAGAGAAAGTAAGGATGATATTAAAAAAAGACTTAATAGAGAAGTTGGAAAATTACCTTCGGATACAATCTATGTTAAAAATGACATTGATTTAGAAACTGGCGTAAATAACTTAATTAATGCTTTAAATTATTAAATTTAAATCTTTTAATAAAATAAAATTTTTCATCACTCTTTTGTCCAAAAATACAAATATTATTAAAGTTTATCTTACTTAAATTAACTTGTTTTAAAATGTTTTGAAGAGATTTAAACACGCCATCAATTTCCTCAATATTTAATTTACTGGTAAGAGTTAAGTGAAATTTGAATTCATTAAATACGTAAGGATAACCCCACTTATAGAGCATTTTTTTTTGATTTGGGGTTAATTTTTCAGGATTTCTTTTTTTTAATTCATCTTCAGAAAGCTCATCTCTTAAATAATCTAATCCCTCTACAAATTTATTAGATACTTCATTTACTTTGAGATTATTAGTAGGAATTAATGCAATGAAATTACCTAATTTTTTAATAATTAGTTCGTCTAAATGAAAACTATGTATTTGTTTTGATATTTCACAAACTTTATTTTCAAGATCATTATAGGTATACCCATCCTTTAATCTAAATGGAGCTTTTATTGTGCCATGAAATCCATATTGTTTTGGTGCAAATACAAATCTAGAAAATTTCTGTAAATTGGGTGAACTTGAAAGATCTGACTTAGTAGTTTCTAAACCTTTATAAGGATCCCATCCTAACCAACATTTACCAAACACATCTAGCTCTGAATTTTCTAAAGGTGCATAATATATTGCATATCTTTTATAATATTCTTCCATGAGATTTACATATTATAGTTTTGTTTCAATTTAATTAATATATTTTAACTTTTAAAAAAACTGTAATATTAGAGTCATATGTATGGATATTTAAGGATTTCATGTTGTCTGATGTCATTTTAAATAATGTTAATATTGTAACTGAAGACGAAGTCTTTTTGGGAAGTATTCAATTAAAAGATGGGTTTATTAAAAGGGTCAATAAAGGAAAAAGCTCTATACCTAGATCTATAGATTGCAATGAAGATTATTTAATTCCAGGTTTAGTTGAACTACACACAGATAATTTAGAAAGGCATCTCAAACCAAGACCTGGTGTAAATTGGCCTATAAATAATGCTCTTACAGCTCACGATGGAGAATTAGCATCTGCAGGTATTACAACTGTTTTTGATGCTTTAAGAGTAGGATCTATTAACAGAGATGGTGTGCATAGATATGACAAATATGCAAGAGAAACAGCCACCTCTATCAATAACTTATCAAAAGACAAATCTTTTAAGATTGATCATTTTATTCATCTAAGAGCTGAAATATGTTCAGAAAATTTAATTCAGGAGTTAGAAGAATTCAATGCTCAAGATAAGGTAAAAATCGTTAGTCTTATGGATCACACACCAGGCCAAAGACAGTTTCGTGATGTTTCACAGTTCAAAGTTTATTTATCAGGAAAATTTGCTCTTTCAGAATCACAAATTGAAAGACACTTTTCATACTTAAAAGATCTTCAAAAAATGTTTGGTAAAAAACATAAAAGTGAAACAATAAAATTTAGTAAAAGATTAAATGCAGTATTGGCTAGTCATGATGATACTACAATTTCTGATGTGGAAGAGAGTTGTTCACAAGGTATAAATTTAGCTGAGTTTCCAACCACTCTTGAAGCTGCAACAAAGTGTAAAAGCAGTAACATAAAAATAATAATGGGAGCACCAAATTTAGTAAGAGGAGGATCTCATTCAGGTAATGTTTCAGCTCAATCACTTATTGATAAAGACCTTCTTGATATTTTAAGTTCTGATTATGTGCCTTCATCATTGATGATGGCAGCAATAATGTGGGGTATAAAATCTAACAATTTACCCAAAAGTATAGCTGCAGTAACTACAAACCCTTGTAAGGCTACAGGGTTAAATGATAGGGGTTTAATCAAAGAAGGTTTAAAAGCAGATTTGGTTAGATTAAGTATTAAGAATGATTTGCCAATCATTAGAAAAGTATGGGCAAGTGGTAGAGAAGTTGCTTAAATAAAAGATGAAACGAAAATATGAAAAATTAAATCTATCATTTTTAGATAAATACCTAACTATATGGATATTTCTTGCAATGATTATAGGTATAGTTATTGGTAATGTTTTTCTAAATATGCCTAAATTTCTTGATTCAATAACTTACAGTAATACAAATATTCCTATTGCAATAGGGCTTATTTTAATGATGTATCCACCTTTAGCAAAAGTTAAATATGAAAAAATAATTGAAGTTTTTAAAGATAAGAAAGTCTTAGCTTTGTCTTTATTTCAAAATTGGATAGTAGGCCCTGCATTAATGTTTTTTTTAGCTATTACTTTTCTTTCTGATAAACCTGAATACATGACTGGCGTCATACTAATTGGTTTAGCTAGATGTATAGCAATGGTTCTTGTTTGGAATGAGTTGGCTAGAGGAAGTTCAGAATATGTAGCAGGATTGGTTGCATTTAATTCAATTTTTCAAATTATCTTCTTTGCGCCTTATGCATGGTTTTTTTTAAAAATTTTGCCTGAAATTTTTGGATATGACGGTCAAATTATTGATATTTCAATATTTTACATTGCTAAAATAGTTCTAGTTTATCTTGGTATTCCATTTTTAGCAGGTTTTGTAACAAGATCATTATTAGTTAAGAAATATGGCGAAGAATGGTACGAGAACAAGTTTCTTCCACGAATAAGTCCTATAACTTTAATTGCTCTGTTATTTACAATAATTGTTATGTTTACTCTAAAAGGTAATGAAATTTTGAAACTTCCTTTGGATGTTTTAACAATATCAATTCCTCTTGTCATATATTTTCTAATTATGTTTTTTATTAGTTTTAGTATCAGTAGGTTTGCCAATATTAATTATCCAAAGGCTACTTCTTTATCATTCACAGCAGCTTCAAATAATTTTGAATTGGCTATTGCAGTTTCAATTGCCACTTTTGGCCTTGCATCAAAAGAGGCTTTCGCAACTGTTATTGGTCCTCTTGTTGAAGTGCCTATACTAATATTACTAGTTTCAGTTGCTTTAAAATTTAAAGAAAAATATTTCAAATAGACTTAAAATTACTAATTATACTACAGCGTAATCTTATTTATTAATAAATTGTAAATTTAATATAATTTTTTTTATTTTATTCTTTTTAGAAAAATTCAAAAGCATGTATTAATTATGTTTCGTCAATTAAATGATCAAATAATCTCATAATTTAAATTACACGCATTAGAAAAGTTTTTTAATCTTCGTTCGTTTTCTTTATCCATGAGAGCTTTGGCTTCAGGTTTTATTTTACAAGTTAATTTATTTTTCTTAATCTTGAATTTAATATTATCCAAATTTTTTGGTAATCCTGCGCTAAAATTATATAAAAATCTTAATCCTAAACCTATAGCATAAGATGAAATTTTTTGTTTTTCTGAAAGTAAATTGATTATTCTTTTATCAATTTGTTGTTTATCTTTAGTACCAACATATCTGTGATAAACAACTTTGGCCATCCATACCCTCTCAATATGAGTTAAATCTCTTACTGGTAGTGATAAGATTTTGTTTGCGGCAATATTACCTCTCATATCTGGCTGTTCGTCCCAAGAAATATCTGAAAGATTAGTACTAATTTTAAATACCCTTTCAAGATCTTTATCTGCAATTTTTTGAAAAATAGGACTGAATATTTTTTTTATTTTAATTTGCATACCATTAAATCTTTGGTTTTTTGCAAGTACATTATAGTAAGCAACTTTATCTGGATTGATCCTATTTTCTTTATTTAATTCTGCTATCAATCCATCTCTTATACTTGTTCCACTAATCATAATATTTTTTACATTTGATGATAAAATCAGGTGAGTTATTATCTTTGCTGCAGTTGAAATAGTATCTGCTCTACCAGGAGGTATACCTAATACTTCTTTGTTTTCGTCTGACATTTGATCCAAAAGGATTATCCCTCTTTCGATATCGAATTTTAATCCATGCAATAATGAGAGTGGATAATTATAATTCTTTATATAGGCAGATCCTAGAGCTCTAAAACTTCCACCTGTTCCATACAATGTAAGACCTTTAGATTTATTCAGCCATTCAACTTTATTAATTTCTTTTCTGATTTCTTCACTACTAATCTGAGATAAGTGTCCAATATCGATACTCGTTGATTTTATCTTTTTTCCATCTTGAATAAGAATAAGTTCTAAACTTCCTCCTCCTAAATCTGCTATAAGCCCTTTATCAACTTTTATGTTGCTAAGAACTCCTAAAGAGGCGTAATCAGCCTCCTCTTTAGCAGACAGAATTTTAATATTATGATTAAGAAGTTTTTCTGCAGGACGTAAAAATTCTTTTGCATTTTTGGCTTTTCTAACAGCTGCAGTTGCTATAATTAATTGATGTTTCACAGACATAGTTTTTATTATATATGCAAAACGCTTTATAGCTGACAAAGCTTTTGAAATTGATTGACTTGAAATATTTTTACTCAATGATAAACCCTCACCGAGTTTACAATTTATTCTTTCATTAAATAACGGAAAAGGGTATTTACCATTTTGAGGATATATAACAAGTCTAATAGAATTAGAACCAATATCGATTATTGCTAATTTACCTTTATTTATCTTCCTATAAAAACTTAAAGCTACTTCATTCATATTTATATTTTAGCTAAGCTTCCCTGACCTGATAAACTTGGGTTTTTCATAAAATAAGTGTGCGCACAAAATGTTTTGTCCTTATTTTGTTTTTTGGAGTATTCTCCATTTTTATTTAATTGCCAAGTATTTTTTGTGTCGTTTATTAGAGCCGGTAATACTTGGTCTAGGACTTGACCTCGAACTGTTTTGTTTTCTAGAGGTATAAAAGCCTCAACTCTATGGTATAAATTACGAGGCATTATATCAGCAGATGCTATATATACTAAATTACTTTCAGACTGAAATTTTCCTTTATTTGCAAAAACATATATTCTTCCATGTTCAAGAAATCTTCCTATAATTGCATTTACTGTAATGTTTTCAGACATTCCTTTAACATTAGGGCGTAAGCAACAAATACCCCTAACCATCAAGTGAATTCTAACCCCTGCATTGGATGCTTCATAGAATTTTTCAATTATTTTTTGATCTACAATCGCATTACATTTAATCCAAATTCCACTTTCAAAACCATCTTTAGCATTTTGTATTTCATTATCAATTTTCTCAATTAACCAATCATAAGAAGAGTTGGGTGAAATGATCATCTTATTTAATCGTTTTGGCTGAACGTGACTGGTAAGAAAATTAAAGACTGATCTAGCATCATCACAAATATTTTTATCGATAGTGAATAACGAAAAGTCAGTATAAATTTTAGCAGTATGTGGATGATAATTACCAGTTCCACAATGAGCATAAGAAACTAATTTTTTACCCTCTTTTCTTGTTATTAAAGATAATTTTGCATGTACTTTTAAATCAACTAGGCCGTAAGCAACTTGTGCACCAGCTTGTTCTAATACTCTAGCTAGTTGGACATTATTTTCTTCATCAAATCGAGCTTTCAGCTCAATTACTGCAATAACAGATTTTCCTGACTCAGCAGCGGACACCAAAGCTTCTACTATTGGTGAATCAGGTGTTGTTCTATATAAAGTTTGCCTTATTGTTAAAACATTTTTATCTGTTGCTGCCTGTTGAAGCAAACTTAAAACTACATCAAAACTTTCGTAAGGATGATGAACAATTATTTCTTTATTTTTTATCGCCGAAAAGCAATCTCCTTTAAAGTCTAATATTCTTTGTGGCATTCTGGGTTTGTACGGTTTGAATATATTTTGTTTGGGTAAATTATTTATTATTTCAGTAAAGTCATTGATCCCAACAAATCCTTGCGCAACATATATATGATCGTCAGGGATATTTAATTCCCTAGTTAAAAGTTTTTGAGCAGATTTAGATAAATCATGAGAAAAGGTTAAAGATACAATACCACCTCTTTTTCTGGCTTTAATTGCAGTTTCAAATTGCCCTATTAAGTCATCTGCTTCATCATCTATTTCAATTTCGGCATCTCTGATAACTCTAAACATGCCTGATTTTAATAATTTATATTCAGGATAAATTAAATGAACAAACTTTGTAACTAAGGTCTCCAGCATAGCATATCTCTGATTTTCACCAGGTAATCTTATAAATCTAGCTATATTATCAGGAAGTAAAACTACACAATTTATATTGTTGTTTTTTATATCTTTCATCTCCATTAATACACATTTGCCTTTATTTTGGATAAATGGAAAAGGGTGTGCAGGGTCTAACGTGGTTGGAGTTAAAAGAGGTAGAATATTTTGTTCATAATATTCTTTAAGCCATTCTAATTCATTTTTAGTCCATTTATTATCAAACAAAATTGAAACATCACAATCTTCCTTTTCATTCAATAAATAATTCAAACATCTTTGCTGTTTATTTTTTAAATCTTTGGAAGCATTAAGTACTGTTTTTAATAATTCATCTGCTCTCATTCCAGTTTCAGGTAATGTATTGAAACCTTGACTTATAAGCTGATGTAGCCCAGCTATTCGAACCATATAAAATTCATCTAAATTTTCTGAAGAAATTGTTACAAATCTAAGTCTTTCACCATAAGGAATTGTCTTATCATATGCTTGTAGTAAAACTCTTTCATTAAAAGATAACCAGCTAATTTCTCTGTCAAAATACCTGTCATTTTGATTATTAATTAATTTTTTTGTGATTTTATTTAAAGACAATCTAACCTCAGAATTTGAGGTTTTGAGTTTCATTTGGCAAATCTAACTTAATCTCATCAATTCAAATCAAATGAATTCTCAAAACTATGTCTTTGTAAATAATGTTTATTTCAATTTTATTACATTAAAAATTTTTAAATATAGGCATAAAGAGTATTTCTAACTTAAAATGGTATCTTGGCATTGGAAACGGAGAGCTAATTGGTATTTAAAGAACATCATTAAATAAAATTAACCCGTGAATTAAGACCCATAAAATTAATGTCAACATTACAGCAGCGGATCCGTAATCTTTAGCTCTTTTAGATAAACCGTGATAATCAAATGATATCCTATCAATAGCTGCTTCAACACTAGAATTTAATAGCTCTATAATTAAGACAAGGGAAGTTGTAAAAATCATAAGCAATATTTCAATAGTACTGACTTCGCTGACTAAAATTATAGATAATGAAATTATCACTAATAATATTTCTTGTCTAAAAGCACTTTCTTCTCTCAGAGCAAAAGTTAGACCTGACCAAGAATTTTTAGCTGCATGAATTGCTCTTGTAATCCCAGTATTACCCTTATGAGGGTTGTCTTCAATATTATATGTAGTGTCTTTGTCTCTTATGCTTACTAAATAAGACTCAAATGTTTTACTTGTTAATTCCCATGAAAATGTTTTAGCGTATTCTCTTGGCACTTTTCTTGGTATCAACAAAGCCTTCTTACATGCTTCTTTTAAATTAGAATTCAGAATACCTGCATCTGAGTTACCAATAACATCTAAAGGTCCACTTATTGGGAAAGCTGCAACTGGCAAACCACACGCCATAGCTTCTAATAAAACTAAACCAAATGTGTCAGTTTTGCTTGGGAAAACAAATACATCCGCCTTGTTATAGTAATATTCTAATTCACCTTTACTCTTAGCACCCTGGAAAATAACCTTAGGGTATTTTTTCTTTAATTCTTTCAATGCAGGTCCGTCACCTACAACCCATTTTTCATATGGAAGATCTATTTTTAAAAATTCTTCTAAATTTTTTTCTATAGCTACTCTGCCAACATTCAATAAAATAGGTTTTTTATTTTTTCTTCTTCCTTTTTTTGGTTTAAAAATTTCTAAGTCTACGCCTCTCGCCCAAATTTGAGGGTTACCAATTTTGTATTTTAATAAATCCTTTTTTACTTCTTCAGTTGGCACCATTACCAACTCAGATCTACCATGAAACCACCTTAAGAATGCATAAGTTATTTTAAGGGGAAGTTTTATTCTTGCATGAACATATTCAGGAAACCTTGTGTGATAGGCTGAGGTGAAAGCTAAACCATTTCTAATAGCATATCCACGCGCGGAAAGACCTAGAGGACCTTCAGTAGCAATATGTAAACAATCTGGATTAAATTCTCTGATCATAGATGAAACTCTAGCACCTGGGAAAAGAGATAATTTTATTTCAGGATAAGTCGGACATGGCATTGTTAAAAAACCCTCTGGTGTAATTAACTTTACCTCATGGCCAAATTTTTTTAATTGCTTAGATGTCTCATCTAAAGTTCTTACTACCCCATTGACTTGAGGATACCAAGCGTCTGTTACAACTAAAATTTTCATGCTATTGTTTTAACTTTAGTTAGATCGTTTTGATATAGATGATCGTGACCCAATTCAGCCCAATTAATAATTTCTAACTCTCCATTCTGGTGTTCTACAAGAGCAGTAAGTGATTCGACCCAATCACCATCATTTGCATAAATTTTATTATCGATCATTTTCAATTCAGATTTATGTATATGCCCGCATACAACCCCATCACATCCACGTCTGGAAGCTTCTCTAACCATAAGAGTCTCAAAAGCGCTAATGATTGAAACTGCCTTTTTAACTTTTAATTTTAAAAACTGTGATAACGACCAATATGGTAAGTTCATTAGACGTCTTATTCTATTAAACCATTTGTTTAACCATAGAAGAAAGGTATATGCTGAGTCTCCTATGTAAGCCAACCATCTGGCATGTTGCATTACTTCATCGAAAAGATCGCCATGTATTACCCACAACTTTTCATTCCTAGCCGTTTTATGAAAAGTCTCATTTTTTATCTCAATATCACCAAAAGTAATACCTAGGAAAGTCCTCGCACCTTCATCATGATTACCAGGAATAAATGTAATTTTTGTACCTTTTCTAGCTTTTCTTAGAATTTTTTGAATTACGTCGTTATGTGATTGAGGCCAATACCATCTCTTAGTTAAACTCCATCCATCTATAATATCGCCAACTAAATATAAATAATTACTATCGTTATATCTTAGAAATTCAAGAAGATGTTCGGCCTGTGCACCAGATGAACCTAAATGAATATCAGAGATCCAAATAGCTCTATAATTTTTACTTTTATCTTTATCCATATATAAATAGAGTTAGTTTAATTAAGATCTCCTTATATATTGGATTTATTACAAATTTATTTCTGAAAAATTTTTACAAATTAAGTTAAGTTTACCATCTCTTTTAAGCTTGCATTATTTTTGTTATAATAAAACCCATGTTAGGTGATATTAAAAAGACAACAAAAAGAAACCTTTTAAAAGGCATACCCTGGCGTTTTGGTCCTAACTGGCCAGGCAAAAGATGTGAAGCAAAAACAAAAAAAGGTTCACCTTGTCAACGCCCCGCCAAACTACCAGTGGGTCGATGCAGGCTTCATGGAGGTGTCAGCACAGGTCCAAGGACCAAGGAAGGCCTAAAAAGATTAGCAGATTCAAAAACTATTCATGGACGCTTTACAAAGATTGAAAGAGAAAAAGCTAAAGCTAGAGCAGAGCAAGGGCGAATAATTAGAAGTGAACTAAAAGAACTTGAAGCTTGGTTCATTGACCATGGACATTTAAAAAAGAATTGGCGAAAGGATTGGCATTAATAAAAGTTAATAATGATTTACACGTCCTGTTGATATTTATTTTTTATATTTTTAAAACGATAACCAGGAGAAAAGAAAAAATACTTTTTTTTTGATAAGACATCTAGGACACCAGGCCGAACTATACACCTTCCCAATTTGTTTTTGTATTTCGAGCTTTATCAAATGCTAGTCGGCATTGTTCTAAATCAGGAAGAATATATATATAATTTCTTTTTTTAGTAGTTCCTCTTTGTCTTTCTATTTCAGGAATAACATTTTTTAAATTCTTTCCAAACGATGACATAGTTTTAGGTCTGGAATTTCCTATTTTTTTGGAGAATAAAATATAATCTTGATATAAATCATAGCACAAGATTGAGTTTTTCCATTCATCCTGATCACTAATTGTAGATCCATCATATAATCGATCTTCCCAAAATTTTTCTACGTCAGAAGACGAAATTGATTTTTGTATAGAAAGAGCATTTGTTTTAGGGAATCTTCTTAAATCTATTCCTTCAAGATCTATATTTTGAAGATCATATAACATTGCTTCATATCCTCCATTATTTAATTCTTCGTTTATAGACTTAAAATAGTTAGAATTCTGCATCATAGAATCCCCTGGTTCGATAACACAAAAACGTCGTTCTTCTGCTCCTGCAGGAACTACCCAATCGTTATTAGATGAAATAATTATTCTACTAAAATTCGATACAGTAAAAACATCTTTTCCTTTCATTTCAATAGGTATTGATGGTTCTGTAATTAATCCTTTAAGCATTCCTTCAGCTTTTTTGTCGCCACCCCAAACAGCTTCGTCAGCAAAAATCATTAGTTTATCTTTTAAATGTGAATTAAAATGACCAGTTAAGTGACTACCATGAAATAGGTGAAGAAAATGATTGCCAAACAAATATCCAAAACCTCTAGCAAAAATTCCTTTACCTGTCCCTTGTTTACCTTTTAAAACAAGCGCAACACCAGGCCTGTCAGTTGGGTTTTGAATTGCATCTGCCATCCAATGGATTATATAACTTCCTAACTCTTCGTCTGATGCAGCAAGTACATTGTTAATATGGTCTCTAAACTTGTTCCATTTCCCCTTTTTAGGGACAACAGCTAGCCCCTGGTAAAGGTTATAAAAATTCTTATGATTTTTTTCTGGATCAAAGATAAGTCCATCATATGTCTTTCTTTTGGATGACGAAAGCCAACATTGTGCTAACGATTTATTAGACCCATCTAGGAAAGAATATTTGTTACAATATCTATTTTTGAAGTCAGTGAATGTAGAAAAAGTTACTAATTTTCTATTAATGCTGGGATCAAAGTCTTTATTTAGAACAAAGGTCTTGCCCTGAAGCATAACTACTGCATGTTTTTTATTCATCTCTTCTAAAGTATCATCGTCTAGATCTCCAGGCTGATATTTCAAAACTTGCTTTATAATGAGACTTATCTCTCTATTTTCCAAAGGGCCCTGAGCAAAGTTTGGATGATCGTTTGCATTTGCTTCAATGTTCTTAATTTTTATTTTTTTACTTATTTCAATATCTTCTATCCCTCTTTTACGTAAAGAGCATCCATATTTAAAAAGATAACTATTACGTCCTTCACTTTTTAAGAGTTTATTAAATGATGTGTTCTCAACCAAATTTTCATCTAGCTGAATTTCATTGGATAATTTAATTAATTGGCTTAACGAAACTTTACTTTTTTCAGCGTGGTGTAAAAAATCTTCCAGCTCTAAGTGCTTTTCCAACTGCACGCATGTTCTGGTAGAATTATTACTAGAAAAGTACGGTAAATTGATCCAATTACCAATTTGTTCTGTTTCTCCATTTCTAGGTTTCAACCTTTTTTCTTGTTTAGGAAATATCTCACAATTTGGATAACCTAAATATTTAGCTATTTTACGAAGTGGTTTTTGGATTAATTGTGCTGAAGTATCTTCTACAAAGAATAGATATAAGTGATATCCACCCGACTTGCTCAAACAGGTAAGAAAAGGAATTTTACTTTCATTTATTCTTTTTAATAGATCCTCTTGAGGTAAATTATAATCATCTATATCTAAAGCACAAAATACGATATTATGATTATCATCTTTGATAGGAACCACACCTATCCCTTGTTCACCATAAAGATGTTTTTTATAGTGTTCAAAATTAATTTTCTTCCTTACTGTAAGTGCTCTACCCTTCTTTTTTTTATCATTGTTTGATTTGTTTATCTCAAAAGTTCCATAAGCTTTTGTGAAGCCAGTGAATAGTTTTTGAAATTTTTCAATAGTCATATCAGAGAGATTTTCCATTATAAGTCTCCCTTGTTGCTATCTTTATTATTATTATTTAAAAGCCATTCCTTTACACAAAGCTCATCAAAAAGGGGTTCCCTACCAGAAGAATTTAAAGGTTTAGGAAAGTTTCTTTTTCTTATCCAATTCTTTAGTGTGTCTCGACTTACACCTATTTGCTTACATATTTCTTTACGTGGAATTATATTTAAATTGCTCATAGCAAAGCTCCTTATTTGATTAATAAAATATTTTTGAAGCGTCGCTTTGATGAGAACTGGTAGCCTACGTAAACCAGTTTCAGCATAGTTTTATTTTGGACTATGTAACCACACAAATGAACTCTCAATCATTTGATTTGTTAAATATACCGCAGAGTAATTATGTTAGTAAAGACTACATTTTAATTTTTTTTCTTTTTTTTTAAAAGTTACTGAAATCATTAAAGACTTTAAACAAAACTACTAATTACAAACTCCAATAACCCATCAATGAACCCTGGTCCGTGTTCCATGGACTACGGTCAATGGGCAGACCACCCACTGACCATTGACCATTGTTGATTAGGAAAAGGGTGCAGTAACCTCAGTTAAAATTAGAATTTTAAATATAAAATTTTTGTTAATTAATTATCTAATAATCATTATATTATAAAAATCAAATGATTAAAAGATGTTCACTTATAATATAAATTTAATAGTTTTTTAAAATAATTTCATTTTAATTTTATTAGAGCATACTCTGTAACACAGAGTATGCTCTCAAGCGGGGAGGGAGGAAATTCTTTATATATTAACTATTTTCAAACTATATTGAATCTCTGATTAATACATTCAGAGTTGCATTAATTAGAATTGAAGAATTTCAAATATTAGAGATGTTTAACTATGAAGTGGGATCGTTTAAAATATTTTCATATTGTTTCTCAAACTCTTAATTTGAAAAGAGCTTCTGAAATTATGAATATAAGTCATTCTTCCCTAAGCCGACAAATTAGTATTTTAGAAAGTGAAATTAAAACAAAACTTTTTTTTCGAAATTCAAAAGGTTTGTCATTATCACCAGAAGGTCAGGAATTATATAAAGAAGTAAATAAAGTTTCTTCACAAATTGAAAATTTAAAGAACTTTTCTTCTTCATCCGAACCAATTGGAAAGCTAAAGATTGCTGCAACAAATGCTTTTGGCGCGCTTTGGATTACACCAAGGATAAATAAATTTTTATTACAATATCCTAAAATACAAATTGCATTAAACTTAAGAGATTCTGAGCCTAAAGTTTTACACTACGCCTCTGACTTAGAAATTAGGATGACAGAAAGTAATTCACAAGATGACGTTCAAATCAAAATTTCAGAATTCCGATATAAAATATATGCTTCTAAAGAATATATAAAAAAATTTGGAGTTCCTAAAACAGTAGATGAATTAGATTATCACAAAATAATTGCCTATGGAGAAACTGCTCAACCACCTCTAAACAGAAATAGATTAAATTGGTTGCTAAATATTGGAAGAGAAAAAAATAATATTAGAAATCCAATATTAGAAATTTCAAATATTCACGGCATTGTAGAAGCTACTCAAAACTCGGTAGGTATATCTTCTTTACCTAGTTGGATGGAAAGTTTTATTAATTTAGAAGAAATATTATCTGAATTAAAGGGTCCAAAATTAAATATTTCATTATGTTATAAATATCATTTAAAAGATGACCAAAGATTAAAGGCTTTCAAAAAATTTTTGATTGACGAAATTAACCAACTAAAAACTTAATTGAGATTTAAGTAATTTTTTACCTAGTTTTTCTTTATCTCCTTCTATAATTATTTTCCCCCTTTGCATTACATAAAAATAATCAGAAAGATTAAATGCAAAATCAAAATATTGTTCGACTAAAAATATTGTAATTTTTTTTTCTTTTTTTAAATATAAGATTACCTCGCCTATTTGTTTAATTATATTCGGTTGAATACCCTCAGTAGGCTCATCCATCAATAATAAACTTGGTTTTGCAACAAGTGCTCTTGCAATAGCCAACTGTTGTTGTTGTCCTCCAGACAAATCTCCACCTCTCCTATGAAGCATTTTTTTTAATATTGGAAATAAGTTAAATATTTCATCAGGGATAAACCAATTTTTTTTATTCAAACATGCAAATCCAATTTCTAAATTTTCTTTAACACTTAAAAGGGGAAATATATCTCTTCCTTGAGGAACGTATCCAATTCCTAATTTTGCCAGTTTGTAAGATGGAAGATTAAATATATCATTGTTATTATAGAAATAAGTTCCATTTTTTGCATTTTGTATTCCAGACAAAAATTTAAGTAAAGAAGTTTTACCTACGCCATTTGATCCCATTAAGCATGTTATATTGCCTTTTTTGGCTTTTATTGAAACATCAAACAAGATTTGAGAAGAGCCATAATTTAAATTTATTTTTTTAACATCAAGCATAATTATCTTCCTAAATAAACCTCTATGACTTTTTCATTTTGAGTTATAAAGTCAATTGAACCAGAAGAAAGAATGCTACCTTCATTAAGTACTGTTACTCGACAATTTAAATTACGTACAAACTCCATATCATGTTCAACCACAATAATTGAACTAGATTTTGCAATATTTTTTAAAATACTAACTGTTTGATTTCTCTCAGTTGGTGTCATGCCTGCAGCAGGTTCATCAATGAGCATTAATTTTGGATTTTGGCTTAAAAGCATCCCAATCTCTAACCATTGCTTCTGACCATGGCTAATCTCACCAGCAATTCTATCTTTAATCATGTAAAGATTTATATCTTTTAAAATTTTTTTAATGCTAGTAAGCTCAGATTTTGTATTTTTTTGAAATAAAACCTTAAATGGATTTCTATTTTTTTTCTGAGATAAAATTAAATTATCAATAATTGTTTTATTTTCAAATACCGTAGGTTTTTGAAATTTTCGTCCAATACCAAGTAATGCTATTTCTGATTCTGTTTTTCTGATTAGATCAATGCTTTTTTCTCCCCATAAAATATGTCCATTATCTGGCTTTGTTTGACCTGTAATTATATCCATAAAAGTAGTTTTCCCTGCGCCATTTGGTCCAATAATGGCTTGTAATTCATTATACCCTATTGAAAAACTTAAATTTTTTATTGCTTTAAAACCGTCAAAAGAGATTGAAACATTATCAACTTCTAACAACGTTTTCATTTGATTTTAACCAATAATGTATTTAGCATACCAATTAAACCACCCTTACTAAAAATTGTTATTGCCACAAAACCAATTCCTAAAAATACAGTCCACCAATTCACCCATTCAATTGTAAAAAAACCGAGGGGAATATTTGGAGCATTTCCTCCAGTAAACCAAGAGGATAGCAAAGAAACAGACGCTGCACCTAAAATTGCACCATACAATTTTCCTCGTCCACCAATAGCAACCCAGACAGCTAAATATATTGAGGCAATAGGAGCAATCTCAGCTGGGTTTATTATACCAGCTTGAGGATAATATATAGCTCCTGCTAATCCAGTAATTATGGCTGTGATAACAAATATAAAAAGTTTGTATATTTCTACATTGTATCCAAAAAAACGAAGACGCGTTTCATTGTCTCTGATAGCGGTAATTACTGATCCAAATTTACTTTGAATTATATAATTAAAAATTACAAATGAAAATATAAGTCCGATTGAACTTAACCATAAAAATAATATTGAAATTGTAGATTGACTTAAGTTTTCAAGATGAGGAATATTTTGCAATCCAGACAATCCGTTATTTCCTCTTAACCCGCTATCATTTTGAAATAGATATAAAGATAAAGCTAGGGTCATTGCTTGAGTCAAAATTGACAAATATACTCCAGTTACTCTTGAACGAAAAGCTAGCCAACCAAAAATAAATGCTATTAAACCAGGGATTAAAATAACAAAAATTATTTGAAAATATAAATTATCTGCAAATGTCCAAATAAGTGGTATTTCTGTTCCTCCAACAACACCAAAAATTTGATTACCTATCGCTTCTTGTAATTCTATCTCAGTAAAGGGTAATTGTGAGTCATCTAAAGAATTCAATACAATAATAGACGTTCTCTCATACATTAACCACATGCCTATCATGTATCCACCTAAGCCAAAAAAAGCAAAATGACCTAAGGATAAAATACCACAATACCCCCACACAACATCCATAGCAATTGCAGCAATACATAAGCAAAGAGTTTTTCCAAGGACTTTTACAAAGCTTGTTGATATAAAGTTTATACCAAAAGGTTCACTTAAAAAGGTGACTAACAACGTAAATAAAAAAATAGTTATTAAAAAAATCAGCGAATGTTTTTTTACAGATTTATTCATGTCAGTTATCATTTGCTGCTCTCCCTTTTAAGGCAATTAATCCCCTTGGTCTAAATTGAATAAATAAAATTATAAATATAATCATATATGTTTGAGCAGCTAATGTATTTGAAGGATTAAACCATTCTATAAACTTTTGTAAAAAGCCAATTAATGAAGCGCCTGCAAGTGTACCCCAAATACTTCCTACACCACCAACTACAACTGTCATAAAACTTTGAACAATGTATTCTGAGCCAAGTTCAGATGTGACCTTGGAAAACAAACCTATAGCAACACCAGCAACACCAGCAATGCCTGACCCAAAACCAAAAGTTAACATATTTATTTTTTCAGTGTTAACACCCATGTTCGATGCCATTACAGGGTTTTGAGTTACGGATCTAGTTTCTAATCCAAATCTAGTTTTTTTCATTACAAATAATAATATTAAAAAAAATAAAACTCCCAAAACAAATATAGCTATCCTAATGTAACTTATCGAAAGATCATCATTTATTATTAAAGATCCATCTAACCAAGAAGGTGATGTTAAAGGTCTAGCCTGAGTACCAAAAATATTTTTAGCAAGTTGTTGAAGAGCTATACTTATACCAAAAGTTGCTAGCAAAGTATCAAGAGGATTTTTATATAAATGTTTTATCACCAACCTTTCCATTATAACCCCTGCAATAAAAGTAATTATAAAAGCGAGAGGAAAAGCTATTATCAGAGATAATGTATGATTAGTAATATATGATTGAACAACATAGCCAGTATAAGCTCCCATCATTATAAATTCACCGTGAGCCATATTAATCACACGCATGACTCCAAATGTTATTGCCAAGCCAATAGCACCAAGAAAATATATAGAACTAAGACTAAGACCATCAATAAATAAATCTAAATACTTATAGAATTTAACTTTAAAATTAATTGAATCTAAAACTTGTTTAGTCTTGTTTGTTATGTATTTATTTTTCTCAATGTAAATTTTGTAAAAATGTAGTTGTTTTAAATCATTTAATAATTCTGTTTCATCTCGATAAATATTAAGATTTTTTATCTTGGCTAATTTATTATAAACTTCGATTCTTTTAGAATTTTCATTAAATTCCTTTATATCAATTCCTAAAATTTTATTGTCAACAATGTTATTTTCTAAAATTATTTTTAATTCATTTAAACTGACTCTCTTATCTAAAAAACCATTTTTTTGTGCTATTTTGTAAGCATCAATAACACTAAGTTTTAATTTTTCTTTATAGAAAAAACTTTTTATAACTTCACCGAATTGTTTTTTACTAATTACTTCTGGTTTAATTATTTGAGCAATATTTAAATTATTTAAATCTTCAATATTTCTAGTAACTTTAATTTCAGATGTCCTTAGGAGTTTTGACAAAACTGCTCTTACTTCTATTGAAGTATTAGTCTTTAATTCATTCAGAACTTTAATTTTCTCTTTATCGTCAGTTCCATGTTGTAAAATTGCAAATTGTAATAATTTTTTTATTTTAATTTTTAACCTATCATCTTCCTCTAATAAAAATGCTTTTCTAAGGAGTTTTAAATGTTCAGGTAATATTTTTTTTTCAAGAGCATTTATGCTATTTATTCTTTTATTTTTATCATTACTAAATATTTGAAAGTTCACAAGTGCAGTTGCAATCTTTGCCCTTACACCACTATTCGGTTTTATTTTTTTGAAATCTTTTTTTTTCTTTTTTCCAATTTTAGCGTTGGAAAAAATATCAATTGCGTAATATGTTTTATTATCAAACTTGGAAATTAGTACAATTTTTTTTGTTTCTTTTATGTAAAATAATTTCTTATTTTTCCAGAGATTTAAAAATCTTGATACGGTATTTTGATCATAAACATTTATTTTTTCTAAAAATGTTCCAACTGTTTTTGAAGAACTATTTATAATCAGTTTAGAGTTTTTAAATAAAAAATTGTCAAAGTTCTCTTCTGAAAATGCAGAATTGAAACTTAATAATGAAAATAAAATAATTAATAAGTACTTCATATATTAATATTGATAATGCTATGGAAACCATAGCATTATCCTCAATATAGTTTATCTAATAATTTGACTTGAGTTGAATACAAGTATTTGTCTTAGTATTGTACATACCACAACCAAGGGACTTCCAATCAGATTTTAAAACAGCAGATTCAGGTAAATGATCTGTCCATGCATCTCCTGGCACTTCCTTAGTTTGACTTATAATGTCAAACTGGCCATTTTCCAATATTTCACCAATTAAGACAGGCTTAGATAAATGATGATTTGGCAACATTTCAGCCGTACCACCAGTCAAGTTTGGAACTTTAATACCATACATAGCTTTTCTAACAGCATCAACATCTGTAGTTCCGGCCTTTTCAACGGCCTTAACATACATGTTAAATCCAATAACGTGAGCTTCCATAGGATCGTTTGTAACTCTTTTATTTCCCATTTTAGCTTTCCAATCTTTTATAAAACTTGAATTAAGATCAGATTCAGCTGACTGAAAATAATTCCATGCTGCTAAGTGACCAACTAAATTTGTTGTATCTAATCCAGATAATTCTTCTTCACCAACTGAAAAGGCAACTACCGGGATATCATCTGCTTTAACACCTGCAGCAGCTAACTCTTTATAAAATCCAATATTAGCATCTCCATTAATGGTAGAAATAACTCCAACTTTTTTACCATCAGCTCCTAAAGAAACTACATCTGAAACAATTTTAGACCAATCAGAATGTCCAAATGGAGTATAATTTACAAAAATATCACTTTCTGGTATTCCTTTATCTATAAGATATTGTTTCAAGATTTTATTAGTTGTTCTAGGATATACGTAGTCAGTTCCTAATAAAGCAAACTTTTTAACATCAAGCTCTTCTAAATAATAATCTGTTGCTGGGATAGCCTGCTGATTTGGAGATGCGCCTGTATAGAAAACATTTTTAGAGCTCTCTTCTCCTTCATATTGTACTGGATAAAAAAGTAAACCGTTTAACTCTTCTAGAACTGGTAGTGCAGATTTTCTTGAGACAGAAGTCCAACACCCAAATAAAACATCAACTTTTTGAACTGTTAAAAGTTCTCTCGCTTTTTCAGCAAATAAGGGCCAATTTGAGGCGGGATCAACAACTACGGGCTCTATTTTTCTACCTAAGATGCCACCTTTTTTGTTTTGTTGTTCAATTAACATCAACATTGTATCTTTTAATGTAGTTTCTGAAATAGCCATTGTTCCAGATAATGAATGTAAAATTCCAATTTTTATTGGCTTCTTATGTCCATCTGCAAAACCTAGACTGCTAAAACATAAAAACAATATAGTAATTAATAATCTCATAATATTTCACCTTTCTCGAATTAAATAAGAATAGTAAATCTTGATGAGTTATTTTTATGAATTGCAAATATTAGAACCCACGTCTGTTGAGATTTGAAATTTAAATTTTATTCAATTATATCAATTATTTGAAATTCAATTAAAATTAGTCCAATTTGAAATTGATTATTTTTTGGTCAAATTTAATTTAAAATAAATTGCTAATTATTTATAATTGGATTTTGATTGTACAGAAAATTTGTAATTTAAAATTAACTTATAGTTTACTAAATCAATCTTGTTTCAAACCCATCATTGAACCCTGGTCCGAGTTCTATGGACTACGGTCATTATAATTTAATATGCACAAAAAAATATCATTGTAATGAAACCTTAATAAAAAACTTTGATTATCAATATATTTAGTTTCTAATTTTAATATATTTAATGAGGAGGTAAAATTGACTATCATTTCAAGACGTATATTAACGCCAATTCTAGGTAAAAGTGATTTAGTATTTAAGAGGGCTAAATCTTTGCAAGAAATAATGTCCAACCATGGTGCAAAGGCTAGGGTTGCAAGAATAGTTGCGGGTGATTTAGCGGGATCAATTCATTTAACCGCATCATATGAAAACATGGAAAAGGGCTGTAATTCATTTAACGAAATGTCACAAGATCCAGCTAGAGTTGCTTTAATGAAAGAAAGAGAAGCTGATCCTGGAGGTCACTTAATAGGTCCTGAAGTTTTTAGAACTATATATGGTAATATTTCACCTGAGCATAATGTAATTATGATGAGAGAATACCAGTTATCTAGAAATAATTTGTCTGAAGCTGTTCAAATCTTTCCTGAAATAGACGCTATTATAAAAGATGAAGACGCTTCTTTTATGGCAGTTGTACCTTTGTTGGCAACTAACATGGATAGATTAATTGCTTGTTATTATTTCCGTGATATGTCCTCTATGGGAGAACAAATTGATAGAGTTGGTATGTCAGAAGAATTTCAAAAGATTGTTTTAAAAGCAAGTAATGCTGGAACATTAATATCATCAAGGGTGTTATTAAATATATAATAAATAGCTATTATTTTAAATCTAGAAGAAAAACATTTACTTATAATAAATAGGAGTAGTTTAAATGTCAGAAGAAATAAGATGTATTAATTTAGGATATGTGGTTCCGAAAGAGAGTGCAGAAAAAGTTAAAAGTATTTTTAAAAAACACGCATCCTGGATGGAAGAGTTTTATTCAGAAAATAACAATGGTCAGGAGCACCTTTTAAATTCTTATTTCACTAAAGCACCTGAATTTGTTGATCCAACTGATCCCTCAAAGGGCGAAACTGGAAATATAGTTTTCACAATAAATGAGAGATTTACTTCATTAGAAAGTGTTCAACGTCATATAGAGAATGCTATGAAAAATGATTATTTTGAAGACTTTGGTAATATACTTCACGATTATGGAAAAGTTATTAGTCCTGGAGGTATGATTTATCACTCAATAAGGTGAGACATTTACTGTAATAAAAAAATTTAAAGAATAAACATATTAAAAAAATATTAAAGGAATAAGATAATGGATGTTTTTTTTTAGCAAAATTTACTTGTAGTTATAACGAATGGAAATCTGTATATGATGGAGATTTAGAACTAAGAAAACAATTTATGAAAGATGACATAGTTGGGAAAGTTGACGAAAACACTGCAATGATAAAAGCAACGATAACCGACCCTGAAAAAATGGAAAAGATAATGTCAGAAAGAATACCAGAAATAGCGCCTAAACTTGGACTAGAACATGAGATGTATACTTTGACTAAAATGGATAATAATTAAACATAACAAAATAGTGAATAGAAGTTACAATCAAGGTATATTGTATTTGAATGTATAATTAGCTTAAATATTAAACATTTTATTTAGAAACGTTTATCTTTAATTTCAAACAAATTTACCTAACAGTAATCTTACCAAC
>CACJJL010000018.1 GCA_902593735.1 uncultured SAR116 cluster alpha proteobacterium
GTAGTTCAAGAATTAGTTGATATGATTGAAACTCAAAGAGCGTACGAGGTAAACTCAAAAGCAATATCAGGAGTAGATGATATGCTTAGATTCATAAGTCAAAATCTTTAATTAAAAGTGTCTAAAATGAAAAACTTTTTTTTAATTATAATTTATATATTGGTTAGTAGTTGCTCAACATATGTTGAAGAGGTGAATAATCAACATTTTAAGCCTTTAACACCATCTATGGAAGAGTTTGACAGAGTTGAACCATCTAATGGATCTATATATAGCACTAGCTCTTCAGGATTATTTTCATCAGATAGAAGAGCAAAAAATGTTGGTGACATTTTATCAGTTACTTTAAGTGAGACATTTTCTTCAAATAAAGCTGTAACAAATTCTTCTGGAAAAACAGATACTATCGGAGCTGAAATAGGTCCAACAGGTCTCTTAAGAAATTTTGCTGGTTTAGGTGGCAGTGCTTCTAAAACAAATTCATTTTCTGGTTCTATGGCGACAAATCAATCTAATAGTTTAAGTGGAACCCTGTCTGCAACAATTGTAAGAGTTTTTCCCAATGGCAACTTAGAAATTAAAGGACAAAAGAAATTAAGAATTACTGAGGGTACAGAATATATTAGATTAAGTGGGATAATTAGACCAGAGGATATATCTACATCGAATACGGTTTCTTCTGCTAAAATTGCTGAAGCTCAAATTGAATATGTAGGTGCTGGAATACTTGATAGTGCAACTAAACCTGGATGGGGTAGCCAAATATTCAGATCAATTTCACCATTTTAAAGGATAAAGAATATGAGGAATTTTAAATTTTATTTTGTCTTTACGTTTCTTTTCTCATCAATTGTTGAAACAAGTCTAGCAGATAGATTGAAGGATATGGTCAGTTTTGCAGGTATTAGATCAAATCAATTAATGGGTTATGGAATTGTTGTTGGTCTTGATGGAACAGGTGATTCGTCTCTTTCTTTAACCCTTCAAAGTATGCAATCAACTATTTCTCAATTTGGAATGAATGTAGACGCAAGTAGTTTAAGTGGTAAAAATTCAGCTGCAGTTATGATAACAGCAGATTTAGATCCATTTACAAAGGTTGGACAAAAAATAGGCGTAACTGTTTCATCAATGGGAAAAGCTAAAAGTTTAAGAGGTGGCACTCTTTTAATGACACCTTTAAAAGGTGCTGATGGTAAAACTTATGCTATTGCACAAGGTAATCTTGCAGTAGGTGGATTTGGTGTTGAAGGTGCAGATGGCTCTTCCATGTCAGTAAATATTCCAACAGTTGGAACAATTTCCAATGGTGCAACAGTAGAAAGAATGGTTGAGGCACCTTTTATTAATTCTAAGAATTTTGTAATGAACTTACATCAAGGAGATTTTACTACAGCTAATAGAATAACCGAAGAAATAAACAAGGTTTTTGGACCAAATGTAGCTAATGCGATTGATCATACCTCAATATCAGTTAGAGCACCTAAAGATCCGTCTCAAAAAGTAAGTTTTATGAGTCTGTTAGAAAACCTTGAAGTGGATCCTGCAGCACCAATTGCAAAAGTTGTTGTAAATGCAAGAACTGGAACCATTGTAATTGGAGGGGATGTTAGGGTTACACCAGCTGCAGTTAGTCATGGTAGTCTAACAGTAAAGGTAAACGAGGATACAAACACAACACCTGGACAGACAATATTTGATGATGCCGGAAACATAACACAACAAACTGCTGCAAATACAGAAAATGATACTGAAATTAAAGCTGGTGCTGAAACAGCTTCAGCATTTGTTTTTGACGCAGGTACTTCTCTAGCAGATGTTGTAGATGCAATTAACGCAATTGGCACTACTAGTGCTGACTTAGTCGCAATATTAGAAGCATTAAGGGCAGCAGGTGCACTAAGAGCGCAAATGATCATAATTTAAAGGATGGATTAATGGATAATTCATTATCTAAAATTAATAATATTAATTATTTAGCTAAAAAATCTTTAAGTGATACAAATATTAATATACTTAAAAATAAAAAGAACAAAGATTTAGAGACTGTTGCAAACCAATTTGAATCTATTTTTGTTTTCCAGATGCTAAAGCAAGCAAGACAAAGTAAATTAGCAGAGGGAATTTTTAGCTCAGAAGCACAAGACACATTCAATAACTTGCTTGATTTGGAATATTCTCAAATTTTATCTGATAAGAACAATTTTGGTATTGCGGAATCATTGATAAAACAATTTCAATCACATATTCATCCAAAAAAGGATAAATAATGGCTTCTTTATTTGAAATTGGAAAAACTGGGGTACAAGCATATAGACAAGCCTTATCTGTAACAGGTCAGAATATTGCTAACATTAATACCGATGGATATAATAAAAGAAGAGCTGATGTTAGTGAAGTTGCAGGGGTAACAGGCGGACCAACTAATGTTGCAGACCAATCTGGTTTAGGTGTCAGAGTTAGTAATGTGCGTCGTTCTTTTGACGAATATCTTGCTGACAAAACAAGAACCTCTCAATCTGATTTTGAAATGCTTAACGATTTTGTATCAAAATTGAGTGATTTAGAGAATATGTTGTTACCATCTGGAAGTGATTTAGGTGTGTTTATAGGAAGATTTTTTGACACTCTACAAGACATCGCAAGTAATCCAGATAGTTTGTCAGCTAGGACAGTTGCCTTGGAGGCAGGAAAAGCTTTATCATCTTCTTTCAATAATTATGATGAACAGTTCAAAAATTTTAAATCTAATTCTCTCAGGCAAATTGATATAAAGTTAACAGAAGCCAATTTATATATAGATCAGCTGGTAGAAATTAATAAATTAATTGCCACTAGTGGTACCAGTGACGCATCTAATGATGTTTTGGATGCAAGAGATAAATTGCTAATTGACTTATCAAAACTTTTAAATTTTACAGTAGATTATGCTGATACTGGAGAAGCTATTGTAAGACTAGGAGACTCGGGTAACGGGGCTTATTTAGTTAATAGAAGCAAAGGTTCAATTATATCTTCAGCCTCTGACGAAAAAAATGTTTCGTTAATTATAAACGAAGGAGGCGGTAAAAAAACAGCTGGAATTTATTCTTCAGGAATAATATTTGGAATTTCAAACTTTTATAACTTGGTTAACACTGTAAGTGGTGAAATAAACAAACTTGCTGAACAATTTTCTAATGATGTTAATGAAATTCAAACCTCAGGAATTGATCTTAATGGTGAATCTGGAAAGGCTATGTTTTCTGTAAATTCAATGTTACCACAGGCTAATTTTAGCAATAAAGCAGAATTGAAACTTAATGTAATTGAGGGTGATTCAAGTAAAATTATTCAAGAGAATATTTTAGTTAATTATTCAAAAATAAATAACAATTGGGAAATAAGAGACTCAAAAGGCCTATCTATAGCTACAGGAAATAAAATTAATTTTAGTGGTTATCAAATAGAAATAAGCGGTCAACCCCAAGATGGTGACGGTTTTCAAATATCACCATCTTTAACAAAAGCTGGTGCTATGAAATTTCATCTTCAAAACCCTGAAGATTTCGCAGCTGCTTCAAAAAGCTTAATTTCAAAAAGCACTTCTAACGTTGGGAATGTTGAGTTAAATATTATAGGTTCAACAACTCAAACTGGAATAGATCATCCTCCAAGTGTCGAAAAAGTTTTTACTTCTAGTGCAAACCCGTTAGTTGCAACATCTTTTTTAAAAGATGGTCCTATAACAACAATTCCTTCATCTACCAAATCTATTAATTTAAGTTCTCTTGGTAACCAATCATCTGCTACATTTACTATTTCTGATGCTGATATTAAAGGATTTTCATCCTTCAATATTAAACTTACTGATGGAAGCAACAATGAAGAGATCACAATAAGTTCAGCTTCCACAGACCCTGGAGATGGTATTAAAACTGTACAAGAATTCGCTAATCTTCTTAACTCTGGCTTGATGCTAGATGGAAAAAGTCAACATGATTTTAGAAAACTAGGTTTGTTTGCCACTGGCTCAAATGGCTTTCTTTCTATTGCCTCCTCTTCTAAAGATATTTCGAGTTCGTCTGTTTTATCTAGAGGTAACTCGTTTAGCCCTTCTATTTCTAATTTAACAGCAGGCGAGGCTGCGGCTACTAATTTACAAGTTTTTACAAGAGATGGAAGACATGTATCTGGAACTTCACTGAACGCAACTCAAATAGCCTCATTAATAAAAACTGAGAATGGTTTTTTAGAAAGTGCTGAATACAGAAATGATTATTTAAATAATAATTATAGAGGCATTAATTCAAATAGAAAAACAGCTAACGGTGATTTTATAAGCAGTTTTGGATCAAATCTCAGTTACAACGAACAAGAAACAGACATGGATGGTTTGTTTACATCTAAGAATGTAACATCAGGTACTTTAACACTAGATGGAACAAAAATACATTCAAAAGAACTTAATTCTATTATCTCAATAGCATGCGAGAAAGATGAATCATCAAGAACATTTACTGTTACAGGTTATGACCTTGATGGGTTATATCAAACTGAAACAATTCCTGGTGGTAATGCAACTACAGCTGTTGGCAATAAAGTTTTTAGTAGGGTAAGAAATATAAGCATAAATGGTAATTCAGCTGGCAAGGTAACTATCGGAACAGAAGCTATTGGTTATTCTCTTAAAGTTACTAATAATGATAACATAGAAAAAACTACTAATGTACCGGTGGGCTCTAGTGCTTACTATATAGGTAATAAATTAAATACTGAATTAGCGGGTACTGGAGTAAACGTGTCAGCAAACACAAAAGTTTTACTTGGTCCTTTTGATGATGGAGTTAGTGGTTCCATAACATTTGATTTAAAAGGTAAAAATACTGAAGCAGTCTCAATAAATGCCAGTATAGATTCAAGTGATATATCAGCACTTGCTAAAAGAATTAATGAGTATTCTTCTCAAACGGGTTTGTTAGCAACTGTTACTGGTGATTTTAAAAAAATCATTATCGAATCTAAAGATGGATACGACATTAATTTAAAAAACATCACAGCTCCTTCTGACTTTTTTCTAGAAGTATT
This sequence comes from uncultured SAR116 cluster alpha proteobacterium, assembly GCA_902593735.1. Taxonomy (GTDB): domain Bacteria; phylum Pseudomonadota; class Alphaproteobacteria; order Puniceispirillales; family Marisalimonadaceae; genus Marisalimonas. The sequence continues at coordinate 5,068 of CACJJL010000018.1, forward strand.
TGGAAAAGATTTTGAAAAATTGAGTGAAAATGATTCACAATTAAATTCAAAATTGTTAATTGACATAAGTGATACAAAAAAAGTTTCAGCCAATATTAAAGGTGAACTAAAATTTATATCAAGTGAAACTTTTACAACACAAATAAATTCAGGTGTTTCAAATGTTGCGGTTACAAATTCACTAACAAATGGATATATAAATATTGATAGGAGTAAAACAGGTGAAGTTGTTACTATAAAACCAGAAACATTTGATGATTTAGATAATAGCCTTGGATCTCCCGATGGGAAAAAGGCTCTTGTTGGCTTATCTAAATATGGAATTGATATTAATCAACGAGATTATAAATTATATGTTAATGATGATGATAGTTTATTTACTTCAGATAATCCTGGTAATCCAGGGACCATCACTCTAAATGGATCCTTAAAAGACGCCAACAATTTAAATGCAGTTGTAACCATTTTCTGTTCTACGGATGAAAGCGGAAATATATTTACAGTTACTGGAACTAACTCAAGTGGTACCACTATTACAGAACAAATTACAGGTGCAACAGCTACTAATACAGCGGTAGGTTCAACAAAATTTACTACCATAACAAAAATTGAGAATTCAGCTACAGCAAGTGGGAATATTAAAATTGGAACTATAGCCAATACAGCGGTAGGTTCAACAAAATTTGCTACCATAACAAAAATTGAGACCTCAGCTACAGCAAGCGGGAATATTAAAATTGGAACGGCAGCCAACAATGCAATAAATGACGATGATAGCCTAGTTCAGTTAACATCTTTTATTTCTGGAGATCCAATTGGATTGAATGGTGTTTTATCAACATCTGAATATTTAGGTGCTAAAATACAAATAAAAAGTAGGGAAGACACAACTGGAACAACTTTCATAATAGCTGGAATAGGTCTAAATAATGAGGTTATTGAAGAAAGAATATTAGGATCAAATGGTGGAGTAGTAACTACTAATAATATTTTCAAATCTGTAACATCAATAACTTCATCTGGAACAAATAACGGTAAAATTAAGATTGGTACAAAAGCAGCGGATGGAAATTGGAATACTACAATTGATGCAAATGCCCTAAATATAGATACCCAAAAAGAGATATCTATAGCGCTACTTACATCACTTAGATCTGAAACCCCAACTGTCCAACTAAAAAGTAAAGTTCTAAACACATTACCCACAGATGGACAATCTGTAGATTTAAGTTTTGAAGGACAAGTCTATACTATTAAAATGGCTTCAGGAGAATTATTAGTAGAAGGACCTGAAACAGACAGAATTAAAGCACGCTTAAATGGAACATCAGAAAATATAAACAATTTGATTGCTGTGTCTCAAACTGGCACCGCAGCTACGCCTCTAATAATTAATGGTTTGAATTCTACAGCAGAAGATAGTGATAGTATTATTGCGTTTCGAGATCCTTCAAGTGCAGGACCAATTCAACTAAATGGAGTACTCAAGGATAGCACATCTTTAAATTCCATAATAACAATTAAAAATCGTGATAACGATGACAATACCCCTTATAAATTCACTATTATTGGTACTGATCCAGATGGTAATTTAATTACTGATGAAATTACTGGTGTGAATGGTGACAATGCCACTAATACAGGAACTAAAGTCTTTGGAACAGTTACTGAAGTGAGAGTTGACGGTGACCATGGTGAAGTTGACGTTGGAACTAAACCTGCCTTTGTTTCTTCCTTAGGAACAAGAGTATCATTAACTGCTACATCAAACGAAAGTGAAAATTCTTTTACAATAGTTGGTACAGGCACAGACGGATTAAGTAAAACTGAAACGATTTCTGGTCCGAATTCTGGTAAAACTGTGGTATCATTAGGTCTGTTTAAAACAATTACTTCAATTACACCAGCTTCTAATACCATAGGTAATATAGAAATTGGTACTGCACCAGGGTATGAACTTATTGCAACAGCAGAAGGCACAATTGAAGGTGCTCAGTTTAAGTTAGTTGCTAATACTGCGAATACCGCTAATGCTGAAACATTTGGTTTAAAAGAAGGTACAACAACAATGCTTGGAAATTTTGTTGTTCAACCAACAACTTCCAGTCCTGCAATTGGTATTGAGGTTACAGAAAATGATATTAAAACAGAATATACAATTAAATTTGATAGTAATAATGTTCCTGTATTTTTTAATAGTGACGGATCTGAACTAAGTGGGGCACCACCTTCTTTATTAACTTTGTCATGGAATGAATCATCAGGTACTACTGATGATGATTCTCTATTTAATGATAATATGTTAGCAGGAGTTGGTATAATTACCGATGGTATTTTATCAACAACTGACGACGATGGCTTATTAACAAGTCAGTCAGCAACAGCAGGTAATTTATCCTTTGATGGTGCCTTAAAAAACTCAAAAGCCTTAAACGGTAAAATAACAATATTTTGTAATGGAGATGAAAGTAGTAATTCTTTTGTAATTTCAGGTCTTGATACTGATGGTGTGTTTAGGACCGAAACAATTTCAGGAGAAAATAATTCAACTAAAACTAGCACAATTTCTTTTAGCGAAGTTTCATCTATATCAGTAGCCAACAATACAGCAAGTACTATTAAAGTTGGTATACAAGCAACTTCTGTAGTTATGGACCCACAAGTTATTACAATTACACCTGCAGGAGATGACACAGGTGAAAAATATACAATTACTGGCCTAGACCAGTTCGGTAACTCACAAACTGAAGTTTTAACTGCAAAGGGGTTAGGTGTAACTGTAACAGGAGAGAAGGTTTTTACTCAAGTATCATCAATAGTGCCTGCAAGCGCTTCAGCTTCTTCAGTAAAAGTTGGTACAAAGAAAGTTGGTAGATTATCATTAAGTTATACAGTTGATAAACTTGATTTTAATATAGATACAAATCCTAATGCCAATAAAGTGTATGGTCTTAAAACCCAAGATGTTAGAGCTGTAGTTGATAGTGATGGAATAAAAGTCACTTCATTTTCTGGAGAACCAGTAAAAGTTGACATACCAAATGGATCAATTGAAAACTCAGTTGCAGAAAAAATAAGTTTAACCAATTTGCCACCAGAGGACTTGATTACAATTGTTATGGGTGGTGGTGCAAGAAAAATAAGTGCAGAATATGATCAATTTAGTGAAAGTGAAATTTTAAATAATGAATTTGACCCTGAATTAACTATTAAAATTGATGCAACAAATAAAAATAAAGTAGAAATTTTTGATAAAATTTCTGGGCACTCTATTGCATCAAGAATCCTAGACATTAACAGAGTATTTGAAGTTAATAACACTAAATTTCAATTTTCAGAGGACACTATAGTCAATAATAGCTTTGATTTTTCAAGTAATAAGGATGGTTTTGGTGATAACAGAAATATACTTAATATTTTAAATCTTCAAGGATCTGACAAATCAGGTAGTAACAAAGGTAATTTCCAAGAAATTTTTAATACAACTGTCGCCAAAGTAGGATCAAATGTTCAAGCAAGTAAATTGTCTTTAGATTCAGCCACAAGCACCTTAGATGCAGCTGAAGCAAGTCAAAGTGAGTTTGCAGGAGTTAATTTAGATGAAGAAGCAGCTCATTTACTAGAATTTCAACAAGCTTATCAAGCTTCGGCACGAATTTTGCAAACTGCTAAAGAGATGTTTCAATCACTTATAGAAGTGGTGTAAATTTTAGAGTAATTTATTAATGCAGATAAGTTCAAAATTATTTAATCAACAGCAGTTAAAACAATTTTCATCAACAACTGAAGAACTTCAAGATCTTCAGAATAAAATTGCAACCGGTGAAAATATTCTTAGAGCTTCAGACGACCCAGTTGGTTCTGTTGAATTATCAGGCTTAAATGTTATAAAAAAACAAATTGAGCAATATGAAAGAAACGTCAATTCAGCGAATGATAGATTATCTTTGCTAGATAAAAACTTAGATAATTTATCAAATATTTTTACTAGAGTTCAAGAGCTAATTATTCAGGCTTCAAGTGATGTTTTAGGAGCTTCAGACAGAGAAGCAATAGCAATAGAAGTCGATCAAATGAAAGAAGAAGTACTAAGTTTAGCTAATGCGCAAGATAGTAATGGTAGTTTTTTATTTAGTGGATATAAAACTAATACAATACCTTTTGAAAAAGACTTAGCTGGCAAAATTAATTATAAAGGAGATAGGGGCATAGCATCTTTATCTATTTCAGAAACTAGAGTAATGGAAACCACTCTAGACGGAGGAACTTTGTTTCAAGCCGTTAAAGGACCGTCTGGTGAAAATGTTTCAATTTTTCAGATGTTAGAAGATATAAGTTATTCAATTAGAACCGCTTCTGGAGGAGTTAATTCAGTAAAATCAACAGGTGTTGCTGAGCTTACTTTTGAAAATAAAAATCCTGGAACTTGGACTTTTGATTTAACAGGAAATTTAGGTACTGCGACAATATCAACTGAAATTACAGGAGAGGATCCCTCAGAGTTTGTAAGGCAAATTAACCTTAGTAACACAGGTGTAGTTGCAACTATTTTGGATGATGGAAAAACAATAAAATTAACCGACTCAGTTAATGGTCCAATGGAAATTAATAATCTTTCAGTTTATGGTATTGAGGCTGCTCAAAAAGATCCTTCCTCTTTTTTTAAGGTTCAACCAACAGATGGATCTGGAAATAACATTGGTGGTATTCAAAAATTATATGATAATGACCAATTACCCTCAAAACAATTAGATAATGTAGCTTTAACACAGGTTCATATCTCTAACAACAGAGGTGAAATTGGTGCTAGGACTAATTCTCTTGAAAGACAAGTGGAACTTTTAGCAAATAGGAGATTAGGTGTTGAAAAGGATGTGAGTGATCTAAAGGATGCAGATCTGGCAGCACTCGTAACTAACCTTCAGAGTAAGCTCACATCCATGCAAGCAAGTCAACAATCTTTTGTTAAAATCTCTCAACTAAATTTGTTTGATTATCTAAGATAATTAAAATAAGTCGGGTTCTTGATTAAAAACTTCACCAATCCAATCAATATCTTCTACATCTGTTATAACCCACCCTGGGGTAGCTTTAGGAAGAGCGTCATTTCTAATACTAAAAACTGTAGCTTTAAATATTTTGAAGCATTTATCTGAGTTATAATCTTTAACTTTCTCAGCGTCGAAGGCAGAGGAAAACATTCCAGATAGTTTTCTTTCGCTACCACTTGACTCATAATTTACACGATAATGAATGTAATCATTAATGTAATTTACAGCTTCTTCACCAGCGTTTATTTCAGATAAAAATTGAAGAATTTTTTCAGCAACATCTAGAATCTCTTCAAACTTAACTTCGTTATACCGTTCACTTATTGCTGAAGCATATTTTCTTGATATACCAGCAATTGAGTTATTAGAGGATAAAAATTCTCTACTAGTTTGAGCAGAAAATATTCCGAAAATCCATTCTGGGCAATATTTTGACATTTTATCACCTATAAATGTTAAATATATCAATATTATTTTGATAAATATACCTTTTTATAAGTAAATCAATAGCATAATTATTTAATTTGCTTCCATCCATCTAGAATTTCATCAATTGGTGGTATTGCCTCATAAACGAATTTTGAATCCCTCTGGGTAAAACCTTTCATTACTCCTTCCTTACAAAACTCATAAATTCGAAAAAGGTTTTCAGCAACTTCTTTGCCTTCTTCAAAATTTAGACTTGATTGTAATATGTAAATTGCTGTTAAGGACTTTGAAAAACTTTGAGATTTTATAGAAGATATTACGGGCTCATTATCTATAGAATATGCTAATGTTTCCATATTTCTTTTTAGATCTCTTAGTACTTCTTCTATAATTTTGTGAGGATTAAGGCTTGTTGTTTTGGCAGCAATTTCATCAGCCAAATATTGTTTCATTGATGCATTATAATTCATTTTGATCCCCAAATATCTTTTTTAATACACAAATTTAGTTACGGATCATTAATTTTAATGTTTAGCAAAAATTCAAAATTAATGTTTTTCTATTTGATTTATTTCTTCAGAAATATCTAAATATGCTCTTAAAACGTCATTTTCTGAAATTATTCCAACCATCTGATTGGTTTTTTTATCTACAATTGGGATACTTTCCCCAACAAATTTTGATAATTTTTTAATAACAAATATTAAATTTGAATTAGGGTCAATAATTAAAGGTTTTATTTCAGCAAGATTTATTAAGTTGGTTTCTTTTTGTCCTATTAAATTCATAAGGCTAATTTTGCCAATATATTCATTATCATTTGATACAATGTAGCCTTCAGTTGTTTTAGAATTAGTCAATAACTTGATAGCGCTTTTTATTGTTGTTTTAGAATTTAGTCTTGTATAATTATTATCAACATATTTTTTAATTAATGCTTCATTAAGTCTTATCTGTTCTCGACCTTTTGTTATGGCAACACCTCGAGTTAGAAGTTGCTTATCAAATAAACTATTTCCAAATGTTCTGCTTGTAATAAATGAACAAACTACAATAGGGAAAGTTGCAGCTATAGCATATTCGTAAGAACTTGTAAGTTCTAAAACTAAAATTATAGCAGTTATAGGTGCACCAATTACTGAACTAGATACAGCAGCCATGCCAGAAACAGCAAGTACAGACATTAAATCAGGATTTGATGATGTAATAGGTAATTGGAATACAATAGCACCGAGAACACCCCCAAGAAAGAGCGCAGGAGAAAATGTTCCACCAAAAAAACCAAATCCAATACAAATAGAAGTGAGAATTAATTTACCAACTAAAAGAGCTATAAGATAGCTAAGAATTTGTTGTTTAGTTATAACAGACATTAAAATTTCAGTGCCCAGTCCTAAAACTTCGCTGAATATCATTCCACATAATCCACATGCAAATCCAGCAATAAGGGGAGCTTGCCAACTTTTCAATTTTACTTTTGCTGGAATGGAACCTAAAAAAAGTATTAATTTCATAAAAATTATTGCTACGATTGCAGCTGAAGGACCAATAATTACTAGACTTAATAAGATATCACTCATTTCAAATGGTATTGCAGTAAGTAAAAGTGGTGGGCTTACAATTCCTATTTCGGTTGCAGAAAAATTAGCTGCCATTGATGAAATTGCAAGTGCAGCGACTGCTTTCATGGAAAAATGTCTTAAAACTGTTTCATGAGCAAATATGATTCCTGCTAAAGGTGCACCAAATCCTGCAGAAATTGCTGCAGCAACACCACTTCCAATAATTATGTCATGAGGTATTTTAGGTATATATTTTTGACGTCTAATAAATGAAGATACTGTTGCACCAAAATGTACAAGTGGACCATAAATTCCAACCGAGGCACCGCCACTTATTGATATAAAAGAGGCTAGTGTAGATCCAAAACCACCTTTCAAATCTAAAATACCAGCACGGTGATGTGCTGCGTAAATTGTGTCAGCAGGACCAAACCACCTTGGTAATTTAAGACTATACATTAATAATGCTACTAAAATTGAACTAGGTACACAAATTATTAAAGGGACCAAGTTAATTGACATGTTTCCAAGATCAATAGTCACAATAAAATTTTGATTGAAAAAAATAAATTTATAAATGTTTTGGGCACTTATAATAAATAACTGGGCAACAAATGAGACAATAGTACCAACAATAGCTGCAATAACTAATAAAGCTAAGCTATCTATAATTGCTTTTAAGTTTAGTTCTTTAAACATTTTAGCCTCAATAAAATTACTACATGATTTTGAGAAAATGTCATTTTAATTAATTATAAATTTAATTTTATAAAAGCATTTTTGTATTTTAAGGCATAAATATTGCAATCAAATAGTCGTAATATAATTACATTTGTAAGGTTTTCATATGACAACAGTGGATTATTTAAGTGCAATCAACCAAAGTGGTAGTGGTCTAAATATCACTCAAATAGTTGATAGTCTTGTTCAAGCAGAGCAAGTACCTCAGGAAAATCAAATTCAATCCAAAATAGATGCAAGAAATACTGCTATTTCAGCTATTGGTGAAATTAAAAGCGCTTTATCAAAACTGTCAACTTCACTTACCACTCTAACAGGTAATACCTCACTAAATGTAAAATCAACTAGCACAGCTATAACAGCAAGTGTATCTGATCCTTCAAAAGCTGTTGCAATAAACTCTTCAATAAGTATTTCATCATTAGCAAAAGGTCAAACATTAGCATTTGAAGATTATACTTCAAACACTTCATTAGTTGGAGCTGGAAGTCTTGTATTAGAAAGAGGCGATTGGTCATCCGGAAGCTTTGTTGCTAGTGCAAATGTCAGTTCAAAATCACTTACTGTAGCTGAAACAGATACGCTTGAATCTCTAAAAGATAAAATTAATGCCTTAGATTATGGTGTTACGGCTAGTGTATTGGGAGCAGGCGATGGCACTTACACGCTTGTATTGAAATCACAAGATGGAAAGGCTAATGCATTAAGAATTACTGCTACAGAAAGCCCATCTGGATCAGGCCTCTCAAGTATTGACAACACTACTACTAATGGGTCAAAACAAAAACTTGCTGGAGCAGATGCTTCTTTTACTGTTGATGGAATTTCATTAACAAGATCGTCAAACAATATTACTGACCTTTTTAGTGGTTATGAAGTAAATTTGCTTGCATCAACAACTATAAATGGAACTGACACGCCTGCAAACTTATCAGGTTCTGTAGATACAAGCAAAGCAACTATAAATCTACAAGCCTTCGTAACAGCAGTTAATGATGCAAGAACACTGTTAAATGACAAAACTTTCAGAGGTTCATCTACCAAAGATGCTGGTGAATTATCTGATGATCCCGTTGTTAAGAATATTAAAAATCAATTAAAATCTCTTACTTCATCACAACTAACGGGATTTGGAGCAAATGGTGTATATCTTTCAAATTTAGGTGTCAGGACCGAAAAGGATGGGTTATTAAGTTTAAATACTACTGTATTAGAAAATGAATTGAAAAATAATCCAACATCTTTAGATGCTATTTTTAATTCAATGTATTCATCCTCGTCAAGTTTGCTTTCTGTAAGTGGAGGTAGTAGTTCCAAACCTGTTGCTGGTTCTTATGCTTTTGCCATGACAGCATATGTGTCTGGGGCCTTCACGGGGCTTGTTAGCAGTGATAGCACCCCACAGGTTACTGCATCAAATAATACTATCCAGGTAACAGTTGATGGTACGCAGTCAGCTTCAATAAGTGTACCAGCTGCTCATTACACTTCAGAAGCAGCTCTTGCAACAGCTATTCAAACAGCAATAAATGCAGATAGTACATTAACGGCTGCTGGAAAGTCAGTTGTTTTTACTCATTCTAATGGAAGTTATTCAATTACGTCTGGATCAATAGGATCATCATCTTCAATTGTAGTTAATGCTATAGGAAGTAACCTTGACGGATTTCTTAAGTTTACAGGTACCACTGACTCAGATAATATAGGTACATCACAATCAGGTACTGCAAGTACGGCTTTAACAATAAATGGTGCATCAGTTACAACAACTGATCCTGATGGATTAGTAGATAATGAAACAAGAGGCAGTTCAGGTAACTTTACACTTGATGGTGCTCAAACAACTTCAACAAGTCCTAGATCAGCTACAGATTTAAATTCATTTGTAAGTATAGAAAGTTCAAATAATTTATCATCTGTTACATTTACAATTACAGGAACAGATATTAATGGGACATCTCAAACCGAAACTATAACTGGTCCTACAGCAGGAAGTACTGTTGTTGGTACAAAAATCTTCAAAGATATTACGCAAATTGCTTCAAATGCAGCTGCATCAGGAGTAAATATTGGTACAAAATCAGCTTTTGTAGATCTTACAGGAAAACGACCATCAATCGTAAGTGCTGGTGGAGATGAGAGTGGTAAAACTTTTACTGTCGTTGGAACAGATATGTCTGGTAATACTCAAACAGAAGTAATTACTGGTCCTGCTGCTAATGCAACAGTTTTTGGTTCTAAAACATTTCAAACAATTTCATCAATAACCCCTTCTGCAAATACTTCAGGTTCAATAACCCTTGGATTTACTGGTGCTGGAATAACTACAACAGGAGTAACTGGTTCTGCAACATTAGACAGTGTAGCAATGGTAGCAGATATAAATAACAATACTTTTACGATATCTTCTGGAAATGCAGCTGGGATAAAAGTCAAATATTCAGGACTTGGCTCAAATGCAACAATCTACTATGGTCAAAGTCTCATCGAAAAATTAAATTCATTTTTAACAGATGCTTTAAGTACATCTAATGGTCAGTTAACTACGAGAGAAACAACAATTAATCAAGAAGTTACTGATCAATCTGCAAAACTTGCTGATCTTAATACTCAGATGGAGGATCTAAGAAAAAGATACATAACACAATTTACTAGCATGGAACAAGCCGTTACGAGCTTAAAATCTACTGGAGAATACTTAACAAATCTTTTAGATGCTATGAATAAGGATGATTAAGTTGAATAAGTAAGAAATTAAAATTTCTGTTAATATATTAATTACTTTGGTATAACATCAAAAGCTAGAACAACTCGCTCATTTTCAGATTCAAAAGGTATAGTATAATGCAGTAATGATGCTGGAAAAAGAGCAAGACTTCCTGTTTCAACAGAGATAATTTTTTTTGGATTTTCAATATTAGTCTCTAGAAATGCATCATCTTCAATACATACTACTAGATCACCACTATTAATTTCTTTCTTTTGAGGAACATTTATGTAAATACTTCCGCTTAGCCATCCTTTTTCGTGCATGTGCGGTCGAATTTGACTACCACTTTTCATACTTATTAACCAACCTGATATAATGTAATCACCTGGCCAATGCTTAATTAAACCTTCACTACTATTTTCAAAATATAATCTATAATTTTCAACTTCAGATCGAATAATTCTTTCAATATCTCTAATATAATCATTTCCATAGTTAAATATATTTCCTGCAGTCTGCTTTCCATTTGTAAGAAGACTTTGTTCTCTATAAGGAAGTATATTATCAGTTAGAATATTCATTGCAGGGTCTACAAAAATTTTTTTAAAATCATAATTAATGCTTAAGTTTGTGCTTAATGTATAATTTATTGGATCTTCACAAAATAAATTTGTTTTTTTAAGACCGTATTTTAATTTTGACCTTGTACATAGTGAACCAATCATAGCGTTAATTTCACTTTGACTAATTAACTTATTTAGAAGATCTATGAATAAAGATTTTTGTTTGGTTACGTAATAACATCTTAACAAGTAGCTTTTACTTTTACCAAAGTTGCTTAATTTAAATTTTTCAATGGCTTTTTGAAATTGTTTGTTTTCAAAAAACATATATCCAAGATTAAAGTAAGCTTCATCAAAACTTGGATTAATTTCTATAGCTTTTTTATAATTTTGTTCAGCTTCATCTAATCTTCCCATTTCTGAAAAAGTTATTCCTAAATTATTATACGATTGATAGAACTTAGGATCTAATGCAATTGCTTTTTTATAAATGGTCACTGCATCTTTTAATCTTCCCATTCCTTTTAGACTATTTGCTAAATTGTTATGAGCAGAAACATCGTTAGGCAAAAGATCCGTAGCCTTCTTATTAGCGGCATAAGCTTCAGTTTCTCTTCCTAATTTACCTAATAATGATCCTAATACTTTCCAACTAAATGGATGATTTGGATATTTTTTAATTAGCGATTTTGCTAATGTTTCAGCTTCTACTAGTCTGTTATTATTATACAAATTCAATAAATTTTCTAATTCACTTTTAAATTCAACATTTTTTAAATTTTCACTTTCAGCATTTAATAATTTTTCTTTTAGTAAAACAATATTATCGTTACTAAATTTTTTTTCTTCAAAATTCTTAATAGCTTGATGGGCATCTTTGAAATTTTTTGTTGTAATCAACGCTTGAATATAGCTTACCCAAAACTGTTCAATTTCTGAATTAGTATTTATTGCATTTAGAAATAATTTAATTGCAATTTCAGTTTTTTGGTTTGCAAGATTAATGAGTCCTAAATTATGATTTGCATCTGGATGATTAGGATCATTGTCTAAAATCATTGTATAATATTTTTCTGCTTCTAGCTCTTTTCCGTTAACCAGTGCTTCATTTGCTTTAAGTAAAATTTCTTCAATATTACACTTTTTGAAATCGTAATCATTTACATTTTGTTTATCAAAATAATTCATAATTAAATCCTTATTAATCAGACTAATGTTTGCATAAACAATGCCAATTAATTTATTTCCGTTATAAGAGTTATAGATTAAATATAAGGTTTAAGATTTTTTTAAACGATTAAAGGTTTTTTATGTTTTAAATTAAATTCAATATGGAACAAATATTGCATTTCATAAAATAAATTAATTTGGAAAACATGTATGGAATACTCAATAGAACAGGCATTTAATAAAGGAATTGAATTTCATAAGGCTGGGTTGTTCTCTGATGCTGATTATTTTTATAAATTCGTCTTAAATAAAAAACCTAATCATTCTTATGCAAACCATAACCAAGGTGTTTTATGTTTAGACATGGGCAAAGTAAAAGAGGCTTTAATTTTTCTTCAATCAGCTTTAAAAACAAATCCAAATGAATTTCAGTTTTGGGCTAGCTATATTGAAGCTCTCATTCAATCAAATCAAATTTCTTTGGCAAACAAATTTTATAATAGGGCGCTTGAATTAGGAGCTAATAAACAAATTTTTATGGGTCTTAAAGATAAATTAGATGAAATTAATTTCAATATTTCAAATTCTAACAAAATAAATGAAAAAGACAGCCCTACAGAAATGGAAATAAATAAGATTGAACAGTTAATGAAGTTTGGTGATTTTTCTGAAGCTTTAACACAAATTAAAATGTTGCTTTTTAATTATACTAACTCATTTGTTTTGTACAATTTGACTGGATCCATATATTACAAACTGAATTTATTAGACAATGCATTAGAAAATTTCAAAATCGCTATTAAATTGAAACCATATGCACATGAAATATATTTAAACATAGGAAATGTTTATATAAGCTTGAAAAATTTTGAAATGGCTCTTGTGTCTTTTGAAAAAGCACTAAATTTAAATCCTAATTTAGCTGAGGCATATAACTGTATTGGATTAACTTATAAAGAACAAAAGAATTATGAAAAATCAATATTAAATTTTAAAAATGCAATAAAATTAAATCAAAATAACTCATTATATTTTAATAACTTAGGAAGCACATTTGCCCTTATGGGCAGGTTTGACGATGCCATAGATACCTATTATAAAAGCTTACATATTAATCCAAACTTCAATATTAAAATTATAATCTCAGAGCTTTTGTTGAGAGAAAAGAAGGACGCAAAAAAATCATTAATTTTATTAGAAGAAGCACTTCAAGATAATCCTATGGATGTAAGAGCGAATGCCTATAAATATATAGCATTGAGGGGAGTGGATAGATTCTCAGATGCAAAAAAATTAGTGAATTATTCAGAATTAGTATTTAAAGATAATCTTCAAAATTTTTCAAATGAAAATATTTCTGATTTTAATAAAAAACTTTTAATTTCTCTTGAAAAACATCCTAGAAGAATACCAGAACTAAATGAAAATGGATGGGCTATTAGAGGAGGAACTGTTATTAGAAAACTTTTCACTAACCCAGATACAATTATTCATGAATTTGAAAATTTGTTAAGGAGGGCAATTGACAAAAGATTAGAAAATTTAACCTTTAATCAGGATCATCCATTTTTAATGAAAAAGCCACAAAAGTATAAACTTGAGTGTTGGGTTAATTTTTTAGAATCAGGTGATTATCAATCAAATCATATTCACAATTTAGGGTGGATGAGTGGTGTCTATTATGTCGACCCCCCTGAGTTTAAAAATGAAAAAAGTATTAATGAAGGCTATATTGAATTTAATAGGGCCGGGTATGATTTACCTCATTTTGGAGAAGATAAAGATATAGAATTGATCAAGCCTGAAAATGGTATGATAATTTTTTTTCCATCTTATGTTTGGCATGGAACAATCCCATTTACTGAAAACAAAAGTAGGGTGAGTATATCATTTGATATAAGTTTTCAATAATTAATAATATGGTCACAAATTGTTAAATTTAAGATGAGTGATCGGATAAAAAAGTTTTCTTGAATATGAAACAACAAGTTTTGACTAGTAATTTTTTTGACACCAGAATTGATACATTGATTTAAATGTTTCTGGATTATTTTCTTCAAATTCTTCCCAATAATCTAAATCATACAAATATCTGGAAGTATTATAATAATTTGAAAATTTTTCATATAAATTATCAGAATTCTGAAAACCACAAAATTCAAGATTAAAGTTTTTAATTAATGACTTTATTTTTTCAATTGTGAAAGTATGTTCCTGTTCATGGCAAATAAAATCTTTAAAGTCATTTAAACTATAAAAATCTGTAACTTTTGTCATCCAATTTAGATTAGTATTGTTGTTAGTGATTATTTTATTTCTAAAATTTCTTAGAGAGTTTGCATCATGAAGATCTAGTGTTTTTGCTTTATTTTTATATTTTATAAGACTTTTCCTTGCCGTCTTACTATATAATGACAACTTTAATAATCCATTTTTCTTCAATGTTCCTAATAGTTTTTTACAACCTAAAATAGGGTCTTCCATGTGGTGAATAACCCCATTTGAAATCACTATATCAAACTGTTTATTAATATGATCTAAATTAAGTATATCTCCATTAAAAAATTCAACATTTTTTATGTTCAATTCTTCGCATTTTCTAATTGCATAAGATAAGCTTGTTTTACTTAAATCTATTGCAGTAATTTTCAAATCTGGTAATAACTCTCCATGTTCTGCAGCCTCTTTCCCTGTACCACAACCACCAATCAAACAACTTTGAATATCTCTCGATAAAGTATCATTGTTTGGAAATTGAATTCCAAGACTTTTTAGATAATTATTTATGTCTGTTTTTTCTAAATATGTGTCAGTATAAGACCAACATGGATATGGAAAAGTTTCATATTGCCCTCTAACTTTTATGGATGTTTTATCTTTTATACCGGTGATAGATTTTATTTTCTCTGAAATTACTTTTTCTTTTTGGGGATTAAGTACGCACAAATTCTTTATCTTTTCAGGTAACGCATCTAAATTTATTTGTGAGTCCAAAGAAAAGCTATAAATGTTTTCATACATGCTAACACATAACAAGTTAAAGTCATTATTTGATACATGATTATTTTGTGAGAGAATTAAGTTAGATTTAATATTTTCTAATTTTTCTTTTTCAAATTTTGATATATTAAATATGTAATCATTATGAAAACAATTGAGAGATAACTTTTCTATAAATATTTTAATATCTTTGACAAATTCATTATCTTCAACATTTAATAAAATAAATTTTCTAATAAATACTAATATCCTTTCTATTTCAAGATCACAAATTAAAGCATCTTCAATACTCATAAGTAACAATGATGATTTGGATAGGTTTACAATTTTATTTTTAATGGTTTTTGTTAAATCTTTATTAAATTCAATTATATCATCATCATAAGGAGCGTTATTTTTAGCAATTTGACTTAGCTCCTCAAAATCAGAATTTTTTTTCAAATATTTCATGCCTTCATTAGCAATCATATAAATTTTTGTATGCCCAAGATATTTTTTATTGGTTAGCAATAATTCAAAACCAGTTGACCATTCAGGTAAAAAATCATCAGGTTTATGTGTCATAAGAAAGTTATATAATTTGCTACTACTTTTTTCGTAATGATTATTAATAGTAAAAGCTTTTTTATAATAATTAAGTGCTTGAAAAAAATTATTAGATTTTTTATGTATGTCTCCAAGCGCACCATATAATTCAACATCATTTGGATATAACTTCAACATTTCTGAAATAAGTTTTAGAGCTTTTTCAGTTTGATCAGTATTAAAATATTCTTGTATTCTCTTTTTATTTTCTAAAATGTTTTCTGTAGCTTGTTTTTCTGCAACTTTTTTTAAGATTGCTGAAACTCTATTATTACCAGGATATTTTTGTAAAAATTTTTTGCAAAGGAACTCTATTTCTTTTGAATTATTATTTTTTTTGAGTGCTTTTTCTAACTTATATAACAAATTTTGTGACATATTTTTCCCTTTTCGAAAATTTGCAATATTTGTTCCATAAAGAATTTATTATTAATTTTTTATTAAAACTAAACCTTTTTTCTATTTGTCGTAACTATTCTTGTACAAGTCCCTGTGGGCTAAAGTGTTAATCTAAACAAATAGGAGTTTACTAATGAGTAGTATAAACACTAATATGGGCGCTTTAGCCGCTCAAACAAATATGCAAAAACAAACTAAAGAATTAGATGAGGCAATGGCAAGACTTTCATCTGGTTTAAGAATAAATTCTGCTGCTGATGATGCTGCAGGCTCTGCTATAGCTTCTAAGATGGAGGCTCAGGTCAGAAGTTTAGATGTTGCTATCAGAAATTCATATGATGCAATATCTATGACACAAACAGCTGAGGGTGCTCTTGGTGAAATGGAAAATATTCTACAAAGAGTAAGAGAATTAGCTATACAAGCATCTAACAGTACTCTTTCAGATACTGATAGAAAAATGATTCAATCTGAAGTTGATGCATTAGTTACTGAAATTGATGCAATTGCTACTAATACACATTTTAATAATGTAAAACTTTTAGATGGAAGTAACTCTGAAGTTACATTCCAAATTGGTGTTAATGCGCCAGATGCTTTAAGTGTTAAATTACAGAATTCAGACTCTGTTGCATTAGGATTATCCGGAGCTTTAGGAGTTGAGTCATTAACTTCTTCAAGGATGTTAAAGACTAATTACAGTACTAGCGCAAATACAATTGCAAAGTCTGATATAAAAATTAATGGGTTTGATGCTTTCGCAACTGATTTCAACACAGATTTAAGTGGTTCATCTACAAACACAGCAAAAGGTATAGCTGATGCTATTAATGCAAATACTGGTGTACATGGAGCTGAAGTAAATGCTTTTAATACATTTACATCTAAGGCTATGGGTACATTTAATATGTCAGCAACTTTTACTATTAATGGTGAGACTGTTGCATTAGCAAGTTCTTACGCTGAATTAACTAAAAATATAAACGAAGCTGTATCAGGTGTTGAAGCTGTTTTAAATTCTGATAACACTATTACAATTTCCAACACAACTGGTGCTGACATTCTTATCAATGGTGGATCTACAGTTGGTTTTGGTGGTTCTAGTGTAACTTACACAGGTTTTCTAGAAATTAGTAACCTAGACGGTTCTGGTGTACAAATAGAAGCAGGTTCTGTTAATAACGGTTACACTGGAGGTGCTGGTACAATCACAGACCTTCATAATCTTGGTTTCAATGAATTTAGTAAACCGGGTGTTTTAGAAACAGACACAGTTAGTGGTACGGCTTTAGTCGCTAATGAAATGAAAATTAATGATGTATTAATTGGAAAATCACTAACTGGCCAGGCTAACCACATAGCAGCTGCAATTAATGAGAAGACAGCTGATCACGGTGTTACTGCAACAGCAAGTAACGAAATTCAGGTTACATTTAACTATGAAGCTAACCCAGTTGATGCAGCTGCTTTTGGCATTAACGGACAAACAGTAGACATGTCAAGTGCTACTGGAGCAAATGATGTTGTTACTAAAGTTAATAATGCTGGAATAGGTGACATTAGAGCTGAAGCAAATGCTGACGGTACTGTAAAATTTTCAAGTGCTAGTGGTGCAGATATCATTATTGCTAACTCAGAAAATGATTTCTTAGTTTCTGCAACTGATATTCATGGAAATGCAATAACTGATGGATTTGCAAACGGTGGTTTTGACGCTGATGCTTTTTTAAGTGGTCATACAAGTGTGGCTGTAGCATCACAGCGAATTGATACAACTGGCAGTAATAAAATAGGTGAGGTTGTTAATTCACGTATTATGATTACTTTCGGAGCAGCTCAAAACTATGCAGGTGCTGCAAATACAGGAATTACTGTTGTTGGTACTGATTCAAATGGTAATGCAATTACAGAAAATATTGCCTTTGCAAACTCTACATCTACTATTAATGATAGACAGTTTGGAAGCACAATATTCCACACAGTAACTTCAATTCATAACTTTGGAACCCCTGCAGCAGTTGGAACTTTTGATGTGGGTATAGGTGGTCACGTAGATGACGATTCTGTATTAACTTTAACTGCTGGTGCTGCAGCTGGTGCCTTGTCTTTGGATGGTACAACAGACAATATTAATGGTTTCATAACAATTGAACATAATATAAGTACTGGTATTGCTGTAGACTATGCTGTAGTTGGAGTAGGATTTGATGGAGAAGCACTTTCTGAAACAATAGCTTTTACAACCTCCAACGCTACATCAAAAACATCTGCCGAGTTGTACAAAAGCATTACATCAATCACTAGTAATGCTGCTACGACTGCTAACTCAAGTAAAACAAAAGTTGGTATAACCACTTTCAAAGATGATGCTTTGTTTTCAAGTACATCAGCAACAACAGCAGGTACATTAACTTTAACTGATACTGATGAAAACACTTTTAAAGAAAATTTAGGTGGTGCAGTTATAGTAATTTCTGGAAACGCTGGTGACTACTCAGGCAGTGGGGATGCTGTAAAATTTACTGTTACTGGAACTGATCAGTTTGGTTCGACTATTACAGAAGATATCACTCTTAATGTAAATAACGGTGAAGTTCACGGTACTAAGAAGTTTGACTCTGTTACTAGTATTGTAACTGACACAGTTCTACAATCTGCTGGTGCCAAAGTGGGTATTGCCCTTGCAGGTGATAAAGTAAAAGCTGAAGGTAACATGACACTAACCAATTCTAACGGAGATCCGATTAAAATTGAAGCCGTAGGTGATGATACAACTGCAAACTTAGCAGCTGCTGAATCAGTTGAGACTATCCTACAAAAAATGGGTGTCAAAAATCAAAGTCAGTCATTTGAGGTTTCAGGAACAGGTGTTTCTGTTGGATCAGAAAGGAATGCTCTAAACTCTCTTGAGAAAATTGACGCTGCTTTAGATAGCTTGTCTTTATTTAGATCATCTTTTGGTGCTGTAGAAAACAGAATTGATGCATCTATCAATAATGCAACAACATTAAAGGTAAATACTGAAGCTGCTAAAGCCAGAATCCAAGATGCTGATTTTGCTGCTGAGACATCTAGAATGACTAAAGCTCAAATTTTGTCACAAGCTGCAACTTCAATGTTAGCTCAGGCAAATGCCTCAAAGCAAAACTTATTAGCTCTTCTTCAAGGATAATTTGGAGAGATTAAGAAAAAGAGGCCACCATGAGGTGGCCTTTTTTTTACTATTGGAGGATTTAATTTTGTAACAATTGAAGCACATTTTGTTGTGCTTTTCCTGCTTGAGCTATCATGGCCATGGCAGATTGTTGTAAGATTTGTGCCTTAGTTAAACGTGCAGACTCTTTTGCAAAATCAGCATCTTCAATTCTACCTCTAGAAGCATTAGTGTTCAAAGCTACGTTTGATAAGTTATCTATAGCCTTCTCCATTCTACTCATCAATGCTCCTAGCTTCGCTCTTTCTTTATGAATTCTGTCAAGTGATCTGTCTAAAACACGTAAGGCGTCTATTGATGATTGTCTTGTTTTAACATTGACACCAGATAATTTATCTAATGATGCCGCACCAGGTGATGCTTCAAATAATCCTTTTCCATCTTCGCCAACAACTGTAAAACTGTTGCTAGAGGACATTTCAAGTTGTCCAGTGACAATTACAGAATCCGCCGCTTTTAATCCAATATCAATTGATGCAGCTGTATCACCGGATACTACAACAGTGTGTATTTCTGTAAAAATTCTTCTGCCTGTAACTGTTTTACCTACTGCTGGCCCAGTTATTACTTCAGATAGTGATGTGCCATCCATTCCAACACCAGTTACTGTAATTGTTTTATCACTTTCGTCACCAGTAGAGCTTGTAACGGTAACAAGTGCTGCTTGCTTAGCGATTGTTTGCAAAACTCCTACATTAACTTGAGCAGTTGCGTGTTCTCTAGAGGGTACTACAGATGTAACTGTACCAAAGACTTTAGTAGATGTTTGCGTTGCAGCACCGCTAAATACTGGAATCGTCTCTTCTTGAGCATTTCCATGTACATCAGTTCCAACTATCTTAAAAGTTGTATCAGGTTGGCCACTAGTAGTTGTTGCAGCATCTGAAGTAATTGTTATAAAAGAATTAAGAATGGTAGCAGAGTTAGCAATAGTCATGGACCCAGTACCATTAATTCCTTCCTCAGTTTGTCTAATTCTTTGTTGTGCAACAACTGCAGTCGCGCTTGTTGCAAGTTTGCGAGGACCTGATGCTGTGAAAGCTGTACCACCCGTACCATTCCCTGTTGTTAATTTTCCAATAGTTATACTCCCACTAGTATCACCGGAAAATATACCATCTTGATCTGTTGTTGTTACGTTTGTGTCACCTAAGGAAACTGCGTCTCCAGCCACAACTTCATCATTATCTAAGCTTGTTACCAACAAAGTTCTTTGAGCTCCGTCAGTATTAGTATCGCCGGCAAAATTAACGTCACCTAGTTTAATGTCATAACCTTCGTTCTGGACCATTATAATCGATGATTTATCTGTTGAAAGTGTAGCTGTAACCCCAGTGGTTGTCGTATAATTATTAATTGAATCTCTTAGTTCAGAAAGTACTGAACTTCCTTCATTGTTACTTAATGTAACGTTTGCAGCTATAGTAGTTGCTGTTGTGTTTTTCCCTTGAATACTGAATGAAACGCTTGTTTGACCATTAAAAAGAGCATCCAAAGTTTTTGCCTGAATTTTAAGTTGAGTAGAAGCTATAGCTGTTACTCCAGTAGAGTCAAAAACAGCATTAACAGAAGTTGCTATATCTCTTACATTCGATCCTTCAGCAGCGGTTACAGATGAACTCCCCAAAATACCATGTATCGTAAATGATTCTGCTTGTACCAAATTTGTTTCTGATGTGTCAGCAACGGCATAAGCATTTAATGCTAAATTGTCATTATCAACCGTACCTCCAGTGTCGTCAGTTGTTTCTGTTCCTTGTGATTTCGCTTTATAAGCTCCCAAACTATCTAATCTCATTGATGAAATTGATAATTGTGCAAATTCTCGCTCATGAGTTCCAATTTGAAAACGTCTATCTGCAAATGATCCATCTAAAACTGCTATTTCATTGAAAGTAGTATCTCTTGTTACACGATCTAATTCAGCTAGCATTTGAACAACCTCTGCATCTAAATACGAACGTTCTTCTGCATTCATTACATCAGACGCAGATTGTATTGCTAATTCTCTTATTCTTTGGATGATTGACGAAGATTCATCTAATGCTCCTTCAGTTACTTGTGCCATTGAAATAACATCAGCTGCATTTCTTACAGATTGTTCTAAACCTTTAATTTGTGCAGTCATTCTGTCAGCAATTGCTGCTCCAGCTGCGTCATCACCTGCATGATTTATACGCTTGCCAGATGACAAACGTTCCATTGCCGTTGTCATGTCACGCTCTGTTGCAGCCATTTTATTAAGAGCAAACTGAGCTGCAGTATTAGAATTAACTGTTGGCATATCAATCTCCAATTTATTTTAGTAGGAAAACAGTGCAATAGTTATGCCAAAAATTCAGTTATTTATACTCAGGCGTATCTTTCAAATGATTTTTTTAATTGAGTAAGATCTTTAGGAATTGTACTGATCATATTATAGCGAGTTGCAATTTCATTATAAAAGTATGAGGGTGAAAGAGAAGCTCTTGACCTTATGAAGCTTTCAGTCAGTGAACCATTACTAGCAGTTTGATTGTTTAGATAAACATGCCTAATAAAATTAGGAGGTGTGTTATTTAAAGGTCTTTTTGTAACGCTAGTTTCATTTACTATTCTACCATTGGTTGGCACACTGTTTGCAGATAGACTAGAGCTTTCATTCCTTAACGGTTTAGAAGCATAAATCTCACTCACGGTATAAGGGTTTTGTGAACTATTAACAATCATGTTGTAAATTAAACATAAAATTTATGAAAAATCAAATTTCTTAAACTTAATTATATATAGATGAATAACTAATTATGAAAAATAATCAATATATCAATGAATATAAAAAGACACAACAGTCATCTAATGCTGTCACATCTTCACATGAAATAGTAAGAGCTTTAATGAAAGAACTTGTTAATTCAATGCAAAAAATTGTTTTAGATATTCAAGATCAGAGAAAGAAAAAACAAAACCAATATTTAGTTGATAAGGCTTTAGAAGAAAAAAATGTACGCTATAGATCAAAAAACCTAAGTAAATCGTTATCTATTATCTATGGTCTTCAAACAAGTCTAGATTTTGACAAAGCTCTAGAAATTGCAAATAATCTTTTTCAACTATATGAATATTGCCGTCATGAAATCATTAAAGGATTTAGTCAAAAAATTGAAGATGGGATTGTAAAAGCTATTAATATTATTAAGCAAATCATGGAAGGATGGGAAGAAATCCCATCCTTAGAGAAATAATAATGGATACTCTTAATTCAGACTTAGATTTGCTTGAAAATCTATCAAAAAAAATTTCAGATTTAATTTATAATAATGAATTCTCTCAAATTTCACATCTTGATGCTCAAAGAAGGTTAATAATAGAAAAAATTAAAGAGAGTGAGATTAAGAAAAATCATATTAAGAAAAGAATAGGAAAACTAGTTGAAAATAATTTAGAAAACATTAAAGCAACAGAAAAAAAATTACAAAATTTATCAAAAAATCATAATAAATTTAATAAAAGACTAAAAGCATATTCTATGAATTAGTAATACGAATTTTAAAATTGTATTATTATTTAAAAAAAAATTAAACAAATTTAATTTTCAGTCGTAATTACTGCTGTATTCTTATTATAATTCGTGGAGGAATTTATATATGCTTAATATAGGTAATTTGACTGCATCTCAGTTTATTCAGAGAAACATATCTAATCAAATAAAAGAGATCACTGAAAGTACAGAGAGGCTATCGTCTGGTAAAAGAATTAACAAAGCTTCGGACGATCCATCTTCGATTGGTCCGATCTCAAGACTTAATGCTCAAATTTTATCACTTCAAGAAGCCATTACTAATGGAGGAGAAGGAAAATTGCTCACTCAAACCGCCGATAATGGTCTGAGTTCTATAAATAATATACTCGCTAGAATACGAGAATTAGTTGTTCAAGGAAGTAGTACTACTTTAACAACTGCAGATAGAAATACTTTACAAGTTGAAATAAATTCTTATTTAACTGAAATAGACTCTCTTACTGGAATGATAAAATTTAATACAATCAAGTTATTGGACGGGTCTTTGGATAAGGTAAATTTTTTGATAGGAGAGAATAAAGATGATAATATTTCTATTAGTCTAGTTAAATCAGACAGTACAGCCCTGGGTTTATCTGGCTCGTCAGGTGTAAAAGAGTTTACCAGTGGACGAGTAACAGGGTTTACTTACAATAGTAGTAATCTTGCAGCGAGTGATATCAAAATTAATTCACAAAACGCTTTAGCTGCAAACTTAACTGATAACTTATCATCAGGAAATAATACCGCAGCCGCATTAGTAACAGCTATCAATGCTAATTCTAATTCACATGGAGCAACAGCAACAGGTTTTAACAAACTCACTTCTGCTGCAAAAAGTTCTTTAAGTATGAGTAATACTTTTACTATTAATACTAATGTAATTTCAATACAAACAAGTTTAGAAAATTTAGTCACTGAGATAAACCAAGAAGCAGGAGGCGTAACAGCCACTCTTAACTCTGATAATACAATTACATTATCAAATACTACCGGTAATGATATTGTCATAGGAGGGAATGCGCCAACTGATGCCGGCTTTACTGCGGGTACATATTTAGGATATATAAAATTAGAAAATGTTGATGGTACTTTTGTTAAAATAGAAGCTATGACGAAGGCTAACGGATATGCATCAAATAGTGGAAATATTGATGATTTAGCAAGATTTGGTTTTAATGAAGTTGACTCTAGCACCGTCATTAGATCAGATTTAGTATCAACAAATGCTCTTACAGCATCTCATGACATTAAAATAAATGATGTTGCAATTGGAGCATCAGATAGCGCATCAGCTGCATCAAAAGCAATTGCTATTAATGCAGTTTCATCATCAACTAATGTAACCGCTTCTGGGGATAATTTAGTAACATTAGATTTGAATTTTTCAGAAGCCTCAACAGCTGCTTCAAATATAAGTATTAATGGTAATACAATTAATTTTGGCAGTGTTACAAATGAAACTGAAACTATTACTGCAATTAATAATGCGTCAATAGGGGATATTGTTGCTTCAGCAAACTCAAGTGGAGAAGTTCAACTTGCCAGTGCAAGTGGTGCTGATATTGTAATTGCCCATAATGGTACACCGGGTGTTTTTTTTGATGGTCATACTGATGCAACAGGAGCTACTATTTCAGTGAATAGTTCAGTTACATTTAAGGGACAAATTTTATTAACTCATACTGCTGGTGATGTTATAAAAATATCAGGCGATGATGTTGGTGAACTAGGGTTTCAAGCTCAAGCATCTAGTAGTGCATCAACTCCAGGATCTATTATTTCAGTATCAAATGCTTCAAATGCGACATCAGCCTTGACTACAGTTGATACTGCAATTGATACAATAGCTAATACAAGAGCAAAATTTGGGGCAAGTGAAAATGCAATCGATCATAGATTAAGTTATTTACTTGACGCTAAGAATAATTCTTCTTCAAGATTATCTAAAATAGAAGATGCTGATTTCGCTCTAGAAACAGCTAGGTTAACAAAAGCTCAAATTATGTCTAAAGCTGCTTCTTCTATGCTTGCTCAAGCTAACGCAAGTGGTGAAGTTTTTTTAAGATTAATTAATTAATATTCTGATTAATGTTGATTGAATATTTTTTCATTTTTTCAATTAAGGTAGTTCTTCTAAGTTTTAACTTATCTGCTGCAAGAGCTACCTTATTGTTTGTTTTTTCAAGTGCTTCTTCTATGAGAACTATTTCAACATCTTGAAGATGCCTTCTTAAGTCTATTTCGTCATAAAAGGAAAACCAATTTTTATAATTCTTTGGATGTGGTAAAAAATCCTCAGAATTATTGCTTGTGTTATTATCTTCTAAATTAGTTATTCCGCTTAAATCAGTTGTCATTTCCCAGAGAGCATTTTGTTCTTCTGCAACTGTTGGAACTTTCAACCTGAGTAAATTTTCATATACATTTGTACTTGTAATTTCTTTTCCTGGAAAAATTATACAAGCTCTCTCAATCACATTTTTTAATTCTCTAACGTTTCCTGGCCAATTATGCTTGGAAAGTGCAGTGATTGCATCTGCTGTGAATATTGGTTTTTCAAATTCCTCAATTTTTACAGTTTTTAAAAGTTTGCTTTGAAGAGCTGGTATGTCTGTTCTTCGCTCTGCAAGAGAGGGGACTGTAATTGGTAAAACATTTATTCTAAAAAACAAATCAGCTCTAAATTCTCCACTTTCAACTTTTTTTTCAAGATCTCTGTGTGTTGCGCAAATCAACCTTAAATCAATCTTTATGTCTTCAGCCCCACCAACTCTTTGTATTGATTTATTTTCAATAGCTCTAAGTAATTTAGCCTGAAGAGGTAAAGGCATATCTCCAATTTCGTCAAGGAAAAGTGACCCACCACTAGATTGTTCAAATCTTCCTTTTCTTAATTTGTCTGCGCCTGTAAATGATCCTTTCTCATGTCCAAAAAGCTCTGATTCCAATAATTCTGATGGTATGGCGGCGCAATTTACAGTGATGAAAGGACCTTTTTTTTTTGAACATTTATGAATAGCTTGAGCAACAATATCTTTACCAGTACCAGTTTCACCTAAAATTAATGCAGTACTATCTGTTTGAGAAACCATAGCTATTAAATTTTTCATAGAT
>CACJJL010000019.1 GCA_902593735.1 uncultured SAR116 cluster alpha proteobacterium
CTTCCTTTCAAAAGCCTAAACACTAGTGAAAATGAAAATTTATTAGCTTTAGGCATATCACAAGATTTAGGTAGCAAGCTAACAAAGTCATCTAAGTCACTAAATATACTAAATATAAATAAAAGACCAAGCAATTTAAAAGACTTATCATTTAATAGTAAAGCTTCTTATATCTTAGACGGAAATGTAAGGAAAATAGGTAACATTTTAAGGGTAAAAGTAGATCTCATCGATGGTGAAAATATTTCAAACATATGGTCGGAAACATATGACAAGGAGCTAACAGGAAAAAATATTTTTATTCTTCAAGATACAATCATTAAAGAGATTGTAAATCAACTCGTTGGTGCGGGCGCAATCTTATTAAAGGATATCAACAAAAAAATAGAAACGGTTAGCACCGAAGATCTTTCTATTTATGAATGCGTTAATTTAGCTAGAAAAGCTAGTACGGATCGTAAATATAGACCAAAGTCAATTGAATGCTTAAAAAACTCTGTAGAGAAAGATCCTAATTATGCACCGTCATGGATATGGCTTGCTGAGAGAACAAGAAATTTATATGCTGACTATCCAATGGGTGAAAATGACCACTTATTAAAAGATGCTGATATTTATATAAATAAAGGTCTTCTTCTTGATCCTCTGTCTCCAAAAGGTCTTTCTGTAAAAACAATGATTGAATTTCATAAAAAAAATTGGGAGGAAATGTTTAACATTGCTGACAGAGCGTTTGAACTAAATATTGGTGACCCAAGTATACTTAGTAATTTGGCTGTTAATGTTGCATTTGGTGGTTCATGTACTTTAGATGATGTTACTAGAATTTCTGAAAACCCTAAACCAAACACAAATAAGCAATGCAAGTTTCATAAAGGATGTTGGGAGATGGGACTTAAGGCTCATGAATTAGATATTGGTAACTTTGCAGCTATGGATAATTATGTTTTAGCAGTTTGTTATAACATAGTTAAAGATGGAGAAAACGCTCTTAAAATGATTAGTCCAATGCCACACAATGGAAATTTTTTCTTTGAGATACACTCCGGGGTGGCATCACACTTTTCAAACAAATTCGAATTAGCAAAAAAACATTTTGAAAATGTAAAAAAATCAATCAAAGGTAACAAACTTTCGAGCATTTATAAAATTTTTAAAAAATACAATAATGAACATTTAAGTTATCCTGTCTATGAAGAAGTTTTATTAAAATATGGATTTGATAAATGATCGTAAACATGCTTAAATATATTAAATGAATTCCTCAGACATAGATCGTAAGATAGCTGTAATATTTGCCACTGACGTAGTTGGCTATAGTAAACACATGGAAAAAGATGAGGATGCTACTGTAGCCAGTCTAAATGATTGTAATAAGATAATAGAAACCCTTATTAAAAAACAAAAAGGTCGTATATTCAATACAGGAGGAGATTCTGTGTTTGCAGAGTTTCAGAGTGCTGTTGCTGCTGTTAATACAGCAGTAGAGTTTCATAGACTAATTAAAGCCTATAATGATCAAGCCACAACGAAAGTTAAATTAGAATACCGTATAGGCATCAATATGGGAGATGTTGTTAAACAAGGTGATGCTAACCTTATTGGAGATGGTGTTAATGTAGCAGCTAGATTAGAGGCTTTAGCTCAGCAAGGTGGTATTACTATATCCAAGAATGTTTATGATCTTGTTGCCAATAAAACAAATTATAAGTTCAACGACTTAGGCATACAAAAAGTTAAGCAAAATCAATTTCATGCCTATGACTTATTAATAGACCCATCACAAAAGAGAAAGCTTAAAACACAATTATCTAATACCAAGCTTTTAGCTATTATAGGAGGGGCTATTGCTACTATCTTCATAGTGTTGCTCTTCTCTAAGATTTTAAATACAAAACAAAAACTTGATAGTAGTAAGATAGTTGTACTTCCATTCAAAAGCCTTAATAATACTAAAAAAGAAAAATTACTAGCTCTTGGTATATCACAAGACTTAGGTTCTAAGTTAACAAAATCCTCTAAGTCATTAAATATATTAAATTTAAAAAAAACACCAAATAGTCTTAATGAAGTTTCTAAATTTACAAATGCGTCTTATTTAGTTGATGGAAACATCATGCAGATTGATAATATGTTAAGAGTAAAGGTTGATTTGATAGATGCTAAAAGTATATCAAATATTTGGTCAGAAACTTACGATAGAAACTTGACTGGTAAAAATATATTTAAATTACAAGATGAAATTATTAAACAAATTATCAATGAACTGGTTGGTGCAGGAGCTGTACTTTCAAAAGATATCAATCAAAAGATAGCAACATCTTCAACAGATGATATATCAATTTATGAATGTATTAATTTCGCTAGAGGTGCTGTAACTCCATCCTTGAACCCAAAAGCAATTGAATGTTTAGAAAAATCAATTAAAAAAGATCCTAATTATGCTGATGCATGGATATGGTTAGCAGATAGAAAAAGAGCACAATATTCATCATTTTCAATTACTGACAAATTCAAATATATGCTTGATGAAGCTTCTAAAGAGATCGATCAAGGTTTAATTTTGGACCCTCAGCATGCATTTGGATATGCTACGAAATTGCAGATTGAATTCTTTAATAAAAACTGGCAAGAAATGTTTAATGTTGCTGAAAAAGCTTATAAATTAGCTGGTGAAAGACCTCATTTACTTGGCAAAATTGGATATAGTTTAGCTTTTGGAGGAGAATGTGAGAAAAAGGATGTTTTTTCTAGCGCCGAAAATTATCAAACTGTAAAAAAGAATAGATGTCAATTTCAAAGAGGATGTTGGGATATAGGTAAGAAAGCTTATGAATTGGACACTGGAAATTACGCAACTTGGGATAACTATTTGTTAGCTCAATGTTATCAAACAAGTGGAGAAAGAAAAAAAATTATTGATGTATTAGAGCCTTTACAACACAAAAATTTTGTATGGTGGAATCTTCATTTAGGTCTAGCATATGACTCTTTAAATAAATTTGATATAGCTAGAAAGCATTTAGATTTTGTTAAAAAGTTCTTAAAAGATAATCATTTATCAAAGATAAAATTTGCATTAACCAAACAAAATCAACACTTAACAACCTATCCATACATTATTAATTCTTTAAAAAAATATGATTTTGAAAATTAAATTTTTTTATAAATCTAAAATTTGTACCAATCCTGAACATTTATTAAAGAACTTGGTCTTCAAGTAGATCTTCTTGTTTAGATATTTTTTTAAGAAATAGACAGTTTCTTGAATAATATTCTGAGTTACACAAATAATCCAAGATTGATCTGCAACAATTATATCATTTTCTTAATTTTTATTTCATTTACTACAATATTTTCATTAATTGTTCCATATTTAAAATCATCACGGCTACCTCCTTGACATTCAACTTTTCTCAATCAAGGATACACATAATCACAAATTTCTCCTATATCTTTACATTTTTCATGCACTATTGTTATTTAGAAATCCTTTTTTTTATCAATTTGGAAGCTAAGCTTCCCCAAGTAGTTGAGATAGTAGGACCAACAAGATCCATAAAGATAACCTTGTCAGCAAAAATTTTTTAAGTGCCTGCTCAAGTGGTTTCAAACACCTCCACTAGATCTCCCAACCTGGATTAGATTTTTTAATATAATTTTAAAGGTAGAAGTTTACAGCAATTTTTTCATGTTATATTTCGAGAAAATACTCCTGATTTTATTCTATTTATGCTAAATTCTCATTATATATAATCTAAGTAGAAAATTTCAAAAAGATTGCTTTAATAGCTATTTTGGTCATTTAACAATCCTTAAAGATTTGCTAAATAATTTTGTTTTATAATAAAGCTGTCATATTAATAATTTCTCTAAAATTATTTTAAAAAATTGGTAAAAATGTATTAATTGATTTATTAATTCCTTTAACTTTTATTTTATCAAACTTTTTGCATTTAATCTCATTTCTTATAAGAAATTCTGTTTTTTCTGATATTAAAATTTTGCCAGAAGGGGAATTACTTTCTAATCGAGAAGCGAGATTAACAGACCCACCAATAACGGTATAGTCTAAACGTTTGTCACTTCCAAAATTACCAACCGTACATTCTCCAGAATTAATACCTACTCTCATGTTAAGAGGATAGGGAAGGTTAAAATCTCTCATAAATATCTTTGAGAGTTTTTTCATTGAATTTTGCATTTCTATTGCCATTTGCACACAACTTATAGCATCTCTTTTTTTACCTTTGCTTTCAGGATCTCCAAAAAAGATCATTATAGAGTCTCCAATATATTTATCTATAGTTCCACCGAAACTAAGGGCTATTTCAGACATTTTTGTAAGATATAAATTAAGCATTTTTGTCAAAGGAGCGGAATCCATCTTATCAGAAATTTCTGTAAATGAAATTATATCTGAAAAAAAAACAGTTAAGAATTTTTTTTCACTCTCAATGGAAACTTTTTTTTCACCACTAAAGATTGAATCATATAATTGTGGTGAAAGATATTTAGATAATTGGCTAGCAATTTCTTCGATTTCTTTACTTTTTTCATTAGCTAATTCTTCTGCATTTTTAGCAATTTGTTTTTGTTTATCAAGCTCTGATGCTAAATTGCGACGAAGTTTTGACTCTAATTGCAATTTTGCAATTTGCATTTTTAATGATCTTATTTCTGTATTAAATTCATTAGTCATAAATAACGATTGTTCGAATTCCCTATTAATATATTTATTTTTCGAATGGGTTTACAAGTTTATCATCTGAAATTTTATCTGATGACACATATCTTTGCATCTCACTTGGCATAGTAACGATCAAATCATTTAAACCAGCTTTTTCTAGTACATCAATAATTGATTGTTCATCTTCTGCATACCAGTGACAGAAAAAAAAGTCATCTTTTCCCATCCAATGTTGAAGAGTTTCAGCTTTTTCACTTTTTAATCCCTCAAAAAATTCTCTTACAGTCATTTCACTTTGCTGTGCCAATACATCTTTTATTATGTCAGTGTTAGACCAAGTGTGTGTGCAAATATAATGTTTTTTTGACATTTTAAATCCCTTTCTAAAAATATTTTAAATATTTGAAAAGTTGTACTTATTTATTATCTCAAATTTTAGAATGTTTAAAACATTTATTTTTTTATAACTGAACCTTCTTGAATAGAAACTTTTGCCATAGCTTGTTCACCAAGTCCTTGCAACGCTTTCATAGTTTCAATTTTTTTTCCTGCAATGGATATATTTTCAAAAACCTCTATAATAAATCCACTATTATCTCCCGTTTTAAATAACATTCTTTTGTATTTTTCTTCCTCTATATTTGATGCAATAGCCTCAACTACAGCCCATAAGGATGGTGCTAGTAAAGTAAAATTGATATTTCGTCCGTACAATTATTCCTCCTTAGCTTTTTGCTTTGCAGTTATGTAGGAAGCCATATTGTTAGACGCTAATTCATATATATTTTTCCATTCTTCAGCTTCAAATGCTCTGTACCAATTAAATACATTAAAAGCGCCGCTTGCATAGATTAAATTTGATACTGCTGCCATATCTTCATCATTTTTTGCCATTACAATACATAAGAAATCAAAATCTGGATGATTTAAATATAGAAATTCGATAAAGTTTGCTCCGAATGCCTTTGCTAAAGGCTCAGTAATTTCTCTTCTATTTTGTGGTTTGTTTAACATTGAAGCTGCTGTTTCTTGTGAGTTTTTTCCTGTAATAATATATTTTTTCATGATATTTGGGTCCCTGATAATATTATTTTTTTATGGTTTGTTTGATAATGATAACAATTTTCACTAAAATGCCAATTTTTATGTTTACATAAATGCTAGTTTAAAATTACTATCTAATATTAACATTTAAAAATTAGGGGGAGGGAAGTATTTATGGCTTTCAAATACAAAGAAAAATATGGAAATTATATCAATGGCAAATTTGTTGATCCGATTGACGGTCAATTTTTTGATAATATCACACCTATTAATGGTAAAGTTTTATGTAAAATTGCTAGATCAAATGAAAAAGATATTAATTCAGCTCTCGATGCAGCTCACGCGGCAAAAGATGATTGGGGTAAAACAAGCGTTACAGAAAGAAGTAACATGCTTATACAAATTGCTCAAATTATAGAAGATAATCTTCCAATGTTAGCTGAGGCTGAAACTTGGGACAATGGAAAAGGTATAAGAGAAACAACAGCTGCTGACTTACCTTTGGGTATTGATCACTTTAGATATTTCGCCAGTGTGATTAGGGCACAAGAGGGAACACTTGCTGAGCTTAATAATGACACTGTTTCTTATTTGATACCAGAACCATTAGGTGTTGTTGGGCAAATTATTCCATGGAATTTTCCATTATTAATGGCAATTTGGAAATTAGCACCGGCGTTGGCAACTGGTAATTGCGTTGTTTTAAAACCAGCTGAACAAACTCCTGCATCTATAATGGTCCTAATGGAGCTTATAGGACATTTGATACCTGCTGGAGTTGTTAATATTGTTAATGGTTATGGTCTAGAAGCAGGTAAACCTTTAGCATCTAGTACAAGAATAGCTAAAATAGCCTTTACTGGAGAAACTACAACTGGAAGAATGATTCTACAATATGCAAGTCAGAATTTAATACCAAGCACATTAGAACTTGGAGGCAAATCTCCTAATATATTTTTTAAAGACATTGCAGATGCTGATGACGATTTCTTCGACAAATGTATCGAAGGTTTCGTTATGTTTGCCTTAAACCAAGGTGAAGTCTGTACATGTCCAAGTAGAGCTCTAATTCATGAAGATATATACGATAAATTTATTGCTCGTTGTATCGAAAGAACTAAAGCTATTGTTCAAGGAGATCCATTAGATTCTAACACTATGATTGGAGCCATGGCGTCTGCTGAACAGTATGAAAAAGTAAAGTCATACCTAGATCTTGGGAAGAAAGAGGGTGCCGAAGTGCTAATAGGTGGTGATGTTGCTCAAATGAGTGGTGAAATGGCAAATGGTTATTATATCCAGCCAACTATCTTTAAAGGCCATAATAAAATGAGAATATTTCAAGAGGAAATCTTTGGGCCAGTTGTGTCTGTCTGTACATTTAAAACAGACGAAGAGGCTTTAGAGATTGCCAATGACACTCTTTATGGACTAGGTGCTGGAATTTGGACTAGAGACCTCAATACTTCTTATAGATTTGGCCGTGCAATAAAAGCTGGAAGAGTATGGACAAACTGTTATCATGATTATCCTGCTCATGCTGCTTTTGGTGGTTATAAACAATCAGGTATTGGTCGTGAAAACCACTTAATGATGTTAAATCACTATCAACAAACAAAGAATCTATTAGTAAGTTACAGTCCAAAAAAACTTGGCTTCTTTTAAGAAAAAAAATCAATGGGCGCAAAGAATTTTGCGCCCTCGTTTTGTGAGGTAATATTTATGTTAGATCAAGTTGAAGCTACTGAAGCTGCTTTAGAATTAATAGATGAAATAAAAAAAGATTATGGTGACGTTATCTTTCATCAATCAGGTGGATGTTGTGATGGCTCAGCGCCTATGTGTTTCCAAAAAGGTGATTTTTTAATAGCTGACCATGATGTTCAGATGGGTGAAATAGGAGGCGTACCTTTTTATATTGGGGGACTTCAATTTGAGGCTTGGAAACATACTAGACTGATAATTGACGTTGTTGAAGGACAAGGTGGAATGTTTTCTCTTGATAATGGTCGAGGTAAGAGATTTATTACAAGATCGGAATTATGTTCAGTTTAAATCTTAAAGATACTAAAAAATCAATATACGAAAGTTCTATCCGCTTCTAAGGATAAGTTAAGTAAAGTCTTTGGCAAAACTTTTTTAGAGTTGGTATCTTTTAAATCCTGGTCTGTAACACCTCTTATTTCACATGAAATTGCTGAAACATATATTGGAACTTTACTTTTTTTAAGTATATCAAAATGTTCCTTCAATTTTCCTGTTCCTAAGCCCACTAAGTTTTCAAGAACTGGAGTTCTCATTAAACTTACCGCATCTGCGTTTAAGAAAACTGTAACCTCATGACCTTCCTCAACAGCAGTTCTTGCTAACATAAATCCTAATGATGCTTTTGTTGGATTACCTGTTCCATTCGTAATATTAAACAAAATTTTTGCCATTTTTCTGCATCTTGTAATTTAGTTAATTTAATATTTCTACATTATTTAAGGTAACAAAAGATTTATTGGTTGTAATTGAAAAAGTGAATAAATTTTAATCATAAATAATTTCAATTTATAAATCAGCAGTTTTAGTCTTACTGATTCATAACAAATCCACCATTTGGTGAAATTGTTTGACCTGTAACAAATTTTGATTCATCAGAGGCAAGATAAACAGCAGCCCAAGCTACATCATCAGCACTACCAAATTTTTTCATTGGAGTTACAGATTTAACTATTTTTTTCACATCACCTAAACTTCTTGTCATATCTGTATCAATATAACCAGGAGCAATTGCATTTACCCTAATATTCCTCGAAGCTAACTCTCTAGCAGTTGCTCTTGTAAATCCAAGAATAGCTGATTTTGCTGCAGAATAATGAGGAGATGAAGGGCCACCTGTTGTACCTAAAACAGATCCCATATTAATTATAGAAGCCTGAAGTTGATTGTTCATTATTTTAAGAGCTTCTCTAGTACAGAAAAAAGTTCCATTTAAATGAATCGAAATCATTTTATGCCATTCGCCATCAGACATATTTACTGTTACATCAAAATGACTTTTTATAATTCCTGTTTCTGCAAACTCTTTACTTTGAGAATTATTAACTTTAACTCGATCAGTAAGTAAGTCTTCCCTATCCTCAAATCCATTTATGCCGGCATTATTTACAAGAATATCTAATTGTTTATACTCAGATTGTACTTTTTTAAATATTTCAAGTACATTCGATGAATCTGAAACATCCATATAATAAGCTTTTCCATTTAGCTCCTTAGCCTTTTTTTTTGCATCACTAATATTAACATCACACAAAATGACTTCTGCTCCTTCATTAAAAAAATGATTTGCTATTGAAGCACCCAATCCTCTTGCACCACCTGTGATAAGAGCTACTTTATTTTTTAATCTATCCATAATTTATTTAATCCTATATATAAAACTCGATCATAAAAAAAGAATTAAATAAAGAATTATTTTGAAATCTTGCTATTTAAAAATTTGAGATATAATTTGTTAATATGTCAATAATGCATAAATCAATAGTTTGTAAATATTTCGAAGACTTTTCTGTAGGTGATAGGTATCTATTGCCATCAAGAACTCAAACAAGTGCTGTTTTTTTAATGTTTCAAGCTGCTTCAGGTGACAATGATCCGATACATTATGATAAAGAATTTTGTAAAGAAAGAGGTCATCCAGAAATGTTAGCTCATGGTTTGCAGGTTTTAATTCAAACTGCTGCTGGTGCAGGATCTTTCCCATCAGAAGTTAAAGATAGTTTATTAGGATTATTAGAAGTTTCTGGAAAAATGTTAAAGCCTGTTTATCGTGAAGATACATTATATCCTCAGTTAATTGTGTCGAAACTTATTTCACAAAATACAACTGGTATTATAGAAATGAAAGCTTTAGTAAACAATCAAAATAATATTTTAGTTTTTGAGGGATTACACAGATACTTAATTAGGAAAAAAAGTTAGTTGTAAATTAAAACATTAATAATTTTATATAAAATATTGTTTTTAATACTTTAATTATTTATAATTTAGTATTAACAGGCATAAAAATTGTATATATTATAATTTTAGTAATATTAGTGAATAAATTAAAAAATGGTCCTTAAAATTTTATAATTCCATAAAGCTTATTTTTATTCATGTTTGTTTAGCTTATTTTGGGTAAAAGTATTATCAAAAAAATTGAAATTAAAAATCTGTTTATTAATGTAATTTTATTTTCTTAAAGAAGGAAGACCAACCCCGGTAGCTTCAAAACCTCCATCTACAGCTAAAATTTGACCTGTGATGTATGAAGCTTTTTCAGATGCTAGAAAATAAATAGCATTAGCTATTTCATTTTCGGTTCCATATCTGTTTAGTGGAATTGCATCATGGTATGCATCTATAATGTCTTGAGTATGAACTGCCATAGCAAGTTTTGTTTTTACTGGTCCAGGAGCAATACAATTAACTCGAATTCCATATTCACCTAATTCAGCAGCCTGTTGTTTGGTAAGTTGTATTATTGCAGCTTTTGATGTTCCATATGCAATCCTTAGTGTTGATGCTCTAAGTCCAGATATTGATGCTATATTGATAATGCATCCTTTAGTAGTTTTTAGATGATTGATTACTTTTTGTGAGCATATAAAAGCACCATCTAAATTTGTTTTCATCACTTCATTCCATCTTTTTAAATCTGTCAACTCTATTTTCCCAAAATCTGCAACCCCAGCGTTATTGACTAAAACATCTATTCTGTTATGCCATTCGAGAATTTCTTGATACATCATATCAACTTTGTTAAATTCAGATATATCGTAACAAAATGATTTCATTAAATTATTTGTTAAAGATAAATTTGAAAGTTCGTTTTCGTCTCTATCAACTATTGCTACCTTATAATCATTTTGACTAAATAATTTGGCAGTTGCTAGACCAATTCCTCTTGCACCTCCTGTTACTATAGCTAATTTTTTTGTATTTGGTTCCACAATCTACTAACTCAAGAAATTATTAGTTATCTAACAAAGGGTTTGAAGGTCTTTTTTCTAAGTCAGATTTCCATCGATAGACATTTTTATACTTTTGTCCAAAATCAATTTTTAATATATTAGATAAATTAAACATAAAATGGCTAGTTATATCAGCTATAGAAAATTTATCACCAAAAAGAAATTTATTTTTAGACAGATGTGGATCGATCCTATTTAATAAAATATCAAACATCTCAATTCCACGTTCAACTATTTCTGGAGACTGAGTGATGCTGGTTCGAGTTCCTGGAACAACCTTTCCCCTAAAAAATGATGTTTTATTTCTCACTGAATGTAATAGTGGTAAAAACCCATCTAACTCAATTCTTCTATTCCACATATCAATAATTGCTCGTTCTTCTATATCATCTCCAAATAATTTTGAGTTTTTAGTTTGTTCATCCAAATAACGACAAATAGAAATTGTTTCTGTAATTATTGTCCCGTTTTCTAACTCTAGAAAAGGAATACAATGAAAAGGATTCATTGAATTATATGGTTCTTTGAACAATTCATCTTCTCTAACATTTACTGAAATTGTTTCCAATTTTAACTCTTTTTCTCTTAAAAACATTTCAACTCTAAGAGCATTTGCTGCTGGTGCAAAAGTGTACAATTTCATTAAAAAAATCCTTTCATTTGAATATTAATAAAAATTATAGATTAATTTTTAATTTTATATCCTGTTTTAAATATGTACCAAATTATGCTGATACAAATACTTTTAAAAATTAACATAAATATAATACTGGTAAAAATAGGAACATCTCCTACACCAAAAAAAGACCATCTAAATCCTGAGATTAAATAAACTATTGGGTTTAGTAGAGCAAAATTTTGCCAAAATGGGGGAAGCATATCTATTGTATAAAAACTACCTCCTAAAAAAACTAAAGGTGTAATAATAAGCATTGGGACAATATTCAGTTGCTCAAAATTGTCTGAGACTATACCAATTATAAATCCCAAAAGGCTAAACGTCATACAAGTGATAAATAAAAAACAAAACATAAAAAGGGGATATTTAATATCCAAGTCTACGAAAAGATAAGATGTGCACAATATTATTAAACCAATAGAGAATGCTTTTGTAGTTGCAGCACCTACATATCCGATAACTATTTCTACAAAAGATAATGGTGCAGATAATAGTTCATAAGTTGTTCCTATAAATTTTGGAAAATATATACCAAATGAGGCGTTGTTTACGCTTTGCATCTGCACAGTTAACATTATAAGTCCAGGAACAATAAATGCTCCATAAGAAACATTACTAATATTATCCATTCGTGATCCAATTGCAGCACCAAATACAATAAAGTAAAGAATTGTAGATAAAACTGGTGATACAAGACTTTGTATAAGAGTTCTAAATGATCTATTCATCTCATATCTGTAAATTGCATGTATGCCACGAATATTCATTAATTATTCCTTAATTATTTTTACAAAAATTTCTTCTAATGAAGTTTCTTCTGTTTGGATGTCGAAAAGATTAATTCCAATTTTGTTCATGTCTGAGAGTAATGATGTAATTCCAGTTCTTTCTTTTCCTGTGTTATAATGATAAAGAAATGATTTACCTTCATCTATTAATTTCAAATTATATTTTTTTAGTTTTGTAGGAATAATATCCAGAGTTTTCTTTAACTTAACTTTGAGTGTTTTTACACTCATTCTTTTTATTAATTCCCTTTTTTCTTCTATCAATAATAGTTCACCGTGATTGATAATGCCAATTCTGTCAGCAATCATTTCGGCTTCTTCAATATAGTGGGTAGTTAAAATTATAGTTACACCTTCGTTTTTTAACTCTTTTATAATACTCCACATATCCTTTCGCAATTCAACATCAACTCCTGCTGTTGGTTCATCTAAGAATAGTATTTGTGGATTATGGCTTAAGGCTTTTGCAATCATAACTCTTCTTTTCATGCCACCAGACAATGATTTTATAATATTATTTTTTTTGTCGTAAAGTTGTAACTTAGTCAGAAGTTTTTCAATATATTCATTATCATCTTTTTTCCCAAACAATCTTCTAGAAAATTTAACAGAATTAATCACTTTTTCAAATGGCTCAAGTGCTAGCTCTTGAGGTACTAAACCTATAAGTTCTCGCGTTTTCCTATAATCTTTAATGACGTCTAATCCATTTACTTTGATTAGACCTGAAGTAATTGATGAGAGGCCACAAATAGTTGATATAAGAGTAGTTTTTCCCGCACCATTTGGACCAAGTAAGGCTATTATTTCACCTTGTCTAATTTTTAGGTTTAAGTTTTTTACTGCTGTAAAATTATTGTCATATTTTTTTACAAGATTTTGAACATTTATTATTTCTGACAATTTATTTTCCAGTTATTCGTTATATGTAAAATTTAAAATGGTTGTATTTAAATAAATAATACTAAATAATTGAATATCAACAAAATGGTTAATTTCAAAATTTTATAAATTTAAATTAAACATATAGTAATAACTTTTAAACAATAATGAAGGATACTCATGTTAGTAAAAATGGAAATTGATCTGGCGAAAGGTTTTGCGCCTTGGAAAGAGATGTTCATACAAAATGAACATAGATTAAATGCTCATGGAGGTAAACTAGTGTTTGCAGGTACACCAAGTGATAATGAAAACAAATTGACTGTAATTATGGATTTTGAATCTATGGAATCATTAAAGAATTTTGGTAGTGATGAAGAATTGACCAAAACCAGGGTTGAAGCGGGTGCTATGGTTGAGACTGGAGTTATGACAATTATGAATGAAGCATCTTTTATAAGCACCAAATCATAGATAACATTAAAATATATTTATTTTAAATTGGACAATCTTTGAATTTTGATCCAATTGTCTCAATAATTTTAGGCTGTTTTTCGACTTCATCACATATTTTTAATATGTTAGGGTAGTTTATAAATGGCTTACCTTGACAAGCTTCTCTTAAAATTTCAAAACCACCTGTGTGTTGTACAGTCCTTATACACGTATAAATAAATATATCAGCATATGAACATGCATCACCAGTAATAAAAGGAGCTAAATTTTTGTCTTTAATGTGATTTTCTAAATATTGTAATCTTTTATGATGTAATTTTGTAAGATTAGAAATTCCTAGTTCCTTGCCACCTTCAGCTAATGTGTCTGTTAATCTTAAATTTCTCCAAAAAGGTTCATTGTGGCCAGTAATAATGTCATGAAATGGAGATAATACAAATGAGTAATAATCTTGTGCCCAACACCAATACATAGCAGATAATGCTGCATTTTCAGTTGAAGCAGGTGTGAGAGGGCCTGGATATTTATTAGTTAAATACTGAACTATGGCCAATGAATCATTTAATTCTATTCCATTAGAATTATCTTTTAACCATGGTATCGTTCCAAAAGGAGCCTGCGTATCTTTATCAAAGTCTTCACCCATAGGTTTACTCATAAGCAAATTAACTTTTATGTCATGCATCGCACAAATAATATTTATTTGAAGGCCCCTTCCTACAATCGGTAGATAAACAAGATCAATGTCAGTCATATTTTAAACTCCAATGTTTTTTTAATAAAATTTTTGCAGATTTTGAATAAAAAGCAATAAATTGATTAGTTAGTTGAATCAAATACAGAATTAATGATAAGGCTTAATAATGATAGATGAACTCTATATTACTGGGGCTGGTGTAAGTGCAAGTAGTGGTATACCAACATTTAGAGGAAATGATGGTTTTTGGACTGTAGGAAGTGTTAATTACACACCTCAAGAAATGGCTACTAGGTCCATGTATGAAAATAATCCAGCGGACTTTTTATTATGGTATTTCAAAAGATTTGCTTCTTACAGAAATGTTAAACCAAATTTAGCGCATTATTGGCTAGCTGATAAAAAGTTAATAACTCAAAATATTGATGGTTTAGACGGTAAGGCTGGAAATAAAGACTACATATCTATTCATGGAAGATTAGATAAAGTTGTTTGTTATAAAAATGAATTGGAAGAACAAATTCCATTTGATGCAAATTGGAATGAAATAGATTTATCTTTAAATCCAAGTGATGAAGTTTTAAAAAAGGAATTGTTGAAAAAGTTTAAAATCAAATTTTATAATGGTCGTTTTATACCCCAAAACGGTGTTTCTTTAAAACCATATGTATTGTTATTTGATGAAATTTATACGGACTTATATAGATTTTCAGAAGCTGAAGATTGGATGAACAAAGCACAAAAAATAATTTTTATAGGTACGTCATTTAGCGTTAACATTACTTCTATTGCATTAAGAATTGCAATATCCAGAGGGATAAAAATAGATATAGTAGATCCCAACCCAATTAAGATTAATTATGATAAAGTAAATTACCACCAAATGAATGCTGAAGAATATAGTAATTTTAGAAATTTAAATTAAATATTATTTATTAATAGGAATCCATGTTGCACTTGCATAAGCAGCTAACCTTTGATCTTCTCTATATAAGTGAGATTGTAAAAAAACAATCGTTTTACCTTTTTTGATAAAACTTCCTTCGCATCTGACTTGCCCTCCATTGATTGGAAGAAGATATTTTACATTCATTTCTAATGTTGCTCCAGCACCCATTTTATGATGTAATAAATGGCCCATAGATACATCTAAAGCGGTAGCTATGACTCCACCATGAAGAGTTCCTTGAGGATTGAACATAGGACTTTTGGCTTCAAATGAGACTATACACAAATCATCTTTATAAGTAGTTTGAAAACCTAGAAACCTTGAAAGATAAAAGGAGCCAAAATCTTGTTCATCAGAACTATCAGCATCTGAGAGCATCTTTGCACCTAATTGTTTTATTTTTGCAGAATTATCCATAAAGTTTTCCTTTAATAATTGATTATTGAAAGAACAATTTATAATTTTTTAGTTGATACGAAATTTTGTTAACTTATCAAAATCAAAAATTATACCATGTCCAGGCATTTCAGGAGCTTGCGCGAAACCACCTTTAACTTTAAGAGGAGATTCAATGAATTCGTCAATTCTCCATGCATGAAATTCCAAATAAGACGCATTAGGGCATGATGCGAGTAGATGTACATGTAATTCATGAACTCCATGAGAACATATTGGTAAATTATTTATTTCTGCTAATTTTGCTACTTTCATGAAAGGTGTAATGCCTCCACATGTTGTTAAGTCAGGTTCAAGAAAATCAACACCACCAACATTAATAAGTTGATTAAATTCAGAAAGAGTATGAAGATTTTCACCTGCGGCAATTGGGATTTTCCCTAAAGATCTTAAGTAAGCATAACTTACAAAATCATCTGGTTTTATTGGCTCTTCAAGCCAAACTAAATTAAATTTTTCTATCTCTTTAAAAGCTATTAAAGCTTGATCAATTCTCCATGCCTCATTAGCATCTGCCATTAACATAATGTTATCTGGTAAATGAGTTCTCATGGCATCTAATCTTTTAATATCCTCAGATAAATATTCTCTACCCAGCCTCATTTTGATTGATCTGAAGCCGTCATCAAGAGATTTAGAAGCCCCATTAAGCAATTTTTCTATTGTAAAATTTAAATCAATATTTCCTGCATAAGCTAATACTTCTTTTTTAAAGCCACCGAGCAATCTCCATAATGGTTCATTTAAGCATTTGCCTTTTAGATCCCACAAGGCAACATCGACTGTTGCAATAGCGAAACTAACTGGTGCACCTCTGCCTGCATAATGTGTTGCTTTCCACATATCTTTCCAAAGTAATTCTATTAGTCTTGGATCTTTTTTTAAAATAATTGGTATAAAACTATTTTTTATGATTGAAGCTATAGCTAATCCTTGATTTTCGTGGACTGTTATGTAGCCAATGCCATATTCACCATCATCATTAACAACTTTACATGTAACCAAATCAAATGCTTTCATAACTCCAGCAGCAAAAGCTTCAACTGGTTCAGGTAAAGGTATTTTGTAGGTATTCACTTCAACTTTTGATATTTCCATTTTAATTCTCTATCAAATATAAGAATTATAAAAATTCGAACCCTTCATAATTATTTTTAATTTTTTCATCACAAATATTTTTATAATTTGCAACCCCGCCGACATAGGGCATAAAATTCCTCGATTTTCCTAATATATTATCACCATTATACCAAGAATGAGCTAATGGGTATAAAGTTGAGTTTGCAACTTCATTATTATGATTAACCCATTCATTCTGACTATTTAAATTTGCTGAAACACTATTAAAGTTATTTTTTTGCTTATGAACTATCAAATTATGAACAAAGTCAACATGTTGCTCTATTGATAATATCATCTGACTTTTTACTCCTGGGCTTTGTGGTCCTGTAATCATAAAAAGATTAGGGAAGTGTGATACCATTATACCTAAATATGTTTTTGGACCTTTGTCCCATATTGATTTTAAGCTTATATCATTTTCATTTCTGATATCTATTGCGTTTACTGCACCAGTCATTGCATCAAAGCCTGTTGCGAAAACTAAATCATCAAATAAGTATTTTGTATTATTTGTAATTAATCCATTGTAAGTAATTTTCTCAATTGGATTGTTTGAAACATCAATTAACGATACATTTTCTTTGTTATAAGTTTCAAAATAGTTACTATCTAAACATAGCCTTTTTGTTCCAATCGGATGATTAGTGGGACAAAGTAATTCAGCAGTTCTTTTGTCTTTGACAATTTTTCTAATTTTATTGCGCACAAACTCTGCAGCTGTTTCATTTGCTTTCTCATTAGTCAATAGATCAGTAAAAGCAAATAACATGGCTTGACCACCTTCTTGCCAAGCTTTTTCATAAATGTCATTTCTTTCATTTTCACTTACATCAAAAGCAGATTGAGTTGGTGGTTGATATTTAGCTATCCCAAAAGAAGAATTTTTGGCAAGATTTCTATATTTTTTATAGTTT
The DNA here is from genome assembly GCA_902593735.1 of uncultured SAR116 cluster alpha proteobacterium. Lineage (GTDB taxonomy): Bacteria > Pseudomonadota > Alphaproteobacteria > Puniceispirillales > Marisalimonadaceae > Marisalimonas. The sequence goes on from CACJJL010000019.1 coordinate 17,678, forward strand.
TTCTTATACTCATCTCTTCGATCTTCCGGCAGATCTCTATGTCTTGCTGGTAAACTAAAGTTTGGAGTGCGTTGGAAAACTAATAACTGTTGTGCAGTTTCTGAAATTATTGGAATTGATTGAACACCTGATGAACCCGTACCAATTATACCAACTCTTTTTCCTTTAAAGTTTGGCATTTCTTTTGGCCATGCACCGGTGTGGTAGATGTTTCCATTAAATTCATTTATTCCAGGAAAATCAGGTGTGTTTGGGGTAGATAAATTTCCAGTTGCTAAAATTAAATTTTTAGCAGTGATAACTTCATCTTTATCAGTTTTTATAAACCAATTTTGTTTTTTTTCATTAAAATTTGCTTTTGTTATTTTTGTGTTAAAATTTATTTTATCTTTTAAGTTAAATTTTTTACAGACATATTGAGCATATTTTAAAAGTTCTGGTTGAGTTCCATATTTTTCTTTCCAATTCCATTCTTGCTGTAATTCTTCTGAAAATGAATATGAATAATCCATACTTTCAATATCACATCTAGCTCCAGGATATCTATTCCAATACCACGTTCCTCCAACATCATCTGCTTGTTCGTAAATTTCTGCTTTAAATCCATCAGACAGCTGTTTATGTAAACTATACATTCCTGCAAAACCAGCCCCAACAATTAATGTATCTAAAGATTTAGTAGTATCCAAATAAGCCTCCATAATAATTTTAAATACTAGGTCTTGAAAAAAAGATTTTCAACATTAAATATAACAAGTGATGCTATAATGGGTCGCAATTTAACAAATAACATCGCCATAATTGGGATGTTGAATATAACTCGCTTTAAAAGGAGATAATTATGACTATTTTACCAACACTTGCTTTAAGATCATTTGTAGGTTTTGACAACCTCTTTAATGAATTAGAAAGCATTTCTAACCAAAAACAAAGTTCTTTTCCTGCTCATGACATAATAAGAATATCTGATGATGAGTATGAAATTACATTAGCTGTATCAGGCTTCAACAAAAAAGACATAAGTATTGATGTGCATGATGGTGTCCTTACTATAAAAGGAAATGGAGGATCTGAAGTACAAGATAATAGCGTGCAATATATATATAAGGGTATTGCAAAAAGATCTTTCGAACAAAAATTCAGATTAGAGCAATACGTAGATGTAAAAGAAGCTAAATTGTCTAATGGTCTATTAACTGTGTCACTTTTAAGAGAAGTGCCTGAAGAGAGAAAGCCAAGACAAATAACTTTAAAAACTGCTTAATTAACTTTGGGTTAGGGCATATGCCCTAACCTTTATTTAAAGGCATTCGTTAAAATGGAATTCTTATTAATATGGGTATTAGGAAATGATGTAATTGATAGTGGTCTTAGATATAAGAATGCTGCAAAATGTTTTTCAGAA
>CACJJL010000020.1 GCA_902593735.1 uncultured SAR116 cluster alpha proteobacterium
TTTTTATTTTATTTTTATTTTTATATATTTCTATAGAAGAAGATAGAATTCCACCTAAAGATGATTTAGTTTTTAATTCACCAAAAAACATTTCATTCCTTATTGATCGTTTTATAACTAATCAACATATAATATATAAGAAAAAATGTTAAATATTTTGACATTCATTTATAAAAAATCTTGACGACATGGCCTTCAAAGGATATCTAAACAATTATGAATGTATGGGGCTGTAGCTCAATTGGGAGAGCGCCTGCTTTGCAAGCAGGAGGTCGTCGGTTCGATCCCGTCCAGCTCCACCATAATATATATATTTTACGGTGGGAATGAATTATGGCTGTACCAAAAAGCAAAATTACAAGATCAAGAAGGGGAATGAGACGATCTCATGATTCCCTAAGTCCTGATACGTATGTTGAGAATAAAGATACTGGTGAATTACATAGACCACATCATATTGACCTTAAAACAGGTATGTATAAAGGCAGACAAGTTATAAATGTTAAGTCAAAGACCTAATTTTATTTAATTTATCAAAGTAATTAAGGTAAAAAAATGTCTAGCAAAAAAAAAGATGAAGAAAATATGGATAATTCTATTAGTGAGATAAAAAATCCAAATAATATTAAAGTCTACAAGAATCCTTTATTTAATATAGGAGATATTGTAAAACATCGTATTTATCCTTTTAGAGGGGTTATTGTTGATGTAGATCCTGAATTTTCAAATACTGAAGAATGGTATCAATCGATACCTGCAGAAATTAGACCTTCCAGAGACCAACCTTATTATCATCTAATGGCTGAAAACACAGAGACTTTTTATACTGCTTATGTTTCTCAACAAAATTTAGTTGACGATGGTGAAAATGGTCCTCTTGAACACCCTGATTTAGATGAAATTTTCAGTGGTATGAAAAAAGGAAAGTATCATTTAAGAAATGAAGTTAGAAATTAAATTTTAACTTTAATCTTTAATTAGTACTAAAAGTGTACTATATAATCTCTATGTCAAAATTAAGCATAATAACTGATTATCCTGTAGTTTTCCTTGGTTTGTTTGCTCAAAGACCGGGTAACTAAATGTCAGAAACTGAATTATCAAAAGAAACTGGATTTACATTGTACACAGTTCGGAAGTTATTGAAGTTACTAGTTTCGAAAAGTGATTTTATAAAGGCAAATTATAAAGCTCTTGGTGGTTATATTTTAAACAAAAATTCTTCTAAAATTTTAATTGAAGAAATTATAGAAGTTCTAGATAGGACCATAACTTTATTATCATGTATTGATATATCTGAAAGTTTCTGTAAGGCCAGCGATATTTGTTTATTAGGTAGAAAATGTAAAAAAGTTAATGAGATTATTAGAAAATCTCTAAATGATATATCTTTAAGAAATTTTTTAAGTTTTGAAAATACATTTTTAACAGATGATAATAAAAAAGTTTATATTTAGAGCATTAAATAAAAGGAAGTTAGATGGCTGCTACACAAGAAACAATTGATAAAGTAAAAGAAGTTTCTAGTACTTATAAATATGGTTTTGTTACTGACCTTGAGGCTGAAAAGGCTCCACTTGGTCTAAGTGAAGATATTGTCAAATTTATTTCACATAAGAAAAAAGAACCTAAATGGTTATTGGAATGGAGGCTTAAGGCTTATAAAAAATGGCTTACCATGGAAGAACCTAATTGGGCTATGGTTGATTTTCCTAAAATTAATTTTCAAGATATTTATTATTATGCAGCTCCTAAAACAAAACCAAAATTAAATAGTCTTGATGAAGTTGATCCAGAATTGTTAAAGACTTATGAAAAATTAGGTATACCAATTAAAGAACAAGAAGTATTAGCAGGAGTTGCTGTAGATTATGTATTTGATTCAGTTTCAGTTGCAACCACATTTAGAGAAAAATTAGCTAAAGAGGGCATAATTTTTTGTCCTATTTCAGAAGCAGTGAAGACACATCCTGATCTTGTAAAAAAATATATTGGAACAGTTATACCGATTAGTGACAATTACTATGCCGCTTTAAATTCTGCTGTTTTTACAGATGGGTCATTTGTCTTCATACCAAAAGGAGTCAAATGTCCTATGGAATTATCCACCTATTTTAGGATTAATGAACAAAATTCTGGACAGTTTGAAAGGACACTTATTATTGCAGAAGATAATACTTATGTATCTTATTTAGAGGGATGTACTGCACCACAAAGGGATGAAAATCAACTTCATGCAGCAGTAGTAGAATTAGTTGCTATGAATAACGCAGAGATTAAGTACTCAACAGTTCAAAACTGGTATCCAGGGGACAAAGATGGCAAAGGTGGCATTTATAATTTTGTTACTAAAAGAGGAAATTGTCTGGGAAAAAAATCTAAAATTTCATGGACACAAGTAGAAACTGGTTCTGCTATTACATGGAAATACCCCTCATGTGTTCTTAAAGGTGATGATTCTGTTGGTGAATTTTACTCAGTAGCTGTTGCTAATAATGCACAACAAGCAGATACTGGTACAAAAATGATCCATATTGGAAAAAATACAAAGTCAACTATTATTTCAAAAGGAATTTCAGCTGGTAAAGCCCAAAATACTTATAGAGGACAAGTTCAAATCCAAAAAAATGCAAAAGGTTCTAGAAATTTTACTCAATGCGACTCTTTACTAATTGGTGACAAATGTGGAGCACATACTGTTCCATATATTAATCAATTCACACCCAACGCTCGGGTTGAACATGAAGCAACAACATCAAAAATATCTGAAGATCAGCTTTTCTATTGTTTACAAAGAGGTCTTGATATTGAACAAGCCACATCATTAATTGTCAATGGTTTTTGCAAAGAAGTAATGAAAGAATTACCTATGGAGTTTGCGGTTGAAGCACAAAAACTCATAGGGATCAGTTTAGAAGGCTCGGTTGGATAGTTATAATACTTAATCAATATCGGAAAAAATATGTCATTACTTGAAATTAAAAATGCTGAATTAAAACTTGATGGCAAAGATATTCTAAAGGGTTTGTCTTTATCAGTTAATAAGGGTGAAGTTCATGCTATAATGGGACCTAATGGCTCAGGTAAAAGTACTTTATCATACATGTTAGCAGGTAGAGATGGTTATGAATTAGAAGGTGGTGAAGTTTTTTTAGAGGGTCAGTCTTTGTCTAAGATGGAGGCTGATGAGAGAGCAAGGTCTGGTTTATTTTTAGCCTTTCAATATCCTGTTGAATTACCTGGTGTAGGCGGAATCAGTTTTTTAAGAGAAGCTGTTAACTCTAGAAAAAAGTTTCTTGGAGAGGAAGAATTAGATCATTTAGCGTTTGTTAAAGAAGTCAGAAAAGTTGCTTCAAAAATGTTTGTTAAAGATGAAATGTTAAAAAGAGCTGTAAATGTTGGTTTTTCTGGTGGAGAGAAAAAACGTTTTGAAATATTACAAATGGCGATGCTTAAGCCAAAAATTTCAATTTTAGACGAAACGGACTCAGGCCTAGATGTTGATGCGTTAAAAATAGTTTCTGATGGTGTTAATGCTCAAAGAAATGAAGATAATGCAATCGTTGTAATAACTCATTATCAGAGACTTTTAGATTATATAGTTCCAGATTTTGTTCATATTTTATCTGACGGTAGCATTATAAAATCTGGAGGCCCTGAACTAGCATTGGAAGTTGAGAAGAATGGTTATGCAGGTTTGATTAATGCTGCATAAAGTTAAAAACAATTATATTACTTCCGTAAAAAACCACGTTAGTCAATTCAAAGAAAACAGTTTTAGAAAATTAGCATCAAATGATTTCAAAAGTTGGCCTAGTCCTCGGGAAGAAACTTGGAGATTAAGTAGGTTAGGTGTTTTATCTAGAAAAGAGATTACTCCAATAATACCTGATTTCAAAAAAAAATTTTCATCAGTGTCTCAGTTTAACGGTTCTATAATAATAAGATTTGTAGATGGTGCTCTTCGAAAAGATTTATCATCAAAACTACCACCAGGTTCATCCTTGAATATTTTAGGAGAAGAGGATTCGCTTAAATGCCTTCATAAATTTAAAGATAGTAACTTAAAGAATCATCCTTCTACTAATGTTTCATTTTCATGCACCCCTTCAATAGTAAAATTAACAATTGAAAAAGATGTAAATATAAGAAATTTTTTTGAAATTATTTATGAAGGTGGTGACGACAACTTGTCTGTTCATCCTGCTTTGTATATAGATTTGCAAGACAACAGTAGCATAACAGTAATTGAACGATTCAACCATTTAAGTTCTTTAATAATGCCTTTACAATTAATTGAACTAAAAAAAAATACATCAATGGATTCATTGAAAATTTTCAGTGATAATCAACAATCTTATAATTTGTCAGCTAACTGTACTTTTTTATCAGATAAATCTAATTATAATTCTTTTTCAGTAATTAAAGGTGGTATTTTTACACGCTCAGAAACACATGCTTATCTACAAGGAGAAAATTGTAATCTAAATCTGAATGGAGTATATTTATCATCCAAAAACCAACACCATGACCTAACAACAGCTATCTATCATGATGTGCCTAACTGCACCTCAAAACAAATTGTTAGGGGTGTTTTAGGTGGAAAATCCACGGGGGTTTTTCAAGGCAAAGTTAGGGTAGCGCCAGATGCACAGAAAACTGATGGACAACAAATGAGTAGAGCTATTTTATTATCAGAAAATGCAATCGCAAATGCAAAACCTGAACTTGAAATTTATGCAGACGATGTAGTTTGTGCTCATGGTGCGACTGTTGGAGAGATAGATGATGAGCAACTGTTTTATCTTAAAAGTAGGGGTATTTCTGAAAAAAAAGCAAAACAAATACTTATAACCGCTTTTCTTAAAGACATAATTAACGAGTCAGTTGAAGCGTCGATGCAAAGTTTTGTTTTTAAAGAAGCAGAGCTAGCATTGTCAGAAATTATTAGTGAAGAAATATGATAACATGAAAGTATACGACACAAATTTTATTAAAGATCAATTTCCAGCTCTTCAAAGGAAAGTCTGGGATAAAAAACTAGTTTATCTTGACTCTGCTGCCTCTATGCAAAAACCTAAAAGAGTACTTGATGCCATAAGCAAAAGTTATTGCTTTAATTATTCTAACGTGCATAGAGGTCTTCACAAGTTGTCTGAAGAAGCTACAGCCAACTACGAAGGATCAAGAATAAAAGTAGCTAAATTTATAAATTGTTCTGAAAATGAAGTGATTTTTACATCTGGTGCGACTGCAGCATTAAATCTTGTAGCATATAGTTGGGGAATGAAGAATTTATCTTCTGGGGATGAAATAATTATTACTATTGCAGAACATCATGCTAATATAGTTCCATGGCAAATAATTGCAGAACAAAAAAATGTTAAGATAAAAGCTGCTCATGTCGATCCAAACTCTGAATTTGATCCAGATATAATTAGAAATTTAGTCAATGATAAAACTAAAATCATTGCTTTTCCTCATGTTTCGAACGTTTTAGGAACCACCTTTCCAGTTAAAGAAATATGTAAAATAGCTAAAGATGTTGGAGCCATAAGTGTTGTAGATGGTTGCCAGGGTGTTATCCATGAAAAAGTTGATGTAATTGATCTGGATTGTGACTTTTATTGTTTCTCAGGACATAAACTATATGGTCCTACTGGTATAGGAATTTTATTTGGAAAATATAATTTATTAGATAAGATGCCACCTTTTTTAGGTGGTGGTGACATGATAGATATTGTAAAAATCCAAAAATCTACATATGCTGATCCTCCTTTAAGATTTGAAGCTGGAACACCACCTATTGTTGAAGCAATTGCTTTGGGAGAAGCAATTGATTGGGTCAATGATATTGGAATTGAAGAAATAGGCTGTCATGAAAAAAATATTATTGACTATGGTACTTCATTATTAGACTCAATTAATGGAGTAACTGTATTTGGTAAAGCTCCTAATAAAACAGGTGTTGTATCTTTTACAATGGATTGTGCTCATCCACATGATATAGCTACAATTATTGATAGAGATGGGATTGCGGTTAGAGCAGGACACCATTGTGCGCAACCTCTAATGGATGCTTTTAAATTAGTCTCAACTACAAGAGCATCGGTAGGAGCTTATTCAACAAAAGAAGATTTTGATCAGTTGGCAAACTCACTTACTAAGGTAAAAAAAATATTTGGTGTTTAATATGAATAGTGATGACAAACTTCCATTATCAGCTTTTATGCCTAATCATCCTTCTACTGATCCACAAGCTCCTTTTATTGCAACAGCAGGTAAAAAAAATAATGGACCTACTAGACAGATAGATAAAAGTGAAATAGTTGAGAGCCTTAAAACTATTCATGATCCTGAATTACCAGTAAATATTTATGATTTAGGACTAATTTATGATATTAAGTTAATTAATAGAAATGATTTAAAAATTAAAATGTCTCTTACAGCGCCAGGTTGCCCTGTAGCTGGAGAGATGCCTGGACAAGTTGCAAATACACTTGCAAAAATACCAAATGTTGGCTTAATTAAGGTAGAGCTTGTTTGGGAACCTGCATGGACTAAGGATAAAATGAGTGAAGATGCAAAGTTGGCACTTGATATTTGATAATTCTCATGGAGTTTTTAAATGAATAATCAAAAAAAACCTTTATTAACTCTTACAGATGCAGCAGCCAATAGAGTTAAAGACTTAATGAGCAAAGCTGGCTCAGAAGTAATTGGGCTTAGAATTGGGATTAAGACAGCTGGTTGTTCTGGAATGAAATATAACGTGGAATACGCAAAGGAAATTAAACCATTTGAAGAGAAAATTATATCAAAAGATATTACTATTTGTATTGATCCTGCTGCAATAATGTTTTTGATAGGATCTGAGATGGATTATAAAGAGCAAAAATTTAGCTCAGGCTTTGAATTTAATAATCCGAATGAAATTGCACGCTGCGGATGTGGTGAAAGTTTTACCGTAGCATAAAAATACTAAATATTTTAGGAATTAACTATGAAAAATGCAGAAGCATTTTCTTCAAATGATAAAATTTTAACACCACTCAGAACACTAAACGAATTGTTAAGATTTGTTATTCCAAAAGGCAATAAAGAAATGCCGATTAGAATAATCTTAGCTTTAATATTTTTGATATTAGCAACACTTGTCAGTGTATATACACCATTCTTGTATGGTAAAGCTGTTGATTTAGTTTCTGATAAAAACTCTATAAACCTAAGTTTACTTTGGTTTGTCATAGGATCATATGCTTTAGCTAGGTTGGGACAAGTTTTTTTTGATGAAGCTAAAGAGTTTGTATTTGCAAGAGTTGCCCAAAGAGCTGTTAGAGGAGCAGCTTTAAAAGCTTTTAAACACATGCATAATTTGTCTCTAACTTTTCACTTAAATAGACAAACTGGTGGATTAACCAGAGCTATTGATAGAGGCGCAAAAGGTATTGAATTTTTATTAAGATTTACTGTTTTTGAAATAGTCCCAGTTTTAGTTGAGTTAATTACAGTTGGAATAGTTTTATGGGTAACCTTTGGATTTAGATACTCAGCTATCACAATATTAACAGTCATTATTTACATAGTTTTCACAATTAAAGTAACTGAATGGAGGATCGCCATCAGAAAAAAAATGAACATAGCCGATGAAAACGCGTCTACTAAAGCTGTAGATAGTTTATTAAATTATGAAACTGTAAAATACTTTAATGCTGAAATTATGGAGGCAGATAGATTTAACAAAGCTATGAAAACCTATGAAGATTCGGCTGTAAAAGCTAGGGCATCTCTATCAATTGTAAATATAGGTCAAGGAGGAATAATAGCATTGGGACTTTTTTTAGTTATGGGTATGGCTGGAGAAGATATAGCAAAAGGGAATATGTCTGTTGGAGATTTTGTGGTAGTTAATACTTTTTTGTTACAATTATATTTGCCATTAAATTTTTTAGGATTCGTTTACAGAGAAATAAGACAGTCATTATTAGATATGGGTAGAATGTTTGCTCTTGTAGACGAAAAACCTGATATAATTGACCAAGAAAACGCTTATGAATTAAGAGTTAAAAATGGAAAAATCGAATTTATCAATGTAAATTTCTCATTTGGCAAGCGCAAAATTTTAAACGACTTAACTTTCACTATAGATTCTGGAGAAAAAGTTGCTATTGTAGGACCAACTGGTGCTGGTAAATCTACTATATCAAAGCTTTTATTTAGATTTTATGATCCATCTTCAGGTAAAATTTATATTGATGGTCAATGTATAGCCGAGGTAACTCAAAATTCTTTAAGATCAAATATTGGAGTGGTCCCTCAAGACACAGTCCTCTTTAATGACACAATTAAATATAATATTGCTTATTCAAAACCTAATTCTTCAAAGAAAGAAATCGTAAATGCAGCTAAGTTATCTTCTATAGATAAGTTTATTTCAAATTTAGAACTAGGCTATGACACTTTAGTTGGCGAAAGGGGTTTAAAACTCTCTGGAGGAGAAAAACAAAGAGTTGCTATTGCAAGAGCTCTATTAAAGAATCCAAAAATATTTGTTTTTGATGAAGCAACATCTGCACTTGACACAAAAACTGAAAAATCAATTGAAAAATCTCTTAAAAAATTATCTAGTAAAAACACAACACTTATAATAGCCCATAGATTATCAACAATTATTGATGCTAACAAAATTATCGTATTAGATAATGGGGCAATAATTGAAATAGGTAATCATCAAGAACTCATAAACAAGAACGGTTTGTATGCAGAAATGTGGATTAGACAACAAGAAAATCTAAACTAAAATCACCCAATAGAAAATTGCTCTTTTAGATATTTATCTTCCATGCTGTTTGTTTTGTCATAAAGTATTCGGAGATTTATGTCATGTTTTTGAGAGATAGTAACTTTAACTATATTTTTAACTTCAAAGGCATCAGCACTTGCACTTACAGGTCTCATTTTAGGATTAACAACATTAAATTCAATTATTGAATTATTTTTGATCAATGCTCCTCTCCATCTTCTTGGTCTGAAAGGACTTATTGGAGTAAGTGCTAAAATTTCTGATCCAATTGGTAATATAGGACCATGTGCAGATAGATTATAAGCAGTCGAACCAACCGTTGTTGCTACCATAACTCCATCACACGTTAATTCATTTAATCTCTCTGTATCATCAATTTTAATTGAAATTATAGCACTTTGGTGTGTTCTTCTAAAAATTGCTACTTCATTTATAGCAAGTTCTGTGTGTTTTTGATTTTTTGTATCTAATGCGATCATTTCAAGAGGGTGAACAACTATCTCATTGGCCTCTTTTAATCTATCAATAAGGTTAAATTTATCATATTCGTTCATTAAAAAACCAATATTACCTCTATTTAAACCAAATACTGGGATGTTGTATAAAATACTTTCACGCATTGCAGCAAGCATAGCTCCATCACCGCCAACGGCAACAATAACCTCAGCTTTAGAAATCTCTACCTGTCCATATAAGTTAAGTAAGTCATTAGACACTGATTTAGCTTTTTTATTTTTAGCTATGTAAAAGTGTACCTTCAAAATTTTTACCCTTTTTGTGGTATTTTTAATATTTTCAAGTTAAAACATATCCATACTAGGTGGTGATTTATATGAAAGCAATAGAAACAGCATTAAGTTTAACCCAAGCATACAAATTGGGTATCGAAAGATTTGAAAAAATGCTTGGGAATGAATTTGCAAATGCTGTAGAAGCTATGAATAATACCTTCGCACATATAATTATTTGTGGAATGGGAAAGTCAGGACTAGTTGGAAGAAAAATATCATCAACACTTGCATCTACAGGAACACCGAGTATTTTCCTCCATCCAGCTGAAGCTATACACGGAGATTTAGGAAAAGTTCAAAAACAATCTGTTGTTCTACTAATATCATATTCAGGTGAAACAGGTGAAATAATTTCATTGATACCAGCCTTAAAAAGGCTTGATGTAACTATAATTGGATTAACTGGTGTAAAAAACTCAACTTTAGCCTCTAAATCTGACATTGTCTTGGATACTTCAGTTGACAGAGAGGCATGTCCATTAAATTTAGCACCTACAACATCTACTATGATTACGATGGTTTTAGGTGATGCTTTAGCTGTTTCATTAATGGAATTAAAAAACTTCAAACAAGAAGATTTTGCTTTAACTCATCCTGGTGGATCTCTTGGTAGAAGATTGTTATCAAGTGTTAAAGATGAAATGAAACAAAATAACTTACCATTTATAGATCAAAATTCCATAGTGCAAGACGTGTTAGTTAAAATGACAGAAGGTCGTCTTGGCCTTGCTTTAGTTGGTACGAAAGAAGAATTAAAGGGTATAATTACAGATGGAGATATAAGAAGAGCATTAATTGATAACAAAAACTTTTCTGAATTGAAAGCAAAAGATTTAATGAATTCAAACCCTTTAACTGCGCTGGAAAGTGACAATTTACAAGTTGCAGAAAAGAGAATGAGAGAAGCAAAAGTACAGTGCTTAATAGTAAAAAATCCAATAAATGAAGTAGTGGGTGTTATTCAGATTTTTGAATAAACGCATGGCACCAAAAATGGATATTTCTTTATTTGATTATGAATTAAATTCAAATTTAATCGCACAAAAACCGTGTGTGCCTAGAGATAATTCACGTTTATTGAACTGTACAAAAGAGGTTGCTGAAGACCTTAGATTTAGGGACTTGCCTTCAATTTTAAAACCTGGAGATGTATTAGTTATTAACAATACGAAAGTAATTTCATCTCGTTTATTTGGGAAAAGAGACCAGGTTAATGTTGAAGTGACATTGCATATGAAAACTAATAAAAATACATGGAGAGCATTTCTGAAACCTGGTCGCAAGTGTAAAATCAATGACACCATACTTTTTCAAAATGACTTAAAAGCTAAAGTTGTTGAAAAATATATTGAAGGTGATGTGCTACTACACTTCAATAAAAATGATCAAAATGTCCTTAAGGATGTAAATCATCAGGGCCAAATGCCTCTTCCTCCATATATAAAAAGAAATGGAAAAAATGAGAGTGATGATAAAGATTATCAAACTATCTTTGCTGAAGAAGATGGAGCTGTTGCTGCTCCAACTGCTGGGTTGCACTTTACTGATGAGTTAATTAATACATTAAAATCTAAAGGAGTATTATTTGCTCCCATTACTCTGCATGTAGGCGCAGGCACTTTTTTACCAGTCAAAGTTACTAATATATATGATCATAAAATGCATGAAGAATGGGGAATTTTGAGTGAAAACGCATCTAATATAATAAATAATGCTATTCAAAATAATAAACGTATCATTTCTGTCGGAACTACTAGTTTACGAATATTAGAAACAGTAGCAAGATTAAGAAATGGATTAATTGAACCATGGTCTGGTGTTACGGATCTTTTTATAACTCCAGGTTTTCAATTTAAAATCGTAGATTTACTGATAACAAATTTTCACTTACCAAAATCAACTTTACTAATGTTAGTTTCAGCTTTTCATGGAAAAGAAAAAACATTTGAAAGATATCAATATGCCATTAAACAAAAGTATAGATTTTTTTCTTATGGAGATAGTTGTATTTTTTCAAAAGAAAATAAATTAATATGAATAATTTTTTTAATTTTAAATTAATATCAAAAGATAAGAATGCTCGTCTGGGTAAACTATCTACTGCACACGGGGAAATTAATACACCTATATTTATGCCTGTTGGTACTGCAGCTACTGTTAAGGCAATACATTTAAAGGATGTTGAAGCTGCTGGTGCTGAAATTATTTTAGCTAACACTTATCATTTGATGTTAAGACCTGGTCAAGAAAATATTAGAGAAATGGGTGGTGTTAGAAAGTTTATGGGCTGGGATAAACCACTTCTTACTGACTCAGGTGGTTTTCAAATTATGAGTTTAGGAAATTTAAGACAGGTTCACAATGACGGAGTAACTTTTAAGTCACATCTTGATGGTACAAAATATTTCTTATCTCCTAAAATAAGTACAGAAATTCAAAATGCTTTAGACGCAACTATTACAATGCAATTAGATGAATGTATTTCTTTTCCTGCAACATATGAAGAGTCAAAACGAGCAATGAAACTATCTCTTGAATGGGCTGCTATGAGTAGAGAAGCATTTGAACATAGAATTGGTTATGGTCAATTTGGAATAGTCCAAGGATCTATTTTTTCAGATTTAAGAGAGGAGTCAGCAAAAGGTCTCATCGAAATAGATTTTGATGGATATGCAATAGGAGGGTTGGCTGTCGGTGAGGGTCAAGATTTAATGTTTAAAACTTTAGATAATACTACAAAATATATGGTCCAAAATAAACCTCGATATTTAATGGGTGTAGGAAAACCAGATGATTTAATTGGAGCGGTGAAAAGAGGGGTTGATATGTTTGATTGTGTTTTGCCTACTCGTTCTGGAAGAACTGGTCAAGCTTTCACATCTAAAGGTCAAGTTAACATAAAAAACTCTAAACATATTTTAGATAAAATGCCATTAGATGTAGAATGTAACTGTTATACTTGTCAAAATTTCTCCAGAGCGTATCTTCATCATCTTTTTAGAGGAAAAGAAATTTTAGGCCTTATGCTTTTAAGCTGGCATAATATTCATTTTTACTTAAATATTATGAAAAATATTAGAAATGCCATAGAAATTAAAGAATTTGAAAAATTTGAAAAAACTTTTTTAAATAAATACTACTCGGGTGATAATTAACCTAAATAATAATTATTATTTATAATATGTATAAATTTGATGAAAAAAAAATAATCCAAGATTTAGCAAAAGAATTTAATTTTGATGTTTGTAAAATTACAGATACTAATTTACCAATAAATACTGACGTAAGGCTAAAAGAATTTATCGAGTTAGGCTTTCATGGAGAAATGAACTGGCTTGCAGATAGTTACGAAAGACGAAAATCTCCGTTAAATTTATGGGAAGAGGCAAAATCTGCAATTATACTTGGTTTAAATTATGGACCTAAAGATAATCCTCTTAAAAAAATAAATAAAAAGAATTTAGGAAACATCTCTGTTTATGCTCAGGGAAAAGATTATCACAAAATAATCAAAGGAAGACTTAAGTTATTTTCAAGTAAATTAATTTCTAAATTATCAAAAGCAAAAAATACTAAAATCAAAGTTTTTGTTGACACAGCTCCTTTAATGGAAAAACCTCTAGCGGAAAATTCTGGTTTAGGATGGCAAGGCAAGCATACAAATTTAGTTTCAAGAGATTTTGGATCATGGCTATTTTTAGGGATAGTTCTTGTAAATCATTCTTTTGAATATGACTCACAAGAAAAAAATTATTGTGGTTCTTGTACGAAATGTCTTGATATTTGCCCAACAGATGCATTTTATGAAGAAAATAAGTTAGACGCATCAAAGTGTATTTCATATTTAACCATTGAGCACAGAAATGCTATCCCAAAAAAATTTAGAACAGCCATTGGAAATAGAATATTTGGATGTGATGATTGTTTAGCAATTTGCCCTTGGAATAAATATGCAAAGATTACTAAGGAAATTCATTTTAACGAAAATAAATATAATTTTAATTTAAATGAGTTATTGAATCTTTCTGATCAAGAATTTAGAAAAAAATTTACTGGGTCACCAATAAAAAGGATAGGTAGGGATAGGTTCATAAGGAATTGTTGTATTGCGGCAGGTAATAGTAAAAATAAAGAATTAATACCCACATTAGTGAATTTAATAATAAAAGATCAATCTTTTTTGGTAAGAGGTGCTGCTATATGGGCACTTCAACAATTAGATAATAAAAAAAACCTTAAAAATATAAAAAAAAAACATTTAAGTTTTGAAAAAAACAAAGATGTATTAGCTGAATGGTATGTCTAATTTAATTAAAGTGCGTTATTTTCAGTTTCACCTGTTCTTATTCTAGTTGCACTATGAAGGTCTAAGATAAATATTTTACCATCTCCAATTTGTCCTGTGCAAGCACTTTGAAGTAGAGCCTCATGAACTGCATCTTCCATATCATCAGTAACAGCTATTTCGATTTTAAGCTTGGGAACAAATGACACACTATATTCTGCTCCTCTATAAATTTCAGTTTGCCCTCTTTGTCTTCCAAATCCACGAACCTCTGATGCAGTCAATCCTTCAACTCCAATCTCAGTTAATGCATTCCTGACATCATCAAGTTTAAAAGGTTTTATAATTGCAATAAAGTATTTCATTATGAAATCTCCTGATCTGAATAATATCCTTTTTCTCCGTGAGAACGCAAGTCTAAACCTTCAATTTCTTCTTGTTCGTCAATTATTAACGACACAATTAAAGAGGTTAGTCTTATAATTAAATATGTAAAGAAAGATGTCCAAACTACAGTAAGCAAACTGCTTTAAGCTGTATTATAAATTGAGATATTCCTGTTTGTCCCTCAGCAAGACCTAATCCAGATAATGAAGAGGTAGCTAAAAATGCAACAAGTAGTGTACCTAGTATACCACCTACACCGTGAACAGCAAAACCATCAAGGCTATCATCTATTTGAAGTTTGCCTCTAATGTAATCAACAGCATGGTAACATAGCAGGCCACCTAAAAATCCTAAAATCAGACCTCCGGGTACACCTATGCAACCTGAAGCAGGTGTAACAGTAGCTAGTCCAGCCACCATTTCAGTAACTATGCCAATTAAAGATGGTTTGCCAAATCTTTTCCATTCAAAAAACATCCAAACTGAT
This sequence comes from uncultured SAR116 cluster alpha proteobacterium, assembly GCA_902593735.1. GTDB lineage: Bacteria > Pseudomonadota > Alphaproteobacteria > Puniceispirillales > Marisalimonadaceae > Marisalimonas. The sequence goes on from CACJJL010000020.1 coordinate 14,754, forward strand.
GAGGCAGTTGTAGCAGATATATGGGTGACTAAAATAGCCATTCCTGCGCCTCTATTAGCACCTAAAGCTGAACCAGCATTAAAGCCAAACCATCTAATCCATAACATTGAAGCTCCAAATATAGGGCTATGTGGTGGAGTAATAGATTTTGGAAAACCTCTTCTCTTACCAAGTGTTAAGGCAGTAATTAAAGCAGCTGTAACAGCTGTGGCATGCACAACGATGCCTCCAGCAAAGTCCATTGTTCCCCAAGATGATAAAATACCACCTCCCAAAACCCAATACGTTACGTGAAAATATACAATTAAAACCCAAAGACTTAAAAAAAATAACATTGCTGAAAATCTAATTTTTCTACAAATGCGCCTATCATAAGGGCAGGGGTAATGATTGCAAAAGTCATTTGGAATGTTGCAAAAAGGCTTTCAGGCACGCTCCCAGATGGTGTTTCTAATTCAATTGAATTCATAAACATTTTACCAAACCCACCAATCCATGCATTTCCCTCAGAAAATGCTAAACTATAACCTACAACAACCTAAATAATAGATACTACTCAGGCAAGGGAGAAGTGTTGCATTAATACCGAAACTACATTTTTTGAGTTTACCAATCCTGCATAGAATAGAGCTAAACCTGGTAAAGTCATAAATAATACTAAAGCGGTTGACGTTAAAATCCAGGCTTTGTCGCCATTATTAATTTCAGCAAAAGCTGGAAACAAAATCATCATCAAGAGTAAAGTTGAAAACAGATTAAAAACTTAATTTTATTTCTGGAAGTAAAAAAATCATATCATCCACCTATATTATAAAATTTAATTTCGTAATTTTTTAATAAAGTACAAAAATTGCATGAAAATATTTAAATAAAATTAAATTTTCCTAAATTTTAAACACTTATCTTTTGTTGTAAGTGATAAATTAATTTTATTTCAGTTTATAATCAAATTTTTTGAGTGTATAAGATAATTTTAAACAATTGATTTGAAAATTTATTTTGATAGAAAATGTCATAAAACAATTAGCTCCGAAAGGATATCTTAGAGCTGCTATAAATTTAAGTAACTTTTTATTAGTTACTGGTAAAGAGAGTAATGGTGATCCGCAAGGGGTTTCTCCAGACATAGCAAGAGCCCTTGCTAAAGAATTGAATGTAGACATCAAATTAATTACTTTTAATAGACCTGGGGAACTTGCAGATGCAATTTCACAGGATGCCTGGGATATTGGAAATATTGCAAATGAACCAGCAAGAGCTAAATCAATTACATTTAGTCTGCCATACATTACTATTGAATCAACTTTCCTAATTAGGAATAGACTTAATATTAAAACGTTAAAAGATGTTGATAAAAAAGGAATTAAAATTGCCGTTGCTGAAAGAAGTGCATATGATCTTTGGTTAACGGAGAATATAAAAAATGCAGATTTAATAAGAGCAAAATCTATAGATGAATCTTTTTCAATTTTTCAAGAAAATAAATACGAAGTATTGGCTGGATTAAGACCTAAATTAGTTGATGAAATAAAAAAAACTACTGATTGTTTTATATTAAATGAGCCATTTACATATATAAATCAGTGTATTGGAAGCAAACCTGGAAACTCAGAAGCTGAAAATTTTATAAATAATTTTGTAAAAAAAAATATAGAAAATGGTTTTGTTAAAAACCTCTTATCTAAGTATAATGTCTTAGGCAAATTATCCCTTCCTAAAAACTAGAAGATTTATTATTGTACAATTAATGAAAAAAATAGTTCCAATGTTAGCTATACTTTGTACTGTTTTTTTCTGGGGATCTTCATTTCCAGCAATGTCGTTTCTTTTAGAAACATCAAGTCCTTTCATATTGGCAGCAGGAAGGTTTTCTTTAGCAGCTTTTCTAGCTGTTATTTGGTGCATATATAATCATAAACAAAAGGTAAAATTAAACCACTTATCACGCTATATTTTTGCAGGTTTTATTGGAATTTTTTTATATAATTTATTTCTTAACCATGGACAAGAGACCGTTTCAGCAGGGGCAAGCAGCTTCATTGTCAATTGTAACCCATTATTTACTGCTTTAATTGGCTTTTTTATTTTGAAACAAAAGGTTTCATATATACATTGGCTAGGAATAATTATTTGTATGTTTGGAGTTGGTTTAATATCTTTTGATCAAGAAGGTGGCTTAAATTTAGGAAGTGGATCAAGCTTGATATTATTTGCTGCTATCTTGACTGCAATCTATTTTCATATAGTAAAACCTTTAGTAGTGATATATGGTGCAATAACTTCTACTGCATATACAATAATTTTTGGAACCATACCCATGTTATTTTGGATCCCAGAAACTTATGATTTTATTTCCCAATCTACTAATGAAATTAAATTAACATATCTATGGTTAGCATTGTTCCCTACTGCATTAGGTTACTTAACTTGGACCTATTCAGTTGGTTATTACGGAGCCAATAAAGCTTCGTTGTTTCTTTATTTAATTCCACCAATTTCTATTATTTTGAATATTTTGTGGTATGAAAAAAATCCATCTTTAATTACTATATTCGGAGGTTTAGTTATATTATTAAGTGTTTTTTTTACTCTCTTATTACAGCAAAACAGAAGAAAAAATTAAACATTAACTGA
>CACJJL010000021.1 GCA_902593735.1 uncultured SAR116 cluster alpha proteobacterium
TCTCCATCAAAATTTCTCTGTATAAATTGAAAATAATTTATTTTTTATTTATAATTTAAATTATTTAACACTAACTTAATAAGTGCAAATAAAATTTGAATGTTTTCCTAGTTCTACCTTAAGGAGCCTAAAAATATTATGAAAATTAATAATAATCAGAATATTAATTTTAAGACAATTAAAGTAAATCCTATCGCAGGTGCGCTTGGAGCTCAGATAGATAATATTGATTTATCTGAAAATCTGCCTAATGAAATTATATCTGAAATTTATGATGCATTGTTAGCTTATCAAGTGATATTTTTTAGAGACCAAAAGTTCAGTCCAGACACTCAAAAAGCATTCGCAGAAAGAATTGGAAAGCCAATAGTTTATCCTTTTGTAAAAAGTTTAGAAAATTTTCCTGAAATCACACCAATTTTGAAGAAGGAAACTGACACAAATAATTTTGGTGGAATTTGGCATAGTGATACTACCTATCAAGAAGAACCTCCTATGGGAACAATGCTGTATGGTATTGAAACACCTGATTATGGAGGAGATACAGAGTGGTCCAATCAATACATGGCTTATGAAAGTTTGTCTGAGGGTATGAAAAAATTTTTAGACACTTTAGAAGCAGTGAATATTTCAGGTAAATCACGAGTTGCTAAAACCAGATCGGATATTATGAAACATGCATCAGTTGGTCTGAAAGGAGATGAATTAAAAGCTATTCATCCAGTAGTAAGAACACACCCAGAAACTAAAAGAAAATCATTATATGTTAATGAAGCTCATACGACCAATTTTGTTGGCATGACGGAGGAAGAAAGTACACCAATATTAGAGTACTTATACAAGCATCAAATCAAATCAGAATTTACTTGTAGATTTCAATGGAAACCAGGGTCTGTAGCAATTTGGGATAATAGATGTACAATGCATAATCCTATAAATGATTACCATGGACAAAGACGATTAATGCATAGAATAACTTTTGCAGGAGATAAACCGTCATAAGCAAAAAAGTGGAGAAAAAGATGTTGCAAAAAAAATATTTTAATAACATTAATGACTTAGATTCAGGAATAAAAAGAGAACTTGCAGAAGGAGTTTCTACAAGAATTTTTTGTGGTGAACAAGCTATGCTATCTCTGGTTGACATTGAGCCAAATGCTAAAGGTAAAATTCACTCACATCCAGAAGAGCAATGGGGACTTTTGATTGATGGTTCTGGAATTAGAATTCAAGGTGGTGAAGAAATAGAAATTAAAAAGGGTGACTTTTGGCAGACGCCTGGAGGGGTTGAACATGGTATTATAGCTGGTCCAGAAGGAGCAAAAATCCTTGATGTTTTTAGCCCTCCTAGAGAAAATTACAAATCTGCTGGTTCTGGATTCGGTTCATAATGACTTCTATTGATTACTTTATGAGCCATGGAAGTCCTTGGACATTTCTCGGACATGATCGTTTGGGAAAACTAATAAAAAAATTCAATGTTAATGTGAATATGTATCCAGTAAACTATGGTGAAATTTTTCCAATTTCTGGAGGACTTCCTGTTTCAAAAAGACCACCCCAAAGACAAAATTTAAGATTACAAGAATTGAATAGGTGGTCTAAATTTTTAAATATAAAATTAAATCCACAACCAAAATTTTTTCCATCAAAAACTCTTCTTCCGTCATTAATAATAATAGCTGGTAAAATTCAAAAAGTAGAAAATTATTTTGAACTTGCCAATAATATTATGAATAGCTTGTGGGTTAGAAATCAAGATGTAGACAATGAAGACGTGCTCATAAACATATTGGATCTTATGAACTTAGATTCAAAAAAAATTATTTCGTTTGCTAAAAGTGAAGAATGTAAAAAAGTTTTTGAAGATTATACTCAACTAGCGATTAAAAAAAATGTTTTTGGAGCTCCAACATATATTATAGATGATCAAATTTATTGGGGACAAGATAGATTAGATTTTGTTGAAAGACATTTATTAAGTCTTAATTGAACTAATAAGTATTGTTTTTAAAAAATTATTTGAGTAATATGCAAAAAAAAAATTAAGGAAATGTCATGGATACAAGTATTGATATAGATCAAAAGAATGTAGTTGATCTTAAATCAAAGTCAAAAATTAAACCCAATTTCAATTGGGAAGATCCCCTCTTATTAGATTCTTTGATTTCTGAAGAAGAAGCTCTAATTAAATCAACTGCTCATGAATACGCTCAAGCTAAACTTTTACCAAGAGTTGAAGAAGCATTTTTAGAAGAAAAAACAGATAAAAATATTTTTAAGGAAATGGGAGAACTTGGTTTATTGGGAATTACTATCCCTGAAAAGTATGGTTGTGCTGGTGCATCATACGTATCCTATGGACTTGTAGCAAAAGAGGTGGAAAGAGTTGACTCAGGTTATAGATCAATGATGTCTGTTCAATCCTCTTTAGTGATGCATCCAATTTACACTTACGGCAGCGAAGAACAAAGACAAAAGTATTTGCCAGGTTTGGCTTCAGGCGATCTTATTGGTTGTTTTGGATTGACTGAACCAGATGCTGGATCAGATCCTAGCTCTATGAAAACTACAGCAACAAAAGTTAAGGGTGGATATTCCTTATCTGGTTCAAAAATGTGGATTTCTAATTCTCCAATAGCTGATGTTTTTGTTGTTTGGGCTAAGTCTAAAGAACATGGTGACGCCATTAAAGGATTTATACTTGAAAAGGGAATGAATGGTTTAAGTGCACCAAAAATAAAAGGAAAATTATCACTTAGAGCGTCTATAACTGGTGAAATTGTTATGGACAATGTTTTTGTTCCAGATGAAAATCTAATGCCAAATATAACTGGTCTAAAAGGACCATTTGGCTGTTTGAATAGAGCAAGATATGGCATAGCTTGGGGAGTGATGGGAGCAGCTGAAGACTGTTGGCATAGAGCTCGCCAGTACACCTTAGATAGAAAACAATTTGGTAAACCATTGGCAGCTACTCAACTAATTCAAAAAAAATTAGCAGATATGCAAACTGAAATTGCATTAGGTTTAGGTGCGGCACTTCAAGTTGGAAGGTTATTTGATCAGGGTAATTTAGCACCAGAAGCAATTTCGCTCATAAAAAGAAATAATTGTGGAAAAGCACTTGAAATTGCTAGACATTCAAGGGATATGCACGGGGGAAATGGTATACATGCTGAATACCAAGTGATGCGTCATTTAATGAATTTAGAAACAGTTAATACATATGAAGGCACTCATGACGTTCATGCACTTATATTAGGTAGAGCACAAACGGGTATTCAGGCCTTTTTTTGATTTAATTTCTGTAGTTTAGAAGTATTTAAAAATGCTTAAGAGTGTTTTTATAATTTTATTATACCAATTAATAGGTGAACTTTTTCAGAAATTTTTTGGTTTGAGTATTCCTGGACCAGTTATTGGTCTAGTTTTACTTTTACTTACACTGCTTCTAATACAAAAAAGACAAAGAGTAGTACCCATTAAAGAAGATTTGTTTAATTCAGCAGAAATTTTATTAAATTATCTGCCGTTATTATTTATTCCTGTAGGAGTTGGTGTTGTTATGCATCTTTCTCTTTTAGAAGTTAATCTTGCTTCAGTTGTTTTAGTAATTATTTTAGGGACTTTATCAACCCTTGCTTTAAAGGGGTATATTATGGAAAAAATTCTTAGAAAGAAAACTCTAGATGATTGATCAGGACAAACTATATAGTATTTGGGTTTATCTACAAGCCGAGCCATTATTTTGGTTAGCACTAACTATTGGATCATATTTAATAGCAGATATGGCATATAAAAAGTCCAACTTGTTTCCTCTTTTAAACCCTGTGGCAATGAGTGTTCTAATAGTAAGTTTAATTTTAATTTTATTTAATATAAAGTATAAACGTTACTTTGATGGCGCAAAGTTTATTCACTTTCTTTTAGGCCCTGCGACAGTAGCTTTATCAATACCAATTTATAAAAATTGGAATTTAATCATCTCAAATAGTAAAGCCATACTAATATCATTAATCTTAGGATCAACTTTTGCAATTTTAATTACATATACTCTATCTTTATACCTAGAATTACCCAAAGAATTAATAATGAGCCTTCTTCCAAGGAATGTAACTGCACCTATAGCAATGGGTATTTCTGAAATAATTGGTGGTATCCCATCTTTAACCGCAATTATTACTATATTGACTGGAGTAGTTGGTGCTTCATTGGGTGTTTTTGTATTTGATGTAATGAAATTAAAAAATATGGACGCAAGAGGATTTAGCTTGGGACTGACAAGTCATGGTATTGGAACAGCAAGGGCTATGAGTAGAAATAAAAATGCAGGAGTCTATGCGGCAGTAGGTATGGGATTGAGTGGATTATTAACATCAATCTTAGTCCCATTATTTTTAAAGATTATTTAAATTATTCAGTGATAACTAAGAAAGACTAAAATAGTTGTCAATTTCATTTAATTGAAGTGACCTCAAAACTTGAACTGATGTATTCCCAAATTCTACTTTAATTTTAATTTTTGCATATCGAACTTTATTTTTATCAAAAAAGTCAATTATTTTTGCTTTTGATCCAGTTTTTAAGCACATTAATTGATTATTAATTTTATTATCATTACTCATAAAGTTTTGCTTTAATTGTTAAAAAAAAATCGTAACATATAATCTGAATTTCATATTAATAATTATTCTCGAAATGAGATTAATTTATAATTAAGAAAAGTTTTATGTCTGAAGTTAAAAGAAGATTAGCAACTATATTAGCAACTGACTGCGTTGATTTCAGTAAACACATGGAATCCCAAGAAGAAAAAACACTAAGCAGTCTAAAAGAATGTAGAGATATCATTGATCCAATAATAAATAAATTTTCTGGGAGAATTTTCCATACCGCTGGTGACTCAATAATAGCTGAATTTGATAGTCCCGTGGGGGCAACAAAAGCAGCTGTTGAATTTCAGAAATCCATAAAAGATAGAAATTTAATAGAGGATATAAATCCTAAATTATCATGGAGAGTAGGTGTTCATTTAGACGATATTATTATTGAAGGTGACAACATTTATGGGAATGGTGTCAATATAGCTGCTCGTCTCGAGGGTCAATCACCAGTTGGAGAAATTTTAATTTCAGATGTAGTAAGGCAGCAAATATATAACAAAATTGATGAGACTATTTATCCTTTAGGTAAAATTGAGTTGAAAAATATTTCAAATAATTTCGAAGTTTTTTCCTTACTTGGTGATGGTAAAAGTAAAATAAAAAATGTCTCAAATAAAAATCTTAATAAAAAACCAAAATTTGCAATTTTACCTTTTGCGAATACCAGTAAAGATGAAGATAGTGGTTTCTTAGTTGATGGTATTGTTGAGGATTTAATTACAGAATTTTCTATGATGCGTGAGTTCGAAATACTTTCAAGACAAACAACTGTTAATTTCAAAGATGAAAATCAAGACATAAAAGAATTTTCAAAGAAATTCGATTTAGATTTTATTGTGACAGGAGGCATCCGTGCTTCTGGTAAAAGAGTAAGAATAAGTATCGAATTAAGTGATGCAAAAGATGATAGTATTATCTGGAGTAACAAATATGACAGAGTTCTTGAGGATATTTTTGATTTACAGGATGAAATAGTTAGAAAAATTTCAATTGCTCTACTTGGAGAGATTGAAATTAGTTCATTGCAAAGATCAAAAAGAAAGCCAACAGAAAATATAAGTTCATATGAATATTTATTAAGAGGGAAAGAAAATCATCATAAATTTACAAAAGAAGCTTGTCAGGAAGCATTAAAAAACTTCGACAAAGCCATTGAAGCAGACGCAAATAATGCTCAGGCCTATGCTTGGAAATGTTGTACTTTAGGCCAGGCAATGTTTAGAGGTTTTTCAGATCAAAATCCTGAAGAAATTTTTACAGAAGCTAAACAAAATATAGATAAAGCTCTAGAATTAAATGAGAATGATTTTGAGTGTCATAGAATGTTATCCGCAGTTTACTTAAGTAATCATGATTATGTTTTAGCTGAGGATCATGGAAGAAAGGCATTCAATATGGTTCCAAACGATCCAAGAGTACTATCTGGATATGGTGAAGTTTTAGTAAGAACGGGAAAGGTTGATAAAGGTTTAGAATTACTTAATAAAGCATATGAGCTTGATCCTATTCCGCAAGGTCAGTCATCTTCAGATAACAGAGTAAAAGACTTAATTCTTGGTTATTTTTTTGCTGAGGATTATAATAAAGTAGTTGAATTAAGTTTTGATATTAGTGTATTGGACCCAAGATCTATTGCGTTAATACTATATTCTAGGTCGCAACTAAAACAAGATTTAGAGATGAGTAAAGAATATAAAGTTTTAAAGAGTGATTATAAAGAAACTGATTGGGCCCAAACTGTAGATAGATTTCATGTACAAAGTGAAGATATAAGAAAAAATTTATTAGAATTTATAGAGGGTATATAATTTAAATTTATTTTTTTCCAAATCCTCCACCACCTGGAGTTTCCATAACAAAAAGATCATTAATTTTTACTTGACAACTATCGTTGCCAGAAAGACTAAGTATACTTCCATCAGCTTTTTCAAGCCATTCTTTACCACAGTCTCCTGGACCGCCTCCATTTAAACCAAAAGGCTTTATTTTTCGATGTGAACATAATGTTGTAACAGTCATAGGTTCTAAAAATCTTAATTTTCTGGTAACACCGTCCCCCCCATTGAATTTACCCTTACCACCTGAATTTTTTCTTATTGAAAATTCTTCGAGTCTAACTGGAAAACGAGTTTCTAATACTTCGGGATCAGTGCTTCTGGTATTGGTCATATGAGTTTGAATAGCTGATGTGCCATGAAAATTTGGACCAGCACCAGTTCCACCGCAAATGGTTTCATAATTTTGTATTTTTTCATTCCCCCAGATAAAATTATTCATTGTTGCTTGGCTGCCAGCAATCACTCCAAGTGCTCCAAATAACGCGTTACATGTCAATTGGCTCACTTCTGTATTGCCCGCTATCACCGCAGAAGGATACTTTGCATTTATCATTGAATTTTTTGGTATAATTATCTTAATTGGTTTGAAGCAACCTTCATTAAGTGGAATATTATTTCCAACTAAAGTTCTGAATACATATAATATTACTGCATAGCATACAGCCATTGGGGCATTGTAATTGAAAGGGTTTTTAGGTGCTGTACCCGTAAAATCAATTATAGCTTCACGATTTTCTTTATCAATTTTTACATTAACTCTAATGAACTCACCATTATCAAGTTCATACTCATATTCACCTTGTTTTAAATTAACTATGGCATTACGTATACTTTCTTCTGCATTATCTTGTACATGATTCATGTAGGCGTGCACAGTTTCAATACCAAATTGGTCAATCATTGAATTAATTTCATTAATACCTGTTTTGTTTGCTGCAACTTGAGCTGCAAGATCAGCCATATTATGTTCAACATTTCGACATGGATACTTGCCTGATGATAAGATTTTTCTCATTTCTTGCTCACGAAATATACCTTTTTCAAATAACTTAAAATTATCAATCAAGACACCTTCTTCTTCAATATGTTTTGAATCTGGTGGACCAGAACCTGGTGTTTTACCTCCTATGTCGGCATGATGGCCACGAGAGGCAACAAAAAATATAATTTCTTTTCCAATTTTATCAAAAACTGGAGTTATTACTGTTACATCAGGAAGATGTGTTCCACCATTAAATGGGGCGTTGAGTACAAAAACATCATCTGGATAAATATTATCTTTGTTTAACCTAACTACTGTTTTTATTGCCTCTGACATAGACCCTAAATGAACTGGAACATGAGGGGCATTGGCAACTAAAGATCCTTCATTATTAAAAAGAGCACATGAAAAATCTAATCTTTCTTTTATATTCACTGAATAAGCAGTGTTTGCTAACGTTGCTCCCATTTGTTCTGCAATATTCATAAAAAGATTGTTAAATACTTCTAGCATCACAACATCTACATATGTTCCTATTCCTTTTTGAAGTTTCTTTTCTTCTACTCTAGATAAGATCAAATTATAATGCTTATCTAAAGTTCCTGACCAACCATAATCAATTATGTTAGTACCTGTTGCTTCTACAATGATAGCTGGACCTGAAATATTCTGTCCAATTATTAATTCATCTCTCTTATAGATTGGTGTATTAATTTCTAAGCAATTTACATACATTTTTTTGAATGCAATTGGATTTGCCTTTGTCGTTGATGTGTTAGGATTTAAAAAATCATAGTTTTCTGTTTTTTTACCAACTGCTTCAACAGTAAGCATTTCAATAAATATTTCTCTATCTTGAACAAAAAAACCAAAGCGTTTTTTATGTTCTTGTTCAAAAGATTTTCTCATATTTTCAGGCGTATCAAATTTGATTTCTAAATTTTGATGTGAACCTTTATAATGCAAAAAAGCATTTTTTAAGAGAATAATTGAAGCATCAGAAATATCTTGATCATTTAGATCTTTTTTTGCTTGTGAAGATAAGATTTCAATTAAGTTTTCAGCGTCTAAAATATTTGTGATATTTTTTTCAAAATGACCTTCCCTAATACTTCTAATTTCAGCAAGGCCCATTCCGTAGGCTGATAAAACTCCAGCATATGGATGAATCATAACATTTGAAATACCAAGAGAGTCAGCAACATTACATGCATGTTGCCCGCCTGCACCTCCAAAACAATTCAACATATAATTTGTTACATCATAACCTTTTTGAATTGATATTTTTTTTATTGCATTAGCCATGTTCTCGACAGCTATTTTTAAAAAACCTTCAGCCATTTTAAAGATATCCATCATAGGTTCATTTTTTTCTTTAGAAATCATATCTGACAAATCCAAAAATTTTTTCTTTACAATTTCAAAATTTAAAGGTTGATCGCCTGTTTTCCCAAAAACTTTTGGGAAGAATTCTGGATTTAATTTACCTAATAATACGTTGCAATCAGTTACAGTTAAAGGTCCACCTCTACCATATGATGCTGGGCCAGGAATTGCTCCAGCGCTCTCCGGGCCAACTTGAAATCTACCATCTTTATAAGAGAGAATTGAGCCACCACCTGCTGCCACAGTATTAATTTGCATCATAGGAGCTCTAATTCTTACACCTGCTAACTCAGTTTCAAATGATCTTTCAAACTCACCAGCAAAATGGCATACATCTGTAGAGGTTCCACCCATATCAAATCCAATTAACTTTTTAAATCCGGCTTGCTTGCCGGTTTGTGTCATACTTACAACTCCTCCAGCCGGGCCAGACAACAGAGCGTCCTTACCTTGGAATAAATTTGCGTCTGTTAGGCCTCCATTGGATTGCATAAACATTAATTTAGTAGACTCAGTATCTTGAAGTTCGTCTGAAACTTGATTTACGTAGCGTCTAAGAATTGGTGATAAATACGCATCAACAACAGTGGTATCACCTCTACCAACTAACTTAATTAGTGGTGATACTTTATGACTGACTGAAATTTGATTAAAATTTTCTTCTTTCGCAATTTTTTCAATTTTATTTTCATGATCTGGATTAATATATGAATGCATAAAGGCAATAGCCACGCTATTTATACCATCTGATTTTGCTTTAATAAGTGAATTTCTGACTTCATCTTCATTTAATTCAGTAACAACTTCACCTCTTTCATTTAATCTTTCTGATACTTCTACAACTCTTTCGTATAACAACTCAGGTAATTTGATATTCAAATCAAATAATAATGGTCTATTTTGATAACCAATTCTCAATAAATCTCCAAAGCCTTTTGTGATAAGTAGTAGTGTTCTATCACCTTTTCTTTCAAGTAAAGCGTTAGTTGCAACAGTAGTACCCATTTTTACTGAAGAAATAATATCTGTAGGAATTTTATCTTCTTTTTTTAGGTTAAGAATTCTTTTGATACCAGCAACTGCAGCATCTTTATAAGCTTCAGAGTTCTCAGATAAAAGCTTATCAATTATTATTTTGCCATCAGGTTTTTTTGCTACTATATCGGTGAATGTACCACCTCTATCTATCCAAAATTGCCACATATAATTCTGCCAGTTTTACGTCATAAGTAAGGTTATTTTTTTAAGTCGTCTTCTATGTAAGTTTTGATAATCTCTTCAAAATTAGTTTCTGCTTTAAAACCTAATTCAATTGACCTTTTTGTATCGAAATCTCTTGCCCATCCACTTACTATTTTTTGAATAATTGGATCTGGTTGGTGTTTAATAAGCTTTACAACTTCACTGCCAGCAACTCTTTCCAAGGCGTCTATCTGTTCTTGAACAGTCACAGATAAACCAGGCATATTTAGTGTTATTCTATCATTTAATTTTGACGTATCCATTTCTGCAGCATGAACTAAAAAACCTGCAGCAGCTCTAGGCGTTGCATGCCAATGTCTTACATCAGTATTTACAGGAAGTATTGCTTCTTGACCATTTAAAGGTTCACGGATAATCCCAGAAAAGAAACCTGAAGCTGCGAGATTTGGTTTACCGGGTCTTACGCAAATAGTAGGCAACCTTATTGATACACCGTCAATCATTTTTTTTCTTGAATAATCTGCTAACAATAGCTCAGATATAGCTTTTTGAGCTCCATAAGATGTTAAAGGAGTTGTAAAAAAATCATCTGGGATCTTGTCTGGAAATGGTGCACCAAAAACTGCTATTGAGCTAGTAAAAACTAATCTTGGACAATACTCTTCGCCTTGCTGTCTGATAGCTTCAAATAACCCCCAGCTTCCTTTTGCATTTATATTCCAACCTAAATCAAATTCCTGTTCAGCTTGTCCTGAAACGATAGCAGCTAAATGAAAAATCATATCTGGTTTAGATGAAATGAGATTTTTACTTACATTTACATCAGAAATATCACCTGACTTTGATTGTGTTGGAATATTTGTATCAAGAGGATAGGGTGATTCTATAATATCAAATAATGTTATTTCACTGATTTTTTGATTATTAATTTTTTCTTTTTTTAATATTAGATTAAGCAGTTTTTGCCCAATCATCCCAGCTCCACCCATTATTAATATTTTCATTAAACCCTCTTTATTAATTTATTGATTGAAGAATTTTGAATAACAACATATTAAAATAGAAAGTAAAAATAAAAAATAAATTTTTGATATATTGATGCATAATTATATTAAATCCACTCTTTCAATGTCTCCTGTTATGCCTGTATTGACAATCAATAATATTGATAACGTTGAATATTTATTTGAAGCTTTAATTAATGGTAATCTTAAAGTAGTTGAAATAACCTTAAGGACAGATTGTGCTCTAAGGGCTTTGGAGACTGCATCCAAAAAATTTCCTACTTTGAAAGTTGGAGCAGGTACAGTTTTAAACAATGAAGATTTAATTTCTGTAAAAAATGCTGGAGCAACATTTGCAGTTAGTCCTGGCTCAACAATTTCTCTAGCAACTCATGCAATTAAAATGAAATTTCCATTCCTACCTGGAGTTTCAAATTCCAGTGATATTATGAATTTAATAAATTTGGATTATAAATTTTTTAAATTTTTCCCTGCACAAGCCGCAGGAGGTATTGAATATCTAAAATCTTTAAGTGGTCCATTTCCTGGAATCATGTTTTGTCCAACAGGCGGTATTAATCAGGAAAATGCTAAAAAATGGCTCAGTCAAAAAAATGTAATATGCGTTGGTGGTAGTTGGATAATACCCTCTGAAATTAATGATTTTAAAGAAATTACAAGAAGAGCTTTGTTAGCAAGTAGTTTGTCAAGCTAGGTTCTTATTATTTTTAAATAAATAATAAATAAATTTTTTTGTAAAATGTTTCGATTTGTCTATCATAATATTTAATAATTAGTTTTAAGTGTTTTTAAAAACTTGGGGGACGCAATGACTGAATATTCAATTGAGGATTATGTAACTGATATTCGTTTAGTTGTAAAAGAAGAGACTGACGAGGGAAAGATAATCGATAGAATAAAACCATTATCAAAAAAAATAGCAGCAAACAAAAGTTGGGTTAAGCCAGAATATTTTAATATAGACAAAGATCAGGGTTTTGGACTGCATTTACTGCACGAAGAAAAAGATCATAGTTTAGCTGTTTTTGCAATTGCGTGGGCTCCTGGAGAGGGACTTGCGCCACATAATCACAAAACATGGGCAGTTGTTGCTGGTATTAAAGGACAAGAACATGAAACTAGTTACAAAAGAATAGATGATGGAACTACAGAAGGTTTTGCGGATTTACAAAAAACAAATGAAGAGACTATATATGCAGGAGATGCTACGTGTTGTTTGCCTGAAGATATACATAGTGTTTGGAATAATGGTAGTGAGATAGCTCTTTCGATACATACATATGGGAAACACCTCAATCATACGGGGAGATCAATTTTTGATATTAATCAAAAAACTGAAACTCCCTGCATAGTTAAGGTCCAAAATTAATTAAATTTTTTACGAAAATTTCTAAGTTAAAATCAAATTAACCTTGGAAACATGTTTGATTTTGTTCACCCAAACCTTCTATACCTAATTTCATTTTATCGCCTGCTTTTAAAAACACAGGTGGTTTCATTCCGCCACCAACTCCAGGTGGAGTGCCCGTAGCAATAATATCGCCAGGATTTAAACTCATAAATTGTGATAAATAATATACAATGTATTTTGCAGAGAATATCATTGTTTTTGTAGAACCATCCTGCATTCTTTTACCATTAACATCCAGATACATTTTTAGGTTCTGAACGTCAGACACTTCATCTTTAGTAACTAAATATGGTCCAGTTGGCCCAAAAGTGTCACAAGATTTCCCTTTAGTCCACTGTCCTTCTTTTTTTAATTGAAATTCTCTTTCTGAAATATCATTAACTACACAATATCCAGCGATATATTCTTCTGCATCTTCTTCATTAATATATTTAGCTTTTTTTCCAATTATTATACCAAGTTCAACTTCCCAGTCAGTTTCATAAGAATTTCTTGGTATTTCAACATTATCATTTGGACCAACAACAGCAGATGTTGCTTTTGAAAATAATATGGGTTCACTTGGTACAGGCATTCCAGTTTCTGCAGCGTGATCTGAATAATTTAATCCAACACAAAGAAATTTTCCAATGTTACCAACACATGCTCCCAATCTTGTGTTTTCAGGAATTATTGGCAAAGATGAAACATCAATCGAAGAAATTTTATTCAAGCTTTCTTTACTAATATTATCTCCATTGATATCTGAAATATGATTAGACAAATCTCTTATTTTACCACCTTGGTCAAGAATGCCAGGCTTTTCTTTCCCAATTTCTCCATATCGTAATAATTTCATTTTAATTCCTTTCTTTAATCAAAATTATTTAAAAATTTTATCAATTATCGATTACATACATATTCCACCATCAATTATATGGAATTGTCCTGTGGTAAAGGCGGATGCATCGCTTGCTAAATAAACTGCAAGACTAGCAACTTCCTCTGCTTCACCAAATCTTCCCATTGGTTGCCTTGCAACAAATTGTTTTCTTGCAATTTCATAATCTCCCATATCAGACAGCCTTTGTTCTAATGATGGACTTTGAATTGTCCCAGGACAAATAGCATTACATCTAATCCCATGGTTTATATAATCGGCTGCTACCGATTTAGTTATGCCTAATACAGCAGCTTTAGATGCTGTGTAGATAAATCTATTTGGTATTCCTTTCGTTGAAGATGAGACCGATGCAATATTAATTATTGATCCACCGCCTTTATTTATCATAACTGGAAGAACTTCCTTTATCATGTGATACATAGATTTACTATTAAGACTGAAGGCTAAATCCCATTCATCATCTTTAGACTCTAAAATTGTTCCATTATGAACTATACCGGCGCAGTTGAAAAGAATATCTGGGGCTTTTATCGAGCTAACTAAATTTTTTATTTCATTATAATCTGTTACATCAAGTATATGAATTTCGTTAACCACATCCTTTAACAAAGATAAACTTTCGTGATTGATGTCAGTGGCAATTACATATGCACCTGCTTCTGCGAAAGCTTCAGCCGTTGCCTTTCCAATTCCTTGACCAGAGGCAGTTAAAAATGCGGTTTTACCTTTTAGATTAATCATAAAAACTCCTTACATAGTTGCTCCAATTTGCCAGGGAACAAACTCTAAGTCACCAAGGCCTTGATTTTCAGATTTAGATTTTTCGCCAGACGCCACACGTACAATCAAATCAAATATTTCTTGTCCAACATCTTCAATAGTTTTATTATCTGAAATTACTTTACCAGCATTTACATCCATATCCTCAACCATATTATTATACATCTCAGTATTTGTGGCTATTTTTATTGAAGGAGAGGGTTTACTTCCAAAACATGATCCTCTTCCTGTAGTAAAAGTTACAACATTACAACCGCTAGCAATTTGACCTGTAACTGAAGCAGGATCATATCCAGGACTATCCATAAATAAAAAACCTTTTTTTTTGGCTTGCTGTGCATAAAGAAGTACGTCATTAAGAGGTGTTGTACCTCCTTTAGCTGCAGCACCTAATGATTTTTCTAAAATTGTAGTTAATCCACCTGCTTTATTTCCTGGAGAAGGATTATTATTTAAACTTCCTTTGTTTCTTGTCACGTAGTCTTCCCACCAAAGTATTCTATCTACGAGTTTTTTTCCTACTTCTGGTGAAATTGCTCTTCTAGTTAACATGTGTTCTGCACCATAAATTTCTGGTGTTTCAGCTAGTATTGCAGTACCTCCATTTTTAACAATTAAATCTGCTGCATGACCAAGTGAAGGGTTTGAAGTTATACCAGACCATGCATCTGATCCTCCACATTGAAGAGCCACACTTAAATGCTCTACGGATTGATCAGTGCGTTCGATGGTATTGACCTCAGGTAACATTTCGTCAATACATTTTATTCCAGCTTTAATTGTATTTCTTAGACCCCCCATGTCTTGTAGTGTCATAGTTTTAAAAAAAGGATTTTCATTTAAGTTAAAAGCATCCATCAAAAACTTGATTTGATTTGCTTCGCATCCTAATCCAATTAGTAATATTCCAGCTAAATTTGGATGTTGAATATACCCTAAGAGGACTCTTTGAAGAGCATCAAAACCATCTCCTGAATCTGCCATTCCGCATCCTGTCCCATGAGTAAAGGATACTACTCCATCGATATTTGGGTATTTAGATAATTTTTCTTTGTTAAAAGCTTCTGCAATATTTTTGGCCGCTGTTGCTGAACAATTGACAGAAGTAAGGATACCGATGTAATTTCTTGTGCCAACTTTTCCATTTTGTCTTTTGTAACCTCTAAAAGTTGCTCTTTTTTCAGGTTCTATCATATTTGGCAATTTAATTGAGGTTGAAAACTCATAGTCATGATCTGTTGACTGAAAATTTGTATTTTCAACATGTACATGTTCACCGGGCAAAATATCTCTGCTAGCAATACCAATCAATTGGTCATACTTAATTATTTTCTCACCCTTTACTATTTTTTTCAAAGCTATTTTATGACCTCTTGGAATAAAATTTTTACTCTCAAGATTTTGAGTGCTTTCACCAGCATTTATTTCTCTTAATGCTGTAGCAACATTGTCATTTTCATTAAGTTTTACTGTCAAATTCTCAATATTATTCATTTTTATTATCT
>CACJJL010000022.1 GCA_902593735.1 uncultured SAR116 cluster alpha proteobacterium
TTATCTTGGTAAGCTTTATTCAATATAAAATCAAATAATGTTGATTAAGATTTTTAGTTGACCTAAATACAAAGTGTTATAATCTAAAACATCTTTCCAATAAATATATTTATGAGTTAAACAAAGAAAAACTAATGAGAATTCAATTACAGTTTTATATAATTATAAAAAATACCATTGCTGTTCTTTTGAACTGCATTATGATAAAATTTTTGGTCAACTTATCGAATTTCAAAAAACTATTAATCATCAAAAATCATGAAAAACTATTATCACACAAATATTTCAAAAGTTTACAGCTTCCTTAACAGTAAAAAAGAGATCCTTAAGTATGATTACAATAACACTCCCCGATGGAAATACCCTTGAATTTTCTGCTGGTACTACTTGTCTGGAAGTTGCAAAAAGTATTGCAACATCCTTGGCCAAAGAGGCAATTGCAGTTGATCTGAATAACAAGCTACATGATCTATCTTTTGCCATAGAAAAAAATTACAAAATGAATATCATTAAACGAGAAGATGATAGGGCTTTGGAACTAATCCGTCACGATGCTGCGCATGTTATGGCTGAAGCTGTGCAAGAATTATTTCCAAGAACACAAGTCACAATCGGCCCGGTAATTGAAAACGGTTTTTATTATGATTTCTACTGTGAAGAACCTTTTTCAGCAGAAGATCTACCCAAAATCGAAAAGAAAATGCATCAGATTATTAAACAAAATCACCCATTCAAACGTGAGATCTGGAGCCGTGCTAAGGCTATTGAATTTTTCAAAAATAAAGGAGAACACTTCAAGGTTGAACTCATCGAAGATATTCCTGAAGATGAAATGATCACAATATATAAGCAAGGGGAATGGCTTGATTTGTGCCGTGGGCCTCATATGCCTAGCACTAACCATATCGGCACAGCTTTCAAACTGATGAAAGTTGCTGGTGCTTACTGGCGCGGTGATTCCAATAAGCCTATGCTTAGCCGAATTTATGGAACGGCATGGCGCACTCAGAAAGAGCTTGATAAGCATTTATATCAGTTGAAGGAGGCAGAAAAGCGCGACCACCGTAAACTGGGCAAAGAAATGGAACTGTTTCATTTTCAAGATGAAGCACCAGGCCAGGTATTCTGGCACCACAAAGGCTGGATAATCTATACAGAGCTTCTTGCCTATATGCGTCGCAAGATTCGAAATTATAACTACATAGAGGTAAATACACCACAAATGCTTGATTCCCGATTCTGGCAAGCCTCCGGCCACTGGGACAAATATCGTGAGAATATGTTTATCATCAATGAAGATAACCAAAATGAAAAAGACAAAAATCCTTATGCTCTGAAACCGATGAGTTGCCCTGGTAATGCTCAGCTTTATAATTATGGAGTTAAATCCTATCGCGACCTTCCAATTCGCATGGCAGAATTTGGACAAGTATTCCGGCAGGAAGCCTCAGGAGCGCGCCATGGTCTTATGCGCGTTCAAGCCTTCACACAGGATGATGCACATATTTTTTGTTCAGATGAGGAACTTGAAGATGAGGTCATTGCGATGTGCGATCTAATCAAAGAAGTCTACACAGATCTTGGCATGGCCAAAAATATCGTTATTAACTTCTCAACGCGCCCAGAAGAACGTATTGGATCGGATAAAGATTGGGATCGTGCTGAGGAAGCATTGCAGAAAGTACTTGAACGCATAGGTATGAAATGGGTACTAAATGCGGGAGATGGAGCTTTTTATGCACCTAAACTTGATTTTATTCTCACTGACGCAATTGGTCGTGAATGGCAATGTGGCACCATTCAAGTTGATATGAATATGCCAACCCGTCTTCAAATGAACTATGTCGGGGAAGATGGCCAACGCCATACACCACACATGATTCACCGAGCAATTCTTGGCTCCGTCGAGCGTTTTATTGGAGTTTTAATTGAGCATTATGCTGGAAAATTACCACTCTGGCTTGCCCCAGTACAAGTTGTTTTAGCCACCATCACAGAAGATACTGAAGGATATGCTTATAAAGTCAAAGATGCTCTTATTAAAGTTGGTATTCGAGCTGAATTGGATATACGCAATGAGAAAATTGGTTATAAAGTTCGAGAGCATTCAAGCAAAAAAGTGCCTATTATTTTTGTATTAGGAAAACAAGAAAGCTCAGAGAAAAGTATCGCCATTCGTCGCCTTGGTTCTCAGGAAAATCAAACTATGAGCATGGAAGATGCTATAATT
The DNA here is from genome assembly GCA_902593735.1 of uncultured SAR116 cluster alpha proteobacterium. GTDB lineage: Bacteria > Pseudomonadota > Alphaproteobacteria > Puniceispirillales > Marisalimonadaceae > Marisalimonas. The sequence continues at coordinate 2,231 of CACJJL010000022.1, forward strand.
GCAATTAAAGATGAAGCAACTCCACCTACATAAAACAAGTAATCGTGCACAACTATTCAAATTAAAATTACACCTATGGAGCTAAATGTTCATCTTATATTCTGCAATACATTGTTTATATAATGACAAAGTAAGATTGCACATTTTATCATGACTATAATTCTTAGACACAAATTTTTTTGCGTATTCCCCAATCTTCGCTCTTTTTGATGATTTTAATGACAACGCATATGAAATCTTTTCAGATAAGCTGTCGACACTAATCGGCTCTGCTAAAAAACCATTCTTCCCATCAATTATTGTTTCTGACGCTCCACCATGGTCGAAAGCAATTGGTATTTTCCCTAAAGCCTGAGCTTCTAAAACGACCCTTCCAAAGGGTTCAGGAGTTAATGATGGCATAACTATCAAGTCACCCAAAATCATAGCTGCTTGTATATCTCTTGTAGAGTTTATAAGCTTTATCTTAGTTTCTAATTTTGATTGTATTATTTTTTTAATTAAAGAATCTTGGAAATTTTGACTACCATCACCCGCTCCAATTAAAACACATTGAAAATCATATTCAACTTTTGATAAGGCTCTTATAAGAACTTGATAACCTTTCCACATTGCAGGCCTTGCTGCCATAATAATAACAGGAATATTATCTTTTAAATTTAAAAGCTTTGATTGAGCTATTATTCTTTCTGGATTTATTTTACTTGGATTAAATAAAGATAAATCAACACCTCTATGAATAATTTTAATTTTATTACTTACTTGTGGAAAAGAAAATCTAATGCTTTCTTCAATATGCTTCGAAATAGCAATTATCGAATTACCTTTAGTTAAAATACTGTTATAGTATTTTTTTAAAAAATTCGCTTTTCTAAATCTCATGTGAACTGATGTTATGATTGGGATATCTAAGGCAATTCCAAGTGGAATACCAATCCAAGCTGGTACTCGAGAACAAAAATGAATTAAATCTATATTTTCACTTTCTAATATAATCTTTAATTGATTTCTAATTTTAGGCCATTTAAGTGGGTTTTTTGTATGTACATCAAGGGCATAATGAATTCCCCCATTTCTAGTTATTTGAGAAACCATATAGCCACCAGAGGAAATAACAATTGACCTAAAATTATTCTCAACCAATACTTTAGAAATTTCAACAACACCTCTTTCAACTCCGCCTGTATTTAATGCTGGTAAAATCTGGACTATGGTATATTTTCTTTTATTCATTATTTATTGACCTAAATTGGACGGATTTATAAATGACATGTTTTATTAATACATCAGAAGGTAATACAATAGCATATAACCAAATAATAGGAAAAAACAGAGGTATTGTGTTTTTAAGTGGATATAACTCAGATATGCAGGGCAACAAAGCATTATATATAGAAAAATGGGCTAAGGATAATAATCACAGCTTTTTGAGGTTTGATTATTCTGGTCACGGTCAATCTTCAGGAACAATTAAAACAACATGCTTTTCTGATTGGTATAAAGATTCTGAGTACATTATTAATAAAAAAACAAAAGATAAACAAATTTTAATTGGATCATCTATGGGTGCTTGGATAATGCTTATGTTAGCAAAACGAATCCCGGACAAGATTTCTGCAATAATTGGTCTGGCCCCTGCTCCAGATTTTCCAAAAGTTTTAATATGGGATAAAATGACAATTGATAATAAAAAAAAATTAATTAAAAATAAAAAGATAACTATAAATTATGAAGATGGATCAAAAAATGATTTTTCATATATGTTAATAAAAGATAGTTTTAGTAATCTTACTTTATCAGAAAATATATATTTTAATGGTCCTGTATACTTATACCATGGTATGGCTGATAAATCCGTACCATACGATTTGAGTATAAAAATCATTAACATATTTAAAGGAACTAATGATATTAAATTATTATTAGAAAAAGATGCTGGACATAGATTATCTGAATCACACCAACTAACAAACATTAGCGACATTATTAAAGAGATAGTAACGAAAATATAATTAAATATCTATATTTTTATAGTTTTCATGTGGATTAAGCCCAACTATTTGATCTTTTAACAATGTTTTAAATGAAGGTCTTGACTTTATTTTTGAATACCATTCTTTTATATTTTCATAACCTTTTAAATTTAATAGACCTAAATAATCCAAAACTGAAAGATTAGCTGCAGCTAGGAAATCTAAATAAGTTAAATCATTTTTTATAAAATAATTTTTACTATTTAGTAAATAATTGAAATATTGAATATGAAAATCCAAATTATTAAGAGCTACTCTTATATTATCACTATTAGGAGTTATATTATCTACTATTCTAGAAAAGACTTTTTCATATATAATTGGATCAAAAACTTCTTTTTTAAAAATTACGTCAAGCCAGTATACTAATCTGTTTATCTCAGCTTTTTCTCTATAATCATCCACAAACAATGTAGGTCTTACTTCAAGATCTTTGATATATTCAATACAAGCATTTGCTCCAATAACTGGAAAATTTTCTTCATTTACTAAAACTGGCAAATGACCAGCTGGATTAAGTTTTAAAAAATCCCTTTGTGGTTTCCAATAATTTTCCAGTTGAGTATGGTATTTAATTTTATGCTCTTCTAAAATAAGCCTGATATATCTTGATGAAGAACATAAATAATAATGGAAAAGGGTAATCATAATTTAAATTATTTTATAAAAATTACTTTTTATTTACTGGATTATTGACAAATAAAGTCTCTCTAAATTCTTTAATAATTAACCAAATTTTAATGCACTGAAAGCTTAATATTCTGTTTTTTAATAATTAACTTATAAAATACTCATTTTAAATGAAAATATGTTTAATAGAATAATGTAAAGTAAATTCAAAAATCTCTATTAAATTGGTAATTCTGTCTTCCCCATAAGAAACTCATCAATAGATCTAGCACACTGTCTACCTTCTCTAATAGCCCAAACGACCAAAGATTGTCCTCGCCTCGAATCACCTGCTGCAAAAAACTTATCAATAGAGGTTTTGTAATCAGTATCATTAGCATCTAAATTACCAGAAGGTGTAAGTTTAACACCTAAACTATTTATCAAACCGTTATGAATAGGGTGCACAAAGCCCATAGCAAGTAACACAAGATCTGCTTCAAAAGAAAATTCTGAGCCTTTTACTTCAGTCATTTTCATTCTACCGTGATTATCTTTTGACCATTCAACATTTATGCAATTTAATTTTTTTACTTTTCCGTCTTTTCCTTCAAATGATTTTGTTAAAACAGACCAGTTTCTATTACAACCTTCTTGATGAGAAGTTGAAGTTCGAAGTTTTAAAGGCCAATTAGGCCAAGTAAGAGCTTTATTTTCTCTCTCAGGTGGTTGATCAAGCAATTCTAGCTGAGTAACTGATTTCGCTCCTTGACGGTTAGAAGTGCCAACGCAATCTGAACCAGTATCACCACCACCAATTACAAGAACATTTTTACCTTTCGCAGTAATTTCAACTTTTTGATCGATTGTACTTCCTGCAACTCTGTCATTTTGCTGCGAAAGGAACTCCATAGCAAAATGAACACCCTTAAGCTCTCTTCCATCTACAGGTAAATCTCTTGGATTTTCTGATCCACCACAAAAGGCTATTGCATCAAAATCTTTATTCAATTCTTTAATTTTTATATTCTTTCCAATATGAGAATTTACCTTGAATACAACACCTTCGGCTTCCATCTGTGACATTCTTCTATCAATAAGGTGTTTTTCCATTTTGAAATCAGGTATCCCAATCCTTAAAAGACCACCTATTCGAGCATTTTTTTCAAAAACGACAACAGAATGACCTGCTCTAGCTAGTTGCTGAGCACATGCCAAACCAGAAGGACCTGACCCAATAACAGCAACTTTCTTGCCTGTTTTTTTATTACTAATAACCGGCTTAATCCAATTTTCTTCCCAACCTTTATCTACAATTGAACATTCAATAGTTTTAATTGCTACAGGATTATCTGTAATATTCAAGGTACATGATGTTTCACATGGTGCCGGACAAATTCTACCCGTAAATTCAGGAAAATTATTTGTTGATTGAAGTAAATCAAGGGCTTCTTTCCATTTATTATTATAAATCAAATCATTCCAGTCAGGAATTAGGTTATTAACAGGACAACCTTGATGACAATAAGGAATTCCACAATCCATACATCTAGCTCCTTGTTCTGAAACTTTTTTTGTGTCTAGAGGAATTAAGAACTCTTTAAAATGTTTTATTCTATCCTCAACCGGTTCATAATCTCTTTCAACACGGTCTAATTCCAAAAATCCAGTTACCTTACCCATTTCATTCTCCAGCAATTCTATTCGGTATAATTTTATTTTCTTTTAGTTTTTGTTTTCTTTGGTTTAAAGCTCTCTTAAAATCAAAAGGAGTTATTTTATAAAAAAGACTAAGATATTTATTCCAATCATTTAAAATTAATCTGGCTTTTTCGCTTTTAGTATATTTTAAATGTCTTTGAATTATTAATTTTAACCGTGCTTCATCAAAATCAAGTAAATCATTGTCAATATCTTTAGTTGAGGGAGTGTTCAGTTTTTTTAAACTCTGTAATTTCTCTAAACCTACCATAGCTTTATTGCACTTAGATTCAAATGTATCATCTTCATCTAAAATATAGGCTATACCACCAGACATTCCTGCTGCAAAATTCCTACCTGTTTTTCCAAGTATAATAACTATTCCACCTGTCATGTATTCACACCCGTGATCACCACAACCTTCAACAACAGCTGTAGCACCAGAGTTTCTAACTGCAAAACGTTCTCCCACAACACCTCTTAGATAACATTCTCCAGAGATTGCACCGTACAAAAGGGTATTTCCAGCAATAATATTATTTTCAGGAATAATTTTACATGTTTCGTCAGGTCTCACAGATATTCTACCACCTGAAAGACCTTTACCTACATAATCGTTAGCATCCCCTTTTAAATTAAAATTAATACCTTTTGATAACCAAGCTCCAAAGCTTTGGCCAGCGTTCCCTGTAAAATCAACACTTATTGTATCCTTGGGCAATCCATTATGACCGAACTTTTTTGCTATAACTCCTGATAACATTCCTCCAACAGTCCTATTAGTATTTACAATTTTTGAAGAGATTTTTACTTTTATTTTATCTGAGATAGCTTTTTTTGATTTTGAAATTAATTCATTATCAAGAGCAAGCTCTAATCTATGGTTTTGTTCTTTTGAATTATAAAAAGTCCCATTTTTTTCTTTTCTCAAACTTACTATAAGTTTTCTTAAATCCAATCCGTGAGCTTTCCAATGTTCCTCTGCACCATTAAAATCAATAAGATCTCTTTTTCCAATTAAATCGTTAAACTTCTTAATACCAAGCTTTGCCATTATTTCTCTTACTTCATTAGCAATGAAAACAAAAAAGTTTACGACATGGTCTGGTTGTCCGGTAAAATTTTTTCTGAGTTCTGGATCTTGAGTAGCAACACCTACAGGACACGTATTTAAGTGACACTTTCTCATCATTATGCATCCTTCAGAAATAAGAGCAGCAGTTGCAAATCCAAATTCATCAGCACCCAAAATTGCTCCAATTACAACATCTCTTCCAGTTCTTAATCCTCCATCAACTTGGACAGCTATTCTTTCTCTTAATCCATTCATTACGAGTGTTTGATGGGTTTCAGCTAAACCAGTCTCCCAAGGACCACCAGCATTTAATAGAGATGTAATTGGACTGGCTCCAGTACCACCATCATTTCCTGAAATAGTTACATGATCAGCATAAGCCTTACTAACTCCAGCAGCAACGGTTCCAACACCAATCTCAGATACAAGTTTTACAGAAACTCTAGCTTTTGGATTAACATTTTTAAGATCGTGTATAAGTTGAGCTAAATCTTCAATTGAATAAATATCGTGATGAGGTGGTGGTGATATTAAACCAACACCTGGCGTTGAGTGTCTAATTTTAGCAATAAATTCGTCAACTTTCCCTCCTGGAAGCTGTCCACCTTCACCGGGCTTAGCACCTTGTGCCATTTTGATCTGAATGTCAGTCGCATTTGATAAATATTCAGTCGTAACCCCAAATCTTCCAGATGCAACTTGCTTTATTCTGGAATTCATGGAATCACCATTAGCAAGAGGAACAAATCTAGATGTTTCTTCTCCACCTTCTCCTGTGTTAGATCTTCCTCCAATACGATTCATTGCGATTGCTAAAGTTGTATGAGCTTCTGTGGATATTGATCCAAGTGACATTGCACCTGTAGCAAATCTTTTAACTATTTCAGATGAAGGTTCTACCTCATCAATATTTATAGGTTTTGTTTTGTTTGTGAATTTAAATAAACCTCTTAAATTTTTTAATTTTATGGAGTGATCATTGATTTTCTTTGAATATTTCTTGAAAGTATCATAATTAGCACTTCTAACAGAATGTTGAAGCATTCCAATAGTTTCAGGAGTCCAAACATGCTCTTCACCCCTAATTCTAAAGCTTAAATCACCACCAACATCAAGATCATTAGACAGTATTGGAGAGTCACCAAAAGCTAATTCATGTCTATTCTCAGTTTCTATTTGAATTTCTTCTAAGTCAATACCTTCAACTTTGGATGAGGTACCGCAGAAGTATTTGTCAACAAGATTAGAAGAAAGCCCTACTGCATCAAAAATTTGAGCACCAGAATAAGATTGATATGTAGAAATACCCATTTTAGACATTACTTTAAGCATGCCTTTAGTCACTGCTTTGATATATTTTGTGTAAGCTTCCTTTTCTTTAATTTCCTGATTATGATTTTTGATTATGTTTGATAAAGTATAGAAAGCTAAGTATGGGTTTATTGCTTCTGCTCCATAACCTGCGAGAAGACATAAATCATGAACTCTTCTTGCTTCTCCTGTTTCTATTACTAATCCTACTTTTGTTCTTAAACCTTTTTTTATTAAATGGTGATGAACTGAGCTCGTAGCAAGTAATGCAGGAATTGCAATATTGTTTTGATCAACATCCCTATCAGATAATATAATTATATTACAGGCATTGCTATTAATAACTCTTTCAGCTTCAACACAAATGCTTTGTAAAAAGTTTCCAATTTCTAAATTAGGCCTTTCTTTTTTGTTATAACAAATACTTAAAGTAAAAGATCTTAAATTGGAGGTGAATTTATCTATATTTCTAATCTTTTCTATATCTAAATTATCTAATATTGGATGATCAACCTCTATCAACTTTTGATTTTTACCTGATTTAGGATCAAGCAAATTTGGCCTTGGTCCTATAAAATTCATCAAAGACATTACTAACTCTTCCCGAATAGGGTCTATGGGAGGGTTAGTTACTTGGGCAAAATTTTGAAAAAAATAATCATACAATAGCCTGTTCTTATCTGATAGCGCTGCTAAGGGTATGTCTCTTCCCATTGATCCTATTGGATCTTGCCCCTCTAAAATCATTGGTTCAAGAAAGAATTTTAGATCTTCTTTGTTATACCCAAATGCTTGCTGTAGATCTAATAATACACTATCCTCTGGCAGTGTTTTATTCGTATTAAAATCAATTGATTTGATATTAAATTTTGAATTATTAACCCATTTGTCGTAAGGATACAGATTAATTAAATCATCCTTGAGCTCTTCATCTGAAATTATTCTTTTTTCATTTAAATCGACAAGAAGCATTTTACCTGGTTGTAATCGCCATTTTTTTATAATTTTATATTCTGGAATGTCTCTAAGAACACCTACTTCTGACGACATTATAACTAAATCATCGTCTGTTACGACATACCTAGCAGGTCTTAAACCATTGCGATCTAAAGTTGCTGCAACTTGAACACCATCAGTAAAAGCCATAGCAGCTGGTCCATCCCATGGCTCCATTAAAGCAGAGTAATATTCATAGAATGAAGATCTTTTAGGATCCATTAATGAGTTATCCTTCCAAGCTTCAGGTATCATTAGCATCATGGCATGAGGTAGTGAATAACCTGCCATTACAAGAAGTTCTAAAGCATTATCAAATGTTGCTGAGTCTGATGGTGATTTTTCTATAACTGGCCATAATTTCTTGAGATCATCTCCTAAAAGTTCAGAATGCATACTGTATCTTCTAGAGTTCATCCAATTTGTATTTCCTTTAACTGTATTAATCTCACCATTATGACATAAATATCTAAATGGTTGGGCTAATCGCCAAGATGGAAAGGTATTAGTCGAAAATCTTTGATGAAAAAGAGCTATGGCAGTTTTAAAATTCTTATTTTGAAAATCAATGTAAAATTTTGATAGGTTTGGGGCTAGCACCATTCCCTTAAAAATTATTGTTCTGGTTGACAGTGATACGATGTAGAAATCGTCACAATCATCTTTTAATTCTTTTTGAAGTAAAAAAAGACTTTGTTTTCTAATTACATATAGTTTTCTTTGAAATTCTTTTTCGGTTTTTGTATTTTTTCCTTTTTTAATAAAAAATTGCCTAATGATCGGAGCATTGTCTTTTACTGTTTTTCCCAGAACAGAATCATCAACAGGAACATCTCTCCATCCAATTAAAGATTGACCTTCTTTTTTAATTGATTCTTCTACTGAATTAATTGCTGATTTTGCTCTTTCTTTCTCTGGAGGCAGAAAAATCATGCCAACACCATAATCACCAACTTCTGGAAGTTTGATATTTGTTCTTAAAAATTCTTCTTTAAAAAATTCATGTGGTATTTGGATCAAAATACCAGCACCATCACCGGCTAATGGATCGGCGCCAATAGCTCCTCTATGGTCAAGATTATGAACAATTTCCAAGGCTTGATGAACTATTTCATGTTTAGGTTCATTTTTAATATTTGCAATAAAACCGAAGCCACAATTCTCATGTTCATTGTTAGGGTCATATAGACCAAATTCTTTAGGAAACCCTAATTTAGTTAATTTATTTTTGCTCATTACTTACCTTGAAACTAATACCAAATTATTTAATATTTATTATAAAAAATTTCATCATCCCTAGTGAAGAAATTGGAACATAATAAATTTATATCTAATTGTAAAATTAATCATTATATGTCAGATATGCAAAAATTGCATTACAAAACTGGTTAACAAATTAATTAATAATTTCTGCTTCTTTAATCATAAAGTCCTTAAAAGCCTTAATTCTAGAGTCGTTTCTCAACTCATATTTGAAGCATAATGATATAGACATTTTTGGACCTTCAAGTTGAGATAAAATTTCAGTTAATTCTATCATTTCAAATTCCATCCAATCCGGTAACGAGGCTATTCCCATCCCAACCTCAGTGGCCTTTGCTATTCCATATATACTTGAGACCTCTAAGATTGGTTTTCTTGGTCTTTTATTTTCTTTGCCAATTGTTAATAACCAATTCAACCGGTGTCTATCGAGAGGGGGTTGAGCATCTTCTCCATAAGAAATTATATTATGATTATCTAAATCACTGCTGGTTTTAGGAGTTCCATTTTGGGATATATATTCATTTGATGCGAATATCTTATATCTACAATCAGCTAATTTAATTTGAATATCATCTTGGGAAACACTTGGTGTCATTCTCACTTCAATGTCAGAGTTAAAATTAGTAACTCTAGGTTCAGAATCTCTTAGACTTAGAGCAACATTTACATCAGGAAATAAATTTTTGAATTTTGACATTCTTGGAGCAACCCATAAAGCACCAAATGCATTTGTGGCAGTTACATTCAATCTACCAGAAGGAACGTCCATATCCTCAAGCAGTTGGTTATGTGTCTTGCTAATATCAGAAGCTAAGATTTGAACTGAAGATGATAATCTCATACCAGCTTTAGTCAAAGAAATACCATCTGAGTTTCTTAAAAAAAGCCTAACACCGAGTTCATTTTCTAAAGCTTTCATTTGCCTGCTCAACGCAGATTGACTCATTTGTAAAATGTTAGAGGCTTCGGTGATATTTCGAGTTTGGGCTACAATATTAAATAATCTTAATCTATCCCATTTCATGTAATAACCTCTGTCTTATTAAATTATATGATAATCATTTTAATACACATCTAATAAAAATCTTTTTTCTTTTTTTAAAATTTTTAAATATTCCAACGCTTTTTTATCATTACATTTAAGTTCCTTTTCAATAATATTTTTTATAGTGACTTCTACATCTTTAGCCATATTTTGAGCATCTCCACATACATATATTGTTGCACCATTTTCTAACCACTTGAAAAACTCAACACTTCTTTCATAAATTTTATCTTGTACATAAATCTTTTTATCCTGATCTCTTGAAAAGGCAGTATCTAAATTAGTCAAAATTTTATCTTGAACAAAATTTGAAATTTGTTCTTCATATATAAAATCATTTTTTTTTGTCTGTGCACCAAAGAATAGCCAATTTTTTCCATCACTCTTTAAATATTTTCTTTCTTGTATAAAAGATAAAAAGGGTGCCACACCAGTACCAGGGCCAATCATAATTATTGGCTTATTTTGGTCATCAGGTAGTTTGAAAAATTTATTAGGTATTAAGAAGATTTTTACTTTATCACCTAATTCACAACTATCAGATAAAAATGTTGAACAAACACCACCATAATCTCTATTTTTTTTATGCCATCGTTGAGTTGAAACAGTCAAATGGACTGAGTTTTTATAAATTAAGTTACTTGAAGCAATAGAATAAGCTCTATGTTGGAGTGGTTTTAAAAGGGATAAAAAATGTAATAAATCAAATTTAAGACTTTCATCCAAATTCATGAAATCTAAAACATCTTTTCCATATTTAAAATCCATTAATATATTTCTATTTTTAGTAGCTAAAGAATGATTTAGTGTATTATGATTAATATTATCATTGACAAATTTTATTAATCTGTTGGTTGGAGTAAGAATTTCAAATTTTTTTTCTAATAACTCATAAATGTTAATATCATAACCTTCTGGTATATATGCAGGATTTATTTGTAATCTATTTATAATAGCTCTTACTAAAGTTTTATTATTTACTGGGAAAATTCCTATGCTATCTCCAGGTTGATAAATAATACCGCTATCACCAAGAGAAATTTCATAATGAAAAACTTCTTTGTTTGACTGTCTGCCAGATAAGAGTTTTTTAGAAGTGATTTTAGCTAAATATGGGTTTTGTTTATTCCAATTCATGCAATTACAGCTCTTAAAATATATTAAAAATTAAAATAATGATTAATCCTATTTTTAATTAGATATTAACAATATATAAGATAAATAAAGTATATGTAAAAGATAGAGTTTTAAATGGCTTTAGAAATAATAATTATTTTATCATTAGTTCAAGGAATTACAGAATTCTTACCTATTTCATCTAGTGCCCATCTAATCATAATTCCTGAATTTTTTTTAAATATAGATACTAGCAGAGGATTTGACGTCTCTCTTCACTTTGGGTCTTTATTTGCTGTGATGTATTACCTAAAGAAAGATTTGATAAAAATAATTTCAGATACAATTTTCTTTAAAAAAGATAAAGAAGGTT
>CACJJL010000023.1 GCA_902593735.1 uncultured SAR116 cluster alpha proteobacterium
ACATTATATCAGGGTGTTTGAATAAAGCATTATTATCAAAAGACATCTTTGCATCTAGAGCGATTAAACTATTTTCAGAAGTTAATACAAGAGGATTAATTTCTAATAAACTAGCATCTTTTTCAATAAAGAGTTTATATAATTGATTAAAAAATTTACCTGCTTGTTTAAAACTAGAATCTTTTAATTTAAGTTCATTGGCAATTAGTCTTGAGTGAAAGGGTTGAAAGCCAATTGTTGGATCTATATTAAAGGATAAGATTTTTTCAGGGGTTTCTTTGGCCACTTTTTCAATGTCCATACCTCCTTCAGTAGATGCTATTATTGATACTCTACTAGTTACTCGGTCTATAATCATTGAGAAGTAATATTCAGCATTTATGTCGCATCCATCTTCAATGTAGAGCCTTTGAACTACTTTTCCCTCAGAACCTGTTTGATGAGTAATTAATTTTTTTCCCAGAATTGCCTCAGCTGAGTTTTTAACTTCACTTAAATCTTTTACAACCTTTACACCACCAGCTTTACCTCTTCCACCAGCGTGTATTTGGGCTTTAACTACAAAGACTGGTCCAGGTAAGTTTTTAGCCGCTTTTATAGCTTCATCAGTTGTAAATGCTACGTATCCAGTAGGCGTAGGTATATTATATTGTCTTAATAACTCTTTTGCCTGGTGTTCATGAATATCCAAAACTTAGACCTTTCTGTTCTTAGCTTATGATGCTTCAAACTTTGAAGCAACTTCATTTAATTGCTTCACAGCTGAAACAGAATGATTGAACATGTCTTTTTCTTCAGAAGTAAAACTTATTTCAACAATCCTTTCCACACCATTTTTACCAATAATGACTGGCACTCCTACATACAATCCATTTAAATTGTACTGCCCATCAACATAAGCTGCACATGGTAATAATTTTTTCTTATCTTTTAAATATGAGTCAGCCATTTCAATAGCAGATGATGCAGGAGCATAAAAGGCAGAACCTGTTTTTAATAGTCCAACTATTTCAGCACCTCCGTCTCGTGTTCTTTGTACAATTTGATCTATTTTTTTCTGGGTGCTCCATCCCATTTTCACTAAGTCTGGCACAGGAATGCCTGCTACCGCAGAATATCTTGCTAATGGAACCATTGTATCTCCATGACCTCCTAGGACAAAGGCTGTTACATCGCTCACAGAAACATCAAACTCCTCAGCTAAAAAGTGTCTAAATCTGGCAGAATCTAATACACCTGCCATTCCAACCACCATATTAGTTGGCAAACCTGATGCTCTTTGTAACACTCCAACCATTGCATCAAGCGGATTAGTTATACAAATTACAAATGCTTTTGGGCAATTGTCCTTAATTCCTTTACCAACTTGTTTCATAACTTTAGTATTGATTTCAACTAAATCATCTCTGCTCATACCTGGCTTCCTTGCAACACCAGCAGTTACGATAACAACATCACTATCTTTGAGATCTTTATAATCATTTGAACCAATCATTTTACTATCAAAACTCTCGACTGGTCCTGATTGGGCAAGATCTAAAGATTTTCCCTGAGGAACACCCTCTGCGATATCAAATAGTGTTACATCCCCAAGCTCTTTAATTGCAGCTAAGTGTGCAAGAGTTCCTCCAATGTTTCCTGATCCAACCAAGGCTATTTTATTTCGCATATCAATTTTCCATTAATGTTTTTAATTGAGTCAATTTATTAATCTAATTTTAAATTGTTATTTTTATCTAATCTTTTAGACTTTTTTTTAGAGTGCATCAAGGTTAGAATCCAAGTTATTAACTTTTAAATTTGTGACATTTCAGTTATTCTTGAGATCGTTCTTTGAAATTCAAACTTCCAATGTTCGCCCGTGTATATATCAGAAAAATAAGCTTTTGCATTGGCAATAAGAAAACAATTTTTATCATAAAGAGCATCAACCAACCATATAAATCTTCTAGTTTCATTTCGAAGGTTATCATTCAAGTTTGGTATTTCATCTATAATAATACCTTTATATCTTAGCGCTATTTCAATATAATCGGCAGCAGCCAATGGTTTATTACACAAATCATCAAAACTGATTCTCGCAACACCAGCAGCAACTTCTGGAATATTTATTTTTCTTCCAGAAACCTCAACATTTTCAGATATTATCTCAAAGCCTATTGATAAGGTTTTAAATATCTCGTTAATTTTTTCTCTATTTTTTTTATTGACTGGATTTAACCAATACTTTTGCCCACTAAGAGATCTTTTTCTCCAATCCTCACCTTCTGGAATTTCAACAACGTCAGTTTTTAATTTTAAATTTTTTATAAATGGTAAAATTCTATCTCTATGCAATCCATCTTTGTATAGACCATCCGGTGGTTGGTTTGATGTCGTGACTAATATTGTACCCTGTGCAAACATGACTTCAAATAAACGTGATAAAATCATTGCATCTGCAATATCTTTTACTTCCATTTCATCAAAACAAAGTAATTTTGCCTTCTTGGCCAAATCTTGTCCTACTAATAAAACTGTGTCCTTGTTTTTTTCAATTTTTCTTTTTTCGAGAATCCTTTGATGAACTTCCTTCATGAAATCATGAAAGTGTAAGCGTCTTTTTTCTTTTATTTGAACTTGGTGAAAAAATAAATCCATCATCATTGATTTACCTCTACCAACACCACCATAGAGATAAAGACCTTTAATCTCTTTGGTATTATTTTTTATAAAAATTTTAGAGATAAAATTTTCAGTTTGAAATTTGGCGAATTTTATTAGTAAATTATCAAAAAACTTCGCTACAAATGCCTGACCAGCATCAAATATTATTGATTTGTTTGAAGCAATTAGACTTTGTGACTTTTCTTCATTTATTTTCAAAATATTAGCCATACAAAAAGACTTGAAACTTACTTTCTTTCAAGTTGAAGTTTCTTAATTTCGCCTATCGCTTTAGCTGGATTTAAACCCTTAGGACAAGTCTTAGTACAATTCATAATAGTATGACAACGATAAAGTTTAAAAGAATCTTCAAGCTCTTCAAGTCTTTGTTCAGTGTTTTCATCTCTACTATCAGCTATCCATCTATATGCCTGTAATAAAACAGCAGGACCTAAATATTTGTCTCCGTTCCACCAATAAGAAGGGCAAGAGGTTGAACATGAAAAACAAAGAACACATTCCCACAATCCATCAATTTTTTCACGTTCTTTTGGTGATTGTTTTCTAGATTTCCCGTTTTCCGGATCAGATTTACTTTGCAACCATGGTTTGACTGATGTTAATTGTTCATATGCTTTAGACAAGTCGGGTACTAAATCCTTAATAACTTCCATATGAGGTAACGGATATATATTTATGTCCCCTTTAACATCATCAATTGACTTCAAACAAGCGAGTGTGTTTGTGCCATCTATATTCATAGAACAAGAACCACAAATGCCTTCTCTACAAGATCTTCTAAAAGTTAAACTTGAGTCTATTTCCTGTTTAATTTTTATTAAGGCATCTAAAACCATAGGACCACACTGATCTAAATCAATGTTATAGCTGTCTATTCTTGGATTTTCATCATCATCTGGTGACCATCTATATACATTAATTTTTTTTGTATTTTCAGCTTCGCTATTTATCGGGTAGTCAATACCTTTAACAATTTTGGAATGCTTCGGTAGGGCAAATTCAGCCACAAAATTCTCCTCTTAATTAGTAAACTCTTGCGGCTGGAGGTATTGATGCCACTTCGTTTGTTAATGTGTTTAGATGAACGTCTCTATAATCTAACTTAGTTTTATTTTTTTCATTTAGCCACATAATTGTATGTTTCATCCAATTTTTATCATCTCTTTCAGGGTAGTCTTCGTGAGAATGTGCACCACGCGATTCTTTTCTTTGGTCTGCTGACTTCATTGTAACAATTGCTTGTTGCATTAAGTTTTCTAACTCAAGAGCTTCAACTAAGTCCGTATTAAAAATCATTGATCTATCTTTTATGCCAATGTTATCCATACCTTTTGAGATAGTATCAACTTTTTTAACACCTTCATTCATTGAAATATTTGATCTGAAAACTGCTGCATGTTTTTGCATCGCATTTTGCATTGAGTTTCTAACTTCACCCACAGAAATATCTCCATTTGAATATCTTACTTTATCAAGTCTTGCTAAAATTTTGTCTGTTACTCTTTTGGGTAAAGGCACATGAGCACTTCCTTTTTCAACTGTTTTTAGAGCTCTTTGTGCCGCAGCACGCCCAAAAACAACAATATCTAATAATGAGTTGGTTCCCAGTCTGTTAGCTCCATGTACAGACACACATGCTGCCTCTCCAATAGCCATTAGTCCTGATACAACTGCATCTTGGTCATTACCTTTTCTTGTTACTACTTCACCATTATAATTAGTTGGGATACCTCCCATATTGTAATGAACTGTAGGTAAAACTGGGATTGGTTCTTTTGTAACATCAACACCACAGAAAATTTTGGCAGTTTCACTTATACCTGGTAATCTCATTTGTAAAGTTGCAGGGTCAATATGCTCTAAATGCATGAAAATATGGTCTTTATTTGGGCCAACCCCTCTACCTTCATTAATCTCAATTGTCATGGATCTTGATACTACGTCTCGACTAGCAAGGTCTTTAGCAGTAGGGGCATATCTTTCCATAAATCTTTCACCCTCAGAATTTGTAAGATATCCACCTTCACCTCTTGAACCTTCAGTTATGAGAACACCCGCACCATAAACACCTGTTGGGTGAAACTGAACAAACTCCATATCTTGAAGAGGTAGGCCTGCTCTTAAAACCATTGCATTTCCGTCACCTGTACAAGTATGAGCAGAAGTACAAGAAAAATAAACTCTCCCATAACCACCGGTAGCAAGGACCGTTTGGTGTCCTCTAAATCTGTGAATCTTGCCATCATCCATACATAAGGCTAATACTCCAACACACTTACCATTATCATCCATAAGTAGATCAAGTGCTATATACTCTACAAAGAACTCAGCTTGATATTTTAGACATTGTTGGTAGAGAGTATGAAGAATTGCATGTCCAGTTCTGTCTGCGGCAGCACAAGCTCTTCGTGCCATTTTCTTTCCGTAATCTAATGTATGACCACCAAATGGTCTTTGATAAACTTCACCATCTTCTGTTCTAGAAAAAGGTACTCCAAAATTCTCTAACTCGGTAACAGATGGAATGGCTTCTTTACACATATATTCGATAGCATCTTGGTCACCAAGCCAATCAGATCCCTTGACTGTATCATACATATGAAACTGCCAGCTATCATTTTCACCCATATTATTAAGCGCTGCTCCAATACCACCTTGGGCCGCAACAGTGTGGCTTCTTGTTGGAAAAACTTTAGTAATACAAGCGGTTTTCAAACCACCAGATACCATACCCAAAGTTGCTCTTAATCCAGCGCCTCCAGCGCCGACAACTACTACATCATGTTCATGGTCTACAATTTCATATTCAGACATAAAATAACTTTCTAATTATAAATAAATTTTCAAAACACAAAGGATCGATAAAACACCCAGAAGTATAGATAATAATTTTATAAGTATTAAAGACATAATTTTCAACCCCTCGTTATGTACATAATCTTCAATAACAACTTGTAATCCTGATGCGGCATGAAAGTATAAGGTCCCAAATAAAAGAACCAGTCCAGTTGCGTTTAATGGATTCTGCAACCAAGCAACAGATTGGTCATAGCTATTAATTAGGCTAAAAATTAGCGAGGACACAAACCAAATTACAAGAGGTATCATTGCAATTGCTGAAATTCTTTGTAGTTTCCAGTGAACAACACCGTGATATTTAGATTGCATTTTAATTACTTTCTTTAAAAAATTTAAATTCTCTACAATACTTTAAACAACTCTCAAATAGACTATTAACCATGTTATAGAAGTCAATGATAACGAAGAAATTATTACAGCCACGCCTGAAATATAGGCATGTTTTAAATCATATCCATATCCAGCATCCCAAAAAAGATGACGAATACCATTACTAAGATGATAAAACAAAGCAAAAGTGAAACCAAAAATAATCAATTTGCCAAACCAGTTATTAATTAGATTTGAAAACATTAAATAAGTGTTTTCACCAAAAGTAAGGGCTAAAATCCATAGCACTAAAATAACACTTCCTATTGATAATGCTATACCCGTTGCTCTATGAAGAATTGACAACATAGAAGTTATTTGTGGTTTGTATATTTGAAGATGTGGTGAAAGTGGTCTTTGTCTACTCATATTAATCTCATTGTTTGGTTATTTAAATAAATGAACTAAATAAATAAAAAATTCAAATCTAAAATTTAAAATTTTAAATTTTCTTCGAAAATAATAATTAAAATTGATAAACCAAGCAAAATAATACCTATAAGTTCAGTCATTTTAATCTTTTCCTTGAAAAAAATGACTGAAATTAGAATTGAAAAAATTAATTCTACTTGCCCAACTGCCCTTACTTCAGCTGCTGTTGTTAGACCAAATGCTACAAACCAACCAAATGTTGCTCCTGTACCAGATAAGCCTGCTGGCAAACTAGGTTTCCAATATTTAATAACAGCTAAAAATTGATCTCTTTTATTTATTACAAGATACAAGCCTACCAATATAGTTTGAAAAACAATCGCTATAAAAGAAATGAAAATTGATTTATCTAAGAGGGGACCCTCTACTGATATAATAGACATTCTAAATGCAACTACAGAGCCAGCTAAAAGTAATCCAGATAAAAGACCAACAAGAGTACCTACAGATAAAGTTGAGTTAATTAGAAGTTTAACAGTTTTTAAAATGCTATCTGCTTTTTTGGCATAAGATAATAATAATACAGATATAACACCTAGTATTATACCTAACAATATAGATGTAGAGAAAGTAACACTTAAAATTATGATCTCCAAAAAAGCAATAAGAATTACTTCTGTTTTAGAAAATGCAATTCCTGTAGCAAAGTTTTTATGTGCAAAAACTTTCATAAGAACGTAAGTGAATAAAACTTGAAAAATTGATCCGACTAAACATAAAAATAGAGAATGTAAAGAAAGGTCAGGAATATTATTTCCTGGAATGCTTATCCAAATTAGCCAAATAAGTGAGGTAAAAGGTAAAGCATAACAAAATCTAATATAGGCGGCTCCATATTCTCCTAATTTGGAGATCATATTTTTTTGAAATGCAGAACGGGCAGTTTGACAGGCTGCGGCAAATATTGCTGCAAAAATCCAGATGAATTCCATAATAATTATTTTGAAATTTTAAACATTAAAGAGAGACTCCTTTAATTTTTTTGCTTGCCAACAATTCAGCTATCTGAACGGTATTTAATGCCGCACCTTTTCTTAAATTATCTCCAACACACCAAAAAACAATACCATTTTTTACTGAAGGATCTTTTCTAATTCTACTAATATAAACATCGTCTTCACCAGCCACTTCTTCAGGCGTTACGTATCCTTCATCTGCTCGGTGATCTACCACTGTTACACCATTAGCATCTCTTAATAAGCTTCTAACATTTTTTTCATCAATGTCTTTTTTGCATTCTATAAAAACCGCTTCACTATGACCAATAAATACTGGAACCCTTACGCAATGAGCTACCAAATCAATATTAGGATCTAATATTTTTTTTGTCTCAACCCTCATTTTCCACTCTTCTTTCGTGAACCCATCATCCATAAAAATATCAATATGAGGGATTACATTAAATGCTATTTTTTTAGTAAATTGTTCTGGTTTAGCTTGATCGTGAACAAAAACACCCTTTGTTTGATTAAAAAGCTCGTCCATAGCTGGTTTCCCAGCTCCTGAAACTGCTTGATATGTTGAGACAACAACTCTTGATATTTCATATTTTTTGTGTATTGGCTTTAAAGCAACAACTAGCTGGATAGTTGAACAATTAGGATTTGCAATTATGTTCTTATTTTTATAACCATTAATCGCTTCAGGATTAACTTCAGGAACAATTAAAGGAACTTTATCATCCATCCTAAAGCAGGAAGAATTGTCAATAACAATACAACCTTTAACTCCCGCCTTTAAACCAAATTTTTTTGCTATATCTGAACCAGCTGAAAAAAGAGCTATATCTGCTTTTTCAAAGTTAAAATCATCAACTGAACTAACTTTTAGTATTTTGTCGTCACCAAAAGATACCTCCTTACCAACAGAGGATCTTGAAGCAAGAGCAAATATATTTTTTACTGGAAATTTTCTTTCAAACAAAGTTTGAAGCATTTCTCTACCAACGGCACCTGTAGCACCAACAACAGCAATATTATAAGACATTTACTTTGTTAATTCCTCTAACTTGTTGATAACTGAATCCATCATTCCTTTTGTACCAACTTTGACTCTTCCTGAAGCCATTATATCTTGCGTTCTTGGTCCAGCATCTAAAGCTCTTGAAACAGCCTCATCAATTAAATCTGCCTCTTCTTTCATTTCAAATGAATAACGAAATAACATTGATAAACTTAAAAGTTCTGCCAATGGATTTGCTAACTCTTTTCCAGCTATATCTGGAGCTGATCCATGAACTGGCTCATACATAGCATGTCTCTTTCCGGTATTTTGGTCTACAGATCCTAAACTGGCAGAAGGAAGCATTCCGAGTGAACCAGTTAACATAGCTGCGCAATCAGATAAAATATCTCCAAATAAATTGTCTGTAACAATAACATCAAATTGCTTAGGATCTCTCACTAATTGCATTGCGCAATTATCAGCATACATATGGTTAATTAATATATCTGAGCCTTCTTTTTTATGAAGATTAGTTATCACCTCTCTCCACAAAACACCTGACATCATTACATTAGCTTTTTCTACAGAAGTAACTTTCCCATTTCTGGCTCTTGCCATATCAAAGGCAACTCTGCCAATTCTTTCAATCTCTGGGGTAGTGTAAAGATTAGTGTCATAACCTTTTTTTATTTGAGTATCAATTTCTTCTATTCCACGAGGCTCTGCAAAATAAATACCTCCTGTTAACTCTCTTAAAATTAAAATGTCTAGGCCTGAGATAATATTAGGTTTTAGGGAAGAAGCATCAACAAGTGCAGGAAACACCATGGCAGGCCTAAGATTAGCAAACAAATCCATTTCTTTTCTTAATCTCAGAAGACCATTTTCAGGTCTCTTCTCAAATTCTACCCCATCGTATTTTGGACTTCCTACTGCACCAAATAAAATTGCATCAGCATCAACTGCATCTGATAAAGTTTCGTCTGAAAGAGGCGTACCATATTTATCAAAAGAAGCACCTCCTACTAAACCTTCTTTTATGTTAAAACTTATACTTTTATTTTTTGCAAACCAATCAACAACTCTCAAAGTTTCTTTAAGAACCTCTGGCCCAACTCCATCTCCAGGAAGAACCATTAACGTACGATTAGATGGCATTTTATAAACTCACTTTTTAATTATAACCAGGGTCTTTCATTAGACATTTTGGTTTCAAATTCTTTGATATCACTAGATTGTTGCATTGTTATGCCTATATCATCTAATCCTTCAAGTAAGCATTTTTTTCTAAAAGGGTCGATTTCAAATTTAATAACTGCTCCATTAGGCCTTCTAATTTCCTGAGATGGAAGGTCAATTTCTAGTTCAGGATTTTCAATATCATTTGAATCTGCCAATAAAGCATCTCTTTCGTCAGGTGAAACCTTTATCGGTAAAAGACCATTTTTAAAAGAATTATTATAAAAAATATCCGCGAAAGATGTTGAAATAATACATTTTATTCCAAAATCAGACAAAGCCCAAGGCGCATGTTCTCTACTTGAACCACATCCAAAATTATCACCTGCAACAAGAATGTTACATTTTCTATATGGCTCTCTATTTAAAACAAACTCTTCTTTTTCAGAACCGTCATCATTAAATCTCATCTCATCAAAAAGATGTTTACCTAAACCTGTTCTTTTAATTGTCTTTAAAAATTGTTTAGGAATTATTTTGTCTGTGTCTACATTTATAAAATTAAATGGAGCAGCTATACCTCTAATATTTTTAAATTTTTCCATAGTTAAACCTCTAATACTACGTGATTAAAGTATAATCAGTTAATTTGCCTGTAATTGCAGAGGCAGCAGCTATCTCAGGACTAACGAGATGTGTTCTTCCACCTTTCCCTTGTCTACCTTCAAAATTTCGATTGGATGTACTTGCGCATCTTTCACCAGGTTGAAGTTTGTCTTCATTCATTGCTAAACACATTGAACAACCGGGCTCTCTCCACTCAAAACCAGCTTCAGTAAATAATAAATTTAGACCCTCTTCTTCAGCCTGACTTTTCACCAATCCAGAACCTGGAACTACCATGGCCCTAATACCTTTTTTAACTTTTTTTCCATCTATTACTTTTGCAGCTGACCTTAAATCTTCTATTCTGGAATTTGTACATGAACCTATGAATACAGTATTTATTTCAACTTCAGATATCTTTTGACCCCCTACTAATCCCATATAATCTAGTGATCTTTGTACCTTAGCTCTAGCGTCCTCATCTTTAATCTTTGAAGGATCAGGTATATAGCCATCAATTGAAACAACATCTTCTGGACTAGTACCCCATGTTACGGTTGGTTTGATTTTATTAGCGTTAATGGTAATTTTTTTGTCATAAAATGCGTTTTCGTCTGAAGGTAATGATTTCCACCATTCTAAAGCTAAATCCCAGTCTTTACCTTTTGGAGACATGGGTTTATCCCTTAAGTAATCAAATGTTACTTTGTCAGGAGCTATCATTCCTGCTCTTGCACCAGCTTCTATTGACATATTACAAACAGTCATCCTACCTTCCATAGAAAGTTGCTCTATAGCTTTACCTGAATACTCGATAACATGACCAGTACCACCTGCAGTGCCGATTTCTCCAATAATAGCAAGAACTAAATCTTTAGGAGACACACCTGGTTGAAGCTCACCTTCAACATTGATGAGCATGTTTTTGGCTGGCTTTTGAATTAAAGTTTGAGTAGCCAAAACATGTTCAACTTCTGAAGTGCCAATACCAAACGCCAGAGCTCCAAATGCACCGTGGGTTGCAGTATGGCTGTCACCGCAAACTATTGTCATACCTGGTTGGGTAAAGCCTTGTTCTGGTCCTATCACATGAACAATTCCCTGTCTTTTGTCCATCATGTTAAAATATGGTATTCGAAAATCATCTACATTTTTGTCAAGAGCTTCAACTTGAATCCTAGATTCTTCTTCTTGAATTCCGTCGGCTCTATCAGTTGTTGGTACGTTATGATCAGCCACAGCTAAAGTTCTGTTAGGAGAATTTACATCTCTACCAGACATTCTTAACCCTTCAAATGCTTGTGGGCTTGTTACTTCATGAACTAAATGCCTATCAATATAGATTAATGACGCACCATCTTCTTGTGTGCTAATAAGATGGTAATCCCAAATTTTATCAAACAATGTTCTGGGTTTCATTTTTAGAACTCCATTAAGTTGTATCAGAATACTAAAATATTATTTGTTTTATAAAGTTAATAAACTTTTAAGAAGTTGTATCTTCAGCAACTTCTTTGGAAACAGATTGATCAAGTTGAGTTTTAGTGTCTTTTTTAGAAGCCTGGATTTTTTCAACTATTCGGGCTGATTTTCCTCTTCTGTCTCTTAAATAATATAACTTAGCTCTTCTTACTTTACCTTTTTTAAGAACAGTTATTCCAGCAATTTTAGGAGAAAATATTGGAAAAATTCTTTCAACACCTTCACCATATGAAATTTTTCTAACGGTAAAACTTTCGTTCAGTCCACCACCACTTCGAGCAATACATAATCCCTCAAATGCTTGAATTCTTTCTTTATCACCTTCGACAATTTTTACATCAACTTTTATCGTATCACCTGCGCTAAAATCAGGTATAGATCTTTCAGCAACAATCTTGTCCATTTGATCTTTTTGAATTTTATCAATAACATTCATCTGTCTACCCTTTCGTGAAAATACTCATAGCAAATTAATAACTATTTTTCTAGTTAAGATTTAATATATTTTGACCATAAATCTGGTCTCCTAAATTTGGTAAGCTTTTCAGACATCTTTAATTTCCACATTTTAATTTTTTTATGATTTCCAGATAATAATACCTCCGGCACTTCCATATCTTTCCATACTCTTGGATGAGTATATAATGGATATTCTAACAAATGTCTTTCAAAACTTTCATCTACCAACGCTGCATCATTTCCAATTACCTCAGGAATAAGTCTTATAATTGCGTCCATGACTAATTGAGCACCAATTTCTCCACCAGATAAAACGAAATCTCCAACACTTACTTCTTCTATTTCATTATGAATTAGAAATCTTTCATCAACGCCTTCGTATCTGCCACATATAAAAACAGCACCTTTTTCTTGTGATAATTTCTTTGCGAATTCTTGGTCAAATTTTTTTCCTCTTGGTGTAAGGTAAATTCTACGACCAACAGCTTTAGCAACAGATTTAAGGGCTTTATCTAAAACTTCTGGATTAATAACCATTCCTGGCCCACCACCAAATGGAACTTCATCTACTTTACCATTTTTGTTATTTGAAAATTGTCTAATATTGACAGTTTTTAGAGACCACAGATTTTTTCTAAGGGCTTTGCCTGCTATTGAAAAATCTAGAGTGCCAGGAAACATTTCTGGGAATAATGACAAAACAGTTGCATTCCACACAAAAAATCTCCTTTTTAATTTTCAATTAAATCTTTCTCAAGATCTAAAATTATTTGTTTATCTTTATAATCAATTTTTTTTAGAAAATTTTTTCCCATTGGCAAATAAAAGGTCTTATTATTTTTTTTTACCTCAACCAACAACCCTGCTCCAAAATCCTCCAAAGATATTACTTTTCCAAAGCTTTCTCTATTTAAATTATAAACTGCAAAGTTCAACAAATCAGAATGGTAAAACTCATTATTTGTAAGCTTTGGTAAACTTTTTCTAAATATAAATAACTTTAATCCTTTAAAATTCTCAGCGTCAGTTCTTGTTTCAACATTTTCGATTTTGCAAACAAATATTTGTTTTAATTTTCTAATTAACTTTAATTTTATTGGATTTTCAGAACACTCTGTATAAATTTCATTGAAAGAAAAAATATTTTCTGGAATTTCTGTAAAGCTTTTAAGCTTAACTTCTCCTTTAATACCATGGACACCTACAAAGCATCCTATTTGAATTAAATTTTTTTTAGACAAAGTTATTCTATTCTTTTTTG
>CACJJL010000024.1 GCA_902593735.1 uncultured SAR116 cluster alpha proteobacterium
TAATGGAAATTTATTAAATGTCTGAAAATAAATTAAATTATAAATTAGAGGATAGCTATATCAGCAGAGATCAGTTTAATGTTCAAAAAAATAAATGGAAAGAGGTTCAAAACTCAATTTCTACTGAAATAAAGGATATTTTTTGGAAAGCGTGGATAAAACCTCTTCAATTTGAAAAATACCAAAATGATGTATTATATCTTTCTTCAAATTCAAAAATAATTACAAGTAGAGCGGAAACTCAATATTATGAAACTATTTTTTATAAAGCATGTAATATTTTTAAATCACTAAAAAAAGTTAAAATACATACAATACCTTCATTTCAAATAAAAGATACACTTCATCAAAAACAAATTGTTGGAAAACAGTTTGAACTAGAAAAGATACCTAGTGATCTTTCATTTGTTGACAGTGTCTCTATGAAAATTAACATGAAATTAAATTTTGAAAATTTTGTTGTAGGTGAATCTAATGAGATGCCATATGCAGCCTCCAAGAGAATGTGTAATAAAAAATCATTAATGTATAATCCACTTTTTATTTATGGCAACGTTGGAATGGGAAAAACTCATTTATTGAACGCAATGGCAATTGATTTAAAACAAAAATTTCCTAATTTAAAAATTGTCTTAATGTCTGCTGAAAGATTTATGTATCAATTTATTAAAGCAATCAGACTGAAGGAAACTATTAAATTCAAAGATCAGTTTCGATCAATTGATATTCTAATGATTGACGATATTCAGTTTATAGGTGGCAAAGATTCTACCCAAGAAGAATTTTTTTACACATTCAATGATTTAATAAATCAAGGTAAACAAATAGTTATATCCTCAAACAAATCACCACTTGAATTGTTTGACGTGGACGAAAAGTTAAAATCTAGACTTTCTGGTGGATTAGTCGTAGATTTTCTTCCTACTAATTTTGAGTTAAGATTAAATATTTTGAAAAAAAAAGTTGAATTTTTAAAATTAGAAATTCCTTTAGAAATACTTGAGTTTATTGCAAATAAAATTGTAAATAATATTAGAGAATTGGAAGGTGCATTAGCTCGTATTTGGGCAAATCACGAATTAACAGATAAAAAAATTAGTATTGAAAACACTAAAAATCTATTATCAGATATGATATCAAATTATGAAAAAATTATTTCTATAACTCACATACAAGAAAATGTATCAACTTATTTTAATTTGAAATTTTCAGATATGAGTTCGTCGATAAGATCAATTAATATTGCCAGGCCTAGGCAAATTGCGATGTTTTTATGCAAAGGGTTAACTAGTTTTTCTTACCCCGAAATTGGTAAAGCTTTTGGAGGCAAAGATCACACAACGGTGATACATGCAGTCAAGAAAATTGACTCCTTGCTGGAGAAAGATCAAAAACTAAAAAAACAGATTATTGATATCAAAGAAATTATTTTCTCTTGACGTAAATTACTTATATGTAATCACTTGCTGAAACAAGTCTAAACATGTTATGATTAGCTACAAAATTACATTTTTTTGTAGGTAATAAAGGTTGAATTATGAATTTTACTATAGATAGAAATACCCTTTTAAAACCACTTAGTCATATATATTCAGTGGTAGAAAGAAGGAATACAATACCTATTTTATCTAATGTATTAATTGAAACTAATTCATCAAAGGTATCTTTTACTGCTACTGATATGGATATGGATATTGTTGAAGAAACAGGGTGTATAGTTTCAAGACAAGGTAAAGTTACTCTTGCCGCACATACTTTACATGACATAGTAAGAAAACTTCCTGATGGAGCTGAAATAAAAATAGAACTTAAAGAATTGAACGTGGAAGTTTCTGCTGGAAAATCAAAATTTATTTTACCAACTTTACCTGTGGATGATTACCCAATCATGACAAATATTGAAAAGGGACACGAATTTTCTCTAGATTCAGTAGATCTTGCAAATTTGATTGATAACACAAAATTTGCAATTTCTTTAGAAGAAACCAGATATTATCTAAATGGTATTTTTTTACATGTTACTCAATCAAATGAAAAAAAATTAAGAGCGGTTGCAACTGATGGGCATCGGTTAGCTCAAGCAGAAATAATTCTTCCTGACGGTGCAGAGGAAATGCCAGGAATAATTTTGCCGAGAAAAGCCGTTGGTGAAATTAGAAAATTAACCGATAGTACAGATGGCCAAATTAAAATTATAGTTTCAAACACAAAGGCTAAATTTGTTTTTCCAAATTCTGTTTTAACAACAAAGTTAATTGATGGCTCATTTCCAGACTATCAAAGGGTTATCCCTAAAGAAAATTTAAATAGACTAATTGTTTCAAATTTAGACTTATCAAGGGCTATTGACAGAGTTTCAACCGTATCGATGGAAAAGTCTAGGGCTGTAAAACTTTCTTTGAGAAATAATTTGCTTTCCCTAAATGTCAATAGTCATGATCTAGGAAACGCATCTGAAGACTTAGAAATAGATTATAATTTTGACAACTTGGAAATTGGTTTTAATTCAAAATATCTATTGGATATAGCTTCTCAAATACAAGGAAATAATATTCAAATTTTATTATCTGATTCCGCATCTCCTGCTTTAATTACAGATCCAGATCAAGACGGAGTTATTTTTGTTTTAATGCCCATGAGAGTCTAATTATCATCAGATTTAATTGAGAAATCTTAGAAAAATGAATAATATTTCAAGTTTAAAAAGAGATGTTTCTAATATAGAGCAAACTAAGCTTTTTTACATAGAAAAACTAAGTTTAAAAAATTTTAGAAATCACAAAAATTTAAACTTATATCTAAACAACTCGTCTGTATTATTATATGGTGAAAATGGTTGTGGTAAAACAAATGTATTAGAAGCTATCTCTTTATTAAACCAAGGAAAGGGTCTAAGAAGATCAAATTTAGATAATTATTTATATCAAGATAATTTGAATAAAAATGAATGTAATGTTTGGGGAATTAACGCAGATTTTGTAAGTCCTTCTGGAAAAAATAATTTAGGAACTGGTTTGAAACGAAACTCATCAAATATATCGAGAATTGCAAAAGTAAATTTAGAGAATGTACCATTAAGTTCGTTAGGAAATATTTTAAATATATCTTGGATTACTCCACAAATGTGTATCCTGTTTTTAACTGGTATGAGTGAGAGAAGACGTTTCATAGATAGACTAACTTCATCAATAGATAATTTACATTTAAATAGAGTTTACAAATACGAAAAATTAGCTAGACAAAGAAATAAAATTTTAACTCAGCAAATTAATGATAAAATTTGGTTGGATACCATAGAGTCTCAAATTTCAGAATTATCAATTTCAATAACTGCTCGTAGGCTAGACTTAGTAGATACACTTGATAATTTGTATAAAAATGAATTAAAAAATAATTCATTAACAGACTATTTTCCATCTGCAGGTATAATCATAGAAGGAAAAATAGAAAACTTCCTTTTAAATAGTTCTGCTCTAGAAGCAGAGGACTATATTAAAATGGAATTAAAAAAATCAAGATTTAATCAAGATTCTTTTAATTTTGGGCCTAGTTATTCATCCGTTAAAATTTATAATAGAATTAGTCGTAAAAACTCTGATTTTTTATCAACGGGCGAACAAAAACTTTTGTTAATTTCGATTATTTTATCACATGCAAGAATGTTGAATAATAAGTTTAATATAGCACCTATTTTATTATTAGATGATATAGTTGAACATTTAGATAAAAAGCATAAAAAAGCTCTATTTGAAGAAATATCTAAACATTATGGTCAATCTTGGTTTACAAGTACTAGTAGAGATGCATTTATAGAATTTCCAAATCTTATCAACAAAATAAACCTTTCACAAATTAAAGATTGTTTTAATGGAAATTATTATATTCGAAATGGAGACACATAAATGTCAGAACAAGACTTAGATCTAAATAATACTGATTATGATGCTGACTCAATAAAAGTACTAAAAGGTTTAGATGCTGTAAGGAAAAGACCCGGGATGTATATAGGTGACACTGATGATGGCTCTGGATTGCATCACATGGTATATGAAGTTTTAGATAATTCTATAGATGAATCACTAGCTGGTCATTGTGATCTCATTGAGGTCAAGTTATTAACTGATGGTTCTGTAACAATAAGTGATAATGGTAGGGGCATACCAGTCGACATACATCCTGAAGAAGGTATTTCAGCAGCAGAAGTAATAATGACACAATTACACGCTGGTGGAAAATTTGACAATAATTCCTATAAGGTCTCAGGAGGCTTACATGGTGTAGGTGTTTCAGTAGTAAATGCATTATCTGAAAAGTTGAGTCTAAAAATTTATAGAAATGGTAACATACATGAAATTACTTTCAAAAACGGTATAGCTGATGAACGTCTAAAAGTAACTGGAAAAGAAAATAATAAAACTGGTACTGAAATTAATTTTAAACCAAGTAAAGAAACTTTCTCACAATGTATTTTTGATTATTCGATTTTAGAACATAGAATAAGAGAGTTAGCTTTTTTAAACAGTGGTGTTCATATAGATTTAATTGATCAAAGAGAAAGTGATGAAAAAAAAGTTTCATTTTTTTATGAAGGGGGACTTAAAGCTTACATAAAATATTTGAACAGGTCTAGAAATGCAATCCATGAGGTAATTGCTACAACTCATGAAAAAGAAGGAATAACTGTTGATATCTCATTGGAGTGGACGGATGGCTATCATGAAACCACACTCTGTTTTACAAATAATATTCCTCAAAGAGATGGTGGCACTCATTTAGCCGGCTTCAGAGCTGCTCTTACAAGAGTAATTAATAATTATGCAATTAATTCTGGTATGGCAAAGAAAGAAAAAATTCAGTTATCTGGTGAAGATTGTAGAGAAGGTTTAACAACCGTTTTGTCTTTAAAGATACCTGACCCAAAATTTTCAAGTCAAACAAAAGATAAATTAGTTTCAAGTGAAGTACGTCCTGTTGTGGAACAACTTGTTTCAGAAGCACTGTATCAATGGTTTGATGAGCATCCCACAGAAGCAAAGAAAATCGTAGCTAAAGCATATGAAGCAGCAAGTGCACGTGAAGCTGCTAAAAGAGCTCGCGAGCTTACTAGAAGAAAGGGAGTTATGGATATTGCGAGTCTACCTGGAAAATTGGCAGATTGTCAGGAGAAAGATCCATCAAAATCAGAAATTTTTCTAGTAGAAGGTGACTCAGCTGGTGGATCAGCTAAACAAGGAAGAGATAGATCAAATCAAGCAATTTTACCTTTAAGAGGAAAAATTTTAAATGTAGAGCGAGCAAGGGTCGATAAAATGCTGTCATCAGCTGAAATTGGTACTTTAATTACTGCTATTGGAGCGGGTGTTGGTAATTCAGAAATAGATATAGAAAAAGCAAGATATCACAAAATTATAATTATGACTGATGCAGATGTTGACGGCAGTCATATAAGGACTTTACTTTTAACATTTTTCTTTAGACATATGAGGCCATTAGTTGATGCAGGATTTTTATATATTGCTCAACCACCCCTTTTTAGAGCAAGGCAGGGCAAATCTGAAGTTTATTTGAAAGATCAAATTGCCTTAGACGGCTATCTTATTGAATCTGGCATTAAAAATGTATCTCTATCAATAGGAGATAACGAGACAATATATGGAGAAGACTTAAAGTTGTCAGTTGAAAGATGCATTGGCATAAAGAGATTAATTGATAATATTGCAAAAAAGCTGGGTTATCCTGAAATTATTTCGCAATTAGCAATATTGGGTTTTTTAAATCAAAAACTTTTTGAAAATGAAAATAATCTAACTAAAATTACTATGAGGTTAAATAAATTTTTAAATAACTCAAGTAGTGAATGGTCTGCAAAATATACTTCAGATAAAGGAGGTATTGATCAAAAATATATAGAAATTTCGAGAATCAGTAGAGGTGTAAAAGATACTTTTCTATTATGTGAGAATGACTTGAACTCTGATGAAATAAAAATTTTAGATAATGCAAAAGAATTCTTGAGTGAATATTTTTTAGAAAAATGCATTTTTACTTCTAATGAAAAAAATTGTGAGCTAAAAGGGCCTCACGATTTGGCTACTAAGATAACTGATCTTGGAAAAAAGGGATCTCAAGTTAATAGATATAAAGGTCTAGGCGAAATGAATCCCGTTCAGCTTTGGGAGACAACTCTTGACCCAAATGCAAGATTTTTACTTCAAGTTAAGGTTGAAAATGAGGGTGATGCAGAAGAAACTTTTTCAACATTAATGGGCGAAGCTGTAGAGCATAGGAGAACTTTTATTCAAGACAATGCCCTGAAAGTTAGTAATTTAGACATTTAGAATCAATTTAAAATATTATCTTTTCGTATTATATGATTTGAAATTTGTTGAGATGTAAAGGCACTAAGTGTCCATCCAAGGTGTCCATGACCTGTGTTGTAAAATACTCCGGGTAATTTTCCGCTACCAACTTTAGGGACCATGCTAGGTGTCATAGGTCTTAATCCCGCCCATGGGATTGCATGTTCAGTTGAAACTTCAGGAAAAAGTTTATTACACCACTTAATAAGAGGATTAATTCTATCGGCCCTTATATCTTTGTTATAACCATTAAATTCAGCGGTGCCTGCAATTCTAAATCTGTTTTTCCCAAGTCTACTTGATACAATTTTAGCTTTATCGTCCAGCAAAGAAACATACGGTGCATTTTTTACACTTATGTTGTCGTTAAGTAATATCGTAATTGAGTATCCTTTTACAGGATATATATTAATATTGTCACCTAACTCATTTGCAATGAATTTACTATTAACACCAGCACAAACCACAATTCCATCATAATTTTGTTTTAGAATTTCATTCGATTTTTTAAAGGTAAGTATTGGTTGTTTTTTATTATGATTAACCTTAATAATTTTTGTTTCATAAAAGAACTTTACACCTTTTCTTTCACAAGCGTCCGCAAGCAATTTAGTAAACTTATGTATATCTCCAGACATATCGCTTTTAGTATAAAATCCTCCTACAAAGTTTGTTAGATTTAAAGTTGGTTCTATAGACAACATTTCATCTTTTGAAATTTCTTTTCTATCCAGTCCTGCTTCTGTGAGCCATTGATTAATTTTTCTACCATGTTCTAATGAGGCATTACATTCACATAAATGCATAATCCCTTTCTTCTCAAGATCTAGATCAATATTTTCTTTATCTAAAATTCTTCTGAATTCATCTCTGCTATCTATTGCCATTTTAGCTGTTAAAATTGTATTTTTTTTGTGGTTTGGAATATTGCTTATAAAATCTACTATCCAACTAATTTTATGAAAATTTAATTTTGGACTAAATAATAATGGTGCATCTTTTTTTAACATCCATTGAATGCCTTTGCTGATTGTTGACCAACTATTCCAAACTTCAGCATTACAAGCAGATAATTGTCCACCATTAGCAAAACTAGTTTCCATGGCAGCATATCGATTTTTGTCAAAAACAGATACAGTATAACCTTTTTCTAAGAGTTGGTAAGCAGTAGTTATCCCAGTTATACCTGCTCCGATGACTGCTAGATTTTTCATTATTAACTCCATGACAAAGTTTTTGAATAATTAAAAATACCCCATCTGTCACGGAACCTGAAAGATTGACCAAAAATGGCTTACCCCTTCGGTGGATGATAACAATCATCTCTCTCCAGATTATCAACTTTTTGTGTTTCGGGTGCCTGAGAGTTTCCGGGGTGGTTGCTCCTTCGGCGGTTTTAATAACTCTCTCACACAAAAAGACTATGATATATAATTATAACAATTTTTTAGATTAAAAACAATAGTGTAAAATTTCAAATTTTTATCTGAATTTTGGATACCATAAACACACCAAAACAAGAAATAATCAGTCCTATGAAATCAAAAGAAGTGAATGATTCATCTAAGATAAGAAAGGCAAGTAAAGCTGAAATAGGAGGAACTAAAAAAAACAAAGAAGATGTCTCATTCGCTTTATTATTTTCTAACAACCACATAAAAATTAAAAATGCACCAAGTGAAACTGCGAATATTTGCCATGACATAGCTAAAATAAAATTAATCGAAACATTTATAAAAAGTTCTTCAAAGCATAGCGCTAGGATTAAATGAAAAATCGAGGCACTAAACGCTTGTAAAAAGTTGTTAGCAGATAAAGGTAAGTCAGATCCAATTTTTTTTTGCCAAATAATACCTATTGATGAAGAAATTAATCCTACTATTCCTGCAATAACAGCAATTACACTGAGGCCTTCAGTAAGATCAGAGATTATGATTATAAAAGCACCGCTAAAACCTAAAATAATGCCAATCCACTGAAACTTAGTTAAAGTTTCGTTTAAATAAATCTTTGCTAGAAAAGATGTAAGAATAGGTTGTAATGAAACTATTAACGCAATAAGAGTAGCCGTAATACCTTTTGATAGAGCATAAAAAACACCACCTAAATATAAGCCATGAAATAATAAACCACTTATTGATGCATCCTTTAAGGCCTTAAGCGATATATATTTAT
This sequence comes from uncultured SAR116 cluster alpha proteobacterium, assembly GCA_902593735.1. Lineage (GTDB taxonomy): Bacteria > Pseudomonadota > Alphaproteobacteria > Puniceispirillales > Marisalimonadaceae > Marisalimonas. Next base: position 8,535 of record CACJJL010000024.1, read on the forward strand.
TTTTTGAAAAAAAAATAAAAAATAGGAAAAAAATGAAGGCAACTATCCCAAATCTTATTGAAAGGGAAAGAAAAGGCGCAGCATTGTCAGTTATTATCTTACTTGTAATAAACGCTGAAGACCACAGTATCACAAAAGTTATTGGTATAATATTAAAAATCTGAACAACTTTCTTATTTGGTAGACAATGATGATTAATTATCTGGTTTTTTCTATTGGCCCTTTTTCATTAACCCATTTGTTAAAACCTCCAACTAAATTAGAGGTATTTAAAAGTCCAATTTCATTCACAGTAAGTATTGCAAGTGCAGATCGCCAATTAGATGCACAATAAAAAATAAAATAACAATTTTCATTAAAAAATTCTTTATGATACCGACATTGAGGGTTTATCCAAAACTCTAACATACATCTTGGAACATATTTTGCTCCTAATATTCGTATAGTTTTTTTTATTTCTCTAATATCTCTAACGTCAATAAATAAATTATTTTTGTTGAAATGTAGCATAATGGAATCATTTACATCTATATTATGTATCTGTTTTTTTGCATCTGCAACAAGTTTAATAACTGAGTTTTTTAATTTGATCATTTTATTCTTTTTTTGAACTTAAATTGAAGTTTTCACAATGAAGTTTGAAATCTATTAAAAATTAAGTCAGCAGCTTTCTGTCCAGATATAAATGCAGCCTCAACATTCGGACCCTCTAAAAAATCTCCTGCTATTGCAATTGGGTATATAGGGTCAATTTGATAACCTAAACATTTGCTTTCAACTTTAGCATATCTCCAAACATGTAAACTATGAAACTTAATTTTGGATCTAAAAAAAAACCTTTCAATAGCAGGCATTATTTCATCTTTAAGAATATCTTTGTCCTTATTGTAATTTAAATCTGAAAATTCTTCATTAGTGTGAGCTGTCCAAATGTAAGGGTTACTCCCTGCAGCCATCCAACTCAAAATTCCTGGTTTTTTGTAAAAATCATAGTAATTTTTTCCATTTACTGGAATTTGGTCAAAAGTAAACATTAAAGCTATGCATGCGTGGTATGAACCTGTTTTAAGAGTTTCTTGTAACAAAGAAAATTCATTCAATAATTTGTAGTTTTGAGGTGCAGGTAGTGTAGAAATTACACCGTCATAACATATCCATTCTTTTTTTTTATTATCAAGAACATGAATTCTATTATTTATTATTTTAATTTTAGTGATTTTGATTTTTTGTTTTATCTCCAATCCTTTTGACAAATTTAATAAAAATTCTCTCATTGTTTTATTACCCCTGTATCTTTTAGGGCTAAAATTACCAAATTCTTTTATATATTTGCTTTTAATTCCTTTGTGAATAATTTCCGTAAAAATATCTGTTTTAGCAGTAAAAAATTGAGCTCCATGAAAAAAGAAACCTGAGTTAATGCCAATTTTTGCTTCTCTAGTACTTATTCTTCCACCAATAAAATTTCCTTTATCTACAATCAATGAATTTATACCATATGATTTTAGCTTTAATGATGAAGAAATTCCTGCTATTCCTGAACCAATAATTAACACTTTTTTGGACATTTTACCCTTTCAAAAACAGTTATAATTTATAGGATTTTGATCAAATATGGAAAATTTTTATTTAAAATCTGAATTTGTATTAAAAAAATTTCACTTTGATAAAAATTTTATAATTCCACCCATTAAAAATATGGATGCAAACTCAGTAATAAATATTTATGAAGGTATGCGTGAATTTTTTCCTAAATGCAAAGAAAGTAACAAAAACACAATTTTAGCTCGTAGATTGGAAAATATTTTGGATAATTTTGATGCTTTATTGTTAGATGCTTTTGGTGTTTTAAATGTTGGATCCTCTTTAGTTCCTGGAATAATTAAAACAATTGAAAAGGCAAGACAAAAAAACATTATACTTCTTGTCGTAACAAATGGCGCAAGTAATAATACACATAAAAAAAGAAACCAGCTTGCTTCATTAGGATTAGAATTTTCAAATAATGAAATCATTTCAAGTAGAGAAACAGCTGAAATATTTTTGACATTAAATCAGCCCAAAGAACCTTTGGGAGTTTTAGGTAATATTGATGATAATTTAAATATTCCCAATCTGAAGTATGTAAAACTCGAGAAAGATATTGATATGTTTAATGAAATGAACTCATTTCTATTGCTAGGCACTCTTCAATGGAATACAGAATGGCAAGAAATACTATTTAATTCTTTGAATAAAAACCCCAGACCTTTGTTCGTTGCTAATCCTGACGTAGTAGCCCCTCATGAACAAAAATACAGTATGGAGCCTGCATATTATGTATCGCATCTTTTAAAAAATGGTGTGCATTTGCCTTTTTGGTTAGGAAAACCATTTCCAACAATATTTGAGCTTGCCATAAATAGACTAAATCAATTATCAAAAAGCAAAATTCCATTTTCTAGAATTGGGATGGTTGGAGATACTCTGCATACTGATATTTTAGGTGCTAATAGTTTTGGGCTAAAATCAGTATTAATGACGAAATATGGTTTGCTTAAAAACTTAGAAATAACAAATATAATTAAAAAAACTAATATTATTCCTGATTATATTGTTGAGAGCCCATGATGCATGAATGAAATTCAAATAAATGATTTAATATTAAAGGACTTATGTTTTTCATATTATAGTAAAAATAATAAAAATATAATTTTTGAAAATTTTAATTATGTAATTAAAAAAGGTAAGTTTACAAGTATAATAGGTCCTTCAGGTACAGGAAAAACAAGCTTTTTAAAGTTGCTCTCAGGCTTAATTAAACCTAAAAAAGGAGAAATTAAATTTAATAATCAAAATTTAGATGAAGTAATCCAAGAGATAACATTGATCCAACAAAATCCATCATTAATGCCTTGGTTAAATGTATATGATAATATTACATTAGCAAATTTGAATTGTAAAAAAATAAACGATTTTAATATAAAAAAACTAATAAAAGATATTGGTTTAGAAGAATTTTCTAAATATTACCCACATCAATTATCAGGAGGATTGTTGCAAAGGGTTGCTATCGCTAGAGCATTGCTCTTTAATCCAGATTTATTACTATTAGATGAACCATTTGCAGCACTAGACAACCTTAGTAGAGAATTACTTTCTGCTGAGCTTGTCTCAATAATAAAAAGAAAATCAATAACTGTATTAATGGTTACCCATTCAATTGAAGAAGCAGCCTTATTAAGTGATGAAGTTTTAATAACTGGATTAGCACCTATAAAAATAATTAAGAAATTCACTCCTCCAGAAAGAGAAAATAATAAGACTTGGCAAGAATTAGGTTTAAGAAAATCATTGCAAGATAAATCTTTTAATGACTATTTAAAATTATTAAGAGATACTTCATATTCTGTAATGGAAAAGGAAAATTAACTTGAAATCAAAAAATAAAACAATTTTGGTAACAGCTGCAGCAAGAAGGTTAGGTAAATTTATAGCTACTGATTTAGTAGAAAAAGGCTGGAAAGTAGCTATTCATTACAATAAGTCAAAAAAATTAGCTGAGGAAACAGCCAATGATTTAGTAAAAATTGGTGGAAAGGTTAGTGTTCATCAAGCAGATTTGACTTGCAACGCAGATATAGAAAAATTAATTAATGAAATTGAAACACAAAACTCATTATGGGCAGGATTAATTAATAATGCAGGATATTTTAACTATGATAATGGAAATAATTTCAAAGTTGAAGAACTTCAAAATCACATGTTAATAAACTTCATCGCTCCAACAATTTTAACAAAAGCATTGGCTAAATACACAGTAAAAATGAAAAAAACGAAAATTAAGTCAAAGAGTTTTGTAATAAATATTCTAGATGCAAAGATTTTCGGGTTAAATCCAGATTATTATACTTATACATTATCAAAACAAGCTATGTATGGACTTACAAAAATGTCAGCACTTACATACGCATCTTGTTTACGTGTAAACGGTATTGCACCTGGTATTACTTTGTCAGCACCAGGACAAGATCAAAAAACGTTTGAAAAATCTCATAAGAAAAACTTATTAAAGTCATCGTCTACTGTCGAAGAAATTTTAAATACAATTCAACTAATTATAAATACCAACTCCATGACTGGTCATGTAACAGTTCTTGATGGTGGATCACATTTAGCTCCACCAAGAAGAGATGTTGGTTTATAATAAGGATATAAAAATGGGAGTAAGAAAAAGAAAAATATTTATTAAAGATTTAATTCTAAAAGCATCGGTGGGTGTTTATGATAATGAAAAACAAAACAAACAAAATATAATAGTGAACTTAGAATTGTTACTTTCAAATGAATCTGAACCTAAGACCGACCATTTAAAAGCAACACAAGATTATAGT
>CACJJL010000025.1 GCA_902593735.1 uncultured SAR116 cluster alpha proteobacterium
GTAGATGAAGAAAAAGTATTTAAAGTTGCGAAGAAAACTGGTGTAGATATTAGTAAATTAAAAATAGATATGAACAGTATAGAAATTGAAGAACAATTAATAAAAATTAGAGAAATTGCTAAAACACTTGGTTTAAATGGAACTCCAGCATTTGTGATTGGAGACACTATTTATCCTGGTGCGTTAGACAAAAACAATTTAAAGAGAATAATAAAACAAAATCGTGAAAATTAATTTAACGTATTACATATATACAATTGACAAGAGCTAAGGATTAATTTGCTGGAGAAAAGTTGTGAATAGAAAATTATACATTATAAATGGACCCAACTTAAACCTTTTAGGAACAAGGGAACCAGAAAAATATGGGAACATTTCTTTTGACAAAATAAGAAAATTATGTGGTGAAAAATGTTGTAATTATAGTGTCGACTTGAAATTTTTTCAGTCAAACTCAGAGGGTAAACTAATAGATGAAATACATAAAGCTATATTTGATGGACATGGAATTATAATTAATGCTGGAGCATTGACGCACACATCAATTGGTATTCTTGATGCTTTAAATATGTTCAAAGGACCCAAAATAGAATTACATATTACAAACATTTACGCACGTGAAAACTTTCGTCACAAATCTTACATTTCACCAGTTGTAAATGGTATAATTGCTGGGTTTGGTTATAATTCTTACCTCCATGCCATAGATGCAATTAATAGTCTAATGGAAAGTTAAGTTAGAAAAGGTAAATTGATGACCAAAAAAAATATCCACAAAGAAAATTTGAATATTGTGCAAAAATTCGTTGACATGGTAAACAAAGACAATTTGTTGGAGTTAGAATATGAGGCAGATGATTTTAAAATTAAAATTGTCAAGAATATGAAAAATTCTTTTTATACAACGCAAGAAGCCACAATTACTATGCCTGAAGCAAATGATAATACAAATGTCTCTAAAACAGTTGAGAAGGCAGAACATTTTACAAACAAACATCCTGGTGCAGTCAACTCTCCAATGGTTGGAACAGCATATTCAGCACCTGAGCCTGGCAAGGATCCATTTATTAAATTAAATAATTTAGTATCAAAAGGAGATACATTACTCATTATTGAAGCTATGAAAGTTATGAATACAATCACTGCCCCTAAATCTGGAAAAATAGTATTTATTGGTTTTGAAGATAGCCAACCTGTAGAATATGACCAATTGCTGATTGTAATTGAGTAAAATAATTATGACGTTTAAAAAAATATTAATTGCAAATCGTGGTGATGTAGCTCTGAGAGTTTTAAGAACTTGTAGAGAACTAAATATTCAAACAGTTGCGATACATTCAACTGCTGATAGTGAAGCAATGCACGTTAGATTGGCTGATGAAACGGTTTGTATAGGTGGACCACCATCATCAGATTCATATTTAAATATTCCTGCAATAATAACTGCAGCTCAATTAGTAGGTGCAGATGCCATTCACCCTGGAGTAGGTTTTTTGTCAGAAAATGCAGATTTTGCTGAAATTGTTGAAGCTCATAACATTGTTTTTATAGGACCAAAACCAGAACACATAAAATGCATGGGCGATAAAATACAAGCAAAAATTACAGCAAAAGAATTAGGTATTCCTCTTGTACCAGGTTCGAAAAGTGATGTTATAAATATAGAAGGTGCATTAATTGAAGCAAAAAAAATTGGTTATCCAGTTTTAATCAAGGCTGCCTCAGGTGGTGGCGGCAGAGGTATGAAAGTAGCAATGAGCGAAGATGAACTTGAATCGGCCTTCGTCGCTGCAAAAAGTGAAGCAAAGGCAGCATTTGGTGATGATCGTGTTTATATGGAGAGATATCTACAAAAACCCAGACATATTGAAATTCAAATTATTGGAGACAAATTTGGTAACGCCGTTCATCTTGGCGAAAGAGAATGTTCAATTCAAAGACGTCATCAGAAAGTGATTGAAGAAGCGCCTTCACCAGTGATAAATCAAAATGTTAGAGATAAAATAGGTAAAGTTGCATCTAATGCAGTTGCAAAAATGGGTTATATTGGATTAGGAACGATTGAATTTTTGTATGAAAATGATCAATTTTTTTTTATTGAAATGAATACGAGACTACAAGTTGAACACCCAATTACTGAGGCTATTACTGGTATAGATCTTGTCAAAGAACAAATTATGATCGCATCTGGTCAACCTATATCTTTTAGACAAAATGATATTAAATTTAGTGGTCATGCTATTGAATGTAGAATTAATGCAGAAGATCCAAAAACATTTATTCCCTCACCTGGTAAGATTACACAATTTCATTCTCCATGTGGACTTGGAATTAGGATAGAGTCCTGTATATATTCTGGATATGTGGTTCCACCATATTATGATAGTTTAATTGTTAAATTAATTGTACATGCCTCTGATAGAGATCAATGTATTTTAAAACTAAAACAGGCATTGAAAGAAATTGTAATTGAACCAATTTCTACAACAATCGATTTGCATAAAGAAATAATAGAAACTAATGTAATGAAACAAGGTTCATATGACATCAGATGGTTAGAAAATATACTATTAAATACAAAATAAAATTTTAGTTTTAAGATAAATATTTATTCTTGGGTAAAAACATTTACAAATCAATAACTTCAGACCAACTTATAAAAGCTTATATGCTTGGGATTTTCCCAATGTCTGACAGCAGAACAAATAAAAAAATTTATTTTGTTGATCCAAAATTTAGAGCTCTAATGCCAATCTCAAATTTCTATATCTCAAAAAGTCTTATACGAGTTGTTAAAAAAAAACCCTTTAAGATAACTATGAACAAAGCTTTCTCGAATGTAATCAGATCATGTGCCACAATTAATAGGACTGATACATGGATAAATAAAGAATTAGAAAATTTATTTATTTCATTACATAAAGAAAAATATGCTCATTCTATAGAGTGCTGGCACAATAATCAATTAGCTGGTGGAATTTATGGATTGGCAATAGGTGGAGTTTTTTTTGCAGAGTCAATGTTTAGCAATGTATCAAACGCCAGTAAAATTGCATTATTAAATCTTGTGGCAAGATTGTGGAAAACAGGTTTTAAAATTTTAGATGTCCAGTTTTTAAATGACCATTTATTACAATTTGGTGCATATGAAATAAGCAAGAAAGAATTTCAAACTAATCTCAAAAAAGCAATTCAATTAAAAGTTAATATTCTTTCTTTCGGAGAAACAGATGAAGATTTTTCTGATTGTTTATCAACCTTTATGCAGGCTAGAATTGAAATGTCGTAAACGGGGTTCTCTAAAGCATTAAGAGTTGGACTTGAAGCAAACATCCAACCTTCAAACTTTACTTCTGAGAACCTATCAGAGTTATCTTTTATGCTTATATAGGCAAGAGATTCAGGCTTAAAAATAGGTTTTGAAAAAACACATCTTTCAACAAAAATATCTAATACTCCAAATTTATAAGTTTGTAATACATCAATTTCAAATGTTTTAATTCTAGCTGTGATTTTATCTAAACCTTGTAAAATTAATCTGTTACCTTCAATCCATTGAGATGCTGATGTGTTTTTTGAGACTATTAAGAAAATAAAAGTAATAAATGAATATAAATAACGCATTATCAGAACCTAAAGGTAATTTTTTACTGTTTAGAAAAAATAACTTTTCCCAACATTTCCATAAAACTAACGGAATCACTAGTGTCATATATTACATCATTTGACTTCATATATGTTTCTGACGAACCAGGTATTATGTCTAAAAAATTTCCTCCCAAAAGTGATGAAGACGTGATTCTAGCAGAGGAATCATCTGGTATTTTAACTTCACTTTTAACTACAATTTTGATTTTTGCATTATAATCTTCAGGGTCAAGGTCTAAATTAATAATTTTTCCGACATTTATCCCTGAAATTTTTACATCATCACCATTCCTTAGTCCCGCCGATGATCCAAATATCAGTGATAAGTTGTATCCATCTTTTTGTTTTGTATCAATTGATTGCATACCTATTATTAAAAAGAATATAGCTGTTACCAAAACAACCGCTCCCATCAAAATTTCAATAGAACTGTATCTCATATTTAATATTCCTAGTCAGATTAAATATCGTTATTATATCTCATTTATAAAAATAATAAATCTGCATTATCAACTTTATTTTTAATAAATTGTTTTTATACCTAAAAATTAAGTAAAATTAATGAGTTAAAAAAAAAAGTAAAAAAAATTGAATAATATACTTTACGAATGCATACTAAATCAGGTAGTTTAAATATTCGCTATTACTATATCTTGTATTTATCCACAGGTTGCTGTAGTAGGAAATCTCGTAAAAGAAAAATTAAATTAAGGAAAAACAACACTTTATTTAAACAAATTTTTTACATTAACTACTTTAAAATGAGTTATCCACAGGTAGTTTTTTAAAAAAATGAAATAACAGATTCTAAGTATTGTTTTCTTTATTGTAAAAAAGGGAAGAAGATGAAATTTGAAAGACAATTTACAAAAAAAGGAAACGACGCATATGCAGGTCTGGAATTTAAAAGAACAACCAGTGAAATTAAGAATCCTGATGGCACGGTAGTATTTAGCGCTCCAAATATTGAAGTACCCGCTAATTATTCTCAGGTTGCAGCAGACATTATTGCACAAAAATATTTTCGTAAAGCTGGTGTCCCAGTATATCTAAAAAAAATAAAAGAAGAAAATGTACCAAATTGGTTATGGCGATCAGAACCTGATAAATCAAAATTAGATAAGATGCCAGAGAAGCAAAGATACAAGGGTGAAATTTCAGCAAAGCAAGTTTTTAACAGACTGGCTGGCACATGGACATATTGGGGATGGAAAGGTAATTATTTTACAACTGAAAATGATGCAAAAACATACTTTGATGAAATGAGATTCATGCTAGCATGTCAAATGTGTGCTCCAAATTCACCACAATGGTTTAATACAGGCTTGCACTGGGCCTATGGTATAGATGGTCCAAGTCAAGGTCATTACTACGTTGACTTCAAAACAAAGAGACTTGTTAAATCTCAATCTTCATATGAGCATCCACAACCTCATGCATGTTTCATTCAATCAGTGGCAGATGATCTTGTTAATGAAGGTGGAATAATGGACCTTTGGGTTAGAGAAGCCAGGCTTTTCAAATATGGTTCTGGAACAGGATCAAATTTTTCTAAATTGAGAGGTAGTACTGAAGGTTTATCAGGTGGTGGCAGGTCTTCAGGAATGATGAGTTTTTTAAGAATAGGTGACAGAGCTGCTGGCGCAATTAAATCAGGTGGTACAACAAGAAGAGCCGCAAAAATGGTTACAGTTGATATAGACCATCCTGACATCGAAGAGTATATAAATTGGAAAGTTGTTGAAGAACAAAAAGTTGCTGCCTTAGTAGCTGGTTCAAAGTTAACGGCTAAAAATTTAAAATCTGTTATGGATGCCTGTAATTCAGAAAATTATAATGACCAAGACAGATTAAATCCAAAAGTTAATAATGAACTTAAAAAGTCGATCTTAAATTGCCGAGCAGTAATGATACCTGAGAATTATATACAAAGGGTAATTCAGTTCGCCAGCCAAGGATTTAAAGAGATTGAATTTCAAACCTACGATACTGACTGGGATAGCGAAGCATATTTAACTGTATCTGGGCAGAATTCAAATAACTCAGTCAGAGTAAGCAATGAATTTTTAGAAAAAGTATCTCAAAATAGTAAATGGAATCTGGTAAGAAGAACTGATGGCGGTGTTCATAAAACAGTTGAAGCAAAAGAATTATGGTCAAAGATTTCTGAAGCTGCGTGGGCTTGTGCAGACCCTGGTTTACAATATGACACCACAATTAATGAATGGCATACTTGTCCTAATGCTGGTAGAATTAATGCATCTAATCCTTGCTCTGAATATATGTTTATTGACGATACTGCATGTAATTTAGCATCAATAAATTTATTACAATTTAAGAAAGACGATGCCTCATTTGATATAAAAGCATATGAGTATACAACGAGGCTATGGACATTAACTCTTGAAATTTCTGTAATGATGGCACAATTTCCTTCAAAAGAAATTGCACAAAGATCCTATGAATATAGAACACTTGGATTGGGTTATGCAAATATAGGTGGATTATTAATGTCTTGGGGTATCCCTTATGACAGTGATGAAGGAAGATCAGTCTGTGCTGCTCTGACATCAATTATGACAGGTATATCATACGCTACATCCGCAGAAATTGCTGGTGAATTAGGACCATTTCCTAGATACAAAGATAATGCAAATAGTATGCTAAAAGTAATAAGAAACCACAAAAGAGCATCAGAAGGAAAAACTAGAGGTTATGAAAACTTATCGATAAATCCTGTTCCTCTGATGGCTGAGGACTGTCCTGATCAAAATTTAGTTACGGCAGCTAAAAATGCATGGGCTAAAGCTCTCTCTTTGGGCGAAAAAAATGGCTACAGAAACGCTCAAGCTACAGTTATAGCCCCAACTGGAACAATTGGATTGGTTATGGATTGTGATACTACTGGTATTGAACCTGATTTTGCCATGGTTAAATTTAAAAAATTAGCAGGCGGTGGATATTTTAAAATCATCAATCGCGTAGTTCCTGAAGCTCTTGCACATTTGGGATATGATGCAGACCAAATTAATGACATGCAAAAATATGCTGTAGGTGCTGGAAGCTTAAAAGAGTGCCAAGCGATAAGCCACAATGCATTAATATCAAAAGGTTTCACTGATAAAGAGATAAAATTAATCGAGGAGTCTCTAGAGTCAGCATTTGATATTAAATTCGTATTCAATCAATTTACTTTAGGTGAAGAATTTTGTAAAAATACACTTGGCATTTCTTCTGAACAATTAAATGATTTTAGTTTTAATATGCTGGAGTTTTTAGGCTTCACCCAAGAAGAGATAGATGTAGCAAACATTCATGTTTGTGGAGCAATGACTTTAGAAGGTGCTCCTCATTTGAATAAAGAACATCTTGCCGTATTTGATTGTGCAAATGTCTGTGGACGAATAGGAAAGAGATTCTTATCCGTTGACAGTCATATTAAAATGATGGCAGCAGCTCAATCTTTTATATCTGGAGCCATATCCAAAACTATAAATATGCCTAATGATGCTTCTATAGATGATTGTAGCGATGCTTATATGTTATCATGGAAATTGGGAATTAAAGCTAATGCACTATACAGAGATGGTTCGAAATTAAGCCAGCCATTAAATTCCGCACTTATAGATGATGACGATATTGATGAAGATAGTACTACAAATGAACAAGATATAACAAAACGAACCAGTGAAGTTGTTGAAAAGATTGTTGAAAGAGTTGTTAGAGCTGAACGTGAAAAATTACCGCACAGAAGGAAGGGGTATACCCAAAAGGCAATGGTAGGTGGCCATAAAGTCTATCTTAGAACTGGTGAATATGAAAATGGAAAATTAGGCGAAATTTTTATAGATATGCATAAAGAGGGTGCGGCCTTTAGATCCTTAATGAACAACTTTGCTATTGCTGTATCAATTGGTTTACAATATGGAGTACCCTTAGAAGAATTTGTTGAAGCTTATACTTTTACACGCTTTGAACCTCAAGGAATAGTAACTGGTAATGATACTATAAAAATGTCAACTTCAATACTTGATTATATTTTTAGGGAGTTAGCTATATCATATCTAGATCGAAATGATCTTGGACATGTGGGGCCAGAAGATCTAGATTCTAGCACTACAGGATCAGGTGATAACAAAGCAATGTTCTCAGAAAAAGTAGCTAGTCGAGGCTTTGTTAGAAGAGAATTAAAAGTCGTATCTGGAGGTTCAAACAACATTTCAATAATTCCACAAACCACTTCTCTCAAAGATGAAGAAGTAGAATTATCAGATAACAATGATACTACAATTACTATTGATGAGACAAAAGCTCCAAGTCTTGCTCAGGAAATAGAAGCTAAAATTAAAGGTTATGAAGGCGAAGCCTGTGAAGAATGTGGAAACTTCACTCTAGTAAGAAATGGAACATGTATGAAATGTAATACATGTGGTGCTACTTCAGGTTGTTCTTAAATTAAGGATTATAAATGGCTAAGGATATTAACAAACGATTAGAAGAATTAAATATAAAGATTGATAAACCCAGTGATCCTGCTGGGAGTTATGTTCCATATGTAATATCAAATAATTTAGTTTTCATATCAGGACAATTACCTTTTATTAATGGTGAATTAACTGTTAAAGGAAAAGTTGGAGATGACGTATCTGTTGAAGAAGGAATTGAAATGGCTAAGGCTTGCGCAATGGCTTTGCTTAGCCAATTAAAGGCAGCTTGTAATGGTGATCTAAACAAAATTAAAAGAGTTGTTAAATTAGGAGGATTTGTAGCTTCCACATCAGACTTTACTGACCAACCTAAGGTAATAAACGGAGCATCTGATTTGTTCGTTAAAATTTTTGAAGAAAAAGGAAAACACGCAAGATTTGCTGTTGGAGCGCCTGCTCTACCAAGAGATGTTCCAGTAGAAATTGAAGGTATTTTTGAGATTGATAATTAAGATGTATTTTCTTAAAACCTTTGATAATGAAAGTTGAATTATTATCCAAATTATCTGATATAAACAAAAATGATTGGGACAGTCTAAATAGCTTTAATCATCCATTTATGTCGTATGATTTTTTGAATTCTTTAGAAGTTTCAAAATCTGTTCATTCATCAACTGGCTGGAATCCACAGCACATAATAATTAAAAATACAAATGATAAAATAATAGGTGTTTCCCCAAATTATTTAAAAATGCATTCATACGGTGAATATATTTTTGATCATTCTTGGGCAAATGCTTTTGAAAATGCTGGGGGTCAATATTATCCAAAATTACTTTGTGCAATCCCTTTTACACCTGCAACTGGTCCAAGAATTATGATTAATGCTAATAATTCAGAGCACAAAAAAATTTTTGAATTAATAGTCAAAACATTTGAGATAATTGTAGGCAATAACAAGTTAAGTTCAGCACATATTAACTTTACAACAGATAACTTTAATAAAAAATTGCAGGACAATATTTGGATAAGAAGAACAGGATTACAATTTCACTGGCATAATAATAACTATGAAACATTTGATGATTTTTTAAATCAACTAAAGAGCTCAAAAAGAAAAGCAATTAGGAATGAAAGAAAAAAAATAAAAAATTCAAATCTAGTTATTGAAAAATTAACTGGCGATCAACTAAATCTTGAAATATGGGATTCATTTTATAAATTCTACTTAAATACAATAGATAAAAAATGGGGAGGTGCGTATTTAACAAAAGAATTTTTTTATTTGATAAATGAAACGATGAAAAATGATATTTTGTTAATTGTAGCAAAGCAAGATGAGAAGATCGTTGCCGGTGCTTTGAATTTCGTTAGTAAAAATACTCTATATGGAAGAAATTGGGGTTCTATTGTAAATATCCCATTTCTGCATTTTGAGCTTTGTTACTATCAGGCAATTGATTATGCAATTGAAAAAAAAATTAAGATAGTGGAGGCAGGGGCTCAAGGTCATCATAAAATACAAAGAGGATATATAGCTAAGCCAACTTACAGTAACCATTACATTCCAAATCAATCTTTCGCTAAAGCTGTTAGAAACTTCACAAGACTTGAAGAATTAGAAGTTAATAAACAAATAGAAATAATCAATATACAAAGCTCACCATATTCTAAAAATTAAGTCAATTCTGATGCATCTCTACTTTTATTTTTAATATTTTTCTTATGCTTTATATTTTTACTGTTTGGGCTATCTGTTTTTAATATAAGTTTATCTTTTTTTAAATCAACATAAACCGTACCACCATCAACTAATCTTCCAAATAATAATTCCTCAGCTAAAGGCTTTTTAATATTCTCTTGAATGACTCTGCCTAACGGCCTTGCACCAAAAATTTTATCATAACCTTTTGTTGCTAGCCAATCTCTAGCTTTATCAGTTAAAACGACAGAAACACTTTTTTCAGACAGTTGCGCTTCTAATTGCATAATAAATTTATCAACAACCATTCTAACTACCTCTAGTGGCAAGTACCCAAAAGGTATTATTGCATCTAATCTATTTCTAAATTCTGGTGCAAATAACTTATCTATTGCTTCGCTATCAGCACCTTCACGATTTTCTTGCTTAAAGCCTATTGCTGCTTTTGAGAGCTCTTGTGCTCCTGCATTGGTAGTCATTATTAAAACTGTATTTCTAAAATCTATAGATTTACCATTATTGTCAGTTAATTTTCCATGATCCATAACTTGTAGAAGTAAGTTAAACAAATCTGGATGAGCTTTTTCTATCTCATCTAATAACAGAACTGAATGAGGGTTTTGATCAACAGCATCAGTCAAAAGACCACCTTGGTCAAAACCAACATAACCTGGGGGTGCTCCGATTAATCTTGAAACAGTATGTCTTTCCATATATTCAGACATATCAAACCTGATAAGTTTTACTCCAGTAGCATCAGCTAATTGTTTAGCAACTTCAGTTTTTCCAACACCAGTTGGTCCAGAAAACAAGTAACAGCCAACAGGTTTTTCACCTTCTCTTAAACCAGCTCTTGATAACTTTATACTTGAAACTAACTCTGAAACTGCTTTATCTTGTCCATACACCATTCTCTTTAAATCATCTTCTAACTTTGATAGTGCTTTTCTGTCATCTGTAGAAACATTTCTAGGCGGTATCCTAGCAATCAATGCAATAGTCTCTTCAATCTCTACTTTACCAATTATTTTCTTTCTTTTTGATTTATTTTTTAACATTTGAGCTGCAGCAGTCTCATCAATTACATCAATAGCTTTATCTGGTAATTTTCTGTCATTAATGTATCTAGCCGATAATTCTACAGCGGTTTTAATCGCAATATTAGTAAATTTTAAATTGTGATGATTTTCATAACGAGATTTCAAACCCATTAAAATTTTTACAGTATCCTCAACATTTGGCTCAGGAACGTCAATTTTTTGAAATCGTCTCACTAATGCTCTATCTTTGTCAAAATATCCTCTATATTCTTTATAAGTTGTTGAGCCAATACATTTTAATGAACCATTTTGAAGTGCTGGTTTTAATAAATTAGATGCATCCATGGCTCCGCCACTTGTTGCGCCTGCACCTATTATGGTATGTATTTCATCAATAAATAGTATAGCGTTTTCATTCTGTTCAATTTCTTTCATAACAGCTTTTAAACGCTCTTCAAAGTCACCTCTGTATCTCGTCCCCGCTAGCAATGCACCCATGTCTAATGCGTAAATTTCTGAATTTAATAGAACTTCAGGAACATTACCATTTACAACTTTATCAGCCAAACCTTCTGCTATTGCGGTTTTTCCTACACCAGGGTCACCAACTAATAAGGGATTATTCTTTGTTCTTCTACATAAAACCTGAATAGTCCTGTCTAGCTCAGATTGTCTACCTATTAATGGATCAACCTTGCCCTCAGCGGCTTTTTCATTTAAATTAACTGCGTATTTATCTAAAGCTTTTTCAGATTTTTTATTATCTACATCATCAATTTCGTTATCAGCTCCAGATGGTGTGGCAGATTTTGAATAATTGGGATCCTTTGCTAAACCATGACTTATGAAACTGACGGCATCAAGACGTTTCATATCCTGTTTCTGGAGTAGATAAACTGCATAGCAATCTCTTTCAGAAAACATAGCTACTAAAATATTTGCTCCTGTTGCTTCTTTTCTGCCTGAAGATTGAGTATGTATTACAGCTCTTTGAACAACTCTTTGAAAACCTGCTGTTGGCTGTGTATCAGCTTCTTTATCTGATGTAATAATTGCCTTCAATTCTTCTTTTAAATATCTATCTATTTCTTCTTCTAATATTTTCACATTTATTGAACATGCTTTTAACACTTCTACAGCGTCTTGATCTTTCAACAAAGCAGAAAGCAAATGCTCTAATGTTGCAAACTCATGCTTTAGTAAAGAAGCATTTGTCATTGCTCGTCTAAGGGTTTCTTCTAAGGATTTAGATAACATTATTATTCCTTTTCTAATTGAACTTGTAAAGGGTGCTCATATTTACGGGCATAGTTCATTACTTGCATCGCTTTGGTTTCTGCTAAATCATATGCATAAATACCACACACGCCAACTCCACGTTGATGAACATGAAGCATTATTTGTGTTGCCTCTTCTCTATTTTTATTAAAAAACTTTTCAAGCACTTCAATAACAAACTCCATTGGTGTATAATCATCATTCATCATTAGTACTCTGTAGAGTGATGGAATTTTTGTTTTTGGCTTTACGGCTAATTTTGTATTTCCTTCAACGTCGTCTCTACTATCTTTATTATCAGCCATACTGATTGATGGTATAATTCTTAAATCAAGGTCTTCAAGTTTTTTATATTTTCTTTTATTTGACAACTTTTTAGATATTCCTTTTTTGATTCACATACTATAATAATATAATATCGAGT
>CACJJL010000026.1 GCA_902593735.1 uncultured SAR116 cluster alpha proteobacterium
TGCTACAGACACTCTTGAAAAACCAAGTGATTCGCTTGCATCTAAAAGTTTGTTTACAACTTCTTGATTACATTCAGCTGGATCTGATTTGATTACATTGTCAAATTCAAAATGAACACCCCTTTCTTTTTCTATTGTTTTACATTCAGATTTTAAAAGACCTTCTAATGCATCAAGAGTTGAAATATCTTGGCTTCTTGATTCAAAACTAAATAAAATTTCTCCAGGAATTCTTGACATCGCTTGATTATCAATGTCTGTATGAAAAATACCAGAGGTTAGAACAAGATCACCACCATGTTGCTCTATTGTGTTCCAATGGTCATCCATACGAGTTATTAAATCGGCTCCAGCAAAAACAGCATCTCTTCTTAAATACCTAGGGATAGTACCCGAGTGACCTGCATTACCTTTACATCGTATTTTATGATGTCGATAATTACCTCTAATCCCAGTCACAATTGCAATTGGCCAATCTTTGTCAACAAGAACAGGACCCTGTTCAATATGTACCTCGATGAACACTTCTATTTTTTTACTGTTAATTAGAGGCTTAGATTTTTTTATCAAATCTAGTTTTGCTCCTGAAGCATCCATTGCTTTAGACAATTTATCACCTGTACTTCTATGAGTAGAGTTTAAATCTTCTGGGGTTAACAAACCAAACAAAGCCTTAGATCCTATACAATTTTTACCATACCAAGCGCTTTCTTCACCTCTTAATATTAATACTTTAACAGGTAGTGATGTTCTTGTTTGTTTTTCTTTTAAATTTGCTAAAAGTAAAAAACCTGCAACCACCCCTGCTAGACCATCAAAATTTCCACCCTGAGGCACTGAGTCCATATGTGATCCAACAAGGATATAATTAGTTTTAATAGATTTATTTAAAGAAAGAATTACATTTGCAGCATCGTCTCTTTCAACATAAAAACCAAATTCTTCTGCTAAATCTATCAAATAATTTATGCCAAGAGCTTCTCCCTTACCATAAGATTCTCTTGAAATACCAACCTTATCTCTAGTCAATGATTCAATATCAGAAAAAATTTTTATAGCTAATTTTTCAATCCATTCTTCTTCATGCAAAGGGACTTGATCATTTGACATTATGAAAAACCTTCTAATGTTAGAGAGTAATTAGATTAGAATTTGATAATTTAAAAATTCTGTTCTGTTATGAAAGATCTTAATTATCACCTAATAAAGACAAGTTTGCCTTCCCTTGATTTTTCAGTGTTATAAACGTAACCATCTAAATCGAATTTCTTGAGATCTTCTTCACTCTGCAAACGATTTTGTATTATGAAACGAGCCATAGCTCCTCGAGCATTTTTGGCATAAAAACTTATTATTTTTTCTTTACCATTTTTACTTTCCATGAAAACAGGAGTGATTACATTTAATGACAAGTTATTAGTATCTATGGCATTAAAATATTCGTTAGAAGCACAATTAACTAAAATTTCAGTCCCTATTGTTTTTGCATGTTGATTTAAGTTTTCAGAAATTTTATTACCCCAATATTCATACAATGAAGAGCCATGTTTTCCTCTAAGCTTACTTCCCATTTCTAATCGGTAAGGTTCAATTTCATCTAAAGGTCTTAATAAACCATATAAACCAGAAATAATTCTCAAGTGTTTTTGAGCAAATTCTAGATCATTTTTCTCTAAATTTTCAACACTTAAACCTTTATAAGTATCTCCTGCAAATGCAAAAACTGCAGCTTTTTTTTGTTGATTGCCAAACTCGATAAATCTTTTTTTATTTAATTCAGCTAAATTAGTACTAATATCCATCAAATTTTCTAATTCTTTTAAACTTAACTCGCGAACGACACTTACTAACTCATCTGCATTTTTTTTAAAATACGGCTCTGACACACTTAAGCCCTGAACTAGACTCATGTTAAGTTTTTTTGCAGGTGAAACAACTACAAGCATAAATATCTCCTTTATATTTTACAAAAATAATGCATATCTAATAAAATGTCTAGATGAGCCTAAATTACTTAATTGTAAATTTTATGTTTATTAATTTATAACAAAGTTTATTGAATAAAAGATAATTATTATGACGGGATTGAACCTTTCGAAACAATTTTTACCAATTTTCTTATTAATTCTTTTGATCTTAGTTTGGACTTCAGTATGGTCTTTATTTAAGATTGCCATTGAGGCAATTCCCCCCCTAAGCTTTAGAGTAATCATTGGCGTGCCAGCGTTTGCTATATTGTTATTCCTCGGATTTAAAAAAGTACAAACAATTTATGTTCCCAAAAGTGATATCAAACCTCTTTTATTAATTAGTTTTTTTAATGTAACATTATGGCAGGTTTTAATGCTCTACGGGATAAACATGCTTGGCGGAGGAAGAGCAGCAGTTTTAACATATACAATGCCAGTTTGGGCTACAATTTTTGCTTCTATTTTTGGTTATGAAAAAATTAATATATCTATAATTATTTCTTTAATTTTTGGAATGACAGGAATATTATTTTTATCTTTAGAATTAAATATTTTTGATAATTTGTTTGGATTTCTTATCACTTTATGTGCAGGTTTAAGTTGGGCGATAGGGACTATGATCGTAAAATATGGCGGAATTAAATCAGATGGATTAATTGTAGCAGGGTGGCAACAAATAATAGGTATAATTCCTATTATACCTTTTGCCTTATACTTTGATTTAAATAATTTTGGATTAATAGATTATAGGCACATAGTAATTATAATTTATGGTATATTTTTATCTAGCGCATACACATATTGGGCCTATTTTACTATTTTGCAAAAATTTTCAGTAAATGTTACATCAATATCTGTGATGGCCGTTCCAATTTTAGCAATTTTAGTAGATTATATTTTTGTAGGCGTTGATATCTCTGGATTTGATTTGCTTGCGCTTATTTTCATTGTATCTGGAATTTACATAGTAGCTACAAAACCTTTTAACAAAAGCAGTACTTAATTAATATAAAAATTATTTAAATCTAAATCTTTAGAAAAATGCATTTCATTTATTGGACCTCTAGAAATTTCAACTCTTGCTCCAGTTTCTTTTAATTTCTTTAAAACTCCTTCGCCAAACAATTTCCAAGATTTTTCTTCGGAAGTTTTATCTGGCCAAATTGTCATTGAATACCTTTGGGTATCTGAAATATCAACAGATAACCTAAAAAGCATACCAGCAGCAAAACCTTTTGTTTTACCTAATTCAACCAAAAGACTTGATGCGGCTTCTTTTGAAAAATCGTTCATAAATGTTAATTTTACAATTCTTGCATACATATTTTAATGTAACTCAAAATTTTCTTCAAAGTCTATTAAAGTTTATATTATTTAATATTTTGATAAACAATTTATGATCGTAAAGGCTAGCTTCACATAATATGAGGTATTTACAACAATTAAACGTTTAAATACTGTATTGTTAATTGATTTAATTTTATAAATAGGACACCTCATGACATCTTCAAAATTAATAAATTACACTACAAGAGAGTTCATGTCAGACCATGAACTTGAACATTATATTGTTAAGCAAAATGAAATTTTTACACCCAGAGTTGTAGAAGAACTTACTAATGCTAGAATGTTAAGAAGAGTATTAACAAAACTGTGGAACAAAGAAGGTGTCCATAGAGTAGAAATTTTATTTGAATATAGAGATGAAAAAGCATTTGCTGTATGCCAAAGTTTACTAGAAAAGTATTGCATCCCTATGGTTAAAACATTTATAACCAAAATAGTAGGATGTCGTGGTATAGTAGTTCACTAATTTGAATCTGAAGAACTTAAAATTAATAAATAAATTAACTGTTAAAGGATATTTGTGATGATAATTGCAGTTGTTACTTTTAAGATTAATAAAGAATTAACTGACACCGTTTTAAAAGAAAAGTTTTTAGAAACTTCTCCCATATATAAAGAAACTCCAGGTTTAATTAGAAAAAACTATATCTGTGATACCTCAAAAAATTTAGCAGGTGGAGTTTATTGCTTTAATAATATGGACAACGCAAAAAGTTGGTTTGATGAGGATAGAGTTAAATGGATTTCTGAGAGATTCTCAACACCAGATATTAAATTTTATGAAAATCCAGTTATCGTTGATAATAATACTGATCAAATAATTTCATAAATTATTCTCTCTAGACAAAGAGAATCTCCTTAATATTTCATCTTAATCATCTATTCTAGTTAGATTTTATATAATAATAATTGTTCAGTCTACAATTTAGTCTACATATTGTTTATTCAAATTTTACATATTTATGCTTACTTCTTAATTTTTAGATAGAATTCAATGCTTCATTTATTATATCTATGAATTAATTTGATAATAATTTGAATGCTATTCTAGGCTTTAAAGTATAGATCAGGGTTGATAATTCCAGTGTCTACAGTGATTTTACAAGAAAATCTATCTTCGTAATCTTTGTTAAAGTTTTTTATTTCAGATAAATGCTTTTTTAAGTTTGCTTGATTATCAAAAGTAAAAATGCCTAATCCCTTATCTGGAGTTAAATGAAATGATTTAAATTCTAAAAGCCCATTTAATGTTTTAGGATCAAAATTATCGGCCATATATTGATGTCCTACGTGCATTAATTTTGAATTTGAATATCTAACACTACACACAACACAAAACATTCATATCTCCAACGTCATATATTACAAGTTACTATGTTATTGACGAATGAATAAAATTCAATTGATAAATTAATTTTATATAGTTACTTTTTTGTAAAACTCTTGAATGTCTTTTATTAAAGAAGAGGGTTGCTCAAGAGCTGCAAAATGACCACCTTTTTTCATTTCAGTCCAATGCACTAAATTAAAAAGCCTCTTGACATAAGACTTAGGTGGCCATGTTAAAAACTCTTTAGGATAAACAGCGCATCCAGTTGGAACCTCTACTCTTTTCCCTTCCTTGGAAAGTATTCGTCCTCCTTCTTTGACTCTGCCATAATAAATCCAAGATGATGTATTGAATGTTTTAGTTAAAATGTAGATCATAATATTGGTGAGTAAATCGTCTTTTTGGTATGTCAAGTCTAGACTTCCATCTTTTAAATCAGACCAATGGTAAAATTTTTCTATTATCCAAGCAGCTACACCTAATGGGCTTTCCATCATTGCATAACTGAGTGTTTGAGGTTTTGTACTTTGTATAGCAAAATATCCGCTTTGTGAAACATAATCTTTATTAAATTGCTTATCCCAATTTTTTTCTTCCTCTGTTTTTGGTCCATCGATATGTCTTGCTGGAAGCATGTTAATATGAATACCTTTACAATTTTTTGAGTGATCAAAACCAAGCCATGTAGAGATTGCACTACCCCAATCACCTCCTTGAGCAACATATCTGTCATAACCAAGGTTTTCCGACATCAGTTTATTAAAAATCTCAGCAATTCTTCTTGGTCCGATCGGATTATCTGGTTTTCCAGAAAATGCAAAACCAGGAATAGAGGGAGCAATAACATCAAAACAAATTTCATCTTTATTCCCATATTTTTCTGGTTCACATAGTGGTTCAATTATTTCAAGAAATTCAACTATTGAGCCGGGCCATCCATGAATTAAAATTAAAGGAATTGCCTTTGAAGAAGAAGATTTTTTAAAAATGAAGTGAATATCAATATCATCTACTTTTGTTATGTAATTAGGCTGTTTATTTAATCTGAACTCTTGAGATTTCCAGTCATATTGCTTAGTCCAATAATCAGCTAAATTCTTCATGTAATTTATATTTGTTCCAAAAGACCAGCCACCTTCTTTAGGCATTTCGTGCCATGGAAACATTTCAACTTTTTCTTTAATTTCGATAATTCTTTGCTTGGGATAGGATATTTTAAAAGTGTCTATTTTCATTTCAAAAATAAAAGTCAGATAATAATTAATAATATAAATATTTAATTGACGTGCAAGCGGAATAATTCTTCTACATGGATTTTTGCACAATCAATTAATTTAAAATCGACATTGTCTGATCGATAAATCAAGGCTAGGTCAGTCCCTCCAAGCATTATTGCATCTACCTTATTCTCATTAAGAAATTGATTACATGCTTCTTCAAATATTTCTTTTTGTTCATTATTTGCACGACCTAAAGTTGCCATTTCTGTGTATGCTTCGTGTACTTTATCTAAGAGGTCATCCTCTGGTGTAAATGCTTCGGCTGATGTTATCATTGAATAAAATTTTGACACCATGACTGGTTTGGTACCAATGATGCCAATTCTTTTATAGCCCCTGTGTTTAATTTCTTTTTGTACACAAGTCAAAAGGTCTACCACTGGAAGTACAGATTTTTCTTTGAACTTTTCAATACAGAAATGACCAGCAATAGAAGTAATAGCAACAAAGTTTGCTCCTGCTTTTTTTAATCTAAGCGTTAAATCACTGTAGATTGCGACTTGTTCATCTTTGTTATCTTTCATTAAATTTTTAATTAGAGTTGGGGCATCCGCATGTACAATGGTCATATCCAAATTCTTTTCTCCGGATGCAAATTTTTCTATCAAACTTCGATAGTAAAAATCAGTTGCAGCAGGCCCAATACCACCAATTAAACCAATTTGCATAGAAATTTTCTCCAAATATTATGTCTGATTTTAAGCATAATTATTAATTATAAAATATAAACATAAATCAAAATAAATATAAATTTGAAAAATTAAATAATTTAATTAATTTCATTTGCTATTTTAGAGATGACTCCCTTACTAAATAAATTTCCATATTTATAATTTTCATCGACAGAAAAAATAGTTAATATTGTGTTGTTAGTAGTGTTAACAATATTAAAAAATCCTCCATGACCTGTCATTGTTAAAGTTGGCTCACCATTTACTTCGTAAACCCAAAATTGATATCCATATTTGATACCATCTCTTTTTGATTCAACAGCATTTTTAATACCATCATGGTAGAATTTACCTAAACAAGTCTCATTAATCATTTCGTCATGAACAAATTGACCAAAGTTTGCCCAATCTACAGCAGTCATTGTCAACCTTGCTTGTGCCACAGTAATTCCTTTTTTATCTGAGACCCAATGCATAAATTTATTTGTGGTAAATTTTTTAAATGCATTATCATAAAAAATTTCACTAGCCGGCTTACTAGTTAAATCAGAAATCATTATGGAAAGTGCAAAAGGGTCTGAGGAATTATAAAAATGTTTTGTACCTTGCTTTCTGTCGTTCCCTTTCAAAATAGAAATTGCTTTTAGCATATTAGCCTTTCCTTCATATTTTCTAATGCCCATTGCCATTTGATTCATTTTTCTTCTAAGTTTATAGTCTCTTTGTATAGGCTCAACACCACTATTCATCTGCAATGTGTTTTTTATTGAAATTTTAGAAAATGGTGTTTTTACAAGTAAAGGTGAATATTTTCCTAACTCGTCATCTAATGATTCAATCTCGCCATTACATAGTAAAATACCAATAGATGTGGCTAAAGCAGTTTTAGACATGGACATACCATGTATTAATGTATTACTGTCCATATTTTTTTTTTTATTGAATCTTGTGTAAACAAATTCATTATTTTTTCTAACCAGAGCAACTAAATTATGTTTGTCCTTAAATATATTATTATAATTGTTTTTTTTAACGTTAATCAGTTCATTATTTAGCTTTTCTCCGTAGCTGTGAATATTAATTTTGAATGGACCTAACATTTTAGTTTCATGAACCTCAAAATATGGAGCAATTTGACGTTTCCACATTTTTTTTGGACCATGGTCAGCTGATGAAACAAAACTGTATGAAATAAATATTACAGTTGAAATTATAAATTTAAACATTAATCAATTATTAAAATTTTTAAAAAATATATTATGGTATACTTAACATGTAAAGTATTTATTGATAATCTGGAATGATATATAATACTGTTTTAAACTTAGGTATTTTCCCAATAACTTTTTCGCATTTGCGTTTTTTCAAAAGCATTAAAACGGATAAAATCTTTTCTTTATTTATTTTAACCATCTGATTTAATGAAATAACAAAATTATGATTATGCAGACTATAACTTAGTCTACAAATTGATTATTTAAATTTTATATATTTATGCTCAGTTCTTATAGTTTTTATATCTAATAATATCATGCAATGTAATTAAATTATTTTGGTTAGACAATGTTTTCAATGATTGATTTAATTCTGTGTTTACTTAAAATTATATTATTGATTACAAAATAGGAAAACAGATGAGACATAAATTAAAACATTTCATCGCCACTCACACATTTCATTCCACAAAATCAAAAAAAGATTTTTTTTCACTCGTCAAACATAGAAAAATTAATTCTGATTGGTTTAAAAACGAAACAATAGAAATGAAACAAAAATTTTTTAAATTACTAAAACATAGAGGTTTGGTGACTGATGATAATATTCAAGACAAAGATAGTGATGATTATGCGTTGCTTTTACAGTTATTTATTGGCCGCGGAGAATTCTTTTTTTGCCATTGGTATGCGATTGATGAGCAAACAATTTTAGATAGGCTAAGTGTAACAAGCGGAGAAAAGTTTTTTATTACTATGGCTACACCAGTAGACGGTCCAAAAATATATGTAGATAAGTTAACAACATATATGAAAAAGCTTAAGTAATTATATTTTATATTTATCCATTATTAAATGGACATTCCTAGTTTACTTAAGGCTAAACTACATATTATGCCAGATAATCCTGCTCCACATATAACAACATCAGCGTTTATTGTTTTAATTTGATTCACTTTGAAATATGTTGAATTAGGGTCTATTATAATTAACATTAGTAATAATGATAAATCTGTCTCAATTAGATTTACTTGAAGTTGTTTTTTTTATATTTGAGCAACTGTAACCTTCATTTTCTAAGTCAAGTTCCTCACAGTTATCTCCAATTCCTACTGCATCATAGAAAACAGTTTCTGTTAACCTTTGTCCTTTGAACCTACTTACAAAACTCTTGTAGATACCAAACTTCATATAGTTTTGTCTACTTAGGCTGTTTTCAGTTTTACCTATATAGTTAACTTTTAGTTCACCATTTGCATATACCTTAACAAAACCTTTGTTAGGGAACTTCTTGAATTGGATATGAACAATAAAGTCATTCCAAGTACCTTTTAATTTACTTGCATCAAGTATCTTGTAACTGGTTGTACCATAACCCCAATCATTATTGATATGGTCATCCCAAACAATTTCTTTTTTTCCATTTACTGTTACTTGAAAATTTACAGGACCTTTCTTCGAGTGTATTTGCCAAAAACTGTATTTAATAGGGTGATAAAATACAGTGTCCTCAGGAATGAATATGCTAAATTTAAACCACATATCCTTGTCACCAACCATTAGTGATTTCATGCTAATTTCTGATCTTTCCCTATCTTTAGCACAATCATCAAAACTACCCGGTCGTGTACCATGTTGTCCACAGTCACCTGGTCCATTTTTAAATTTAAATGCAAGATTACCTGACCTTGCAATTTCATCTGTAACTTCCAAACTATCTTTTGGCCAGTTAAAACTAGGTGATAAGTGTGTTTCACAATTTGCTGGCGAACCATTGCTATACTGACAATTTACCTTATCAGCATTAATTAAGTCTTTACCAGCATCAAAATATTTGTACATGGCATCATCTTGATATATATTAAGACCTTTTACCTCAGGATTTGCCAATGTACAATTTGCAGTAAATAGTGTTGCAATACCAACAAAAAAAAGTTTTTTTAACATACTCTATCTCCTCTTATATAAAATCAAATGCCCACTGATCCCAAGAGTCAGTAGTTGTTGCCTTTAACAAATTGATATCAATGGTTTCATCATCTATAACTTCATTTTCAAGAACATTCTTAAGAACAAATGCTTGAGCTTCATTAACATCAACAAAAAGTGTGCTACAAACCCAATGCGGATTAGCATCATCATCATCATTATTTCATCTTAATCATCTGATTTAATTACATTTTATAGATTAGTAAGTTTTCAGTCTACAATTTAGTCTACAACTTTATAATAAAAATAATCATTATTTACCTTTGAAAGTTATTTTGATATTTTTTTTTGATGAAAATAATAAGTATAATTATTGTAATTTGTTTAAAAACAATTTTGTTTACATCATCAAGTTTTGGTTCAATGTCATGCCCAGAAAATCAAGAAGCATATAAACATAATTGCTTTGGTAAATACGAATATTCTTCTGGAGAAAAATATATAGGGGAATTTAAAAATGACAAAAGAAATGGTCAAGGAACAAACATTTGGGTTAACGGAAAAAAATATATTGGTGAGTGGTTAGACAATAAGGTTCATGGATTTGGTAAAATTATTCTACCTGATGGAATGGTATACAAGGGTGATTTCAGAAATGATATACCAAACGGCAAAGGTTCAATTCTATTTAAGAATGGGGATACCTACGAAGGAGAAGTCAAAAATGGTAATATTGATGGCTATGGCATCTT
>CACJJL010000027.1 GCA_902593735.1 uncultured SAR116 cluster alpha proteobacterium
ACTTAGTTAAGAATAAATCTAACGATATTATTGGTTTTAAAGTTATTTGTTACGATAGAATTGTAGAATTTGATAAAAACAAAGATCCCATGTTCAATGTTGATAAGTTAGATCGAGAAGATAAAAAATTAATTTTAAGAGATGGATTTAAAAATGTTGGTAGACTATGGGATGAAGAACAAATCCAAATTTTAAAAGATAAGTTTGAAAGTACAAACGGTGATACTGAAATGATTTCAGTTTTAATGGAAAGAACAGAAAGATCTATTAGATTAAAACTAATCGAATTAGAGTTAATTGAAAAAGATTAATATGTGGGATGTTTATAAGAAATTTCTGATGATGATTGGAGTAAGAATCCTTTTTGTTTTTATTCTTTATTCGTTATAGTTAGATAATGAAAGATTTCAATTTTGATTATCAACCCAAATCATATTGGGGACCTCAAGACTTAAAAACATTTTATGGGTCAAGAATAAAAGGTCAAATTAGAAAAAAAATGATAACGGAAGAAGTTGAGAGTGGGAATATTCCGTTATCACTTTTAGAACCAGAAGTAAGTGAAGAATTAAAAGATTATCAAAATCATTTTCATCCTCAGATGATGGGAGGTGAATATTTACCAAATTATAAAAATAATGAAATTGAGATTTGTAGAGTTGTACTTGATAGTACTACGTTAGATGTATACTCATTACGTGTAAGAAAAAATAAAACAAGACATGTTTATAGAATTGTAGACGAATATTCTAACACTTTTAAACTACCTCAAAATAGTAGTGTTAAACCACTTAAAATGATTCAAATAATTCAAATTTTAAATAATTGTGAAGTTATAAATTATGATAGTGGTGAAAGAATGATGAAGGGAATTATAAGACCACATTTGGATTATATGTGTGATTATCATTTAGATGACTACAGTAAAGAAAAAATAATTAATTTTGTTAAAGTAGAATCAAATATATACCCAGAAATTGAAATTTATTATGAACAACAAAAAGATATTTGGTTTAAAGAAAATACTAAAGGTTTATAACAAAACTATTCATAATAAGTCTATTGTTGTCCTAGATTTGATTTAAAAGGAACCTCCTTGAATCAACCAAGGAGTAAATTATGAATATAGAAAGTTCATTGAAGTTAGTTTCTGTAAAGAAACCTCGAAGACCTAATCAAATTGTATTCCGTAGAGATCGATTGATTAAACACATCAACAAACAAATCAGTTTGGTATATCAGTATCTAGAGGGAGATAAGGTTACAAACCTTTGGTTCTGGACTGATGAAGATGGGAATATGTTTCTTCCAATTAAGTATGGAAAGACAGTCCTAGAATTGAGTAAAGGAAAGTACTCAATCAAATGTTCTAATACAGATGAAGTAGTGAAGAACCTAGAAACAGTTAAATCACTTATTCTCAAAGGACAATTTGACGATATACTTTCCAAAACTTCTGAAGAATTAAGATCTAAATTTAAGAAGTAAGAATCTTATTAAGTTTATCTTCTATTCTTCTTTCAAAATGATTAACGGAAACTTCTTCCATTACCTCGGGAATTGTTACCGGAGAAGATTCCGTTAATTCTTCTAGACTTCGTTCATAACGAGTCATCTGATCAAATTCATTCGTTAAGTCTTTCAACTGATTAACACTCTTACATTTATCTATAAGTAACTTAACTTTCTCTCGAACCACATACGTTTTATCTACATCAAAATTTTTAATATATTTTTTAAATGGTTGAGAAAATCTACGAGAAATATCATCCAGTTGATAATATGAATGTTCTTCTATCTCTTTAAAAATTGAACTCATGTTTTAATCCTTTTTTAAACGTCTTATACACGACCAAAAAATGAAATTGGTGTGTTTCTATGTTTTGATGATTTCGACGAGTCATTGAACGAATTTAACGACATTCGAAATTCATCAACTTGTTTCTTACTCACTTGATATTTTTCTCTCTCCACCGAAACAAAATCATTAATAAGATCTACAATCTTACTACTCATATTCTTGTG
The DNA here is from genome assembly GCA_902593735.1 of uncultured SAR116 cluster alpha proteobacterium. Lineage (GTDB taxonomy): Bacteria > Pseudomonadota > Alphaproteobacteria > Puniceispirillales > Marisalimonadaceae > Marisalimonas. The sequence continues at coordinate 2,026 of CACJJL010000027.1, forward strand.
TTGAATTTTACACAGATTTTGAAAATCACTTTTCAATCCATCTTCAATAACAAAATTCATTAACTTACGATTAACTTGAATACTCATTCTTCCTCCTTAAAAAATTTCTCCAAAGTTCCAAAACTTGATTGAGGTTGAATAGTTAAATCCAAAAAGACTTCATCAATCCTTTTTCTAACAATATTTGAATTAAATCTCCCCTTATATTCATTGATTAAAAACTTACTAATAAACTCTAATTGTTTAGAACTTATCTTCTTCTTGACCTGTAAATCTTTTATCATTCCTAAGAGTACATTTCTTCTTACTACATTCTTTTGTTTAACCAATTTCATACAATAATTAATTAACCACTCAACTTTCTTTTCTCTATCTGTTTTCATCTAAATACCTATACCAATTCCTATCTATCTTTATTTAAATATAATTATCTATTAAAGGTGTCCGATCGTCGGACACCTTTTCCAATTTCAAAATGATTGAGTAAAGTAACGATATTATAATCAAGAAACTTTAGAATAATTGACCCAATCAATATTTTCGTTACTCCCCTTTCCACAATAATCAATCCATCCATTATCAATATTTCTTTCAATGTGAATCTGTTTGTAACTCCAACGAGTTTGGACCCATGTTTGTCTTAATAGACTTTCAAATTTATCTGGGTCCAATGGATAAGGATTTTCAATCGTTATGTGATAATGGATCCTATCGTTGATAGAATCCTCAATGTAAGGAACAACCGATAATCTCTTGTCATATCTCTTGTACGAATTCTTAAAAATCTTCCTATTCAATACATTCATAAAATGTTTGAAATTTTGTGAAGATGTAATCCTATCCAATCTCTTATTATCTAATGATTGTTTAAGAGTAAGTGTAACCCCCCAATACTTCTCTATATCTTCAATATAAGAGAATGATTTTATTTTATTTTTAATCTCATCAATCATTAGATATACTTGTTTTTGTTAATTAAATTTCTTTATTATTTATTTATAATTTAAAGAATTTCGGATGAAGAATTTAGGATAAGAGAAGTAATCGAGATATGTCCCTACAACTCAAATCTAAGAAACAACACATTCGATTGTGGTTCGAGTTTTATCGGTTATGTACCCAACAAAAAGAATTTGAAGATAACCTCAAAAAATCTCATAACTTCTACAAACCTTGGGGAGATGTATCGAACATCAAATTTGATGATTGGTGGAACGACCATAAAGAACTATTTGGTCCATCAAGAGTTGAAGAGATTAATCGATTATCAAAACATCCTAATAGTTTGAATGTTGTTATCCCTCTCAACATGAAACCCAAACAAATTATGGATGAGTTAAAGTCCATCATAGAAACAAAACAAATTGAGAGATTAAATGATATTGGAGTTAATCATCAGGACCTCAAATCATTAGATAGTGGTTTTGGAGATTATGAGATTTCAGGGAAAGAACCTAAGTGGAAAAGTATCCAAGAAACATTATGGATAACTCAACTATTCTATGAGAAAGACAAACCACCAATTAACAAAAATTTCTTAATTCAAATTCACGAATTTCTGAAGTCCAGACCTAAAAGTAAAATTACAGGTTTCCGATCCATAAATGAAAATCTTCACAAGTACACATCTGGACAACTTGAAAACGAAATAAGAGTAGTAAGAAGAAACAAAGATGAGGGAATTAAAATCCTAAAGAATGTTAGTCAAGGTAGGTTTCCCTAAAAATGAAATTACCCCTCTACAAAAACAAGTCAAATTGTAGAGAGGTAACCTTATTTTGATCTTTGATCTATTTTCAGTTCAAAATAAACACAAAATATATTCTGGTCGAAAAGACACACATGGTGTTCGTGTTACCCCCTCACTTTCTGTAAGTATAAGGGAGTATTATCTGAAAAAGACATTTGACTGAAATCTATCAGTTCCTTAATTGAATTCGTTAAAGGTGTTTTTACGTAACCGAGATTTACAAAGAATTTAAAACTCTCTTTCCTCTTAACGTCCATTATCTCCTGAGAAATTTTTGAATTCCTTTCAACGTATTCTCTCATGTCATCTATCTCTATAAATTTTCTCTTATAATCATCATTACTATAATCACTTAGAGAATTTACTCTTTGTTTGTGAATTTTCCTCTCAGGTTTGATGTTAGGTTCGTAATCGACGTAGAAGTCCATTAATTCACTTTCATTATCCAATTCATCTAGAATCTTATTAGATATTTTCATTTCTGATTTTAATTGTTTCCAATTTTTAAAATCAGTATCAACCCAATAACCTACGTTACTTGAACCATTTTCGTGTTGTGAGTAACCAAGTTTATTCTTAGAACGATAGAATAAGTGAATTAGATAACCATTAAGGAATTCTCTATCACTTTGTAACTTTTCAATTTGATGGAAACCAATACCTCGTAATTGGATACACATATAACCTCTTTTATCGAGATACCAAAAACCAACATCCTCTTTAGGTATATCTAATTTTAATCTAATATCTCGTGGAGTTGGAAGATCAGAAAATTCTGATTTTGACCTACCAAATTCTGGGTTTCCATAATCCCTTACAGGGTTGATTTTAAGTTTAACAATGTTTCTCATTTCTTTTTCCTTTCATGTTTAAGACGTGAGTAATTATTAAAAATATTTGTTGAAAATATTTTTTTAATAATTTGATTTTTGTTTGTTTTATTTTTCATCATGTTAATAGTATCCCATGAATCCACTTTGATTTTTAGGACAACAGATACCATCAAGAATTGTCCTAAACCTTTTTGGTCCAGGACTCATCTTCTTAATAATTTTGATTCTATTGGGAATTTATTTTGATCTATTAATGAAGATCTATGATCGTCTGGTCGTAGTTGTTCTCTATAACAACTCTTATATTTCTCAATTCTTTCTTATATTCCTTATAACTCTCTAATTTTCTCTTATTCTTCCTAATCATACTCCAGACGTGTTTTGATAAGAGGTCTTTACCTTGTACTGATAGATAACCTTTACTCGTTAGAACACGACTTATTTGACCTGTGTTAAGACCTTGAGATTTTAATTTTAGAATTTCGGATAAAAGTAGATTTTTGTAATATCCTTGTCTTTGATAGAAAAATTTACCCTCCAATAACACATTGATTTTAATGGATAAATTAGGAAAACTGGAAAAGGAACCTATTCCACGGTTACGGAATGAGTTTGATTGATGAAATAACTTTTGTCCATTATTTAACTTTCTATTAATTTTTTTTTTGAGTTCTATTTCTTTTAGAAATGAACTTCATAACTTCGTTACTTCGTTCTCTATCCTTACCCTCTATTATCTCATAGATTTGTGGAGAAATACTTTTGTCTATCCAGTTCAAACTGTCATCAACTATTTTCATCTTGAAAAGAAACTCTACTGAATGTCCTTTCTGAACTTTCTTTTCATCTCTATTAAAATCATATTCTGGATTTATGATAATAGTTTTTAGAACTCCGTTTAAGAACTCTTTTTGTTTTTCTTCATTAGAAGTTTTTAGTTGTAAGGTTTGTCCATATTTTTCTACCCAGTTTAACCACTTCTTATCTTGTCCAAGGTTATCTATTTGGTTTTCAATCTCTTTGTAATAATCGTTTCTTTGTTCCAGTTCATCTCCGTATCTTTTAATAATCTTATCTACTATTTTTTCATCTTGTTTCCCAAGTCCTTTGGAAACTTCCATCTCTACAATATTGTTTTCTATTCTTTCTATTTCTATCTGGATTTTTTGTAGTTGGTTTTCTAACTTCTTTTCAGTTTCTTTAATGTCTTTCATCTTCTGGAACTTATCTTCCATAACTTCTTTCTTAAACTTTTCTTTTAGAAGAACAGATTTAGAAACTTTATCTTTTACAAAGTTCAAAACATATTCGTTTAATGAATCCATTTGTAATGATTTTCTATTTTCACAAGTTCTATTCTTGGAAGTTTTCCAATCGTTATGTGAGGATAAACAATAATAGGTTCTGGTATTAACTTTATACCCCAGAGATGAAGTTGTTTTTAGATGTCTTGAACCCATCCTTGTTCCACATGAACAAACAAGGAAATCTTCCAATAATGAAAAATGTTTTTTGTTATTATCTTTATACTTTTGGTTTCTCTCCAAAAGTTTTTGTATTCTATTGTATTGTCCAACATTTATTATTTTGGGAACTTTGTATGTGAAAGTTCTGTTAATCTTTTTTTGATGACGAGTATGTATTCCAGTAAAAGTTTTATTTTTTAACATGGATAAAATTGTTCCAATATCCCAGAGTTCTTTTCTTCTAGGTTGTATTCCGTTTCTATCTAAATCATCTTTAATATCTTTTATTGGTTTTCCCTTTTCATAACTATCGTAAATATACCTTACCCATTTGGATTCATCTTTATTAACTTTCCATTCTTTATTTACATTTTTGTATCCAAACAAACTTGTTCCACCAAGATATATTGGTTTATTTGGTGATTCCTTTTTTAGTTTATGAACTACTCCAAGTTGAGATTTTCTACTTCTATTTTCGTTTTCATACTGATTGAACAACATAAGGATTCCATATTGTAAGTTCTCTTCTGGACTATCCAAATCTAACTTTGTTGGAACAGAACCCTCATACAAACTGATTTTATATTTTTCCAAATAATCCCTACGGAATAGTAATCCATCAGTCATATCTCTAAACAATCTACTCTTATCATAACTCCAAACATTTTTTATTTTATGTTGAGTTATTCCAAGTTTCAGTTCTTCTAAAACTTCTCTATATTGTGTGGTAGAACTTCTAACTCCCTCTTTATGAAGTCTAAACTTCAATCCAAGATTTTTAGAAACTTGTTTCCCTATTGTTTCTTGAACTTCAAGAGAGTTTCCCTCTTTTTCTTGGGAGTCAGTTGAAACTCTTATATAACAATCAAGATAAGGATTACTCATACTCTGGACTCTGTAATAATATTTCCTATTGAAGAAAGACTGATAGTAGAAACTTCTTTGTGGATTTTTCTATAACTCAATCCCTTTTCTCTCAAATTCAATACTTTTTGTTTAGTTTCATTAGAAATGAGTTCATTTCCACCATACTTAAATCCTTTAATAGTTCTTAATCTATTGATAGATGTAAGTTGTCTTTCTTTACGAAGTGAAGTTTCTATCTCATTAAATATCCCTACAAAGTAAAAGAACATCTTTCCTAATCCACCATCATCAGTATCCAAGTTTTGTTTCCAACTGAATAATGATATTTTGTAATCATCTAATAATGAAAGTGTCTTTACTAACTCACCCATGTTTCTTGATATTCTTGATAAGTCATAACAAACTATTTTTGAGAAATACCTTTTCTTCATATCTCCCAACATTTTGGTAAGTTGTTTTCTATCTTCGTTCTTCTTTGTTCCAGAAACAGTTTCTTTGTAAATCTCTACAATGTTCCACCCTCTCCTTTTACAAAGTTCTACAAGTTCAAGTTCTTGGTTGTCTGTATTTTGATGTGAAGTTGAAACTCTCAAATATAAACAAACATCAGTCATTAAAACCTCTTTGTTATTTCATCATTCATCACATTTTGATTCTATACTAGTATGATTATTGAGTCCAGAGAAATACTTTGATTGATGAAATAAGTTAGAATGAGATTAACCGAGTCATTATAGATTAGAAAAATTTTGTAGATTTTGGGGGGTATGGTGTTATGGTTTTTATATGATAAAATTTTTAATAAAAATCCTATTATTTGTCATTATATCATCACCAAGTTGGTCAATGGAATTTACCTGTAAATCAAAACAATATTATGATTGTAACCCCAACCAATGTAATAAATTGAAAAGTAAAATTACCATTATAGTTGACTTAAGTGAGAGAATGGTTGTTAGGAAAACTGTTAAAAATAATAATGACTTTATGAAAATTAAAAATGTTTGGGGTCGTGATAATAATCAAAGTTTATTTACTCTTTATGAGGATAAAAACTCACATGGTTTTATAGTCATAAATCAATTAGAACCCTCTGGTAAGTACTATGGTTATACAGATACACTTTATACTGTAATGGGTGGATGGGTAAGTACTGGTGAGTGTCGTAAAAACTAAAATGTTTCATAAGAGTTCTACTTGTTATAAATGAGTTATTTGAATAAGAAACTGGAGTCTTATATTAGGATTCCAGTTTTCTTTTGAAAAAAAATTCAATAGAGTCTTCTTTTTTAGAAACCTTTGTACTTATTATAGATACTAACTCCCAACCCTTTTCACCTGTCTTATTCATTCTTTCTAATCCTTTTCTAACGTCTTCATTACTCCTAATTAGTGGAGTTCTTGTAATTTTGTATTCCCACTTATCCATTTCACTTTCTCCTATCATTAGATTATAGTTTATGGGTGTTTAATAAAAATTCAAAGATATAGAATATGAGTCATTTTTGTAGTAAATGTGAATACCCTTTTAAGACTTTGTGGAGATGTAAATATAGTCATCATAAAGAATGGGTATCTATTTGTTATAACTGTATCAGAGAAATAAGAAGTACAAGGATTAGATTTATTAGTCAGATTGAAAACATCAAAAGAATTATAAGATGTAGATTGAACCCAACAAAAATTTATCTTCAATTATTTAAGGTGGAAATATGATACAAAATTATATTAACTGGGAAAAAAAACAGATAGATTGGTGGAAAGAAAAACTTGGTGTTTCCGACCATGGAGTTTTGTGGATATCATTCATCAAAGGTATTTTAGTAGGATTGTTAGTTTATCACTTTTTTATAGTTTAAGATTTCAGAGGTAGTTAAATATTATGAGTAAAGATTTTAAGATTTTTTTGGGTGTAGTCAGTTTTTTTGTTTTATTGAAAGGATATATATTTTTCAATATTAACCCCTCAATATACCTTAATCCTATAATAAATTAGAATTGGTAAATTTACCCCTACTCCAAAAAATTCAAAAGTACATTAGATATGGTTGTTACTTTATTATTTTTTTATTATTGATTTTTATTTGGATTAGATTTTCTTATGTGATTCATTTTTAGAGAAAATATAAAGTTCCAACAATTAATAAAACCCAGAAAAGAGTTTCTACACTTATAACTTTATAAAATAATTTAAGTTCTTTTCTCAATGTAGTGAATCCATAATATTTTTATTTTTAGGAATGATTTTGTCACTATTTTTTTCTATGAAATAACACTTTGTTACTGATAAACGAAAATCGTAGTAACTACCGTTATATTCACATATAGTTTTGTCAGACTTTTCATGTCTCCATCTTTGTTCATGTTCTCCATATTTAATGAATTTAATAAGATTACCTTTCTCGTTGTAAATTTTTTCCCAAATCGTAAAACCATTTTTAAATAGTATTCTTTTTTTATCTTTTACTCCTCGAACATTCCAAGATGTAATGTATTCTCCATCAAGTTCACCATTTTTATAACTACCCCTTGTTCTTAAAAATTGAGTGTCTTGATAAGTATCAGAAAAATAACCATTCTTTTTTCCATTCTTTAAATAAAATTGTTTTCTTAATTTTCCCTTTTCATCTTTGTAAAAGTATTGTTGTAATCCTTCTAATTTTCCGTTTTTAATGGTTTCAATTCTAATAATGTTACCTTTTTTAGTACCACTATATAAAACTTCAGGTCCGTCAAATATCAAACCAGTTTTTGGATTGTATGAACTTATACCAATCAAATCCCCATTGTTTTTATAAAATTTCCATTTTCCTACAGGAGTGTTATTAAGTATTTTTCCTTTTGATTTAAGATTTCCATTATAAAAGTAATATTTCCAGTCACCATTTCTTTTTCCATTTTCAATGTACCCTCTTGAAAATGTATTTGATTTCCCATAGTACTTATCAATAAAAAATCCTTCAATTTTTCCTGAAAAAGGTACATCAGTAAATTTTTTATATAATAAACCTTCTCTTTCAACCAAATCTTCGTATCTGGTTATTTCTTCT
>CACJJL010000028.1 GCA_902593735.1 uncultured SAR116 cluster alpha proteobacterium
CAGAAAGGTCTAATGTTTTTCTGTCTAAAATATAATTAAATTCACTAGTCCATTTTATTTCATTCTCGTCAGTATAAAATTTGGGTTTCTTTTTTACGTCTTTGTTAGTTTTCTCAATCATTTTTATATCATCATTAATTTTACTTATAAAATATTTTGAAACTGTATCGTTTTTAAAAACAAATCCTATTTCAGTCGGTGTTCTGTTTTGTACATATGAAGAAATATCAATATGAGTTAAATTACAAAATACACATTTACATATAATTCCCTTACCATTTGGATTTCCAAATGATGGAACGGATTGAACTAAAAACAATAGAGTAATTATGAATAATTGTTTTATCATTCATTAATTATGAAACATTCAAAAAAAAAGTCTAGTAGTTGTAATTATATATAACTGTCCAAGTGTCCTCAAAAACAGTCTTCTGTAATCCTTGGAATCCCTATACCTATTTTTGTGATTTTAATGGTGTCTATGTGTAAAGACTTGGACACAAAAAAAAAGACTTTCACCCATGACTGAATAGAAAGTCTTTTTCCCTACAAGATAAACTGTGATGTAAAACTATATGTAAATGGAGTTCATCTGTATTATTATTTAGTTGGTTCTACTGGAAGTTCCATTTAGGAAACTTTGTTTGAAAGTTGTTTTATTTCTTCTAACTTGTTCCATTTGTTTTCTCATGTCTGGAACTTTGTTGAAATCTGTATTAGTTCTTTTCATCAACTTGTTATGTTGATTTTCTTTATACATCTTTTCATTTTCTATTTTATCTAACTTTGGTTTAGTAAGATTATATTGAAATGAAGAAAGTAAAGTCATTATACACTAACCATGTTGGAAAGTGTTTCTCTGGTTTTTCTTCTTTGAGATAGATGTTGTTTTTTAGATTCTACAACATATCTCAAACCCTCTGTAATCATGTTATTAAAACTTTGATTATCTAACTGTTTAACTTTACTAACATCTTCCCAAGTTGATTGTGGAATACGACATAGATACTGGTGGTAATACATTATTTTAATCTCCCCTTTTTATTCACAGTAAGATAGTTTCTCAACTCTCTAAAAAAAGAATATCCCTCATTCATTATCCAACGAGGTTTCACTCCAAATCGTAGTTTATCATCTCGTCTATCTCTTTCTTCATAGAGAAATCCAAGTTGATTAAACTGTCGTTTAGTCCTCTTTATATCGTGTTGTATGTCCTCTAATATTAGAGGTAATCTTCTATCATTCATATTGGTTATGTCCTCTGGTGGTAGTCTAATAACCCTTTATTATATGATATATTTATAAGTTCATCTTCTGTAATCATTTCATTTGGATATGGATGATTAGACTTCTGGATGTAATATTTTATTAGTTGATTTTTGTAGTATTCATAAATGGATTCACATAAATCTTGTAAGTATAAGTTCTTGGTTTTGTATTCTTTTAGGAACTCTTTTATTCTTTCTTCTCTTATCATTTTTCTCTCTCTTTCTGTTTTAGACATAGGAATAATATTAGAGAAAGTTGGATTACTTCCCTCTGGTATTATTTCTCACTAAACAGAAGTTTTCATTTGGACTTATCCAAGTAGAAACAACTTTTTCTACGAGTTAATACTTACACTTTTATTCGTGTAAGAGTTTATCTCATCTACCCCAAGTTCAGTTTTTATTGACTGGTCTTTACCCAGATATTCTTTTAAGTCTGGAAGAAAATAAACTGGTGTAAAATCATAACTTTTGATTCCACCTTTTGTTTCTAACCAAGACTTCAATACAAATCTCTCAAAATCTTTTTTAGATAAATGTATTGGTGTTTCTATAATCAAATGAGTGTGTAGTTTTTTATTTTTCTTTCCCTTTTCTACTACACATAATCTGGTGATTTCTTTTTTATTTTTTCTAAAAACTTTTTTATGTAAGAGTTCTAAAAACTCACTATTGTTTTTTTTCACCTTATCAACTTTACCAGAGTAATATTCATTCACATAACCAGTAAAAAAAGTTGGTCTGTGGAACACCCAATCGTCTAACCAGAAAGTTCCGTCATCTCTGTAAAGACATCTATTTTTTTCATATATATCACTCATAATAATATATATAAAAAAAGGACTCTCAAAAATGAGAATCCTTAAAAAAAAGTTAATATTTTTTATTTTTTTTTCTTACATAACAAACTTTATAAACAAAACATCTACATTTATTTTATATTTTTCACATTTGTATTTAGGGATATATTATTTTGATATAACCAACGGATTCTTCCGTCAGATTATCCGTTGATAGATAGTCTAAATCCGTTTCCCCAGACTTTAATGAACTCATATATGAGTTTTCTTTCTCTATCTTTATATTTCTTCCGTTGTTTAGGACTTAATGGTTTGTAGTTTGGATTTTCATATAGTCTAATCCATTTAGTTAATCTCATTTTTCTCCCAAACTACTTTCATTTTACTCCAATCTGGTTCGTATTCCCTATTTAAGTATTCTATTCTTTCTTCTCTTTCTCTATATCTTTTCAAAACTGAATATACAGAGTTTCCACTAACTCCCCATTGGTTTCCATTTGGAGTCAGTATTTTATTTTTATTGAGATATTTTGTAATCCTACGATAAGACATACCATTATCGTGAAGTTGTTTTATTTTATCGTGGAGTTTTTGTTGTTCTGGTGTGTATTTTTCTATTGGAAAATAAACAAACTTATTTGTTCTAACTTTAACTGAAAAACATAAAAAATATGAATATTCTGGTAAAGTTATTTCATCAGTCAAACTTATTCTACTGTTACCGAATGGTTCGGAAGAGTGTTTATTTTTAATCCTACGATCTACCTTACTCTTTTTTTGTATGCGATGGGGTTTTAATCAACTGATTAACTCCCCCCCTCAAAAATGACCGACATTCCAAATCTATAAATGCAATAGAGACACCTTGAGGTTTACCTAACCTCAATCACCCCAAACTTTGCTAATCCTGTCTTGGATTTTCTGAGTGTAGATTTTAATAAGTTCATTATTCTGCTGAACTAAATCACTAATGTGATTTGCCTTCATAACTAGTTCATTTTGAGTTTCCATTTTAGGAAAAGGAATGGATAACCTCAAAACCTCTCCTTGCGAGATAGACGGTTGACCACCAACCTTTGCATATTGGTTAAGATTTAGGTTCTTTAGAACTAGTGCGAGATATTCAAGATTTACGGGTTGAAGTAACTCTTTAACGAATAGTCCATTATCAGTAATCCAACATTTCTCACTGGTTAGATGAACTGACCCGCAATATGCTCCAACTCGACCTATTACGACAGTTCTGTCACTGAGGAGATACTTATTGTGATACCCTGTTACTCCATTTCCCCCATAGACTTCATATTCTCCTTCTTTGAAATCTTTTTGAGTTAGTCCCTGTCCACTGGACAGTTTTATAATATCTTTTAGTTCCATCATTTCCCATGAAGGGTCAATGTCGATGGTTGGTTTGTAGTTCTCAACTACCTGTCTGCACCCATCAATAATCTTCTGATAACCCTCTAACTCATTAACAATTTGTTGCTGAACTTCGATGGGTGGGAGTGGAATCTGGATTGCGTTTATCTGTTTTCCAGAGATATGTTTGACCGTTACTGCGAAGGTATCTTCCTCTATCTCCTTGAGAGGTTTTTGAATCATTCGATAGAGGTAGTTAGGAAGTATGTTTTCATTACTGATGAGTTTGCAAACCCTCTGATTGAGTAATGCTTGACCACCCGACCAGATGCACACATTAAATTCACCATCCATGCCCACCAATAAATCTCCATTTTCAACAAGAAATTCATCAGAATAATCTCCGTTGTAATATGTTTTTGTTGAATTGGTCTTTATATCTCTGATGCGTATAAGAGGTTTCCCTTCACTCTCATTGAAGAGTTTTGACTTAAATGCAAATCCGTTTTGAATAGTTATTAACTTATCTAATTCGACAAATTCAAAATCACTAAAATTCTGGACTTCGACTTTTTTCTTCCCACCCAAATTTACATCGGATGAATGAAGTATCTCTTCTTTATTTACTATCTGGATTTTGTCGTCAGTCTCACTATTTTTGATACAACTGATAATGTTAGGTAAGTCATTTTTTGAGATTGGAGTCCTCTGTGACCCTAAACTAAATCCATCGTTCTCAACTTTCGCAAAGAGGATGCTATCTGATTTTTGATTAAGTTCTTTGTCCAAAATGAGAATTGAAGTTTTCACACCAGAGTATGGTTGAAATACCCCTGCTGGTAGAGAAATCACCCCAACCAAACAATCCTCAACAAGTTTTTTCCTAAGAGTTTTATATGCACTACCTGTTTGGAAAATGATGCCCTCTGGAACAACGATGCCTGCACGACCAGTGGGTTTGAGATGTTCCATGATGTAATCAACGAACAAAACTTCTGCTCTAGTGGATTGAACCCCAAATCTTGAGTGAGGTTGAATACCACCAGTCGGTGAGAAGAACGGTGGGTTCGCAAGAATTACATCATAGTATTCGTTCCACCTATCCTCAGATGACAGGGTGTCATATTCATGGATTTGAGGACTTGCAAACTGATGCAGATACATATTCACCAAAGATATACGTGTCATATCTGGTGAAATGTCATACCCAACAAGATTGTCACCAACCTGTTTGCGTTCGGATGCATTGAGTTTGTCACCCAACTTCTTATCAGTATTCTGAGAAAGAATATGTTTGTATGAAGAAATTAAGAAACCTGCTGTGCCACATGCTGGGTCTAAGATGGTTTCATTCTTCTGAGGGTTAACTATCTCAACGATGAAGTCGATGATATGACGGGGTGTTCTGAACTGACCCGCATCACCTTGCGAACCCATGAATGAGAGAAGATACTCAAACGCATCTCCCAACTTCTCTGAGTGTGAGTAGTGGAACTCATTTATCTCCTTCAAAAACATATTAAGTGTTGAAGGGTCTTTGAATGGAAGGAATGAGTTTTTGAAAATCTCTCTGAACAACTGTGGTGCAGATGGATTGGTATACATATTTTCAATCGCATCACTGTAAAGTTGAACCTTATCTGCACCCCCTAACTTGGGGTCAAATAAGTGCTTCCAAGAGTATTTTTCATAATCATCAACGAAGAAAGATGGAACACCACCCATCTCGACTGCTTCTTCATCCATGTCATACATGAACTTGTAAATCAGTCCTGTGGTGATTTGCTCAACTTGACTTTGCGGACTTGGGATTTTGCCAACAAGGATATTTCGTAAATCATCTATGCGTTTCTTGGTGACACTATCTAACATTCTCTAGTCTCTGCAAGTTCACATTATCTTTTACATAAAGGGGAATGCTCTGTTTTAATTCTGTGGGAAGTTTTTTAAAAGCATCTCCAGATGGGTGCACTCCTAGTTCTGCATATCGTCTGCTATCGATGGTATTTCTGAAATCAGCATCAACCGCATATGCCTCAAAGACTTCTCTTGCACTACTGTAGACTGAGTCATCTGGTTTAAGTGCCTTGTCTAATTTCTCGAACTCCTCATCCAGACACTCCCGTTGAGAAGGAATGTATTCAATGTGTCCAAAGACATGGAGAAGAAGTTCTGAAACAGTTAGTCGTCTATCAAGACCCAACGATTTTCTGAGTTTATCAATGGTGAAGAACTCTTTTGGTTTATCCAAAACCTTATCTTTGAGGTATGACTCTGCCTCATCAAAATTCTGTTGGGAAACCAGGTCTTTTATGATTGCATCCTCTGAGACCTTCTTTTTGAAAGACCTATAGAGATTTCTATCAATCTTCATACCTTGGTCAGAAATTAGAATTTCTTTCAAATCTGCCAGAGGGTCTGGTGCAGTGCTCACAACCTCATCAATTGGAGGAGGTGGTGGTGGTGGGTTTATTGGTTGAGAGGGTTTTGACGGAAGTTTTAGAACTTCATCGTAATCAAAATCTTTCTCAAAATATTCATAGTTTCCAAAGAAATCGAATAGAAGGAACTGCTCTTTCTGTGGTTCGATATGGTCTGGAATTTCTGATTTGGTAATCCATGATTCTGAAAAATCACATCTGCGAGTTCCACGACCCTTCATTTGGATAAATTCACTTGGTGAATAGACAGGACGCATCATGCAGATATTCAAAATGTCAGTGCAGTCATATCCTGTTGTCATCATCCCAACCGTCACGCAAATGCGTGTCTTTGATGTTCGGTAGTGAGGATTAGTCTTTGACTGACCGTTCAAAGAGTTGTTTCTGAAATCAATGGTCATTCTTTGTGAGTCCTGGACACTTGAGGTCACTTGGACTGCAAAGTCAGAACTGTATTGTTTTGGATAAATTCTGTCTGCAAGGACATTCAGTATTTGAGTAACTTTTGCTGCGTGACTTTGCGAAACACAGAACACCAAAGTTTTTCCAATCTCACCTGTGTAAGGGTCTTGCTTTGCGTGCTTTAGAAAAGTCTCACAAAAAATAGTGTTGGTATTTTCTGAAAAGAATTTCTTTTCAAAATCTTTCTGAGTAAATGTTTCCTCAAAATCATTCCCTTCGTCATCAACACCTTGAAATATATACCCCTGTTCAGATAGGAGTTCGGTGGTGATTTCAGTTCGTGCATCAATGACTTTAGGGTTAATGAGATAACCGTCCTTAACTCCATCTTCTAAGGAATATCGGAATGTTGGTTCACCACTATCACACCCAAAGGTGTTGTAGGTGTCCAACATCATTCGTTTCTCTAACTGTCTTGGGTCACTGCCTGCAATATTCTCAACATCTACTGATTTGAGATAGTCTTTGGGGGTTGCGGTGAGTCCTAACTTAAATCCAATAAAATATTCAAAAACTCTACGACTTCTCGCACCCAAAGAACGGTGTGCTTCATCTGAGATAACTAAGTCAAAGTGGTCTGGACGAAAGACCTTTCGGTATTTGTTTCGACTCACGAATGACTGAACAGTTGAAACGACAATCTCTGCCTTCGTCCAATCAGATTGGTTCTCTTTCCAAACCACAGTTCTGAAATCATTCTTGAGGACTTCGTCAAATTCTTTTTGTGCCTGACTTTCCAACTCAATGCGGTCAACGATAAACAAAATTCTCTTCACATTGTAGAGACGCAAGAACATCTTGATGATTGCTGACGAGGTGAGTGTCTTTCCTGTTCCTGTTGCCATCTCCAACAAGAACCTGTCTTTTCCTTCTGCAATACCACTTTGAACTGCTCTGACTGCTTTTAGTTGGTAGTCACGAAGTAGTCGGAGTTTGTTGTTTCTTAGGAAATCGTCTCGTTTTCTTTCATCAAGATAATCTGGATTTTGGTCAAAATTGGGGAGTTGGGTTTGTGCGATGTAATCAACACCAATCTCTTCAACTTCCTGTCTAGGAGGATTGAATTTGGTTTTCCTCAGTTCCAGTTGTTCCTGTGAAGGGAAAATATCGACAACTGTTGGACTGCCTTGCTCAATATCCCAAAAGTAATGCGAAACCCCGTTGGAGAGGATAACAAATCTACAGTTGAGTGACTCCGCATATCCTCGTGCTTGTTCTTTGCCAACTAGGGGAGAAACCAGTTCTTTCTTTGCTTCGATGATGCAAAGAGGAAAGTCAGAACTGTCCTTGAGAACATAGTCTGCGAAACCTGCCTGGTTCTGCATTTCGGTATCGACATTAACCACACCGTCATCACCAGAAAGAACCCAGTCGGACTCTCTGAGTAATTTATCTATGATGATTCTTGCGTTTGCCTCTGACACTAATTTACCTTCTATTTTTTTATTTTTATCTCCAAAAACCTTTTAAATATCCGATCAAAATTATTGTTTTATTAGTCCTTCAACCAATTCAATTCGAATTTACTGATTTCCATGCCGTGGTCATACTTTCTAATGTTTTTTATCCTAGTTAGTCTCTCTTGATATCTTTTAAGTACTGAAAAGACTTGAGTATTCTTCCAAGTGTTCCCTCGAACTGTCTTGATACCTTGTTCGTTTAGGTATTGTGCAATCTTCCGATATCCCATTCCACCATCGTGAAGGGATTTAATCAGTTCATAATTCTGGTGTTGTTGTTCGGTGTATTTTTGTTCTGCGATTAAATCATTCGACCCAATGGTCACAGTAAAACAGAGATATTGAGAAAACTTTTCTGTTAAAAAAGCACTCTTCATAATCACTCCACAGTAACTGACTTTGCTAAATTCCTTGGTTGATCTACATCAGTTCCTCTTTCTTTTGCAACATGATAGGCCAATAATTGAGCAGGAATTGCCATCAAGAGAGGAGATAACAAGGATTGAAATTGATTATCAAATTCTGGTATTTTAATTTTTAGATGAGAAAAAGAAGCTTTAGAAATGCAGTTTTTATCAGCTATTAATATAGTTTTTGCTCCTCTTGAGTGCGCTTCTTGTAAATTGCTAATAGATTTATCTTCATTACCATCTGATATTTGAAACATAATAACAGGAACATCGTCTTCAATAAGAGCAATTGGACCATGTTTCATTTCTCCCGCAGCAAACCCCTCAGCATGGATGTAGCTTATTTCTTTCAATTTTAAGGCTCCTTCAAGTGCTAATGGATATAAAAGACCTCTTCCTAAAAAAATCACACTTTTTGAATTTTTAATACTTTGTGCTATCGATTTAATTTCATTTTCTATTTCTAACATTTGGGCAATAGCATTCGGTAACATATTTAAGTACTTAATACTTTTTTGTATCTGTTCAGACTTAAAATTATTAAATTTTTTTCCTAAGGAAATTGCTATTAAAAATAAGATTACTAGCTGTGAAGTAAATGATTTTGTGCTTGCGACACCAATTTCTGGTCCTACCCTTGTGTACAAACTGTAATCAACTTCTCTATCAATAGTGCTACCCTCAACATTAATAATTGCATTAGTATTAAGACCTAGTTCTTTACCATATCTTAAAGCCATTAATGTGTCTAAACTTTCACCAGACTGAGAAATAACTAACATTGAACTTTGTCCAAAAATCGAGGGTTTCCTATATCTAAATTCTGAAGCTAAATCAACTATAACCGGAATGTCTGCAACTTGTTCTATCCAATATTTACCAACCATTGCTGCATAGTAACTAGTGCCAGCTGCACAAATTATCAACGCATTTTTATTTTTAAAACCAAGCTTATCTATATCAATGTTAATTTCAGAATTATTTTTAAGAAAAGTTGAAGTTGTTTGAGGTAAAACTGAAGGTTGCTCAAAAATTTCTTTTTCCATAAAATGTTTATATCCACCTTTTGTAATCAACCCAATTTCAGCAAGGATATTAATTGATTTTCTAAAAATTTTCTTATTACTTTTATTATAAATGTCAACTTCGGTTAACTTTATTAAAGCGTGATCGCCATCTTCTAAGTAAATAATCTCTTTAGTGAGATGATCTATTGAGTGAGCATCAGACCCAACAAAATTTGCCCCTTCTCCAAGTCCAATTGCTAATGGAGATGCATTCCTAGAAACAAACAATTGATTTGGAAAGTCAATGCTCATGGCAACAAATGCAAATGCACCCTTAATATCGTTAAGAACTAATCTTCCTGCTTCCAAAAAATCATTTCCTATATTTATATATTTTGTAAACAAATGGGGTATTACTTCAGTATCAGTTTTACTTTTAAAGACATAACCATCTGATGTAAGAGACTGTTTTAATTTCTCATAATTTTCTATAATTCCATTATGAACAACTGCTACTTTATTTTCACTTGTTAACGGATGTGCATTATCAATATTAATATTT
>CACJJL010000029.1 GCA_902593735.1 uncultured SAR116 cluster alpha proteobacterium
TTATACTAAACCTACTCAAAATAAAGAATTTATTAAAATGTTTTATTTATTTAGGTCTGAATGTTTGTTATTTACATGGCGGGTGTAGCTCAGTTGGTTAGAGCGCGGGTTTGTGGTACCTGAGGTCGCCGGTTCGAAGCCGGTCACTCGCCCCATTAAATTTCCATAATTCAAACTTGACCTTTGAGCTTTCCTAAGTTAGCTAATTGGTCATTATAAATTATAAGCGGGCGTGGCGGAACTGGTAGACGCGCAAGATTTAGGTTCTTGTATCGAAAGGTGTGGGGGTTCAAGTCCCTTCGCCCGCACCAAATATTTAACAACGAAATTACTTTTAAAGAGGTAAAATAAATGGCTGTTACTCAAACTTTATCAGAAGGGCTAAAAAGGGAATTTGAAGTACTTATTACAAATTCTGAAATTAATAAATTAGTTGATCAAAAACTTGAAAATATTGCTAAAGAAGCAAATTTACCAGGTTTTAGACCAGGTAAAGTTCCTGTTTCTGTAGTTAAAAATAGGTTTGGCAAGCAAGTTATTGGAGAGGTCGTTAGAGAATCAGTTGATAATGCTACCAAAGAAACTATGAAAAAAAATAAATTAAAACCTTCTTCACAACCCAAGATCGAAATTATGTCCTTTGAGGAAGGTAAAGATTTAAAAGCTAAGTTGTCAGTTGAAATTATGCCTGAATTTCAAATACCAGATTTGTCTTTATTAGAAATAACTAAACCAGTAGTAAATGTAAGCGAAGAAGATATTAATGACGCAGTTAAAAAAATAGCCAAAGAAAATCAAGCAACAAAAGTAATTGCAAACAATAGACCAGCTAAATTAGGTGATACAGTTGTAATAGATTTTTTAGGTAAAGTTGATAATGTGGCATTTGAGGGTGGCGAGGCAAAAGGTCATAATTTAAAGCTTGGTTCTAATACTTTTATTCCAGGATTTGAGGATAGTCTAATAGGAGCTTCGAAAGATAGTGTTATTTTCATAAAAGTCACTTTTCCAAAGGATTATCAAGTCAAAGATTTAGCTGGGAAAAAAGCAGTATTTGAAACAAAAGTTATTGAGATAAGAGAAGACGTTGAAGTTACCATTAACGATGAATTTGCAAAAACACTTGGTATGAATGATCTTAAAGCGTTAAAAAATGCTGTTGGAGATCAAATTTCAAAACAGCACGATCAAGCAAGCCGTGAAAAAGCTAAAAGACAAATTTTAGATAAATTAGCTGAATTAGTTTCTTTTGAGTTGCCAGAGACACTAGAAAAAGAAGAATATAATAATATTTGTAAAGCAATGAATCCTAATCCTAAGCCAGAAACAAATAACAATGAAGCATCTGAACCAGAAGTCGATAAAGGCATGTCTAAAGAAGAAAAGCTTGATGCAGCTGAAATTGCAAAAAGAAGAGTAAGATTAGGATTACTTCTTTCAGAAATTGGAAGCAAAAATAATATCAAAGTTGAAGAAGATGATACAAAAAATGCAATGATGAAAGAAATTCAAAAATATCCAGGCCAAGAAAAACGTATAATGGAATATTTTAAAAAAAATCCTGAGGCTCAACAACAACTTACAGGTCCTATATTTGAAGATAAAATAATTGATTTTATTTTAGAATTAGCAAATGTGAAAGAAAAGAAAGTATCAAGCGAAGAACTTTACAAAGAAGATCAAATGGATTTAAAGAAAGAGGCTTCAAAAGCAAGAAAATCTAATAAGATTGTCGACAAAAACAAAGTTAAAAAAACATCTAAAAAGAATGTTAAAAATAGTTAATACAAATATACATATAAAACTATTTGAGGAGCTCAAATCATGATAGAAAATAATATTAATCAAATTTCTTCTAATAAGGCAGTTAGTGCATTAGTGCCTATGGTCGTAGAGCAAACGAGTAGAGGTGAAAGATCGTATGACATTTATTCTAGGCTTTTGAAAGAAAGAATAATTTTTTTAGTTGGCCCTGTAGATGATAATTTAGCTTCATTAGTTTGTGCTCAATTGTTATTTTTGGAAGCAGAAAACCCTAAAAAAGATATTTCAATGTATATAAATTCTCCAGGTGGGGTAGTTACTTCTGGATTATCTATATATGATACTATGGAGTATATAAGACCTGATGTGTCTACTGTTTGTATAGGTCAAGCTGCTAGTATGGGATCTTTATTATTGACTGCTGGCGCTAAAAATAAAAGATATTGCCTTCCAAATGCAAGAATAATGACACATCAACCTTCTGGAGGTTTTCAAGGTCAAGCAAGTGATATTGAAATACATGCAAAAGAAATTATTAATTTGAAATCTAGATTAAATGGGATTTATGTTAAACATTCTGGCAAGAAAATTGCAGAAATTGAACGATTAATGGATAGAGATACTTTTCTTTCTCCTCAAGATGCTGTCAAAATGAGTTTAATAGACGAAGTGGTAGATAAAAGACCTGAAGTTAAATAAGTATAATTATATATTTATATTGCTTTTTAAATTAAAATTCTAGAATATTAATTTAATAATAAGTTTAGGGACGTAATCATGGATGAACAAAAAAATGAAGGTAAAAATAAGACAACTTTGTACTGTTCATTTTGTGGTAAAAGTCAACATGAGGTAAAAAAACTTATTGCTGGACCCACAGTATTTATATGCGATGAGTGTGTAGAACTATGTATGGATATTATCAAAGAAGAACATCAAACCTCAATAACAAAGAACAAAGAAGGTATTCCATCACCTGTAGAGATCTGCAAAATTCTGGATGATTATGTAATAGGTCAAACTAAAGCAAAAAGAGTTCTTTCTGTCGCAGTTCATAATCATTACAAAAGATTATCTAACTCTACAGATATGAATGATATTGAAATATCTAAATCTAACATTCTTTTGGTTGGTCCAACTGGTTGTGGAAAAACATTATTAGCTCAGACTTTAGCTAAAATTTTAGATGTACCTTTTACAATGGCAGATGCAACGACACTAACAGAAGCTGGTTATGTAGGTGAAGATGTTGAAAACATTATTTTGAAATTACTTCAAGCATCTGATTATAATGTTGAAAGAGCTCAAAAAGGCATTGTATATATAGACGAAGTTGATAAGATTTCTAGGAAATCAGAAAACCCATCTATTACGAGAGATGTAAGTGGTGAAGGAGTTCAACAAGCTTTATTAAAAATTATGGAAGGTACAATTGCTGCTGTACCACCACAAGGTGGAAGAAAACATCCTCAACAAGAATTTCTTCAAGTTGACACTACAAACATACTTTTCATTTGTGGTGGTGCATTTGCAGGTTTAGACAAGTTAATAGCCAATAGAAATAAAGGCTCGTCAATTGGGTTTGGTGCAGAGATATTGAACACACAAGAGATTTCTGCATCTGAAACTTTGAAAGACGTTCAACCTGGTGATTTGGTTAAATATGGACTTATACCAGAATTTATTGGAAGATTACCTGTTCTTGCATCGTTAGAAGATCTTGACGAAGATGCTTTAGTCACAATATTAACAAAACCTAAAAATGCTCTTCTTAAACAATATCAAAAGCTTTTTGAAATGGAAAACACTAAGTTAGAATTTAGGGAAAATGCTCTTAGAGCGATTGCTCAGAAAGCGATCGACTTAAAAACTGGTGCTAGAGGATTACGTTCTATAATAGAAAATATTTTAATGGATACTATGTTCGAATTACCGTCTGAAACTGATATTAATGAGGTTGTTATAAACGAAGAAGTCGTTTTGAAAGGTACTAAACCAATTCTTGTCCATGAAAAAAAGACAAAAGAAATTAATAATTCAGTTTAAATAAACTTTGAACTTGAACTTTTAAAAAAAAGTAACATTTGTATTATAAATAAATTTATAAGGAATGTTAATTTGACTAGTTCTCTATATCCAGTTCTTCCGTTGAGAGATATTGTTATATTTCCAAATATGATTGCCCCACTATTTGTGGGTAGAGTTAAATCTATAAATGCTTTAGAAATTGTTATGGAAGATAATAAGGAGATAGTATTACTTACTCAAAAAAAACCTTCTATTGAAGATCCAAAAGCAAAAGACCTATATACCATTGGAACTTTAGGCAGTATTCTTCAGATGCTTAAATTACCTGATGGGACAGTCAAAGTATTAGTTGAAGGTAAACGTAGGTGTAAAGTTGAAGAAATAATTATATCTCCAGAATATTTAAGTGGAAAATTAAATACAACTAAATTTAATATCAGTTATGAAGAAATTGACAGAAATTTGATCAACCAGTTTACAAACACATTTGAGAAGTTTGTTAAATTGAATGGTAAATTAAACACTGACGTCTTATCAACAATCTCAGAAATAAATGATGGTGGCATTCTTTCTGACACAGTAATTAATCATTTACCTTTATCTATCGAAGACAAACAATCTTTTCTTGAAACGATTAATCCAGAAGAAAGACTGAAAAAACTCCTTTCTAAAATTGAAAATGAAGTTGAAATTCTTAGTTCAGAACGAAAAATTAGAAGTAATGTAAAAAAACAAATGGAGAAAACACAAAGGGAATATTATTTAAACGAACAACTCAAAGCAATTCAAAAAGAATTAGGTACATCTGAAGACGGTAAAAATGAATTTGATGAATTTGAAAATAAAATAAATATAGCTAAATTAAGTAAAGAAGCTAAAGAAAAAGCTATTTCTGAACTTAAAAAATTAAAAAACATGAGCCCCATGAGTGCTGAAGCTACAGTCGTTAGAACATATATTGATTGGTTGGTTTCAATTCCTTGGCATAAATCAAGCAAAATTAAATCAGATATTGTCAATGCAAGAAAAATTTTAGATAACGATCATTATGGTTTAGAAAAAGTTAAAGATAGAATAATAGAATTTTTAGCTGTTCAAAAAAGAACTAAGGACGTTAAAGGCCCAATCCTGTGCTTAGTTGGTCCTCCAGGTGTTGGTAAAACCTCTCTAGGTAAATCTATTGCAGAAGCCACAGGAAGACAATATATAAGAATGGCATTAGGTGGTGTTCGTGATGAAGCTGAAATAAGAGGTCATAGAAGAACATACATAGGATCTTTACCTGGTAAAATAATTCATGGTATGAAAAAAAATTCTACCATCAATCCATTGTTTCTATTAGATGAGATAGACAAATTAGGTTCTGATTACAGGGGTGACCCATCATCAGCTTTATTAGAAGTTTTAGACCCTGAGCAAAATAAAACATTCCAGGACCATTATTTGGAGGTAGATTATGATTTGTCTAAAGTTTTTTTTATTACAACATCAAATACCCTTAATATGCCACAAGCTTTATTAGACAGAATGGAAATAATCAGATTACCTGGTTATACTGAGGATGAAAAACTAGAAATTGCAAAAAGGCATTTGTTACATAAACAAATGAACATTTGCAAACTTAAAAAAAGTGAATTTATTATAAACGAAGAAGCTTTGAGGATTATTATACAGTCATATACTAGAGAAGCTGGAGTGAGGAACTTAGAAAGGCAATTGTCAAAATTAATTAGAAAGGTTGTTACATTAATTGAAAAAAAAGAAACTAAATCGATTTCTATAAATAAAGATAATTTAATTGAGATTCTTGGTGTTCCTATTTATCAAAGATTAGAAATTGAGAAAGATGATCTAGTTGGTATAACAACTGGTTTAGCGTGGACAGAAGTTGGTGGAGAATTATTATCTATAGAGGCCGTGAAAGTTAAAGGTAAGGGTAAAGTTACAGCCACGGGAAAACTTGGCGATGTTATGAAGGAATCAGTTCAAGCCGCAGAATTTTTTATCAAATCAAAAGCATTTGCATATGGATTAGATCCCTTTGATCTTGAAAAAGTTGATATCCATGTACACGTTCCAGAAGGAGCAACACCTAAAGATGGGCCATCAGCAGGTGTAGCAATGGTTACAAGTATTGTATCTGCATTAACAGGTATAAAAATCAAAAGTTCCATTGGTATGACTGGTGAGATTACTTTAAGAGGTAGGGTGCTTCCAATTGGGGGTTTGAAAGAAAAACTACTGGCTGCAAAAAGAGGTGGCATTAAAACAGTTTTAATCCCTGTTGATAACAAAAAAGATTTATCTGATATACCTAATAATATTACAGATCAATTAAAAATAATTCCTGTAAGATCTATTGACGAAGTCATTACTAATGCTCTTACAGATATTCCTCCAGTATTGAATGTAATGGATCCATCTAAAATTAATTCTAACAAAACTGATAATAAAGACGAAAAAAGTATTTCTCATTAGTAAAATCTTTTTTTATATGTTTTTCATTATTAACTTTATTTTTTAATGTTATAGAGTAAAATCAACTGATATGAAATAATTATTAACTTATCACGGAGGTACGAATGAATAAGAATGAATTAGTTGCAAGTGTTGCTGACGCATCTGGTCTTTCAAAAGTAGATGCTGCAAAAGCAGTTGATGGTGTTTTTGCATCAATTACTAATGCCTTAAAATCAGGTGGTGATGTGCGTATAGTTGGTTTTGGAACTTTTTCTGTTGCAAACCGTGCCGCTACTACAGGAATAAATCCCTCAACAAAAGAAAAAATCCAAATTCCTGCCTCTAAGCGACCAAAGTTCAAAGCTGGACTGCCTCTAAAAAATGCTGTAAATAATTAAAAATCTATATTTTAAAGACGTCTTAATCAATAAGACGTCTTTTTTTTGAAACTTGCTCTTTGTTTCATCGACACTTTTTTTTCTACGACATTACCATTAAAATAACTCAACACTGTTAAATGTTTAGCAAAAACATTCAATAACTCTCTATCGTGCAATAAAAAGTCTGGATTTTTAGGTGTTCCATATTTTTCATTTCCTCTTGAAAATGTTTCGTAAAATAAATAGCCATTTTTTTTTAATAATTTTATCAATTTTTTTATTTTTGGTCTGAATAAATAGTTAACTACTAAAATTACATCAAAAAAATTTTCCTTTAATGGCCATTTTTTTTTAGTTTCAAGATCAAAGCAAATAGTTTTGATATTTTTAAATTTGGAGTATTTACCTAATTTGATTTTGTCTCGATCAATTGCTGTTACAATTTTATTCGGTTTTGCTAACGAAATACAGTTTCTACCGTTTCCTGAGGCCAAATCTAAAATATTGATCTTTCTATAAAGTTTTAAAATTTGTATTTGATCTATAATCCATTTTGAGGCTTCAATCCCCTTTTTATGACTTTTGAAACTTTTCATTTCTAACGTATTTCTTTTTTTATTTAATAAGTTCTTAGTTGTGTTTGATACAAAAATTACGTATAAACATTCAAAAAAGGGCGGTTAGCTCAGTTGGTAGAGCATCTCGTTTACACCGAGAGGGTCGGCGGTTCGAGACCGTCACCGCCCACCAAAAAATATAATACATTTTTATTAAATTCTATAATGGCCATTTAATTGTTTATGTTGTTAAATTAGTTTTAAATTATTTTAATTTGTGGAGTAGATAAATGTCAATTTCAAACAAACCAGTTTGCATGATTACTGGTTTAGGTGAAGGGACAGGAGGGCATACTGCTAGGGCGTTTGCAAATGCTGGGTATAGAATAGCGATGTTAGCTAGAACTAAGGAAAGATTGATTAAATTTGAAAAAGAATTATTTGGTTCTAAAGGATATGTGTGCGATGTATCGGACTTAAAACATTTAGAGGAAATATGTAAACAAATTAAAAATGAAATGGGCCCCCCAGAAGTTCTTATTCATAATGCAGTCAAAGGCAACTTTGAATATTTATTAAAAGGTAAACCAGAATGGTTAGAAGAAAACTTCAGAATTAACACAACTTCACTAATGTATTTATCCCATTTTTTGATTCCGGATATGCTAAAAAACAAGAAAGGAGTCATAATTGTAACTGGTAACACGGCCGCTCACAGAGGGGTAGCAATGACTCCATACTTTGCTCCTACAAAAGCTGCCCAAAGAATACTTGCACAATCGTTAGCTCGAGATTTTGGTCCCAAAGGTATACATGTTGCCTATATTACTGTCGACGCATCAATTAACACTCCATGGACTAGAAATAGAATTGAGCATCAAAAAAATAAAAATAATATTGAATTTGCTCAGCCATCTGATATCGCTGAAGAAATTTTTAGAATCTCACAACAAAATCGTTCTGCTTGGTCATTTGATGTAGAATTAAGACCTGATATAGAAAAATGGTAAACTAACCTACAAATGCTTTTTCTAAAACGAATTCTCCTGGATGATTATTGGCGCCCTCACGAAAATTATTTCTTAGCATAATTTTTTTAAGATCATGATTTAAGCCTATTGAACCACAAAACATAAATCTATCATCAGAAGAAATTGAATTTATTTTTAAATCATCAAATAATTTATTAGATAATAAAAGTTCAGTAACTCGGCCATTGACAATATAATTATCTCTTGTAGTAGAATAATAAGTAATTAACTTGTTATCTATAAATTCCTTGATTAATTCGTCATTCTTACATTCTTGTATTATACTTTGACTGTAAGATAATTCTTTAATCTTTCTACATGTGTGGGTTAATATTATACTATCAAACCTTTCATAAGTTTCTGGCTCTCTAACAAGTGCTGCAAAGGGAGCAAACCCTGTTCCTGAAGAAAGTAAAAATAGTCTTTTACCAGGTTTCAATGCGTCTAATACTAGAGTGCCAGTTGACTTAGGCATCATAATGATTTCGTCACCTATTTTTATATTTTTTAATTTTGAAGTTAAAGGTCCGTCCTTAACAATAATTGAATAAAACTCTAATTCTTCTGACCAACTTGGTGAACAAATTGAGTAAGCTCTTAATATTGGTTTACCATCATCATCAATTAGACCAATCATTACAAACTCGCCTGATCTAAATTTGAAACTTTTTGGACGTGTAATACGAAAAGAAAACAAATTTTCAGTCCAATGCTTTACGAATGTAACTTTTTGAAAATTATTTGAGAATTTTGACAAAATTCTAATCCTAGGTAAAAAATTAATCTC
>CACJJL010000030.1 GCA_902593735.1 uncultured SAR116 cluster alpha proteobacterium
TGATAACTGGCAAGGCTCAACTAAAAGTGGAAAAAGAATATTAAGTAACCCCATTAATAAAAAAACTATTAACGATTTTAATAAATTCAATTTCATAAGAGATTTAAAATCTGAGGGGAGCATAAAAGCAAGGTCGACTGCACGATCATTAGTGGAAAACTGGATCAACAAAGATTATAACCTCCGATCTCATGAATATAATTCTGTAATAATGGCAGAAAGAGTTTCATGTTGGAGCTTTAATTATTCTTGGTTTGCAGAGAGTGGTGGATTAGATTTTCAAAAAAATATTTTAAATTCTATTGCCTTACAATCTAAATTTCTTGAATTAAAACTCGATCTATCAAACGACAACCTTGAAAAGATAATTATTGTTAAAGGGATTTTAGTATCTAAGTCTATTTTATACGAAACGATAGATAATATTAATCAATTATTAACTGTTATTAATGAAAAACTCGAAATCTTGACTAATACTGATGGTGGGCACATAAGCAGAAGTCCTGTTAAGCAATTAAATTTATTGAGACATTTAATTGAGATTAGATCTATAGTTGCGATTTTAAAAAATGTAGATGCTGATGGGTTGCATCAAAAAACAATAAAAATGGGAGAGTTTTGTAGAAGTTTTCAAATGCCTGATGAATATTTTTCATGGTTTCATGGTGGTTCCTTAATACGAAAAGAAATTATAAAGCAAACTTTAAATAGAATTGGATATAAAAATAGGATTTTTAGCCTAGCTGAAGAAACTGGGTTTTGTAGGTTGTCAAATATGAATTCTGTTTTATTTGCGGATATAGGACTAAATAAAAAAACAATTCATAATAAAAAAGCAAGCCTATTTGGTTTTGAATTTTTTTATAAAAAAGAAAAGATAATTTCCAACCTTGGAGAAATTAATAACTCAAAATATAAAAATATGAAAAATTCTCTTTCTTCTACGGCGGCTCATTCTAGCCTGAATATAGATGATAGAAATAATATAGACCTCAGTGGGAGAAGAATTACAAGAATATCAAATATCCAATTTGGAAAAACTAAAGATGGTAATTTATTAGATGTAACTCATTCAGGGTACGAAACAATTTTTGGCGTTCACCACAAAAGACAAATATACCTTTCTAATAAAAAAAATGAAATTAGAGGAAGAGATGAAATTTTAAATATTGGCAATATTGGTTCGATTCCCAAAAACGCATATATTCGTTTTCACATATATCCAGAAATTAAACTTATAAAAACCAGAAATGGTTCAGTACTATTAAATCATCAAAAGGGTTATGTCTGGAAAATGAGTTCTAACAATAAAAATATAAGCATAGAAAATTCAGTAATGTTTACTCCTAATGGCCCAAAGCCATGTAAAGAGCTCAGTATTATTTTAAACTTAGAAAAAATAAGAGCTTACAAAAGTATTTCTTGTAATTGGGCATTCGAACTTCAAAAATAATTTTTAGTTGACTTATCTCATGAAAAGAAATTATTTGAAAGTCATTCAACAAATTTAAAAAGTTTAATCATGAATAATAATAAAAAAATTTTTTTTACAAAAGATATCAAAATCAAAAGAGCTCTAATTTCAGTAACAGATAAACGTGATCTTGAAAAAATAGCTAAAGTTTTAGTAAAAAATAAAATAGAAATTCTCTCTACAGGAGGAACTGCTAAATATTTAAAACAAAATTCTATTCCTGTAAAAGAAGTATCAGATCAAACAAACTTTCCTGAAATTTTAGATGGAAGAGTTAAAACCTTAAATCCTAAAATACATGGTGGTATTCTTTTTAGAAGAGATGATACTTCACACTTAGAACAAATTCAGAAACATGATATTTACGAAATAAATCTCTTGATTATTAATTTATATAAATTTAGAGAGACGTTACAGAAAACATCTAAAAACAGAGATATAATAGAAAATATTGATATTGGCGGACCAGCAATGATTCGAGCTGGAGCAAAAAATCATGAATTTGTAACAGTTGTTACAGATCCCAATGACTATCCAGAATTTATTTCACAAATTGATAACAATGGAAAAATTAAGTACTCATACAGAAAATATCTTGCCGCAAAAGCATTTAGATTTACTAACGAATACGATAACGCCATTTCAGATTGGTTAGAAGATAAAGAGATTATCTCATCAACTTTTCCTGAAAATTTGTCAATTAATTTAAATAAATCATATGAAATGCGATACGGTGAAAACCCACATCAAAAAGCAGCACTTTATAAAACATCTGACAAAAGAAAAGGAATTACTAATAGTAAAAAACTTCAAGGCAAAGAACTTTCTTATAATAATATAAATGACGCAGACGCTGCTTTTGAGCTAATCTGTGAATTCAAAAAACCTGCTGTTGCCATAATTAAACATGCCAATCCTTGCGGAGTAGCAGAAAACGATGATCTTAATTCTGCTTGGGAAAAGGCACTTCAAACTGACCCTGTAAGTGCTTTTGGTGGTATAGTATCTATAAATAGAGAATTAACAAAAGATTTAGCTCTCAAAATGAAGTCACTTTTTTTAGAAGTCATTATTGCTCCCAGTGTTGACAGAGAAGCTTTAGAGATTTTCGTTGACAAGCCTAATGTTAGAATATTGACAACTGGTTCACTAGCATCACCAGAGGATACAGGTTTATTATTTAAATCTATTTCTGGTGGGATGTTAGTGCAATCGCGTGACTATAAAGTTTTAAAAAGTGACAACATTAAAATAGTAACAAAAAGGAAACCAACAACTAAAGAAATTGATGATTTGTTGTTTGCATGGAAAGTTGCAAAGCATACAAAATCAAATGCTATTGTTTATGCAAAAAATTTACAAACTGTAGGTATTGGAGCAGGTCAAATGAGTAGAATTGATTCCACTTCAATAGCTAACGAAAAAGCAAAAAAGGCGTCCAATTTAGCTAAATTGGAAACGTCAATGGCTTATAAATCTGTTGTAGCTAGTGATGCTTTTTTTCCGTTTGCTGATGGTTTGATTGCTGTCGCAAACGCAGGTGTAACCGCTGTTATTCAGCCAGGTGGATCTATTCGTGACAAAGAGGTGATTGAAGCAGCTGATGAAAGAAATATTGCGATGATTTTTACATCAATTAGACATTTTAGGCATTAAAAATCAAGAATCTCATTATTTTTTAAAGCATTCAAAATTTTTTTAATTAAACTTGGAAGAGCTAAATCATTTATATTTGTTTTTTGTACAAATCTGTAAGTGCTTTTGCTTAAGTCATTAACCAATGCATTTTCATCATTTATTGTAGCAATTGCAACAGAGCAATTAAGTTTGAAATGAGTGAAAATGTGATTTAAATTCTGATCTAATATCTTCCATTTCATACCTAAAAAATTAGGTTTTTTTTTATTAAATTTTGGAGATTTTTTAAATCTATTTCTTTCTTCATACCAGCCTATCGAGGGCAACACATCCATGTTGGCTAAAAGTCCACTACTCTTATTGGTTTCAAACAAAACAGCACCATCTTTATTCTGTAAATAGAAGAACAATCCATACCGCTCTTCTTTTTCTTTTTTTGGAAGTTTTATTGGATATTGCTTAGCACTAGTTGTGCCACCGACGTCACAAATAGCTAATAAAGGACACATTTTACATCTTGGTGACTTAGGAATGCAAATTAATGAACCTAAATCCATTAAGGCTTGTGCATAATCTCCATGCCTGTTATCAGGAAGGTGTTTTTCAGCAATGTTTTTGATAAAAATCTTTGATTCCTTTATGGGTTTTTCAACAGCATAAAATCTTGAAAAAACTCTTTCAACATTTCCATCTATAACATTTGATTTTCTATCAAATGCTATAGCCATAATGGCTGATGATGTATATTCGCCTATTCCAGGAAGGGCCATTAAAGAATTTTTATCTGTAGGAAAAAATCCATCATATTTATTAGAAATTATTTTTGCCGTTTCATGTAAATTTTTAGCTCTACTATAATAGCCTAATCCTGCCCAATATGAATTAATCTCATGTAATTCTGCTTTTGCAAGAGCATTAATATCAGGCCATTTTCTAACAAACTTTAAAAAATATGGTATTACTGTTTTTACTACAGTTTGTTGCAACATAATTTCTGATAAATAAACAAAATAAGGATTTGAAATCACACCTGGTGGCGCTCTCCAGGGTAAAATTCTTCTATTAAAGTCGTACCAAGATAACAATGAATTAGAAAAAGTTTTATAGTTATTTTTTTGTAACTGTGTCATAGAATTTTATTATATAATAAAACTAGAGAATATAATTTAAAATAATTGTTAATATATGAAGCCTTTATTAAAAATCACAGAAAATATTGTTGAGAAAAATCTGAGTAGATTGGGATCTATTCAAAATCATATATTTTTCAATTGGGCACATATTGCAGGTCAATATACAAACGTAACAATTCCACATAAAATAAAATTTGGTAGAAAAAAAAATATCGATGGCCAAATAACAATTAAAGTCCAAAATGGCTTCGGGCTGGAGGTTCAATACGCAATTCCACATCTATTAGATCAAATTAATGCCCGATTCGGGTTTAAAGCAATATCAAAAATAAAAATTATTCAAGCTGACATTCAGAATAACTTTGAAATTAAAAAAGAACCTATTAAACATACTTTGGAAAATACTTTAGAAAATTTGGAGTCTAATATACTTCCAGACAGTGAACTGAAATTAGCAATGCAAGAATTTGAGATTTCTAGAAAAAAATAGTTGCATTTAATAAAATCTTGTTCTTTGAACATTAATCTTAGTATATAAAGTTATTATTGTTTGAAATTTTAAATGAGCAAAAAAGTTTGGGGAAAAATATGTTTTTAAATAGAAGAAATTTTTTACTAGGTATTGGTTTTTTTTTCTTATTTTCAAAAAAAAGTTTTTCAAATCAAAACTCATTAAACGAGTTAATGCGAAAACAATTTTTGGGTTCTAATAATGCGCCTATTAAAATAAAAGAATTCTTTTCATTAACATGTGGTCACTGTTCTAACTTTCATATAAAAACACTACCTAAACTTAAAAAAAAATATATAGATACGGGTAAGGTTCAATTAGAATTTATTGATTATCCTCTTGACAGACTTGCTATTATAGCAGCTTCATTGGCTAGATCAATACCTACGAAGGATGGATATGTAGAAGCTGTTAGCATTTTATTAAAAAAGCAGAAACAATGGGCATATTCAAAAAATCCTTTGAAAGAATTAAAATCAATCGCAAAATTGTTTGGCATTTCATCAAAAAAATTTAGTGACATTTCTCAAAACATTCCTCTTATGCAGAAAATTGTTACAAAAATGGAGAATGAGTCTAAAAACTTTGACATAAATTCTACTCCAACTTTCATTGTAAATAATAAATATAAAATTTCTGGAGCTCTATCTTTCAAAGACTTTGAAAAAGAGCTTTTGAAGTCAATTAATGCAAAAAAGTCTTAAGGTGTAATTGGAAAACAAATGAAATTCAAATCGATAAGAATTTCTGGATTTAAATCTTTTTTAGAGCCAACAAAAATAGACCTTAATGAAGGGCTAACTGGAATAGTTGGCCCAAATGGCTGTGGCAAATCAAACATCGTAGAAGCTATGAAATGGGTAATGGGTGAAAACTCAGCACGACAAATGCGTGGTGAAGGTATGGATGATGTAATTTTTTCTGGATCAAATGAACGTCCTGCAAGAAATTTTGCAGAAGTTACAATTAAATTAGATAATACTGAAAAAAAAGCTCCTGCTAGTTTTAACCATTTTGATGAAATTGAAATTTCAAGAAAAATTGAACGAGAGAAAGGTTCGACTTATAGGATTAATTCTAAACAAGTTAGAGCTAGAGATGTACAATTAATTTTTGCGGATACCGCTACTGGTGCTCGATCATCAGGAATTGTAAGTCAAGGAAGGATTTCACAAATAATTGAGTCTAGTCTTGAAGAGAGAAGAATAATTCTTGAAGAAGCCGCAAACATTAAAGGGTTACATAATAGAAGACATGAAGCGGAATTAAAATTAAACGGTGCGACAGATAACTTAAGTAGGTTGTTAGATATTGAGAATACATACAATGAACAACTAATTGAGTTAGAAAAACAAGGTAGAAAGGCAGCTCGTTATAGGTCAGTAGGAGATAGATTAAGAAAAGCAGAAGCTTCGCTTTTCTTGTCACTACTAAACACCGCTGAAAAAGAATTTGATGAACTAGAAACAAAATTTAAGAAATCAAAAAATATCGTTGAAGAGGCTCAAATAAACTTATCTAAAAAGACAAAATCAAAGCTAGAAATATTTAATAAGTTACCTGAGCTAAGAAAAATTGAAACAGAAAAGGCTGCCATTCTACAATCTTTAAATATTTCAAAAATAAGATTAGAAGAAGAAGAAGCAACTTCAAAACTTACTTTGAATAATGTCTTAAACCAAATAACACAAATAGAAACTGATATTAAAAGAGAAATTGAAATAAAAGATGATGCAAATAAAACAATCGCAAATCTTCATTTAGAAAAAGACAAGCTACAATTAGATACAAAAGATTTTACAACTAAGAAAAATGATGCCTCAAAAAGAGTAAATGAACTTAAAGTAAAATCTGAAGATGCAGATGCAAAACTTTCATCCATTAATTCCGAAATTTTTTCAATAAAATCTGACAAATCAGATCTTGAAGATCGTATTAATAAATTAAAAGACAAAATAAATAAATCGATAGATCAGAAATCACAGTTCAATATTACTGAAGATAAAAAGTTAATTGATGAACATGACCGGAAAAGAATTAATATTGAAAAGTTAATTAAAGAAGAAAATAACAAGCTTGAATTAACAAAAAAACAATTAGAAAATAAAGAGAATTTAAATATTAACCTCAAAGAAAAGAAGGCTAAAAAAGATTATGACCTCAATGTAATGAGAGCTGATTTAAATTCTTTATCTTCATTATTGGGTTATAACGAATTCAAAAACAATTCTCTAGAAGCAACAATAGATGATATAGGGAACCTTCAAGACCCAATTGGATCAGTTCTAGGTGAAACAATATTAGCTCCTGTAAAATCAAATAGCCCAGAGGAACAGAACACACCTTATTGGAAAGATT
The DNA here is from genome assembly GCA_902593735.1 of uncultured SAR116 cluster alpha proteobacterium. Taxonomy (GTDB): domain Bacteria; phylum Pseudomonadota; class Alphaproteobacteria; order Puniceispirillales; family Marisalimonadaceae; genus Marisalimonas. Next base: position 7,115 of record CACJJL010000030.1, read on the forward strand.
GTATTACAGCCAAATTTCAAGAAAAGTTACCTAAAGGCACTACTCCTCTAATTTCAAAAATTAAAAAGAATTCAATTCTAGATATTGCGTTAATAGGTATAGGCATTGTCGAAAATGAAAAAACTGCTCTTAAACTTCAAAATGAATTATCTTTTGGACAGGCGTTGACTACCTTAAAAGGAGGCTTGTGGAGATGGGATGGATATGTTCAACCTATAGGTGTTCAAAATAGTTATTCAGAAAGATTACAACAAATTACAAAATTAAGAAATTTACAAGATGAATTACCAACTATAGAAAAAGAGAAATTTAAGATTGTTGATGAAATTAATAAAAATGAGTTGGAATTAAAAAAAATTTTTGAAACAACGAAGGAGA
>CACJJL010000031.1 GCA_902593735.1 uncultured SAR116 cluster alpha proteobacterium
TTCAGATGGTGAATTTGAAATTGGTGCCTCAGTATCAGGAGCGAATTTAAACAGAAATCCTAAATTTGCTAAACTTTGGCCAGGTGTATTAGAGGCATTCAGATTAATTGGATCAGAACAGATTCAAGGAAGAGCGTCCTTAGGTGGAAATCTATGCAACGGATCACCAGCCGGTGATAGTGTTCCAGCTTTAATTGCAGCTGGTTGTAAAGCAGTTATTGCTGGCCCAAAAGGTAGAAAGGATGTACCAATTGAAAATTTTCATTTAGGACCAGGAAAAACCGTTTTAGAAAATGGAGAAATGCTCGTGAGTTTAAAGTTTCCTAAACGTGTCTCAAATTCTGCAGATGCTTATTTAAGAATGACACCTAGAACTGAGATGGATATTGCTGTTGTCGGTTGTGGTGTGAATATTTCATTAGAAAATAATGCTTGTACTCATGCAAGAGTTTCGTTGGGTGCTGTTGCACCAAAACCCTTATTAATTGAAGAAGCATCCGATATAATGGTTGGATCAAAGCTTGATGAAGATACTTTAGATAAAGTTTCCAAAATATGTATGGACGCATGCAATCCTATTGATGACAAAAGGGGAACCATTGATTATAGAACAAAAGTTGCAGGGGTTTTATTTAAAAGAGCAACTCTTTTAGCAGTTGATAGAATTAGAGGATATTAAGGATATGGCAAAAATTCAAGTTTCAACAAAAATTAATAATGAAAACGTTGAGTATTTATGTGAACCACATGATACTATGTTAAATGTTTTAAGAAACCAATTAAATCTAACTGGTTCCAAAGAAAGTTGCGGTTCAGGTGATTGTGGCTCATGTAGCGTTATATTAGATGGCGAACTAGTATGTTCTTGCCTAATGTTAGCTGCAGAAGCTGAAGGAAGTAGCATTGAAACGATAGAAGGAATGTCTGAAGGTGGTAAATTGCATGCTTTACAACAAAAATTTCTTGAAAAAGCTGCACTTCAATGTGGTATTTGTACACCTGGTTTTTTAATGGCTTCTAAAGCTTTATTAGACCATAATCCTACACCAACAGAAACTGAAGTAAGATATTGGCTGGCTGGCAACCTATGTAGATGTACTGGATATGACAAGATTGTAAAAGCTGTGTTAGAAGTTGCTGATGAAATGAAGGAGAGTGTATAATGAATGAAATTAGCAATAAATGGATTGGTAAAAACACTATTAGACCAGACGGCGCAGATAAGGTTACAGGTCGAGCTCAATATTCATCAGACACAACAATGCCAGGTATGATTTGGGGTCATGTATTAAGAAGCCCTCATCCACATGCTAGAATTTTATCTATTAATACGAAAAAAGCCGAAGAATTAGAGGGTGTCAAGGCAATAATTACATCCAAGGATGTTGTTGACTTCCCTATTGATACGCCAGTTATACTTGGTATCCAAGATATGCGATGGATGTGTAGAAATGTTATGGCTAGAGACAAAGTTCTTTTTCATGGCCATCCACTTGCAGCAGTTGCTGCAACAACTGAAGAAATAGCAGAAAAAGCATGTGAATTAATAGAGGTAGAATACGAAGTTTTACCATGGGCCATTGAGATTGACGATGCAATTAAACCTGACGCCCCTATTCTACATGATCACATTCAATTTGAAGGAAAACCTTCAAATATAGCTGGCACGCTAGAGCATAAAAAAGGTGATATTGATAAAGGTTTTTCAGAATCTGATGTCATCATAGAAAGGGAATTTAAAACTGAAGCAGTACATCAAGGTTACTTAGAAACACATTCATGTTTAGTAAGTGTTGCGGCAGATGGTAGAGCTACTATATGGAGCTCAAGCCAGGGTCAATTTATGGTTAGAGCGATGACCTCATATTTAACTGGTATACCTCAGAGTAATATCAGAGCAATACCGGCAGAAATTGGTGGAGGATTTGGAGGCAAAACTATTGTTTATTTAGAGCCATTAGCTACTATCTTATCACAAAAAACAGGTCGACCAGTTAAAATAATTATGAACAGAGAAGATACAATGAGAGCCTCCGGGCCTACGTCTGGATCTAAAAGTAAAATAAAAATTGGTGCTACTAAAGATGGAATGATCGTTGCTGCACAAGGAACATATTATTTACAAGCAGGAGCTTTTCCCGGTTCACCTATTAGAGGCGCAGTAGGATGCTCTCTTGCACCATATGATATTCCTAATGCACATACTTTTGGTTATGACGTTGTATCTAACAGATGTAAAGTTGCTGCATACAGAGCGCCTGGAGCTCCTATTGGTGCATATGGAGTCGAATGTGTTTTAGACGAAATTGCTGAAAAACTTAACATGTGTCCTTTGGAATTAAGAAAAATTAATGCTGCAAAAGAAGGAACCCAAGCAGTCCACGGCCCTACTTATCCTCAGATGGGATATTTGGAAACAGTTGAAGCAGCAATAAACCATCCTCATTATAAAGCTCCTTTAGGCAAGCATCAAGGTCGAGGCGTAGCTAGTGGTTTTTGGTTTAATGCTGGTGGAGAATCAAGCGCACAGTTAAACATCACTGAAGACGGTAATGTAGTTGTAACTACAGGACATCCGGATATTGGAGGTTCCAGAGCATCTATAGCCAATATAACTGCTGAATTATTAGGTATACATCATGATAAAGTATCGGTTTTAATTGGTGATACAGCAACAATTGGATACAGCAACCTTACTGGTGGAAGTAGAGTATTATTTGCTTCTGCAATGGTTGTAACTGAATCTGCTAAAATAGTAATTAAACAATTAAAACAAAGAGCAGCTAAAATTTGGGGTATTGATGAAGAGGCAATTGAGTGGGAAAATGGTGAAGCCAGACCTGCCGGTGATAATGCAGGAAAATTTGCTCCACTTACACTCGCAAAATTAGCAGAAAAAGCCACCGCTACCGGTGGTCCAATTGGTGCTGGATACCAGGTAAACACTGAAGGTGCTGAAGGTGGCTTTGCGACTCATATTTGTGATGTTGAAGTTGATATGGATCTTGGGATAGTAAGGGTAAAGCGATACACATCTATACAAGACGTTGGTAAGGCCATTCATCCTGATTATGTGGAAGGCCAGCTTCATGGTGGTTGCGTTCAAGGTATTGGCTGGGCTTTAAGCGAAGAATATATCTACAATAAAGATGGTCATTTAGATAACACAGGATTTTTGGATTATAGAATGCCTGTCTGTTCAGATTTACCAATGTTAGACACTGTATTAATCGAAATTCCGAACCCCAAACATCCGCAAGGAGTAAGAGGTGTGGGTGAAGTTCCTTTAGTTCCACCTTTGGCAGCTATATCAAATGCAGTTTATCAAGCAATCGGAAAACGTTCATACAGTCTTCCGATGTCGCCACCTAAAGTATTGAAGATTATAGAAGGTAATTAATTGTAAAATACAGTTTTATTATTTAGATAAATGTATCAAGATAATAAAACTTTGATAATATTAGCTCATTTTTCTGCACTTTAAGGTGTTTGTGGCCATGCTGGTTCTGAATTTTTTGTTAAACTCTTAGGAATTTCTGGGGTGTAGTATCAGTTTGGAGATTTGGCTTAGGTAGCTTTGCCTTATTTATATTGTGCTTAATTAATCCAACATCCAGAAACTTAATTACACCACTAAAAAAAGATCCCTACCCCATTGTTATTCTTTCAGTTTTTGGCATTGCATTTGGACAATTTTTATTTCATTGGGCCTTAGATTTTGCTTCTGTTCTACAAGTTGCTACTATGGTTACAATAATGCCAATAGGAGTTGTTTTTGTAGCTTGTATAATTGAAGGAACTAAAATTATACCTCCAAAAACTATAAGTGGAATTGGTGCCTTTCTATGATGTGTTTTTTTACTTACCGACGGCTACTTAGAACAACTTACTGGGACTGGGGATAGTATTTTGGGCATTTATTTATCTATTGGATACGCATTAGTTGGAGCAATTTATCTAGTTATGGTTAAACCATATGTACAATTATATGGACCTGTAAGAATGACTACATACACTTTTGTACTGGGCTTTTTAGCTTTATATCCATCTATAGGTGTTATTTGGAATATTTGGGTAAATCCATTTGATCTTTTTGATAGAACACATATTGAATATATGTCAATAATAACTCTTGGTGTCTTGAACACTTGTATAGCATTCATACTTTGGTTGTGGGGGCTATCTAAAATTCCTGACGTAGCAAGAGGAAATTATTTGTGTTTCTTGAAACCTGTAATTGCTTTAGGGTTAGCATTTTTTATTCTTGAAGACGAAATTACAATTAATCAATTAATTTCTATTTTTACAATAACTGGATTCGTAATATTAGAAATTTTTTATTCTCCAATTTCTAATTTTTTAAAATTAAAAAGAAATTCATCAATCTAATAAAAAAATTTTCAACTTGATATAAAAATGTTATTCACATTAAAAAGGTAAATCGTCATATGAACATTGGAATAATTAGATTTGGATCAATGGGATTAAACTTAGCCAAGAATATTATATCAACAAAACATAAAGTTCGTGCATTTGAAAAAACTCTTACACCAGAAGAAAAGACATTACATTTAACTTCTATTATTAAAATTAAGTTTTGATTATGGAAAATAAAAATAATAATTACATTGATATACCTGAAAATATTGAATTTGATTCTAATTTTAAAGAAATCTTTAATCTAATGGAGCATTCTAAGCAAAATATTTTTATCACTGGAAAAGCTGGCACAGGAAAAACCACCCTATTAGAATATTTTAGAATTAATTCAAAAAAGAATTTTGTAATATTAGCCTCAACGGGAATATCTGCAATAAAAGCTAAAGGAAAAACTATTCATTCTTTTTTTCTATTTCCACCAAGAATATTAATAAATGAAAAAATCAAAAGATTACGAAGCAAAGTAATAAGTAAAATTGATACTATTTTAATTGATGAATGCTCTATGATAAGATGTGACGTACTCGATGCTATTGATCAATCACTTAGATTAAACAGAAATAGTGACAAAAGCTTTGGCGGTATTCAAATTATTCTTTTAGGAGACTTACATCAACTTCCACCAGTAATAAGAGAAAATGAAAGAGAAATTTTTAATAATTTTTATCCACTTGGTCATTATTTTTTTTATGCGAATTGCTTTGAAGAAAGTGATGTTAAAACCTATGAATTAACAAAGGTCTATAGACAAAAAGATAAAGTATTTATTAATATACTCAATAATATTAGATCTGGGAACATAAATGATAATGATCTTTTTATATTAAACAACAGGATAGTTAATGAAAGTTTAGATATACCATCAGAGACAATTATATTGTCACCTACAAATAGAAGAGTGGATACTATTAATAATGCTAACCTTCAAAATATAAAAAGTGAAACATTTTCTTATGTGTCATCTGAAACAGGCGACTTCAAAGAAAAGCCAGCTGACGAAATTCTTGAATTAAAAGTTGGAGCTCAAGTAATGCTCATTAAAAATGATTTAAAATCTCCTAAAAGATGGGTTAATGGATCAATTGGCATAGTTACACAGTTAACGGATAATTCTATTCATTTAAAAATTAAAAATAAAATCTATAAAATTACACAAGATACTTGGGAAAAATTTGATTATCTAATTAAAGATGGTCAAGTTATACATGAAGTTGTAGCAACTTTTACTCAATACCCTATTAAGCTAGCTTGGGCTGTAACAATACATAAAAGCCAAGGACAAACATTTGAAAAAGCTATAATAGATTTAGACAAAGGCTCGTTTGCTCCTGGTCAAACATATGTAGCATTAAGTAGAGTAACTTCTTTAGATGGTCTTTTTTTAACTCGAGCGATAAATGTTTCTGATGTGGTTTTTGATCAAAATATTGAAGATTATTTTTCTAGTTGATTTTTTGTTTTTATCTGTTCTCGAAAAGCAATCAAAATACCAGAAAAAGCAATTAAAAACATTCCAAATATATTTGAATAACTAGGCCAATCTCCAAAAAACAGTTTTCCCCAAATAGTTGCAAAAACTAAATATGAGTAATCCATTGGAGCTAACCAACTACTTTCAGCTGTCTGATAAGCTTTAGCTAAAAGCATATTACCTGTAATATTTAAGATTGAACATGATAAACAAAAAGAAAAAACGATAAAAGTTAATAATGGCCATCCTATAAAAACAAAGGGACTTGCTTCTCTGTAAATGTTTTCTATATAAAAATATTCAAAAAATAAAATACCCAAAGATGCAGAGACGAAAAACATTACACCTACAGCCAATGTAAGAGAGATTACAGATTCTTCTCTACAATATTTTCTAATAAGAATAATATTACAAGCAAAGAAAAAACCAGCCATTATAGGCAATATTTGTAATAGCAAAAAATTTTCAGACCATGGCTCTAATATCAACAAAGCTCCTAAACTCCCTAATATCAAAGCAAAAGTCCTCCAAATTCCAATCCTTTCTTTAAGAAAAATAATGGCTAATAAAGATACAAAAATTGGAAATGTATAAAGACCAGCCGCCATTTGCGCAAAACTTAATTTTGGAGATGCTGCAAAGAAGCAAAACATGCAAGTTGTCATCATCAGAGCTCTGAAATATACGGGCTTCCAGTTAAGTGGAAACAGTAGATGAATACTGTTAGTAAATTTAGCTATTAAAAAAAGTAAAAATATATTTCCAATTGATCTTATAAATTGCAGTTGCCAAAAACTTGTTTCACTAGACATTAGTTTGATTAAACTATCCTGCAAAGATAAAATTATTACCCCTAAAACTAACATTATTAGTGAAGAAAAGGGATTGTCTCTAACTTGTGAACTAAAAAAATCAAATCTCACTATTTTGAAACCTAAGCAGAATTAAAAAAAGGATTTCTTGTATAAGTTATCTATTTCATTTTTGTAATGATGTGTAATTATATGCCTTCTTATTTTAAGTGTTGGAGTTAATTGAC
>CACJJL010000032.1 GCA_902593735.1 uncultured SAR116 cluster alpha proteobacterium
CCATTATCTCAAGAAATGCACTTATAGAAATAACCGACTATTTAATAGAAATTCAGGGTCAATTTGAAGATAGGGGTCTTTTAGATATAAAAACTCATTTATCACTATTAGATAATTATTCCAATCATTATAAGTTAATTGATGACACTAGACATTCTTTTAATGAGATGAAAAAATTAAAAACTTTTATTAAAGAGACAGAGAAAAAGGAACAGGAATTAAATGATGATAGTGTATGGGTAAAAGATTCATTAGATCAACTAAATATTTTAGACCCTAAAAATGGAGAAGAAAAAGAATTAAATAAGGCCAAACAGTTATTAAGTAACCGTGAAAAAATTTATAATACAATAATTAAAGCCAAATCTATTATAGAAGATGAAAACGGATTAGAAGATTTAATTAATAAATTATTAAAGGAATTTGATGATCTCAAATCTTATGAACAAACTAATTTAGATGAAGCCATAGATTCAATTTATAGAACTAGAGCAGAAATTGAGGAATTAAAGATATTTGCAAATAGAAAAAGCACAGACTTAAGTGAAAAAACAGATGACTTAGAAACGATTGATGATCGACTTTATGAATTACGTTCACAAGCAAGAAAACACAAGTGTGAATCTGATGACCTAATAAAAATAAAAATAGAATTAGAAGAAAAATTAGAAGAACTTAATAAAAATAGATCAAACTTAAACTATCTTAGACAACAGCATAATAAAGCTAAAGAAAATTTTATATTTAATAGTAAATTATTATCGGAGAGTAGACAAAAAGCTGCAATTAAATTGTCTGAGAAGATTAATTATGAACTCCCTTACTTAAAGTTAGAAAATGCAAATTTTGAAATTAAATTTGAAGAAATTGATTTTGAGAATTGTTCTGTTGATGGTATTGATAAGGTTTCATTTTTTGCCTCAACCAATACCGGAATGGATAAAAAACCAATTAATAAAATTGCATCTGGCGGTGAACTTTCTAGATTTTTACTTGCTATTAAGGTTGTACTTGAAACAGAAATGGAAAATAGAACAATTATTTTTGATGAAATTGACACTGGTATTGGTGGTTCAGTTGCAAATGCTGTCGGTCTAAGATTGGCTAAATTAGGAAAAACAAATCAAACAATGGTGGTAACACATTCCCCACAAGTGACATCTAAAGGTCATAATCATTACCTTATACAAAAACAAGAAATTCATAATAAAACAATTTCTAATATTACTGAATTGAACATAAATGAAAGAGTGGAGGAAATAGCAAGAATGGTTTCTGGACAATCCATAACAAATGAAGCTAGAGAAGCAGCTCAGAAACTATTAGATAATTAAGCAAATGGACACAAAAATTTTCAATAAATTAAATCAAATAAAAAAGGAAATAGATTTTCATGATAATAAATACCATTCTGAGGATAATCCAAAAATCTCTGATTTTGAATATGATAAGCTCTGTAGAGAATATGATACTTTAATTAATGAAAATCCTAAATTTAAGTTTTTAGAACGAAACACAGTTGGCTCACAAACCTCTAATCAATTCCAAAAATATAATCATCGAAAACCAATGACTTCACTTACTAACGCGTTTTCTTTCGAAGACGTAAATGATTTCATTGAGAGAACTTTAAAATTTTTGAATTTAAAAAAGGATTTTCAGATAGACTTTATGTGTGAACCAAAAATTGATGGTCTGTCAATATCACTTCTTTATGTAAATGGAAATTTATTTAATGCAGTCACTAGAGGCGATGGTAAAGTAGGTGAAATAGTAACTGATAACGTTAAGACAATTAAAGATATACCACATAAATTAAAAGGTAATTATCCAGACTTTATAGAGATAAGAGGTGAAATCTTTATGAAAAAGGGTAATTTTGAAGAATTAAACAAGTCACAAATAGAAAAAAATGGGAAAGTTTTTGCTAATTCAAGAAATGCCGCAGCAGGATCTATACGACAGAAAGACATAAATATTTTAAAAGAACGTAAATTAAATTTTTATGCCTTCTCCGTAGGTGAATATACAAATGACTTTAATATTAAAACTCAGTCTGATCTTTTAAAAAAATTTAAACAATTGGGTGTCAAGACGAACCAAGAAAACTTTAAAGCAAGTAGTATTGAAGATATTAAAAAATTCTACTCTTTGATGAATTCTAAAAGAAATGAGTTAGATTATGAAATTGATGGTCTTGTATACAAGGTGAATGACAAAATTTTACAAGAAAGATTAGGGAATTTGTCTAGATCACCAAGATGGGCGATTGCTCACAAACTTCCCCCTGAAATAGTTGAGACTAGACTTTTAAATATAGAAACACAAGTTGGTAGAACTGGAGCTCTTACACCAGTTGGTAAATTAAAACCTGTTAAAGTTGGAGGGGTGCTAGTTTCAAATGTAACACTGCATAACGAAGACGAAATTTCAAGAAAAGATATTAGAGTAGGAGACATTGTAAAAATTCAACGTGCTGGAGATGTTATTCCGCAGGTTACTGAAGTAATAAAAGAAAAAAGACAAAATAATTCTAAAATTTACGTTCCACCTAATTTATGTCCATCATGTGGAGGCCAAACGTATAAACCAAAAAGTGAAGCAATTAGAAGATGTCTTTCTGGAGTCAATTGCCCTTCTCAAACAGTTGAAAAATTAAAGCATTTTGTTTCCAAAAATGCTTTTAATATTGAAGGTTTAGGGGACAAATTAATAATCATGCTCTTCAAAGAAAAAATCATAAATGATTTTAGTGATATTTTTAAAATTTATAAATATAAAGAATTGTTAGAAAAACGTGAAGGATTAGGAAAATTATCTGTTTCTAACCTTTTAAACTCCATTGAGTCAAAGAAAAGAATTTCACTAGATAAATTAATTTATGCTCTAGGGATCAAACAAATTGGTGAAAATAATGCTAAATTATTGGCTTTAAATTATAATTCTTTTGAAAATTTTTGTACTGAAATGGAAAAAGCCAATGATAAATTATCTGATTCATTCCAAAAGCTTGTTTCAATTGATCAAATTGGTGAGAATATTGCTGACGATATAATATTGTTTTTTAACACATCTTCTAATCTTGTCATTTTAAAAGAACTCTTAAAATATATAATAATTGAAAATGTTGAACCAAAATTAATTAGTTCACCCTATCAGGACAAAATAGTAGTATTAACCGGAACATTAGATACTATGAGTCGTGATGAAGCAAAACAAAAACTAAATAATTTAGGAGCAAAAGTAACTAGCTCTGTTTCTAAAAATACAGATTATGTAATTGTTGGTGATCAACCAGGATCTAAAGCAAAAAAAGCTAAAGAATTAAACATCCCAATAATAAATGAAAATGAGTGGGTTGAAATAATAAAAAGAATTGACGTTTAAATTATTGTAGTTTTTCTTTTCAAAAATAGAAGTAATTCTTTATCATTTTTATCAATTAATCTTGATAAATCTTGATATACTTTCTTATGATAATTGTTAATCCAATTTATCTCAAATGGTGACAACATTAGCTTATTAATTAGACTTAATTCTAATGGAACTCTAGTTAAATTCTCAAAACATAAAAACTTTTTATTAGTCTTTTCTTTTACAACCTCTAAGTTTTCAATCCTAATACCGTACGCACCTTTTTTATAATATCCTGGCTCGTTAGAAATTACCATGCCTGGCTCAATAAAACATTCAGATATTTTAGAAATAGAAATTGGTCCCTCATGAACACTTAAAACATGACCTACCCCATGTCCTGTTCCGTGAGGATAATCTTTACCTTCAGACCATAGAGCTACCCTGCCTAAAATATCTAATTCCCTTCCTTTAGTGCCTACAGGGAAGGAAGCAGATGCAATTGCAATGTGACCTTTTAAAACTAAAGTATAATCATCTAACATTTGCGATTTAGCTTTCCCAACGAGAAGAGTACGAGTTGTATCAGTAGTTCCGTCTAAATAATGAGCACCCGTATCAATTAAATATAAACTACTTTTATCAATTTTTTTATTAGAAGAAATATTTGCTTTGTAGTGAATAATTGCACCATTCTCTTCAAATGCTGAAATTGTTGCAAAGCTCTCACAAATAAATGTTTTATCTAAAGAACGAATATCAAAAAGTTTCTGAGACAAACAGATCTCAGTAAGTTTGTTTGAATTAACATTTTTTTCAAACCAAAATAAGAATTTCAATATAGCCAAACCGTCTTTTAAATGAGCACTTTTAAATCCACTTAATTCTACAGGATTTTTTATGGCTTTAAATATATCGACTGGGCAATTGATAAATTGGTATGATAAATTGTTTTCCTTTAAATTATCAAAAATTTTTAAAGGTAAAAAATTTGGATCAATAAGAAATTTTTTATTTTTTAAATTTAAAAACAAATTAGAAAAATCATCTAATTTATGAATTTTTATTTGCTTATTTTTATAAAAATACTTCTTAAGCATATGATTTTTTGTAAAAATAAAAACATCTCCAGTTTTTGAAATAATACAAAAAGACCTTATGACCGGGCTATACTTTAAATCTGTACCTCTAATATTGAGCAACCACGAAAGACCAGCAGGATTAAATAAGATATAAAAATCACAATTATTTTTTTTAATTATATTTTTAAGACGGTTAATTTTTGAAGAAGCAGATTCGCCATTAATTTGATGCGAAATTTCAAAGATTTTATTTTTAAAAACACAATTTTTTTTTACCCATATTTCATCAATTAAGTTTTTATCAACAAGTTCAAATCTTATTTTTGAACCTTTAAGTAAACTTTTTAATAATTCATATTGCTTTAATGTTAACAGCCAAGGATCAATTGCAATATTTTTTAGTTTTTTTTCATTTTTCTTTAAAAACAAACAAATATCTTTAAAACCACCTATCAAACAATCAAAATTTTTTTGATCAACTTCTTTTTTCAATTGGAGATCATAACGACCATCACTAAATATAACTGATTTTACGTCTGAACTAGCGGATATTATTGCATTACCAGCAGAACCAGAAAAATTTGTAATATATTTTAGACGCTCGTCATTGTCTGGAACTTCTTCACCAGAATACATATCAGCTCTGGGAACTAATAGTGCATCTAGTTTTTTTAACTTCATAGTATTTATTAGTATTTTTAATTTTGTGCTCAAACTTTACCCTCTAATTAAAATTGACGTTTCATTATTACAGTTCCCCAGCCATTTATAATAATCTTTTTTTTCAATTTAAACCCAAACATTATATATCTATTTACTATATTAGTAATTTGATTGCTTAAAAGCCCCGATAAAATGATAAATGAATTTGGTTTTGATATAAATTTAAGTCTCGGCGCGAGAATTGTTAAAGGACCAAAAAGAATATTAGCAAAAATTAAATCATAATATTTTTTTTTGTTAAAATTTATCATTGTGTTTGACTTAGAAAGAAAGATTTCTCTACTAATAATATTATTTAATCTAAGATTCTTTTTTGTTAGTTTTAATGCATTTAAATCTATATCAACAAAGGAAGTTCTATTATTTTTAAAAATTTTTTTTGATGCTATTCCAAGAATTCCAGTTCCGCAACCGTAATCTAATACTGATTTTGGTTTATAAATTTTTGATAAATAAGTTAAGGAATTTAAGCAACTCTTTGTAGTTTCATGAGATCCGGTTCCAAATGCAAAAGACGCATCTATTTTTATTGGAATCTTATTTTCAGAACATTC
>CACJJL010000033.1 GCA_902593735.1 uncultured SAR116 cluster alpha proteobacterium
TAAATAATTCTGACTGCTCTTTAACAGAGGATTTGCTTCCATGAAACTCTAAGAGCAACAAGGGTGCTTCTGGTAAACTCAATTTAGAATAATTGTTTACAGCTTTAACTTGAGCAATGTCTAACAGTTCAATTCTGGCTACTGGTATACCAGCCTGTATTGTCATGATGACTGCATCAGTTGCATCTTTAACTGTAGGAAATGTACACCTTCCAGCTCCAATTTCTTCAGGTATACCATAAAGTTTAAGAGTTATTTCAGTAATCACACCCAAAGTTCCTTCAGAACCAACAATTAATCTAGTTAAATCATATCCAGCCGAACTTTTTCTTGCTCTACTGGCCGTTTTTATTATCTCACCACTAGGCATAACAACTTCAAGTGATAAAACATTGTCTTTCATTGTACCATAACGAACTGCATTTGTTCCAGAGGCTCTAGTAGACGTCATTCCACCAATTGAGGCATTTGCGCCAGGATCAATAGGAAAAAACAAACCTGTATCTCTTAGATATGTATTAAGTTGTTCTCTTGTTACACCAGGTTGTACAACAACAGTAGAATCTTCAGGGTGAACCTCAATAATATGATTTAGATTGTTCATATCTATTGAGATCCCTCCAAAATTCGCATTTAGGTGCCCCTCAAGAGAAGAACCTGCACCAAAGGGGATAATTGGGCAACCATGTTCGTGACAAATTTTTACAGTTTTTTGAACGTCTTCTTTACTATAAGCAAAAACAACACCATCAGGTAGTTCGGGTGTATGAACTGTAGTTGTGCTGGTATGTTGTTCACGAACCGATTTAGATATTGAAAATTGTTGACCAAATTCTTTTTTCAGTGCCTCTACAGCTTTTTCAATTTTATAATCAAATTTATTATAGAATGAGTTGTTGTTTATATCTAAAATTGTCACTAATAAACCTCATGTTTTCATATTTAATTCTACAATAAATATATTTTAAAATAAAGATTGAGTAAATTATTACATTTTAATAATTATAATAACCATAAAATTTATATCTTAAGGATACTTGTGAAATGCAGAAAAAAGCTATCTTTTTAGGTGAATGTATGATTGAGCTAAACGGTGATATATCCTCCTTAGGAAATTCAAGATCACTGATGGAAGTTAACTTCGGAGGTGATACTTATAATTCTGCAGTTTATTTTTCACGATTAACAGATAAGGAAACCAATACTTTTTACTGCACAGCCCTTTCTAAAGATAGCTTCTCTAAAAAAATGATGGAGAGATTCAAAATTGAAAAACTTAACTGTGATCTTATTAGGACAGATGGGAAAAATCCACCAGGATTATATTCTATTGAAATCAATGAAAAAGGAGAACGAAGCTTTTCTTATTGGAGAGATCAATCTCCAACAAAAAATATTTTCTTAGGATCAAAAGGAAAGCATCTTTTAGAAAATATAAGCAATTCAAATATTTTTTATTACTCAGGTATTTCTGCAAGCATACTTGATGAAAGTCAAAAACAACAACTAATTAAGGTTGGAGCTACAGCTAGTGTTTGTGCTTTTGATTTTAATTTTAGACATCAACTACATTATGACAAAATTAGATCGCAATCACTATTTATAGCAATTAACAATTATGTAAATATTAATTTTGTCTCTTATGATGACGTTAAAGAACTATTTAAGATTAAAAAACCAAACGAAATCTTTAATCTTTTGAGTAATGAAAAAAACCTGATTTTATTGAGATATAAAAATTCAATTATATTTAAAAACCTTAATCATGATATAAAAACTATTACTGTTCCTCATGGTGAAGTTGTAGATACAACTGCTGCAGGAGATGCTTTCAACGGCTCATTCTTGGCATTGATGAACAATAGTGAATATACTAGTATTGAAGAAATTATATTAAAATCTCATGCAGTTACCAGAGAAGTCATTAAATATAAAGGGGCAATTATCAAAAAAAATCAGATGCCTAAGTTAAGTATATAAAGGAATATTTTGAATGAAAAAAAACTTACTAATAATGACCGAAATGCCAGAATATTTTGTTGCGCTTGCTGATCAAAGCTTTAAAACACATAAATTATGGAAAAAAAAAGATGAAGATGATTATTTATTTGAAGTTAGAGAAGAGATTGATGCAATAGCAGTCATGGGAGGTTATAAAATTACGCCTGATTTAATGAAAAGTATGCCTAATCTAAAAATTATAGCGTGTTATGGTGTAGGGTATGATGCTATTGATGTTAATTTTGCTAAAAGTTTAGCAATAAAAGTCACCAATACTCCAGAAGTTCTTAATGATGAAGTAGCTGATACAGCTATTGCATTAATGCTATGTGTATACAAAAAAATTGTTGAGGCTGATAGTTTTGCTAGAGATAAACAGTGGCTTAATGGTGATTTTCCGCTAACTAAAAAGTTTACAGGTACTAAATTAGGCATCGTTGGCATGGGAAGAATTGGCAAAGCTATAGCTAAAAGGGCAGAAGCATTTAATTGCGAAATTTCATATCATTCAAGAAATAAAAAAGATGTTAAGTATAAATTTTACAGAGATTTGAACGAATTAGCAAAAGAAGTTGATACACTTTGTGTAATTACGCCTGGTGGAAAAGAAACAGAAAAGTTAATTAATAAAAATGTTCTCAATAATCTTGGAGAAAGTGGTGTACTTATAAACGTAGCTAGAGGTTCGGTTATCGATCAAGATGAATTAATACATTGTCTTGAAAATAATTTGATATTGGCTGCCGGATTAGATGTTTATACAAATGAACCAAACATTCCTGAAAAATTAATAAAACTACAAAATACAGTTTTGCTACCTCATATTGCATCTGGTACAGTTGAGACAAGAAATGCAATGGGACAGCTTGTATTTGATAACATAATAAATTACTTCGAAGGAAAATCTCTAATTTCAGAAGTAAATTAGGGAGATATTTAATATTTAGTTAATTCAATTCCTGCATTACGTGCATAAATTTTAGCTACAGCAGCATCATCTTCGTGACCCAAACCAGAACCAGCAGCCGCAACAAATTGTTGCATTGCTGTTGCAGTTAAAGGTGCAGAAAAATTTGATTTTTTTGCAATGTCTAGTACTATTCCTAGATCTTTTGGCCATATATTTATAGATGATTTTGGTGAATAATCATCATCTATAATATGTGGAGCTCTGTTCTCAAGCATCCAGGATGTTCCAGCACATTCAGAGATAACCTCTAAAAATTTCTTAGGGTGTATGCCTTGAGTCACTCCAAATGTAATTGCTTCTGCCATTGCTGAAATATGAATACCTGCAAGCATTTGATTAACTGCCTTCATTGCAGATCCAGCTCCGACAGATTTTCCAAATTTAAAAACCTTTTCAGAAGTAGAATCTATAAGTGGTTTAGCTTTTTGTTGAGCTTTTAGACTTCCAGAAATCATATAAGACAACTTACCTTCCAGTGATTTTTGTGATCCACCAGAGATTGGTGCATCTAAATATAAAAGTCCTTTTTTAGCACACTTGTTATCCATTTCTTTTGCAAAATCTGGAGAAACAGTGGTGCATACCATTATCAATGTGTTATTTTTTAATTTATTGGAAATCCCCTTCTTACCAAAAATAATCTCACGAGTTTGCTTTTCATTTAATACAACTATTATAACTGCTTCTAATTGGTCGTATGGAACTTTACCTTCAAAACCTCCATCTTGAAAAAATTTTTTTTGTTGATCTTGGTTTTTATCTTGTCCATAAACTTTATACCCTGTGCGCATGAGCGATTTTGCTATCCCATAACCCATTGAGCCTAGACCAATTACTAAAATATTTTTATTTTCTGTCATTATTTTAATGATTGTCCCTTGGTAATTTTTTTCTTACCTTCTGAAATTTGACTGCATTCTCAAGTACAGCTCCGTCAGATAGTTCACCTACTAAATCTCTTTGAATTTCTTGCCAAGGAGTTTGACTTTCAGGATAAGGCGGAACACCATCTTTTTTCCTGAGCTCAATCTCTTCATCACTTACAAGCATGTTAGCCGTATAATTATTCAAATCAATTACGACAGTGTCACCCGTCCTCAACCAAGCTAATCCACCTCCAGTCGCACTTTCAGGTGAAGCATTAAGTATTGATGGACTTCCTGAGGTTCCTGATTGTCTTCCATCACCTATGCATGGTAATTCTGTTATCCCTTGTTTAATTAATTCATCTGATGGTTGCATATTAACAACTTCAGCGGACCCAGGCCAGCCAACAGGTCCTGCACCTCTAATAACCAATATTGAATTTTTATCCATATTTAAATTTTTGTCATTAAGCCTGTCATGATAATCTTCAGATCCTTCAAAGACTATTGCTCTACCTTCTAATACACCTTCTTTGCCCGGACGTGACAAAAATTTATCTTTGAATTCTTTTGAAATAACTGAGGTTTTCATTATTGCAGATTTAAATAAATTTCCTTTAAGTACAATAAAACCTGCTTTTTGTTTCATAGGATTTTTAAAAGGAGTAATAACCTTTTCATCTTTAATCTTAATTCCTTTTAAATTTTCAGACATTTTTTTACCTGTAACAGTCATTACATCTCCGTGAAGTTTTGAATTTTCTAGGAGTTCTGACATTATAGCAGCAGTTCCACCAGCTCTATGATAACTTTCACATAAATACTCACCTGCTGGTTGTATATTAGCCATCAAAGGAATATCATAACCAACATTTTGCCATGCAGAAGTTTCTAATTCTACACCAACATGCCTTGCTATTGCAGTAATATGCCATTGTGCGTTAGTTGATCCACCAATAGCAGAATTTACAATTATTGCGTTCTCAAACGACTTTCTAGTCATTATCATTGAAGGAGTTAAATCATCTTTCACCATGTCAACAATTCTTAAACCTGTCCTGTAGGCCATTTGCCCTCTTTCTCTGTAAGGTGCAGGAATATTGGCATTACCAGTTAAACTCATTCCAAGAGCTTCAGCTAGTGAGTTCATTGTAGAAGCTGTTCCCATAGTATTGCAATGGCCATCAGAGGGAGCTGAACTGGTAACAATATCAATAAATTGTTCGTAATCTATTCTGCCAGCCGCTAACTCTATTCTGCTATCCCATACAGCTGTTCCTGAACCAGCCAATTTGCCATTATGCCATCCATCTAGCATTGGACCTCCGTTTAGTACAATAGCTGGCAGATCTACAGTAGCAGCAGCCATCAAACAAGCTGGAGTTGTTTTGTCACATCCAGTCATTAATACAACACCATCGATTGGATAACCATGGAGAATTTCAACTAATCCTAAATATGCTAAATTCCTATCAACAGCAGCGGTAGGTCTTTTTAGTGTTTCTTGAATTGGATGAACAGGGAACTCAAAAGCTATACCACCTGCTGTTCTAATTCCTTCTCTTACTCTTTCTGCCAGTTTTAAATGAATCCTATTACATGGGGATATATCTGATCCAGTCTGGGCTATACCGATAATCGGTTTTCCAGACCTCAACTCATCCGGTGTTAGACCAAAATTCATTGATCTTTCTAAATACAGTGCCGT
>CACJJL010000034.1 GCA_902593735.1 uncultured SAR116 cluster alpha proteobacterium
AATGTATCTATTCCAACTATTTTAGTTTTTCCTTTTGAAAATTTGTCAAATACTGAAAATACCAAAGGTATTAGTCCTGCCTTAACAGAAAGTATGATCTCAAGCCTTTCTAAATATATTGGTATAAGAGTTTTGTCTGGAACTACTAGCCAACATGCAAAAAAAAATAATTATTCAGAAACACAATTTAGAGATGAATATAACGCCGATTATGTAATCAAAGGATCTATACAAACTATAGTAAATCAATCTCGTATAAATCTTCAATTAGTTGATTTAAAGCAGAATAAAGTAGTGTGGTCTGACAAAGAAGAATTTGATTTAAAAGATATTTTCAAAGTTCAAGATAACATAGGGAATAAAATACTAAAACACCTACAAATAAAAGCAGTCACAGGATCAACTGGTGATATATATGCAAAGAGAGTAAAAAATATTCAAAATTTGACTTTGGTTTTAAACTCGCGTGCTGAGTGGAGAAAATATACAATAGATGGTCATAAAAAATATCTTGAATATCAAGAACAATTAAGAAAGAACTTAGGACCAGAATCACCAGCCTTGTACAACGGCATGGCATGGGGAATTTATCAAAGAATAAGACTTGGTTTATCAAAAGATAAAAAAAGCGATATAAAAAAATTATTAGAATATTCTGAAGCTGATGTTGCTGCTTTTAAAGATCCAGGAGCATATGCATTAAGAGCTTTGGTTGAATTTCGTTATGTTTCAAAAGATTGTGAAAAATCTAAATCATTCTTAAAAAAAGCTATTGATGCAGGTGGTTCAGTAGATGCTTTTTCAATTGCTGGTTCAATATACAAAAGATGTTCGGATTTAAAATCAGCAATTTCTTTTTACAAAAATGCATTACAATTGGCTCCAAATGACAATGGATTTTTTATAACTAAAAATTTAATTGCTGCTTATTATCAAAATAATGACTTAGATTCGATCGAACGTATAATAGTACCAAAATTAGATATAAAAGATATTGATCCAGTAATGCTGGGGTTTTATTCGTATGTTCTTTTAAATAAAGGAAAAGATGAGGATGCCAAAAAATTTTTTTTGAAAGCAAAAGCAAAAGGATTGACGCGAAAACGTTTAAGTTTATTTGTTAATTATAAAAAAGTATTAGATGACTTTATTGAAAAGTTAAAACCACTAGGAAGTTTAGACTAATTACTTAATTGCCAATCGCTATTCCCTCTCTTCTATGGTCAGATCCTCCGTATAATTTATTATTAATATGAATTATATTTAAACCAGACGAAAAATTTCTTAATTTTACTTTATACTTCATATCCTCTAATAAGGGCAACAGCTTACTCATAATGGTATTTTTCTCTAAATAAAAAGTTCCAAATTTATTTATTCCATGAGCTACCGATGCAGCTTCCTGGGCATTTTTTTTCCAATCAATCATTGAGATTATTGCATTTACTACATAACCGATAATATTACTTCCACCGGGACTTCCCAAGATGTAAACAGGTTTATTATTTTTTAATATTATAGTAGGAGCCATGGATGATCTTGGTCTTTTTCCTGGTTCAACATTGTTTGCTATTTTTTTCCCATTTTTGAATGATGTAAATGAGAAATCAGTTAATTCATTGTTAAGTAAAAACCCACTATCTGTCATTAATCTAGAACCAAATCCGTTTTCAATCGTAGTAGTCATTGATAATGCACTTCCATACTGATCTACTATTGAAATATGGGATGTTGATGGAAGTTCTATCGAATTATCTGGACCCCATTTCATTGATAAATTACTAGTTAAATTACCAGCTTTAATTTTCTTAAGTTTAATTTTTCTGTCTAATAGTTTTGAGCGTTTTTTCAAGTAGTTATAGTCTATTAACTTTTTAACTGGGACATCTATAAAATCACTATCAGCTATATAGATAGATCTATCCGCAAAAGCTAATCTTGAGGCATCTCCTATTATTCTCCAAGTTTCAGGATTCTTAGGTCCTAGTTTTGAAATATCAAATTTTTCAATCATTCCTAGAATTTGAGCAATCGTTATAGCTCCTGATGAAGGAGGTCCCATTCCACATACTTGATACCCTTTATAATTTGAACAAATGGGCTTTCTTTCTATAACCTTATAATTAATCATATCCTTAATAGATAAAACTCCAGGATTATGATTGGCATTATTCACAGTTGAGACAATATCATTCGCAATAAAACCATTATAAAAAACTTTCGATCCATTTTTTTCAAAAGCTTTAAGAGTATTTGCATAATTTTTATTAAAATGAATGTTGCCAGATTCTAGTGGCATACCATTGGGTAAAAAATAGGATTTAGTTTTCAAAAACTTACTTAATGATTTCCTACTTTCTTTTATAGAAGAGCTAAGTTTATTTGAAATTACAAAACCATTATTTGATAAATTAATCGCATCATCAAATAATAAAGACCATTTAGTTTTACCCCATTTTTTATACGCCAATTCAAGTAAAGCTGGGGTACCAGGTGTGCCAACTGATTTTCCTCCTATAACGGCGTCAAAAAACTTTAATGAGTTCCCGTTAACATCTTGAAATATATTTTCATTAATTAGTAATGGCGCTGTTTCACGACCATCAAGAGTTGTGATTTTTTTGGTTTTATTATCAAAATAAACTAGAAATGCGCCACCACCAAGACCAGAGGATTCAGGTTCTACTAAGCCTAAAACCAATTGAGCTGAAATCATTGCATCTGCAGCTGTCCCCCCATTTTTAAGTATTTTAGCAGCAGCCTCAGAAGCTTGGGTATTTGCTGTAACAACCATCCATTTATCAGAAATTACTGGTTTACCTTCTTTTTTGAATTTCAGATATTTATTTCCTGAGTTTAAATTGTAATTTTCTGATTTTTTTAGATCAGATTTTTGATTCCCAAACGCTAAAATTGGTATAAATGAAAATAAAATAGTTAAAATTTTAATAAAATACATAATTAATTTTCTAGTTATTCAAATCTAAGAATTTTTGTTTTTCTATCCATTTTTGCATAATGAAGCCAATTACAACCATTCTTATAACCTTATCTTTTTCGTACACGTAACTTTTTATTACAGAATAAGCCTTTGAAGATAAATCATTTTTAAAATAAACTTTTGCTTCTATTGATAAACCTTTGTCTTGTAAATATTTTTGAGTTTTAAACAGTAATGATTGAAGGACTCTTTCCTCAGATAACTTACTGAGTTTTTTATACATTATTTCAAGAAAAAAAGGCCAGTGGGCCAAGTGTCTCCATAAAGTTGCTACGTGAGAATTTTTTCCATTTGGCGCGCATATACTGTTAACATTACATACTAACTGCCAAATATTGGGTTTTATTTCTTCTTTTTTTTGGAGTTTTTGTAGTACAGGCCAAATTATCTTTTTTTTGTTATTTTTTTGGATCTTTAAGCAACCTGGAAAATTTTGTTTGATAATTGAGTGCAATACAACCATATTCATCCCATTTGAACGGTTATATGCTTTTAAAATAATCAAAATTTCTTCCCAATCTTTAGGGTTAAGTCTGCATTTTGACAGTTCATCATCTGTAAATTTTGGCAGTAAAGGAAGTTTAATTTCTTCAAAAATTTCTTTTAGTTTTTTTTCAGGATTCTGTGTTTCATAGATTGGTTTAGCAATAGTCCAAATTTTTTTTAGACTATCATCTATCTCTGCCAAACCTCTCCATATAGATGTTATGAGTGGAATGTTCATAGTCTCTCTAATGTCATTAAAAATATTTGCAGTTTCTCCAACAGCCTCTTTTTCATCTATAACTGAAACCGGGTCATAAGAAATATCAGAATTCATATTAAATCATGCAATTAAATTTTTCTTATTTTTAAATCTTACTTCATTTGAAAATGGACCAAGAACAGGAACTTCTCCCTCAACAGTTCCTCTAATCATTGCTCTTCTATATTTAGCATAATCATAGGGAATTACCCTATGTAACAACACTCTGTTATCCCACATTACTAGGTCATTTTTTTGCCAATAATGAGTATAACAAAATTTAGGCTGGCTAATATAATCAACAAGCCATTTATGTAACTCCTTACCTTTTTCCAGGCTCATTCCACCAATTTCTAGACTCGTATTAGAAGTAAAATAAAGAGATTTTCTAAAGTTTCTGTCAGGGTGAACTCTTACTATAGGGTGAGTTACGGGTGGAAAGTTAGATTTTTCTTCATAAGTAAGTTCTGGAAGGTCAGGTTCTAATCTTCGAATATCATTGTAAGAGTGAACTTGGTGTAATGGTTCCAAAAGAATTTTTTTATCCTCAGGCAAATGATCATATGCTAACAGCATATTTGAAAACTGAGTTTGTCCCCCTTCTGCTTTTGGGGGTAAAGTTTCTTGACCATAGAGAATAGAAAAAACAGATGGTAAATATCTGTAAGAGCTATCTGTATGCCACCTTGAATTATTTTTTTGGAGAATAACTCTTTGGTCATAAGGGTCTAAATGCATACCATCTTCTGAAACATTAGAAACGTTAAATATTTCTTTTTTTCCTTTGGTTTTATCTTTTTCTGGATAGGCTTCTAGCTTGCCAAAGTTTTTTGTAAAATTAGCAAGTGTATCTCCATCTAATTTTTGATTTTTAAAGTATATGAAATGTCTATCTTGGATGGTTTTTTTAAGTGAATGTAATTCATTATAATCAATTTTTTTTGAGCAATCAA
>CACJJL010000035.1 GCA_902593735.1 uncultured SAR116 cluster alpha proteobacterium
TTTGTCTTCCTAACACAGCAACTACGCCACACATTTTCGCCCCCATTTATAAATATAATTTTATAAATATATTGATAAAGCTTCATTTTAAAGCTTTATATTTGTAGACTAAGGAGATATAACATTTTTATGAATGTATGTTCAATAATATTGAGTGCAGGAAAAGGCAAAAGAATGTTTTCAAACATTCCCAAGCCTTTACACTTAATTTCAGGTAAAACGATGCTTGAATGGGTAATTGACTCATGTATTTCTGCTGGTATTAGTAAAAATATAATTGTTGTTCCAGAAAATTTTTCTTCATTCGAGAATACTCAACATAACCTTAAAACTGTTATACAAAAAAAACCTCTCGGAACGGGTGATGCAGTTAAAAAAGCTTCTGCTTTACTAGATAGTTTTAAAGGAGTAGTTCTAATATGTTTTGCTGACACTCCATTCATCAAGCCTAATACAATTAAAAAAATAATTAAGACATTTAAGACAGATGTAGATCTTATAGTGACAGGATTTAAAAAAATTGAAAAAAATAATTATGGAAAAGTTGTTTTCTCAAATAAAAATAATCCTATAGAAATAGTAGAACACAAAGATATTCAAAAAGACAAAATTCAATCTAATATATGTAATGGCGGTATTATGGCAATTAAAAGTTGTAATTTGAAATACCTAAATAAAATTAAAAAAAATTCAAGAACAGGGGAGTACTATTTAACTGATATAGTAAGAGTTTTAGATAAAGAAAAAAAAATAATTTCTTTTTTTGAAATTAATGAAGAAGAAATTTTAGGAATAAATAATCAAGTTGATTTATCTAAGGCAGAGAAAATATCACAAAACAACATTAGAAAAGAAGCCATGTTAAAAGGTTTAAAACTATTGGACCCATCTTCTGTATTTATAAATCATGATACAAAATTTGCAAAAGATGTAATAGTTCATCCAAATGTAGTTTTTGGTAAGAATGTAATCATAGAAGAGTCAGTTGAGATTAAATCATTTTCTCATATTGAAGAATGTAGAATAAAAAAAGGTGCAATTATAGGTCCCTTTGCCAGAGTAAGGGGAAACACTGTTATTGGAAAGAATTCAAAAATTGGCAATTTTGTAGAAATTAAAAAAAGTCAAGTTTCAGAAAACGTTAAAATTAATCATTTGTCATATATAGGTGATACTAAACTTGGATCATCCACAAATATTGGAGCAGGTACCATCACTTGTAATTATGACGGAATAAATAAAAATAAAACAGAAATTGGCAAAAACTCATTTGTTGGATCAAATTCAACTATTATAGCACCAATAAAAATTGGTAGCAATGTAACTATGGGGGCAGGCAGTATTTTTAATAAAGACATACCTAATAACAATCTTTCTATAGGGAGAGCTTACCAAATTAATAAAAAAAAGAAATAAGTAATCTAATAACCCCTAAATGATAATCTATTATGGGTAAATAAACCCGGTGCAACTAGAATATTAAATTCTTTTTTTCTCCACCAACTATTATTTAATTCAATTTCAATATTTTTAAATCCATTAATAAATTTTTTTGAATTTGTTTGCTCAGCTTTCCATATTATTCTATTTAGATAAGTCTCACGATCTACCAATATAGCTAAGTTAGCCCAATTTAAAATAGAACTTGGAACTAAATAAAATCCATCAATTAACTTTTTAACTAAATGAGGATGATGTGTTTCTGGATTTTCTAAGGCGTATATAGAGGTTCCAATTAACTTATTGGCTTTATTGGGCCTTAGAAACCTTTTTGTTTTTGAAATAATTGAATTTGACCAATACTCTCTATATTTTTTTAGTCCTTCAAAAGGTTCTCCTGGATGGAATTTACTTCTTAATCTTACTTGAATTATTTCATGTTCGTTTAAAAAATCAATAGATTGCTTTATTTGTTTATAAGTAGTTTTTTTATCTTCAATTAATTCTAAATCATTTTCTAACAATAATAGTGGTCCATCTGGCATTTTTTCAGCAAGTTTTTTAAACCCACCAAGAATTCCTAAATTTTCACGCAACAAAATTGGTTCATAATCATATTTTTCTACAATTTTAATGCCTTTCTTTGTATATTCTTGAAGACAAACGAACTTAAATTTTGTCAGACTTGATAATCCATTTTTTTCATAGGAATATAGTGAATTTTCTAGACTATCGTACCCTTTCCAACTTAGAATGCCGATTGCGAAATTAAGATCATACATAAAATTAGCTTTAAATTAATTCTTTACAACTTGTTCTTCTAAAATTCGATTCTCGAATTCTCGTAAACGTCTATACACACTTGCTAGTTCAATAATTGTTGGCCAGGCTCTAAGTAAATATTGCATAGATCCTTCAACTCTACCAAATGCCCTTATTATTTGCTGCATTACGCCCAAGGTTACTACACCAGCAACAATTGCTGGTGCTAAAAAGACATACGCAGAAAGCACATTTGCTTGCATATAAGCCATGCGACCTATATTAAAATATAAATATCTAATAAAACTAAAAAAGTGAATTGATCTAACATCATCAAATAATTCTTCTATCTGTTTAGGACGAACTGAACCATCATCCTCTGCAATTACTAATAACTTTCTATAAGCCGCTTCTTTTTTTTGTAAATCATATTCAACTCCAACTAATCTTAACACCCATCCAAGTCCAATTAAAAAAATTGTCCCCCCAATCGTCCATAATAAGGCTCCAGTAATTAATCCATATTGCCAATCACCAAAGAAATATATTGGTATTCCAATTGATAGCCCTAATAATATTGGAATAAATTGAACAAGTACCATTATAGACTCGATTAAACTCGTGCCTAATGATTCCATTATTCGAGAAAATTTAATGGTGTCCTCTTGTACCCTTTGAGCTGCACCTTCAATTTTGCTCGCTTTATCATAAACTGAATGATACCACTCAACCATAGCTGTTCGCCACCTAAATAAATAATGAGCCGTAAAGAAAATCATTATAACATAAACAGAAACATAAAGTCCTGCTAATGAAATAAACGAAAATAAACTATCCCAATATTCATCTATTGTAATTGAATTAGGTTTTGCTAATGCTTTTTGTATCATATCATAAAATTTACCAAACCATTCGTTTATTTTAACATCTATTTTAACTTGTATCCATAATGATGATAAAATTACAAAAGACCCCAACCAAGACCATAAAAACCACTTTTTGAGTAAAAAAAATCTAAACATGTTTATCCTAAAGTATTATATGATTGATTATCAAAATTCTTTTTTATCATGAATGTTAATACTCAACACAATACCCACACCAATTAGTACGGTCAATAAGGATGTTCCACCATAACTTATCAATGGAAGTGGAGCACCTACTACAGGCAACAATCCACACACCATCCCAATATTTAGACTTAAGTATAAAAATAATAAAAAACCAGTCCCAAATACAACAATTTTTGAAAAAAGTGATCTGACATTAAAACAAATTTTCATTATTGAAATAATTAAAATGGAAAAAATTATTATTATCGAAATAGAGCCTAAAAAACCTAGCTCTTCAGATATTAATGTAAATATAAAATCTGTATGCTTTTCAGGTAGATAATTTAATCTACTTTGACTTCCTAATAAATACCCTTTCCCAAAAATTCCACCAGAACCTATGGCAATTTTTGACTGAATTATTTGATATCCACTTCCTAAGCTATCAATCTCTGGATTTAAAAAAACTAAGATTCTATTTTTTTGATATTCATAAAGTTGGTTCCAAATTAGAGGAACAGATGAAGTTAAAACTATAAAACAGAAAATAACAAATTTTATTGAAATACCCACAAAAAATAATATTGCTAATCCAAGTAAAATAATAGTTAAGCCAGTTCCCAAATCTGGCTGTGATATCACCAAGAGGCCTGGGCATAATATAAGAAAAATTGGTATAATATATGTAGTAAGCCTATCAAGTTGAATTCTAGAAACATGATCAAAATATTTAGCTAAAATCAAAATCAAAGCTAATTTCATAAATTCTGAAGGCTGGAAGTTAATTACACCTAATGATATCCACCTTTGAACGTTTCCAGTACCTATAATTTTTACTAAGAATAAAAAAATTATTCCTGCAAAAAATGCTATAATACTAAATCTCAAAAATATATCAGAAGGAACAAAAGCTAATATTAGCATCATTATAAATCCTAATATTAATCTTATCGAATGGTTCTTTGCCCAAGGATCCCAATCTCCACCTGCTGCAGAGTATAAAGATGCTACGCCTACCACTGCTAGTATTAAAAGACAAAAAATAATTAACCAATTTATTTTTAATAATTTTATAAAGAAAAAAGAACTAGTAGTTAGTTTATCAAATTTATTATTCATTTATCTCATTTCTTTATTTAAACTTTAAAGATATATTTAAAAATGTCTCTTGCTATCGGAGCAGCAACAGATGAACCACTACCTCCGTGTTCTACAACAACACTTATAGCATACTTAGGGCTTGAAGCTGGTGCATATCCTACAAACAATGCATGATCTCTTTTTTTCCATGGTCTATCTTCATTTTTAACAAGGCCTTTTTCTCTTTCTGCTTCAGATATTCTTACTACTTGAACCGTACCAGTTTTCCCAGCCATTTCAATTTCTCTTGAACCAATTTTATAATTCCTAGCAGT
>CACJJL010000036.1 GCA_902593735.1 uncultured SAR116 cluster alpha proteobacterium
ACAAGAGAATTTATGTCAGACCATGAACTTGAACATTACATAGTTAAACAAAACGAAATATTTACACCAAAAGTTGTTGAAGAATTTACGAAAGCTGGAATGTTAAGAAGAGTTTTGACAAAACTTTGGAATAAAGAAGGTGTTCATAGAGTTGGTATATTATTTGAGTATAGAGATGAAAAAGCTTATGTTGCATGCCAAAGTCTATTAGAAAAGCATTATATCCCAATGGTAAAAACATTTATTACTAAAGTAATAGGAAGCCGGGGTATAGTAGTCCATGAATTTAGCTCTGAAGAATTCACAAAGGGATAAAATAAATAAAGTGTTAACCATTTTAATGACAAATACTGAGTCATTACTGTTATAAAAGTAAAATTGTACATCCAAGTGGATACAGTGGCTGTATGTGTCAGCGATGGATATGTCTAGATATGTATAGTTAGGGTCTGCAGCGGATGGAGGAGTTAATAATTATAATCTAATAAATTAAGTGTTCTTGTAGTTAATCTTTTCACAGTGATTTTCTTAAAGAAATTTTCATTCTCTTTAAAATGTTTTTCTATAACTTTTTGTCCCTTAACATAGGCATTTTCGTCTTTATAT
Organism: uncultured SAR116 cluster alpha proteobacterium; assembly: GCA_902593735.1. GTDB lineage: Bacteria > Pseudomonadota > Alphaproteobacteria > Puniceispirillales > Marisalimonadaceae > Marisalimonas. The sequence continues at coordinate 607 of CACJJL010000036.1, forward strand.
TCAAATAACGTTGATAATGCAAAACCACCTTCTTTGTTCCATACCTGATTCAATCTAAAGCACATCAATCCAATTTTTTTCATACTTTCATAAAAGTTTGAACCTGCTTTTTCTACATAATTTATAAATAATTCCATTTCTGCTTCACTAGAAAAATCTATTAAAACATGACTAATTAGTTTTGCTGATGGTATTGAATTTTTTTGTTCATTCATACATATAACCTATCGGCTAATTTAAAACATTAAACAATAAAATTATAACTTTACAGTTACTATATTATTATATTCCTTCAACCATAAGTATGTTTGAAGTAGAATTTTCTAATCTTATTTTCTTATAAGGTCTGTATTCTTCACTATCATACCATTTCATAGCTGATTTTTTGTCAGGAAATTTTACTAATACCATTCTAGTAGGTTTCCATAAATTTGTTTCTAAAGAATCTATCTCTCCACCCCGAATTAAGTATTCACCTCCATAGCTTTCAATCATAGGTTTAACTTTATCCATATATTTTTTGTATTCTTCTATGTTGTGTATATCCACGTCACCAATCATATAAACTGACATAATCGTCTCCATGTTTTGTTTTCCATATTTATCTCGCTAATCAAATACCTACAAAGTAAATATATAAACTACCAAACAATAAAATATCAATTATGACAATTTTCATAAAGCTTTTTTATCAATGATTAATAGCCCTCATAGAAAAGATAATTTTGAATTAAGAAAAAAGTTAATAGTCTATGCTGTAATTCATAGATGTGATGGAAGAAACGCTCCACAAATCAAGTAGACTTCCATAATAAAATACTAATAGTGTAATCAGTGTCGCTGGTACATTAGATGTGGTTATAGTGTCTGTATGACTATGTATGAGTAAGGTATAGATAGTTACTTTTATTTAAAAACAGCAGACACATCTCCAAACAAAGATGATGTAACTTCTATTAACTTTTTATCATTTATTGGAATTGGTGGACCATATGCTCCAGTTAAAATCAAGTTTCCTTTTTTTAATATATTATTTCTTTTTGCCTGTTCTAAAACAAACCATTCTATCTCTGACAACATATCATGAGGCCATTTTTTTTTTGTCCAGCTATCAATTTTTTCTTTATCATAAATTAATTTCAGGTCTGTAATTTCATTAATGTTAGGCTTGTTAACACCAGTTCCACATACAACTCCGGCATTTATCGCATTATTTGAAATATGTTCGGCACCATAAGGCTCTTTCCCGTAAAATACTTTATTGTGTATTTCAATTATTGGATGGATAGTATCAATTGAATCTAATAAATATTCATAATTAATCTGATTAGGTTCCAAATCACGATTTAATATAATACCAAACTCAGCTTCCATAGCTGGATTTGAATAATCTTTTTTATCTAATTCTACACCATTTGTATGCAGTTCACTTTCCCATAAACGTCCCCAAGCTGGATGAGAAAAACCATATTTTTTTTGTGTTTGTTTTGAAATGCTACCAATTTTATAACCAACTACTTTTTCACCTCTCTTTATTCTAAGGTTAGTTACAATTGATTGAATATTATAAGCGTCTACAACACTTATGTTGATATTATTTTTAAATAAAATACTAGGATTTTTTAAGTCATAATCGTTTAAAATTTTCTGAGCATAACTTTCTAATTCATTTTCAGTTAATTCTGCCATAACATCATTCCCTACTCATCCACATTCTATCTCTATCTCTCCATTGAGAGTGTTCACTATCTGCATTAATTATGTCATCAACTTCAATAGTTCCGTCAATATTATTGATAGCCTTCTTATCTTCATCAAGTCTTATTTTACCATGAATAACTTTTTCAACTAAATCTCTTTTTTCACTAAGACTTGAATTAAACCTCTCAAAGTATGCTCTTCTCATGGCTTCTTCTAAACCACCTTTATCACCAAATCCATGATGCATTACAAAACTATCATGTATAGGTAACGCAGGTGCATCCGAGTTGGCAAATTGAAGCATCACACTTTCAGCTATACAACTATCTTCAAATTGAAGCTTGTTACCAAGTCCTTTAAAGAATAAATCTTTTATAGGTTTATGTGCTTTTAAGATTTCTTCTTTTAATTCTTTCCATGTCATTCCTATTGCATCTAATTCTATTCCGTCAGGCTTTCTATCAAGAGTTGTTTTTGATTGAAACATTGCATTGAAGGCTTCCTTTACAACATCACGATGTTCTATACCAGCAACTCTGCTGTAGGCATCTTCGCTTCCTAACTCATGATTGTATCTGTCATAAATCATGTTTGGGTTCATTTGTGAGAAGTCATATTCAGTTACATTCTTGCTGTCTATGGTAATAAACTGTCTGTACTCTTTTGGTACATTTTGCCACCATCCTCTATAAAATCTTCCACCTTCATTGAAAGTGTTATTAGTAAAGATACGAACTAAGACTTTATGGGTTAAGTCTATCGGCTGTTTGTCATTATCCAATAAAAGTCTTTCTTGTAATTCACTAACTTCAGCGTCTTTAATTTGTAAATCAAGAATGTGTTTTGAAAAACAGTGGTTAATCTTTCTAAGATTTATTCTCCATTGTTCTGTATCTTTATCTTCATCATAAGGAACTATCTGTTTTCTTCCATTTACTTTATTTCTTAGTAAAATAGTTTGAATATCAATATTAGGTTTGAGTGTTATTGCAGGATGACCTTCTAGTTCTTCAAACATTTCAGTAAGACGATGAGTAGCTTTATATCTTGTTAAACTACCTTCCATTTTAATACGGTCATAGTAACCATCTTGTACAACATAAATCATGTCTAATTTTTGAAGACCATCAAAAGCATGAATAGCCATACGGTATGTTAAATTTGGGTCACGATATTGTTTTAATGCTGAGTAAAAGTTCTTATTCTTTTGCATTGATGAATGATTATCTGGATGTGTGTGATGCTTCTTCCATAAACCAATTAATAAATGTCTAACTGCATAATCAAAGCGAAGTCGTTCATCATCTTTCCATGAACGACCTTGAACAATATTATTTGCAACATCTTGAGTTAATTTTTTACATAGTTCGTCAAATAAGTTCATTGTTATCTTAATCTTTATGGATTGAACAATGTTATTCTGAACTATGATTGAAACCAGAATGATGATTTTTGAATTTGGCACCAAAAGGAGTTAGGGCATCAATTAAATCTTGTTTAGAGTTGCCAAAAACTAGCCATTCTTTAATGTCAACATGTTGCATTACTTCTTCGGCTATCGGGCTTGACATATGGTTGTTTAAACGTTGCATTGCCCCGTCACTGTCAATAAATGACTCTACTATTGTTGCTTCTGAATTATCATTAGACAAATACCATTCATAACTTATAGTTTTTTCTTCCTTTAAATTGAACACATATTTTGCGGCACGGTCTTTTGCCCATGTTTGAAATTCATTAGCATCAGATTTGATACTACATTGAATGACAAATATTATTTTTTGTGATTTTGTATTTAGTTCTCTCATTATATTTTCCTCATTTAATTCAATTTAATCATATAGGAACATAATAAGTTATAACATTTTTGAATTTAGATTATTTATTTTTATAAAAAAATATAATTTTACTCTTTAAAATCCTCTTCCACAGCATACCCTAACTATACATATCCAGCCATACCCTCCCTTACTCATACAGACTCATACAGCCACTG
>CACJJL010000037.1 GCA_902593735.1 uncultured SAR116 cluster alpha proteobacterium
ATAATTTACTTCACAATATAATAACAAATTATACGTAATCATCACCACCACGACCTGCTAGAACAATGGATCCCTCATCAGACATTCTTCTTGCAACAGCTATTATTTGTTTTTGTGCTTCCTGTACTTCTGTTAACCTTACTGGTCCAAGTGCTTCCATTTCATCTTGAATGTTTGCAGCTGCACGCTGAGACATACATCCAAACAATTTGGATTTTAATTCCTCGTCTGCACCTTTAAGAGCTAAAATAATCAGATCATCTTCTACTGCACGAAGTAATGTTTGCAAAGATTTATCATCAGATAAAAGCAAAGTTTCAAATACAAACATACTATCTTGGATATCTAACATTAATTGTTTATCATCTTTAAGTATTTCTTTCATAATCTTCGCTTCACCATCTTGAGATAAAAAATTCATTATTTTAGCGGCAGCGGGCACCCCACCCACCTTGCTTGCTCTTAAACTTGCATTAGAAGAAAAAACTTTTTGCATTACTCTATCTAATTCTTTCAAGGCCTCAGGCTGAACTGTTTCCAATGTTGCTATTCTTCTTATTATATCTGATTGACTTTTTTCAGGCATGAAGGTTAAAACATCTGAGGCAGTAGCTGGTTCTAAATAAGAAATAATTAGTGCTATGATTTGTGGATGCTCATCGATTATTAAATCTGCAACTGACCTAGCATCAAGCCAATCTAGAATTTCAATAGCTTTATTGCTGTCCGAAGGTGTGATTTTTCCTAAAACGGTTTGCGCTTTGTCTTCACCTAATGATTTTGTTAAAACATTTTTAATATAACCTCCCCCAGATATTCCTAGACTAGTTTGTGCTTTTATAATTGCTAAAAATTCATCCAAAACTAAGTTGACTGTATCTTGACCTAAACCTTGAACTGAATACATTGCTGATCCAAGAACTTGAACTTCTTTAGGAGATAAATTCCCCATTATTTCTGCAGCCTCATCTTCACCAATTAACATCATAAGAATTGCACATTTTTGAGTACCAGTAAGTCCTTGATAAACTTCATTTGCATCAGGTTTTTTTGCAGCCTCTGCCATCTTAACACCCTACTTTCTTTGTTATTCTTTTTCCATCATATTTTTAAATACACTAGAAACTCTAGCCGCTTCGTCACCCACAATCATCCTGATTACAGCAACTTTATCATCATAAGTATTTGCAGTATCCAACATTTCTGCAGAAATAGCAGCTTTCTTCGGTTTTAATTTTGCTTTAATATCTTCAAGAGATTCGCCTTCTTGAACTTCAATTTTTTCATCTCCGTCATCCTCATCATCTGAAGCCATTGCCGCAGGACCAGAAGTGTAACCAGCAGGGACAAGCACCCTTTTTAATAAAGGATGTAGTGCTCCAAAAATCACAATTGCCAATATTAAAACTGTTGCTAATTGTTGAGCAAGTTCTTTAACAGATTCACTCTCATACCATGGGGTTTCTTCTTCCTCCAGAATATCTACAAAAGGACTACTAGTAACTGTAACACTATCCCCTCTAGCTTGATCAAAACCAAGAGCTTCTTTAACTAGAGACTTTATTTCAAGTAGTTTATCGTCACTAAATTTTTGAAATGACACGACACCCTCAGCTGATACAATTTTCTTTTCACGAACTATAACAGCAGCCTTGATTTTTTTAATTTCTCCATATTGAGCTTTTGTAGTTTCAACTTTTCTGCTAATTTCATAGTTTTTAACAGATGTTTGACTTCTTTGCTTCAAACTTCCACCAATTTCTTTGCCGTCAGGTACTTGAGTTTTTAAATCTGGAGCCAGTGGGGGAGCATTTGACAATGCTCCAGGAATACCCCTTGCTTCGGGGTTGGCACTTTCGTCCAAAGAACTTTGTTCACTCCTAAGTGCATTACCTTTAGGATCAACTGATTCTTCAGTTATCTCTCTTTGTGTAAAATTCATGTCAACATTTATTTCCGCTTTTAAATTACCTGCTCCAACAATTGGTGTTAACAACGATATAATCCTAGATTTATATATTTCGCCTAACCTCATTGTTTGTGACATTTGTTCACTTGATATTGAAGCAGAAAGATCACTTGACGGCTTTGACAATAATTCTCCAAATTGATCAACAACTGTAATATTTTCAGATGGTAAATTTGGTACCGATGAAGCCACAAGATGAACGATTGATTGAACCTGTTGTCTTCCTAAAGATCTGCCATTTGCTAATTTCACAAATACTGATGCGGAAGGAAGTGCAATTTCCCTAGCAAATACAGTTTTTTCTGGAATGGCTAAATGTACTCTTGCAGAATTTACTCCTGATATGTGATTAATTGACCTTGATAATTCGGCTTCTAAAGATTGTTTAATTTTAATAGCCTCAACAGATCTACTTGTTCCCATAGGCATTTCACCAAGGCTATCATATCCATCTGGTACTGAAGATGGAATACCTTCACCTGCAAGTAGCATTCTGGATTCATGGTAATCTTTTACAGGCACAACAACCTCTCCTGTAGATGGATTTAACGAAGCTTTAACTCCATTTTGTTTCAATGTTTGTATTACAATCGCTTTTTCGCTTTCTGGCAATGTTGCAAAAAGTGTAGTCATTTCTGATTTTTGCATTGTGAAGAAAACTATTAAACCCACAAATGCAACAATAATTCCAAAAATTAATGGTATTGATTTTTGTACAGCTGGGTCAGCTGACATTTTTCTTACATTCGAAATTGACGAGGATATTCTACTAACTATACCAGTATTTTTGTTTAATCCTGTTATATCATTTCCTGTTGCTACTTCTGCCATAATTTTATCCTAAAATTTTTAATTAAACGGGCATATTCATGATGTCTTTATATGAACTTAAAACTTTATTTCTTACATTTAACGTCATTTGAAATGCAATATTTGATATTTGTTGTTGCATTATAACTTTTGTAAGATCAGTTTCATTTCCCAATTCATAATCTTTTGTTATTTGAGAAGCCTTATTTTGACTTTCAGCAACAGTATTAATTGCATCTTTCATTTTCTTAGAAAAATCATCATTTGTTTTATTTCCAGAAAATGCTTCATTAGCTTTTTCTAAAATATTTTCTCTTAATGCACTTACATTAATGTTTTGATTAGATATCTTCATAGTGTTTTTCCTTTATGTAACCTTTGCAAAAGCTAATTGATCTGCAAATGTATCCACTGATGAGTTTTCATTAATGTTTGATAATGACTTATCTATCATTATTGATTTTTCATCAATTACATTGTTTTTGCATAAAACTAAAGCTCTCTGAAGAGTATTTTCAAGTTCTCTAACATTTCCAGGCCAATTATGATTTAATAACAAATTTATTGCTTTGTCTGTAAGATAGGGCAATGAATTATGTTCTTGATTATGTTTTTCTAAAATTTTTACTGAGATAGGTAATATGTCGTCTTTTCTTGAAGATAAATTTCGTGTTTGCAACGGAAATACATTAAGTCGATAATATAAATCTTCTCTAAATCTTGACTGGTTAACTTCATAGGCCATATCTCTATTTGACGTAGCCAAAACTCTAACGTCAACATCAATATCTCTTTGTCCTCCTACTGGCGTTACTTTTCTTTCTTGCAAAACCCTTAACAATTTTGCTTGTAAAGATAATGGCATTTCAGAAATTTCATCTAATAATAATGTTCCCTTATCAGCAGCTCTAAAAATACCTTTATTAGCATTTGAAGCACCAGTAAATGCACCCTTCTCATGACCAAAAAGAATAGCTTCTAACATATTTTCTGGTATTGCAGCACAATTGACAGCTACAAATGGTTCATCTTTTCTGTTTGATTGCTCGTGTAAGTAATTTGCTAATACTTCTTTACCTGAACCTGTAGGACCATTTATAAAAACTGTAACATCCGTATAAGCTACTCTCCTAGCTAATGATAGCAATTCATAAGTTTTTTGATCTCCTGCAGAAAAAAATATGTTTGGACAACAGATATTAAAAATTAATTCAAGAGAATACTCATCTTTATAATCTGCAATTTTAATTCTTTTAATGGCACCACCTAGTTCATCTTTTATCTCTATGCCATTACAGTAATTATCATCAGCAATTATAATAATTTTTGTTAATTTTGCATGTCTAGCAATAGAAACTAATTTTGATGAACCGCCAATCTCTTTTTCGAAATTATCTGAACATACTATAGTATCTGCTTCGTAACCTGCTAAATCAATACCAAGAAAATCGGGTTTTGAACTTCCCACACCTGCTTTAAT
>CACJJL010000038.1 GCA_902593735.1 uncultured SAR116 cluster alpha proteobacterium
GTCATAGGTAGACCAAATACTGGAAAATCAACTCTAGTAAATAATATTATAGGAGAAAATAGGTTAGTTACTGGGCCTGACGCTGGAATAACAAGAGATTCTATTAAAATAGAATGGAAATATAAAAACTACTTTTTTTGTTTAATTGATACCGCAGGACTTAGAAGAAAATCTAAAATTACTGAAATTTTAGAAAAGGATATAGTTAATGACACTCTAAAATCTATAAAATATAGTGACATTTGTATTTTATTAGTAGATGCCTCTAAAAATATTGATAAACAAGACATGAATATTGCTCGTATGGTAATTGGAGAAGGTAGAGGTATTGTTATAGGTGCAAATAAATGGGACATAGTAAAAGATCAAAACTTTATTAAAAATAATATTACAAATCAACTCAGTATCTCACTCTCCCAAATAAAAAAGTTACCAATTGTTTTTATATCTGGTCTTCACAAAAAAGGGATTGAAAAATTATTTGAAAAAATTATCAATATTAAAGAAAAATTAGATATTAGGATAACTACAGGTAAATTAAATAGGTGGTTATCAACAATTTTAGAAAATAATCCACCCCCATTATATAGGGGTAGGAAGAATAATATAAGATATATCACACAAGTAAATGTAAAACCTCCAACATTTGCTTTATTTATATCAAGTCCGAAGGACCTACCACAAAGTTATCAACGTTTTTTGATGAGTTCATTAGTTAGAAGATTTGATTTAACTGGTGTACCTTTAAGAATCATATTAAGAAAAGGCAATAATCCATATGTTAAAGGATAACAATTACATTTAACTACTTGTAGAAATGTTATTAATATTATCAACCTGTGATTTATAACCGTCTGTATTTTGATTGATGGCTTTATTTGCATCTAGTACTTGATTTTCCAATGCTTCTGCTTGAATTCTTAATTCTTGTTCTTTAGTGACTTTATCTTTTTCTAATTTTATCCGTTTATTTAATGCTTTTATTATTTCAGCATCATCTCTTTCAACTGTTTTAAAAAAAGAACCAAGTATCGCTTTTCTTTTAAAAACACCAATTATCTTTATTTCTTTAGTAATTCTCTCTAGCGCATTATCAATTTTTTTTACCGCAACGCCTGATATTCTTTGATCAATGTACTCTTTTTCCATAGCAGCCCTTATTCGTAATCCAGTATTAGTTTTTATTTTCATTAGTCTTGTGCATGCAGAGTTTGTTCGTCTTATTACTTCATCACCTAATTCTTCTAATTGCATTCTCGAAGGTTTTGGAACTCTAATGTGAATAAATTGAGATCCTTCTTCATTTTTAGCTGGAAATCCATTGTTTTTAATAAACTCTAATATTTGTTCAATTTGTTCCTTATTATATATCATTAGTTCAATTCTCATAGGATCATCGGGTGATTCTACATTACCTAAATCACCAATTCTTCTTGGTCGACCATTTATCGTTATTTTAAGACCTCTAAAGATTGAGATATTGGCATGTTCTGGTTTTATTTCTAATAAAGAAACTACAAACTCCTCCAATGCATTTTCCATGTTTGCAATTGCCTCTGGTGAATATCCTTCATCTGTATTAGGTGTATAATTTGCTTCATTCATATTTATTGGCCTATCAAAAAATTTTAAAGTTTGAATATCAATATTTTATCTCGATTTCAATTCTTCTGTTTTTTTCTCTACCTTGTTCAGTATCATTTTGTTCAATTGGCCTAGTTTCACCAAAACTAATTGCTCTTAGTTTATCTGAAGGAATTGTATTGGCTTTTGACAACTCTTGTACTACACTTGATGCTCTTGCAGCTGCAAGATCCCAGTTGTCACGAAATTGTCCACCAAAAATTAGTGGTACGTCGTCAGTGTGACCTGACACATTTACTTGACCAGCTCCTTTAGCACTAACTTTTGCAATTTTCTGCATAATTGACCTTGCTTGCTTAGTTAGCTTTGCTGACCCAGAACTAAATGCACCAGCAGATCCAACTGTCACAATTACCCTATCTTTCTCTCTTTGTACCTCAGCCAAACCTTTACCAATTTCTTGTTTGAGAGCTACCCTTAATTGGTCTTCACTAAATTCTGCCTGTCTAGTTTTTTCTTGTAGATTTTTTATCCCTTTCGAGTTTTCTTGTTCAAGATTATTTACTTGATCCTTAAGTATTTTATTTTCAATTGATGCTGAAGCCATGTTTTTAATATCTTCATTGATTCCACCAATGAGCACATCTGTTTTTGTAGATCCAGTATTTTTACGTGCTTTATCAATAGCATCAACTGTATCTTTGATTAATTTAGAAATTTCTTTAGAAGATTTATCTTCAGTATTTAAACTTACAATCACTTTATCATTTATGGTTTCAACTTTAACATCTTCTGATAATACTTTATTTTTTAACTCTTCACTTAATATGTTAGCATCTTGGACTTCCTTAGAATTGCTTTTAGCGCTATCACCTTCATCTATTTCAGACTTAAGGTCTAAATTTTTTTGTTCAGCGTCAGTTGTTTGTTGGGTTAGGTTTTTAGTTACAGATGGTGCAGGAGAGGGACTAAAATCTAAAGATAATACAGTTGTTCCTTTCGGTTGTTCTACAACTGGTACTATTCTCTGAATTCCAAATGCATTTTTTAAACTTCCACTTATTTGTTTGAATTTTGGTACATTAAACTCTGCAAAGGACAAAATTAAAACAAAGAAAGCCATTAAAAGAGTTGCCATATCTGCAAAAGTAGCCATCCAAGCAGGAGCTCCTTTAGGAGGGCATTTTGGACATTCTTCTTCTTCTTCTTCTGCTTCTACTTGACCTTCAGCCATAATAAACTCCCAACTTTAAAAACTTTTTATGCTGCTTCTTCTATTTGAGCTTGAATTTTTGGAGGCATATGTGCTACTAATTGGTCTGTAATATTTCTTGGGCTTTCACCTCTTGAAATAAATTTTAAACCCATAACAACCATTTCTCTATAAAGTAGCTCGTGAGCTGAATAACCTTCAAGTTTGGTTACAATAGGCATGAAAATGCAGTTAGCAATCATAGCACCATATAACGTTGTCAACAAAGCAACAGCCATAGCTGGTCCTATTGCTTTTGGATCAGCCATGTTACCTAGCATTGCAACTAATCCAATTAAAGTCCCAATCATTCCCATTGCAGGAGCCAAGTCAACCCAGGCTTGAAAAACACCTGTCATATCTTCATGTCTAGCTTTCATCGCTTTAACTTCTCTATTTAATTGTTCTGTTAGTTTAGTTTCGTCTGCGCCATCGACAAGCATTTGGAGGCCTTTTTCAAAGAACTTATCTGGTACTTCTTGACCTTCGAGTGCCATCATTCCATCTTTTCTAGCAATTCCCGCAAGTTCAGTTATTCTTGTTATCAATTCATCATGTTTTTTTGCACCTGGCATAAAAACTTTTACAAGTGTTCCAAATGAGGCTAAAAACATTGGTAATGTTGATCTATACATTACGGCAAAAAAAGTCCCTCCAATAACAATTAACATTGAGGGTGTATCCACAAATGGTCCAATACCACCAGATGATATCATCGCTCCAGCAATCATGCCAAGAGTACCTATAAGTCCTATTAAAGATGCTATATCCATTTTTTTGCCTTTTTTATTTTAAATAATGATATTAGGCATAAATTCTGCAAGAATAAGACCAAAATGTAATTAATTAAAAAAAAATTACGAGTTGGAGTTTATATGTTAAAATTAAATTTATTATTCTCTAAAATCAATGCAATTATTATAATATTACTAATCCAACTTAATTTCAACAATGTTTGGGCTAATAATTTTATTTCTAGAGGGCATTATGTAATTGACTTAAGTCAAAAGTTAGAATGGATGACTTGTCCAGTAGGAATGAACTGGAATACCGAAAGTTGTGTCGGCAAACCAATAAAGGTAAAATTTGAACAGATAAAAACAATTATAAATCAAGCCAATCAACAACTAAAAGGTATTTGGCGATTACCTAATAGGAAAGAATTAGAAAGCATAATTTGTAAAAGTTGTGACAAGGTTAAAATAAATTCAAAGATATTTCCAAATACTCCTGCCGAATCTTTTTGGACTAATGAAAAAAATTCCTGGCAACCTCAATTTATGTGGACTGTAAACTTTTTCACAGGAAATACTTTTGGTAGATTTCCAGGTTTTATACCAAATTATGTAAGGTTGGTAAGAGACAGGTGATAATTAACTTATTTTTTTTCTAAAAGATATTTGGTT
>CACJJL010000039.1 GCA_902593735.1 uncultured SAR116 cluster alpha proteobacterium
CACTAATGACAATCCTGCAACAATTGCAGGTTTAGCCAGAGGTAAAGAAACAAAATAGAAAATATTTTTTCCAGAGATCTCAGCAAACTCAATTAAAGATGAAGGAGTAGATTTAAAAGCAACTTTGGTAATTAGATAAACATAAGGGTATAAAACAAAAGATAATACGAACACGGCGCCTCCAAGAGATCTTATCTCTGGAAAATAATAATCACTTGGTGAAGTAAAATTAAATAAATCTCGTAATATTGTCTGAACAACACCACTATATTCAAAAAAATCAGTATAACAATAAGCAACTATATATGATGGTAATGCTAGGGGCAAAAGTAGTGCCCACTCAATTAAATTTTTCATGTAAAAATTATATCGGCAAACTAACCAGGCAAGAGAAACACCAATCACAAAGGTAGTTAAACAAACTCCTAACATTAACATAAAAGTGTTGTACAAATAATATTTTAAACGTGAATTTATAAGATGTAGCCATAAATCATAAGTGTTCTGAAAACTTGATATAATTATAGAAATAACTGGAGAGAGAAGTAAGAAAATTATAATTATACTTATGATTTTTAAATGCGAATTTAATATTGGATTTAATAGTTTCGAGATAGCTACCATTTAACAATTTTTTAAATATTGAAATAATTAAGTTATTAATAGATAAACTATTTTTATTATAATTTATATTTATTTATTTAAGAAGGCGAAAGATGTATAAAATTGCAGTTATTCCTGGTGATGGGGTTGGCACAGAAGTAATAGGTAGTGGAGTTGAGGTTTTAAAAGCTCTTTCAAAGGTAGTCCAAAATTTACCAATAGAATTTCATCAATTTGATTGGGGAGCAGAGCACTACAAAAAACATGGTGTAATGATGCCTGATGAGGGTTTAGAAGATCTTAAAAGTTTTAGCGCAATTTATTTTGGATCTGCTGGCGTGCCTGAAATTCCTGATCACATAACACTTTGGGGGCTGAGGCTAAAAATATGCCAAGGTTTAGATCAATACGCAAATCTGAGACCAGTTCGTCTTTTACCTGGAATAATATCTCCCCTTAAAAATGTTGATGAAAGGGATATTGATTGGAGTTTTATTAGGGAGAATTCTGAAGGAGAATACTCAGGCATTGGCGGTAGAAGTCATAGAGGTTACAGTCATGATACAGCAATGGATGTTACTCTATTTACAAAGCAGGGTGTAGAGAGAATACAAAGGTTTGCGTTTGAGATAGCCAGATCCAGACCAAGAAAATTATTAACTTTAGTGACTAAATCTAATGCTCAAAGACATGGTATGGTTATGTGGGACGAAATATTCAATGAGATATCACAAGATTACAGGGACGTAAATACAGATAAAATGCTTGTTGATGCAATGACTACTAGAATGGTATTAGACCCAAAAAGCATTGATACCGTTGTTGCTTCAAACTTACATGCCGACATTTTAACAGATTTGGCAGCGTCATTATCAGGGTCAATGGGAATTGCTCCCACAGGAAATTTAGATCCAGAAAAACGTCATCCATCTATGTTTGAACCAATTCACGGATCTGCTTTTGATATAATGGGAAAAGGAATTGCAAATCCTATTGGATCTTATTGGTCTGCAGTGATGATGTTAGAAAATTTAGGTGAACTTAAAGCTGCTCAAAAGTTGATGTCTGCAATTGAAAAGCTCACATCAGACAAAAAATATTTACCTAGAGATCTTGGTGGGAAAAGTACTACAAAACAAATTACTACTGCAATGATAGATATTATCGCAGGTAAAAATAGCAAATAAATGAAGTTCAGGAATAAATATGGAAAAAAATTATGTAAGTCATATTGAGTGTTCAATGACTGGAAAGAAATATGAAGCTAATAAGATACATGGTTTATCTGAAGCAGGAAGACCATTGTTAGTAAGGTATGATTTGCAAACTTTAAAAAAAGAAGTTTCAAGAGATGATATTACAAATTCCAAAGTAGATGGTCTTTGGAGATATTCACCACTATTACCAGTTTTAGATCCAAAAAACAGGATTACACTAGGTGAAACGATTACTCCATTGATTAAGTTAAATAGAACCGTTAACTATTCTTCAAATGATAAGGGTATTTTATTAGTTAAAGATGAAGGAAGGCTTCCCACTGGTTCGTTTAAGGCTAGGGGATTATGTTTAGCAGTTTCAATGGCAAAACAATTTAAGCTGAAACATTTAGCTATTCCCACAAATGGAAATGCAGGTGCTGCTATGGCTGCTTATGCAACAAACGCAGGTATAAAATCAACTGTGTTTTGCCCTGAAGATACTCCAGATATTAATGTAAGAGAAATTCAGTCACTTGGAGCAGAAACTTTCTTAGTTAATGGTTTGATTAATGATTGTGGAAAGATAGTAGGCGAAGGTAAAGAAAAAGTAGGGTGGTTTGATGTTTCGACACTTAAAGAACCATATAGAATTGAAGGAAAGAAAACTATGGGTCTTGAATTGGCTGAGCAACTTAATTGGGAATTACCAGATGTAATCTTTTATCCTACTGGTGGAGGTACTGGTTTAATTGGAATGTGGAAGGCTTTTTTAGAATTAAAAGAACTTGGATGGATAAATGAAAAATTGCCAAAAATGGTTGCTGTTCAAGCTACTGGATGTGCACCTATTGTTAAGGCGTGGGAAAATGGGGATGAGCATGCACCATTATGGGAAAATGCATACACTAAAGCTGCTGGTATAAGGGTGCCTTTAGCAGTAGGAGATTTTTTAATTATAAGAGCTATTCGTGAGAGTAAAGGTTTTGCGATGTCCGTGTCAGACGAAGATATATTCGACGCTAGAGACCGAGTGGCTTCAAATGATGGTTGTTTTTTATGTCCTGAAGGGGCAGCAACAATGTCAGCATACGAAAAAGCATTATCATCAAAATTAATTTCAAAAGACGACAAAGTAGTGCTTTTTAATTGTGCAACAGGATTAAAATATCCACTACCTGAAGTTACAAATAAAATAGATAAAAATAATGAGATAGACTATAAAATTTTTATTAATTACCCCTAGTCGTAATTGCAAATTTTTTAAAGTGAACACCAAATATTACTGGGTCCAATTTTTTTCCATCTAAATAAGAATTAAATTCATTCTTAATATTTTCAAGCAATTTGTTTTTACCTTCACTTCCCTGAAGCTTTTCAAAGTTTGTTTTGCTTATTTCATCATAAACAATTTTTCTAAAATCTACATCATAGTCCGTTAAAAAATCCATTAGCTTTTCACCTTTATATGATGAAAAAACTAAATCAAAACTTATAAACGAATTTGAATTAGGTAAGTTTGTCCAAAAACTTTTGTTTGCATTGTCACCCATACCACCTATATCCCAATAACTTAAAGAAGGAACTATAACTTTTCCATCTGGTCCAATTTCTTGTACAATAGGCTTTTCATCAGGTTCCATTCTACCAAGTTTAATTGCTTCTTCTTTTGCAACTTCATAAATGTTCATATCTTCTTTAACGGTTTCTTCATCTTTTATTATTTGGTTACTAAAGTAGAAAAAAATGAATGTTAAAATAGAAGAAAAAAAAGCTATTAAACAAGCGTATAAATGCTTAAAATTTATAATTCTATTTTTTATTGAGGTTTTTTGTTCTGCCATTTTTTTTAAAAAACTATTTTTTTAATGATTTATATACATTCAATTCTAACCAATGTTTTTCAGCTAAAGCATTAGCATCTCCTATTCTAAGGGATAAACCTCTTACTATTGCAGCTAAAACTGGATCGGCTTTATTCATTTTTTCCTTTACAGTTTTTTCGTTAATAACTCTAATAATTGAATTAGTTACCGCTACAGCTGTTACTGTCCTAGGAGATTCTATTATGTGCCCGACTTCTCCAAAGATTTCACCAGTTTCCAGTATTCCCAATTCCAAACCGTGTTTAGATTCAATTCTTACTTTTCCACTATGAATTAAAAAAATGAACTCTGCAGGATCGTTGTGTGAATAAATAATTTCACCAGCTTTAAAAGTTTTAGTTTCTTGGTTATTGTTTCTCATATATTTTTACCTGATGAATATAAAATGCTTTTATTTTTATTAAAAACTTGTAAATGATTTAATTATAGTTATTAATTATAACATAATATTTTATTTAACAAATGAAAA
>CACJJL010000040.1 GCA_902593735.1 uncultured SAR116 cluster alpha proteobacterium
TAAATTGTTATAAATGATTCGTATTTACAAATTTAAAAGGAGATTTAAATGTATGACGATGATTTTATGGAGAGCATGACTGCTAGTCAGGTTCATTCTTTTATTGGCTCGCATATCAAGGACTTGGCATTTTTAAAACAGAATTTAAATATTCAAATGTTAGACGAGTTAAAGAACACTTGGAAACAATACGCCCATTCTCAATGTATCAAACCTAGTGAATACCTTGGTTGGTTCAGGGCTGCAAAGGTTCAGGTAGTTAATGCAGAAAAAGGTTTAACTAATAAATTCGTAAAGGATATTATTAAAAACGGTATCCATTATGACGAGGCATGTCCTACAAGGTATCCAGATTTGCTATCTGGTCTTGTGATTAAAATGTCTGAAGAATTATTCTACTATATCATCCATGTTGATAAGTATTGTTTTTATCAGAACATTGCTCGAATTTCATACGCATTGGAAAGAAAGTATAAAAACTTAACAGAAATCCAAATGTGTAAAGAAATTCTTAATGAACAGATCAGATTATTAACAAATTGGAAAATGGAATACGCTAATTGTGTGTATTTTGACAGGGTAGACAATAAACCACAGCCTGAACATACGTTTTACTTTGCATACGGAATTAATTGCAACAGACAAAAAATGCTACAAAGATGTCCTAATGCTAAAAAAATTGGACAAGCAATTTTGTATAATCACAAGTTTATTATTGACGAACGAGGCCCGTCTGGTGGATGTGCTTCTGTTAAAGAAGAAGTTGGAACAGATGTAACAGGAGTATTATGGCACATTCCTAATGATGAAATTCATAATCTTGATAGAGCAGAAGGCATTAACCTAAATCCACCGGCTTATAAAAAAGCTAGTATGAAAGTACATGTTTTAGGAAGTAGTTGTTTTGAATGCGAAGCCTTGGTTTATGTATCATTAAGGCCGGAAGGATTTTACGCTAGAACAGGTTATATCGAAGGTATTTTAGAAGGTATCAAAGAGGATCTTGTTCAAAACGTTGATGAAAAATCATACAGATGTCATATTAAACATGATTAACTTTTAAACTTTTTATTAAGGTAAAGCCATGATTTATGACTATGAAAATTGGACTGGCACTCGACCTGAGCTCGTAACGGTGATTAGGATAATCGAACAAAATTATCCTAATCAGTATAAAATGTATTCAAAACAGCTCGGAAAGTTAATTTCTATTAATGAAAGAAGAATACAGCAGTTTATTGACGAAGGGATAGTTCCAAAACCGGTTTTTGAAAAGAAAAAATATCAATACAATTTTACACATATAGTCAGGTATTTATCAGGAGTAATACTGCGAAACAAAGGATTTCCTCTTAAAATTATTAAAGAGCAATTAGATCAAAATGATTTTGAGTTTTTAAAAAACGAATTCATTCACGGTAAAGAAGACAAAGAGTTTTTAAAAAAAGAAAATCTTGAAGACTCTGAATTTTCAGGAAGGCTACAGAAACTGGGTAGAAACGAGGGAAGGGT
Organism: uncultured SAR116 cluster alpha proteobacterium; assembly: GCA_902593735.1. GTDB lineage: Bacteria > Pseudomonadota > Alphaproteobacteria > Puniceispirillales > Marisalimonadaceae > Marisalimonas. The sequence continues at coordinate 1,513 of CACJJL010000040.1, forward strand.
ATTAAACATCCTTCAGATGAAACTAGCAATTACTCCTTGGTGTAATTTAAGTCTTAACCTTAATAAGCTCAACACGCTAAAGGACGAAGACATTGACACCTTAACAGAAGGTATTTCTAGATCTTTGAGGGCTCTAATAAAAAATAAATAATAGAAGAGAGTGAAAAATATTTAGTACTCTAATGACAAGGAAGTTTAGTTAAATACGGTTTGAGATAATTCTTTAGCAGTTTTTAGTAATTCTTTATACCACATTAAGTTCTCTTTAAAATACTGAGGTATATTTTCATGACCGTAAAATCTGCCTGCAATCATTCCTGCAACTGCGCCTGTAGTGTCTGCATCGTGGCCTCGATTAACAGCCTTAATAATGCAGTCTTCAAAACTATCCGTTGTTGAAAAGGCCCACCAAGCAGCTTCGTAAGTCTCTTTTACAAACCCACCAGACATTACATCATTAGTATTTATGTCTAGAGGCAATTTGTAATTATCGTATTTTGCTAATGTAGATCCTTTGTATAGTTCTTCTGCTAGCATAATTGAATATTGAATACATAGATTACTACCATGAGTTAGCATTGTTTGCTGAGTAGCTAATTGCACGGCGTGAGAAGAGTTTTTAGCAATCATAATCACAGGTGCCATCCTCATCAAAGCCCCGTTCCCAGATGTGTCCTTACTTGTTCTTCCTCTGTAAGGATGAAGGTATTCGTCACTATCGAGTGTTTTGGAGTAACTTCTCAAGGCAACAGCAACAGTTCCTCCAATATCAAAGCATCTGCCTCTGGTGCTGTATTCTCCTTTTAGATACCAATTACAAAATTTTTGCATAATGTCATCTGCGTCAAAGGATTGCTTTTCTATCAATGATTTTGCCATTGCTAGAGCCATACTAGTATCGTCAGTCCATTCACCGATAGATACATTATGAACACCGCCAGTAGTAAATTTTTTTAGAAATTTATCTGATGGAGGTGCTGCTTTAAATTCAAGTGGAGCCCCTAGCGCGTCACCTATAGCTAGACCCAAAAACATCCCAATTTTTTTATCATTATCCATACACTCTTCACCATTGTTTGTGATATAATTGTAGCATACATTCTAGTTATTAAGGGAATTATTGTACCTAATGGATGGATTAAAACTTATCCTAGACGGCATAAAAGAGGGGGACAAAAACGGTGGGCCAACCGAATTGGCTAAAATTTTAACAAATAGCCTTATTGCATGTAATGGTTTTAATAAAAAAGACTTAATAAAGCGTTACCACCATTGGTGGAACACAGACGCGTTTGATACAGGCCCAACTTTTGCAATGGTTTTTCATAAAGTATCTCAAGGTATTACAATTGAAAACGCTGTTATACAGGTTAATAACCAGCTGGATGGTGCAACAGCGGGTTGTGCCCCAGTTCATCGTATAGCACCTCTAGCAGGGTTTTCCATTATACCAACAAATAATTTAATTGATTACGCAAAGCAAGAAGCAAGTATCACCCACTTTCACCCAGATGCCGGCAATTGCTCGGCTGTAATGGTATTACTGTGTAGGTATTTGATAGAGGGGTTTTCATGGAATGAGACTAAAAAACTAGTAAGTGAAAATACTGAATTAAAAGATACTTGGAAAAAAGTTATAAACGCTGATCTCAACAACGGTGGTTATGTTTTAGATGTTATGCACTCAGCCATATATTTTTTAAATAATGAAAATTCCCTTCAAAAATCTCTAGATTTTGCAGGCCCAGCTAACTATTGCCCTGTTATTGTCGGAATAATTGAAAATATAAACAAAAATATTGAGAAAAAAGTTTTTTAAAAAATTATGTTTTTAATAAAAATACATTCTTGATATTTAAATTTTATAACATAAAGTTTTAAGTATGAAATTTTTCGATCAACCAATTTTAAATACACCTTATATTTATCCTAAAAGACACTGGGAATTAGATGAGAATGGGCAACCAACTCAATCTATCAATGAAATAAGGCGACCATCATCACTAATTACACCTGTGCCAACTGCTAGAGGTAGGCGGAGTAATAATGGCCTTGACAACGTTCAGATGGATATGGTTTTGGATGCTGGAGATGAGCTATCATCAACTAAACAAGAATATAACATCTCAGGTTATATAAATGAGATTAGAGAGCTAGTTGCTCAATGGAGAAGCCTTACAAATGAACGTGACTGGCAAGTAACTGCAGAAACAGCACAACTGCTTCGCTATTGGCGCTCCCATGAATTCGAAACTATACGTCCATTCTTTTGTCAAGTTGAGGCTGTTGAAACTGCTATTTGGTTGGCTGAAGTTGCTCCTAAAATGGGAAGACGTTCACAAGGTATACTTAAACGCTTAAAAATAGCTAATGAACAGGCTAACCCAGAAATATTTAG
>CACJJL010000041.1 GCA_902593735.1 uncultured SAR116 cluster alpha proteobacterium
TTTTTTGATGAACTCACTTTTAACATTCCTAAATTTAAATTCTCAATGTTATATAAAATCTTTGAAAAAGTTCAAGTACGAAAATAAAAAATTAATTTTTGCTTAAAATATGTGCCAAAAATTAGATAAATATGAAGTTGAAAATTTTATAAGCTATACTATTTAAATAGTATCAAACTGTAGGCAACGCATTGAATTATTCTGATATATTTAAATCATCAATTAATAAACTTAAAATTAAGGGTAATTATAGGTATTTCAATAAGATTGAAAGGAAAGTTGGTCAGCATCCAAATGCCATTTGGACGTCTAACTCAAAGAATAATGATATAATTGTCTGGTGTTCAAATGATTATTTAGGCATGAGTCAAAATAAGCTTGTTATAAATTCAATGATAAATTCAGTGAAAAAAACAGGTACAGGTTCTGGCGGGACACGCAATATATCTGGTAACAGTAATGCTATTGTACAATTAGAAAATGAGCTAGCTGATTTTCATTCGAAAGAAAAAGCTGTAGTATTTTCATCTGGATATGTTGCTAATGAGTCAACAATTAGTACTCTTCTTAATTTATTAGACGACGTAGTTGTATTTTCTGACGAGAAAAATCATGCATCAATTATTTCAGGTATAAAAAAATCAAGAGCTGTAAAAGAAATTTTTAAACATAATGATTTAATTCATTTGGAGGCTCTAATTAAGAAATATCCAGAAAATAAACCTAAAGTTATAATTTTTGAATCCATTTACTCTATGGATGGTGATTTTGGTGATATCAGTGGTATATCGAAAATTGCAAAAAAATATAATGCTTTGACTTATTTAGACGAAGTACATGCTGTTGGCATGTATGGGAAAAAAGGATCGGGTGTTACTGAAGAATTAGGATTACAAAATTCTATTGATATAATTCAAGGAACACTAGGAAAAGCATTTGGAACAATGGGCGGATATATTGCTTCTTCAAACATTATCTGTGATGCTATTAGAAGTTATGCCAGTGGATATATATTTACAACAGCATTACCTCCTGCTCTAGTAAGTGCTGCAAGTACTTCTATATGTTATTTAAAAAAATCTGATAAAGAAAGACAACTACAACAAAAAAATACAATTTTGCTCAAAAAATATCTATTAAAAGAAAACATAAATTTTATGGATAACAAAAGCCACATAATACCAATAATGGTAAATAACCCTCTAAGATGTAAAGAAATTAGTAATATTCTGTTAAATGTATTTAAACATTACATACAACCAATTAATTATCCAACTGTTCCAGTTGGTACAGAAAGATTAAGAGTTACACCAGGCCCTTTACATACAGAAAAAATGATTTCTGATTTAACGATTGCACTTAAATACGCTTTTAATGTAACAGAAAAAAATAATTACTCGAAAATCGATTAATAATTTAAAAGAAGTTAAATTGACTATTATAAAAAAACCTAATGATCACCCCGTTTTTCCTGATAAAAATAAGATTGGGGTATTACTTGTCAATTTAGGGACGCCTGATGGGACTGATTATTGGTCTATGAGAAAATATTTAAAACAATTTCTAATGGACAAAAGAGTTGTAGATCTTTTTAGACCTTTATGGTGGTTAATACTAAATGGTCCTATACTTACATTCAGACCCTCAAAATCTGGAAAAGCTTACAAAAAAATTTGGGATGACAAAAACCATGGATCACCATTAAGAGGGTTTACAATTAAACAAACAAACAAAATACAGAATTTTTTTAAAAACAATCCAAATATTTTCATAGACTATGCAATGAGATATGGAAACCCAGGAATAGACAAAATTTTAAATAAAATGACAAAAAATGGATGTTCAAAAATTCTTTTGGTTCCACTTTATCCTCAGTATGCAGCTAGCACTACTGCAACTGTTAAAGACGAAGTTTTTAAATGGTTGTTAAAACAAAGATGGCAGCCAGATATCCGAACAGTACCTCCTTGGTTTGATAATAAAAATTACATAAAAGCTTTGGCTCTAACAGTCAAAAAACATTTAAAAGATAGAGATGAGATAGACAAGTTAGTTATATCTTTCCATGGTATACCTAAGAGATATTTCATGGCTGGTGATCCGTATCATTGTCATTGTATTAAAACTGCCAGATTACTTAAAGAAGAGTTAAAATGGCCACAAAATAAAGTTTTAGTTACTTTTCAATCTAGATTCGGCCCTGAACCATGGCTTCAACCTTACACTGACGAAACAATTATAGAATTAGCTAAACAAGGGTCTAAAAGTATTGCTTTGATTGCTCCTGGTTTTATCTCTGATTGTTTAGAAACACTTGAAGAATTAAATGTTGAAGCAAGAGAATTATTTTTTGAGAATGGTGGAAAAACTTTTCAATATGTACCTTGTTTAAATGATAACGAATATTCAATTAAATTTTTAAATGAAATAGTTAAACAAAATTTACTAGGTTGGAATAATTAAATTTAATAAATTTTAGAACAAATTTAAAATTGATAAAGTTAGTATTTACATTTCAAATATTAACCCTTATAAAATAAAAAAATGCGGGTATTGTGTAGTGGTAAGACCTTAGCCTTCCAAGCTAATGACGCGAGTTCGATTCTCGCTACCCGCTCCATCTCATGTAATTAAGTCTACATAAGCAGTTGATATGTAAGCATATTTTGTAATGTGTGCTTGGAGGGTAGACCAAATGGTAGACCATTTAAATGTTTCCTACTTATATAAAAAGCGTGGTGTGTATTATTTCAGCAAGCGTGTTCCGTGTGATGTGAGGTCATATTATAAGAGTGACCGAATAGTTATATGCCTTAGAACTAAATCAAATGTATCAGCTATTCGTTCAAGTAAATCACTCTATCAAAAGCTTGATGATTATTGGACATCTATCAGGTTAACCAAGATGCAAGTTCCTGCTCAACATGTGCTTGTGAGCAAACCACCTATAAATAGCAATTCAAATGCTCCTTTATTATCTGAAGCTCTCACCACTTATCTGAAACTTAAAGGTGAAGGTAAAGATAAAATATTTGTCCGTGCTGCTAATAGAAACATCAAATATGTAATAGAACTTTTAGGTAATTTACCTATTGATGAATATAGCAGTAAAGATGCAGCCAAGTTCCGTGACTTTTTGTTAGATAGAGGCTTATTGATATCATCTGTTAAAAGAATATTTTCGTCTATCCGTTCAATCATCAACTTATCAATAACTGAAGAAGGTATTGGTTGTATAAACGCTTTTAGTAAAACCTATATGCCAGAGAGCAATAATGTAGAGATTAGAAAGCCAATTCCAATAAAAGATATTAAACATATCCAATTGTTATGTAGAGAATATGATGATGATTTAAGATGGTTAATAGCATTATTAAGTAACACCGGCATGAGATTAGGAGAAGGAGTAGGTCTACTTAAATCAGACATTAATCTTAATTCTGACATACCTCATATAAGTCTCATTCCTCATCCATGGAGACGTTTAAAGACTAACAGTAGTCAAAGATGTATACCACTTGTAGGTGAATCTCTATGGGCTTGTAAAAGAATCCTAGAGCATAATAATGATAGTATATATGCCTTTCCTAGATATACCTCCCCAAAAGAATGTAATACTAATTCTGCAAGTGCAACTTTAAATAAGTGGCTTAAAGAGAAACTGATAAATGATTATGTGATTCATGGTTTTAGGCATAGCTTTAGAGACAGATTAAGAGCTAAAGAATGTCCATCTGAAATAATAGACCAATTAGGTGGATGGAGTTTAAGAAGTGTCGGTGAAGGTTATGGTAGAGGATATGATTTAGACGTGTTGCATAAGTGGATTAGCAAAATCTAGTCTACCAATTGGTCTACCCTCCAAGCACACATTAC
>CACJJL010000042.1 GCA_902593735.1 uncultured SAR116 cluster alpha proteobacterium
TTATTGGAACAACGTTTTTAGGAGTTTGATTTTGTGAGTATATCCTATCAAGCTCTCCACCTAAAACAAATTTTTCAATAAAAGCACCGAACTGTCTGAAATCTAACTGAGCATTTGAGTCAGATTTATTTTCCCAATTTTCTCTTTTACCATTATAAAAATGCCTTACACTTGCTAAATCGCGTAAAGCAGGCCCTATAACAACGTCATGATTTTTTAATCTTTCTGCCATTAATGAAAAATCTTTTTGACCAAATGGTATTTTATTTGGACACACGATTAGGTGTGGGTATGATTTTCCGTATCTAGCTTTAACTTTGTCCATACTTCTTATAAAATTTTCAGTAGGAAATAAATCAGCATTACTCAGTGTTGTGGGTATTAATACACAATAGCCTTCGGCAACTAAATTCCAAAGTCTTTGAGAACTTCCAGCAGGTGTATCTACAATAGCAACATGACCAGGTCGAAATTCATTTTGTTTAATGAATTGTTGTACTAAAGAAATATTTGTATTTTCAAAAGCGGGAGTAATAGGAAGGAATTCAACATTAATTTCGGGGTTACTTTTAGATAAAAATTCAGTCGCCGTTCTTTGAAGATCAGTATCAATAACTGTTATGTTTTGAGGAGGAATTTTTTCAGTTAATGCTCTTGCTAGCATGATAGATAATGTGCTTTTGCCAACACCACCTTTCACATTAGCAACAAAAATTGATTTGGCTCCATTTACAACTTTATTTTTTGAACTTGGCATAATGACCTCCAAATCATAAACTTTTCAAATTTTTAATTACCTTTATGGTTTTTTCAATCATAACTTTTTCCTCAGTGACTTTACTTATTATATCTTCAGCATTTTTCTTTTTTAATAAAAACTCATTCTCGTATGTTTTAAGTTCATTTTTCAAAAAGTTCTTTTCGTGTTCTAAGGTTTCTAATTTATTAATTATTGAATTTATTTCATTAATATAGAGCAAGTATTGATGATCTATATTTTTATTGACTATATTATTTTTTTTACTTTGATCATTTTTGTTTTTTTTGCTTTTATCATCGCTAAAAGTTTCAACCGTAGGATCATCTGGCTTTACTTTATTCCAGTTACCACTTCTTCTCAAAATATTTATTTCATAATTGTCCATTTTCACATTTTATATTATATATCAATTTTTGGCTATAAATAATTGATTTATTGTAATAAATATAAAATTTTACAATATATAGTATTCGAAATATTTTTAATAATTATATATTGTACCTTAAAGAATTATTATTGATCTTCAGTTTTACATTTAAATGATTTTTGGCAAACTGGTGAAGGTTGAAACACAGTAACATCCTTACCTTTACCTTGTCTTTTAAAAATACATTTATATCCATCTTTTACACCATCCTTCATGTTAATGGATGTTTTTTTTAGTCTACAATTTTCGTATTTTATATATTCTTTAGATAGAGTTTTAGATTCTCCATAAATTTTACCCTTTGAAAAACTTGGTGAATGATTTATCTGATATCCAATGAATATTACGGTAAATATTAAATATTTATAGCTTTTATTAATCATAAATTTACTCCAATTAAATCTTCTCATCTTTACCTGGAAGATAAGCTTGACCTTGCACAGCTTTTGCACCTAATTCCTCAAAAAATTTCGAATTATTTGATATATAATTTTCTAATTTATTTTTAACAAGCTTTTCAGCATTATCTGTGTCATCAGCTTCAACTTCTATAAGGCCATCAATTAACCAATGAACTTTATATTTCATAAAATCTCCATCATTTATTAATTTGTTTAAAAAGTTTAATAGATAAGTTTTGAGCTTCAAGCAAATCCTTTTCTTCTAAATTATCTAAAACTTCATCTCTTTTGGACTTAGCTGTTTTTATACCCTGTGCTACAGCTAAATTGTACCATGTGTACGCACTTTTCATATCAGGAGGCTCAACAAAATTTTCATAAATTTTCGCAATTTGAATTATTGCTCTTTTATCTTTTTCAAAAGCTTTTTTTTCTAAAAATTCCATTAAAGTTTTAGTTATTTTTTCAATTTGTTTTTTTGATAAATAGTTATTCAATTCTTCTAAAATTTTAGATGACTTTTTTAATCCTCCAACAAGTGATGAAAAAGCCCAAAAATAAGATTTTTCAAAATTTTGTGGTGTTATATCTCCTGAGTATAATATTTTTGAGTAAAGCAATTGTGCATTGATGTCATTTTTTTGAGATAATATTTTTAGATTATTTATGGCTTGTTCAAATTTTTTTTCCTGTAAAAGTTTGTATACAACTTGAATGTCTGGTTTTTTTTCATCTGCTAGACATAGAGATGAACTAAACAGATAAATGCATATAGTAATAGTTTTTATTAATTTTTTCATATATCTATAAATAAATTTAGAAAATAATATTTTATCTTCCCGCTAACATTACCAATTGTAATTGAACTACCCTAACTTTGAAATTGGAACCTTGTTTTTTTTCATAAACTATAATCTTTGGTCTGTCAGAATTTGGTTTTTGGAATTCTAGTATCATGTCATCGGGTAAAAAAACACCATTTTCATTGAGAACTTTACGTGGATTGGATTTAAAATTTTTTTTAAAAGTTTTATCAATCCATATTCTTGCTAAAACTCTACCTAAAATGTCTGGTAAATATTTTTTAACTTCTTCTCTGTTTTTTAAAATAAGGTCTTTATCTACTAATTCTAAGGCCTGATTTATTTCCGATGGTTTAAATTTTATCGGAAGATTAGAATTTTTCTCATTAAATTTAATTAAATTTGTATTTTTAGATGGTGTATTCATTTGCTAAAATCTCTAGATTTTAAAATTTATTAATTAAGCATAATTACGATCACATTAACTATATGTTTATAAAATTTTATTATAGATAAAGTCAATGGCATAAATTTTGCTGTGTAATTTTATATTAGGAGATATAATATGTTATCTATTTTAAAAAGTGCCTTTAATGCTAATACTAAAGAAATGGGCGTGGTTTCTAACAATATTGCAAATGTAAACAGCACTGCTTTTAAAAAAAGTAGGACAAACTTTGAACATATATATTCAACAAATAGGTCAACAGATCCTAATAAATTTTCTGGGCAAGGTGTTGGTGTGAATGAACCATTATTGCAAATGAGTCAAGGTTCACTGAAAATGACAGGCGGTGCTCTAGATCTAGCTATAACTGGTTTAGGTTTTTTCCCTGTTGTTAATGAAAAAGAATTGGATAAACCTTTTTTTACAAGGGATGGTGCTTTCAACATAACTGCAAATGGTGAAGTAGTTACTAATGACGGATTAAAAGTAATGGGATTTCTTGGTGAAGAAAATAAAGCTTTAGTAAATTTAATTATACCACCAAAAAAAGTAAATTTAGATCAGGGTTTATCATTAATTTCAAATATTAAAGTTAGTTCAAGTGGTAAAATTACAGCTACATATGGACTAGATGATGAAGTAGTGATTGGAAATTTTGCATTTGCTTTATTTCCTAATGAAGTAGGATTAAAACAAGTAGGCAATAACCGATATCAGAATAATGCTAAATCAGGATTACCAAAATATGATTTTCCAATGAGTGGTCCGTTGGGTAAAATAGAAGCAGGGCATCTTGAAAGATCTAACGTAAATATAACTTCTGAAATGATCACTTTGCTTAAATCACAACAAGCTTTTTCAGGAGTATCCCGATTACTTCAAACTGAAGTTGATATAACTAAGAGGTTAATTGATAGTTAATCGAAATTATTAGTAATTTTAAATATCAATTTTTATAAAATAGGTATAAAAAACTTATATTCTAATATATCAGAAGTTAATTCTTTATCTAAAAATAATATCCCATTTT
>CACJJL010000043.1 GCA_902593735.1 uncultured SAR116 cluster alpha proteobacterium
TGGAAAGATTTTATATATTAAGCAATATCTTAACAAGAAAAACTTTAGTTACATTTCTAAATAAATTTCTTAAATAATAAGTTTGCATAAATTGTGTTAGATAAAAATTTTTGCTCAACAGATGCGTTTTGATTTGAGAGTGTAGATTTAAAAATTAGGTCATATGAGTTATTTTTTAATTTAGTTAAAATATCTCGAAACGAATGTATTGTCTGTAAACCCTTATAGTCTGAAAATTGTTTAGAAGTAAAACTTGAACTTAGAGATAAGGGGGTATGTGTAAACAAAATATAATTTGTATTAAAATTTCTTTCCTTGTTCCAGGATGATAAAAATCTACTGTCATATTGCGCAACAGAACCAAAAATAACCAAATCATATTTTTTTTTTCTAAGATCAAATAAATTTGGTGAAATAAAAATTTCTTTGTAAGGAAGAATAGAATAATACGTTTCTATTTCAATGAAAGGATCATATATTGACACTTTTAAAAAACGCGTCTCTATTTTATTTTGAAAATTTGCCCATACAGTTAAATTAGATCCATAATCTAATATTTTTAATTGCCGATTATTTTTTTTACACACAAGTAAACTTATTGTTAAGCCTAGGATGTCCCTGATATGTGGATAAAATGTTGATTCAACAAAATTAAACTGGTGTGTCTTATTATAAGAAGTCATTAATTCAGTTACTTCTGATAATTTTTCGTTATATTTTTTCCAATATGACAATTATAATTTTCCGCTATTGACTAATTAATACAGGTATCTAATTTATTAGAATTTTTAAAAGTTAATATTTAATGTGTACCGATTATAACTCAATATTTCAATTAATAATAATATTGAAGAAATTATCTTCCTTACATTTTAAGTATTATTACCAATTTATAAATATTTATATTTAATAAAAACAGTAATATACATAAGTACATTAACTTGAAAAATAAAAAAGCTAACTTATTAATTTTGAATTATATTTCATTTAAAATTTTTTTAATGAATACAATTTATCTTAAAAAATTGTAAACTAAACCCAATAAATAGATTTTTTTATGCTATATTCCAACTCAATTGTTCTTGCCCCAAAAAAGCATTGATATTGGTATGGTTTTTAAATTTTGTAACTACAAAAAATTATAAAACATTATAAAATGGTCTATAAAAGAAGAACTACTCCCACTCAATAGTTCCAGGTGGTTTGGAGGTTATATCATATGTAACTCTATTGATACCTTTAACATTATTAATTATGGCAGTTGCGGTTTCACTCAAAAATTCATGAGTAAAAGGATAATAATCTGCAGTCATCCCATCTGATGATGTAACTGCCCTTAATGTACAAACATAATCATATGTTCTTGTATCACCCATCACTCCAACAGTTTTAGTTGGCAATATTACCGCAAATGCCTGCCAAATTTTATTATATAAACCGTGTTTTTTTATTTGTTGAATATAAATTGAATCTGCATTTCTTAAAATATCTAATTTTTTGTCGGTAATTTCACCAGGACATCTTATTGCTAATCCTGGTCCTGGGAAGGGATGTCTTTCTAAAAAATCATTGGGTATTCCTAATTCTTTTCCTAAAATTCTGACCTCATCCTTAAACAACTCTTTTAAAGGTTCAATTAACTTTAAATTCATTTTTTTTGGTAAGCCACCAACATTATGGTGCGACTTTATAGTTACTGAAGGGCCTCCAGAAAAACTTATGCTTTCTATAACATCTGGGTATAAGGTTCCTTGAGCAAGAAAACTTACATCACCAATCTGTAAAGCATGTTTTTCAAAAACCTGTATAAATAACTTTCCAATTATTTTCCGTTTTTGTTCAGGATCTTTTATTCCTTTTAAACCAGAAAGAAAAAGGTTTTTTTCATTTGCTTCTATTAAGTTTAATTTATAATGATTCTTATATAATTTTAAGACTTCTTCACTTTCGTTTTTCCTCATTAAACCATTGTTTACATAAATACATTTTAATTGATTACCAATGGCCTTATTTAGGAGTATCGCAGTTACTGAACTATCTACACCTCCAGACAATGCACAAATTACTGTTTGTCTTCCTACTTTATTTTTTATTTTATCTACTGCTTGTTTGAGAAAAGATTTCATGCTCCAATTAAAAGAAAAATTTGATAATTTAAGAAAATTCTTGATTAACAATTTACCATTTAATGTATGAAAAACTTCTGGATGGAATTGAACTCCATAGATATGTTTTTTTGCGTTTCCGATTATTGCAAATGGTGCATTTTCAGAAATACCATATACCTTAAAATCTTTAGGTATACTTGCTACATGATCACCGTGAGACATCCAGACTTCTTCTTTTCTATCATTCAGAAATAAACCTTCTAGAAATTTAATATTTTTACCTTCCTTGCTTGCATTTATGTAGGATTTTCCAAACTCTGATGTTCCTGAACCAGAAATAACTGATCCTCCTAACATTTTCATCATTATTTGTTGTCCATAACAAATTCCCAAAATAGGAATACCCAAATTGTAAACACTTAGAGGAGGTGTCGGAGCATTAACATTATTAACACTTGCTGGGCCCCCAGAAAAAATAATTGCTTTAGGACTAATTTTTTTTAAAAATTCATCATTTACTTTGTTAAATGGATGTATTTCACAATAAACGTTTAACTCCCTCAGACGTCTTGCAATTAATTGTGTAACCTGGCTACCAAAATCAATAATTAAAACAAATTCATTTTCCATAAGTTAACTTTCTCTTAATAAATCGTCTATCTCATCTTTTTCTTTGAAACATTGAAATAAAAAAACCATCCATTTTGTGAATAGCAGGATTAATGGTTATACTTTTTTCTTCTTTATTAAATGGGTATTGAAAACTATTTAACGATAAGTTGTCATTCCACATATTTATCATATCAATTTCAAAAAAATTACTACCAACAATTTTTTTAAATTTTTCAATTTGATCAATCCCTTCTTCAGGTAAAATTGAACAAATAATATATGCTAACTTACCACCTGGAGTAACCATCTTAGAACCTTTTAATAGTAAATCCAATTGAATATTAATTAATTCCTGTAACTTTTTTTCATTGAAGTTAAATCGTGAATCAGGACTTCTTGACCATGTTCCAATACCAGAGCACGGCGCATCTATAAGAACTAAGTCAAATTTTTTTTCTAATCCTTTTGGATTCCAGTTAACTTTAACTAGACGTATCTCAACATTATGAACTCCTGCTCTCTTAAAACGTACATTTGCCTTATTTAATCTCTTTTGATTTATGTCTAAACACAGAATCCTACCTTTGTTTTGCATTAAATCTGCCAATATAAGAGATTTACCTCCAGCTCCTGAGCATATGTCAGCAACTTGCATACCTGGTTTTGCACCTAGCAACAATGCTGATAATTGGGACGCTTCACTTTGAATTTCAATATTACCAGATTTAAAGAGTTTGTTTCCATTTACAGGAAATCGTTTTAGAAGCCTTATGCCTATTGGTGAATATTTACTAATTTGAAAAGGTACTCCAATTTTATTAAATTTATCCAATATTTCATCTCTAGTTTTATTTTTGAGACTATTGATCCTAATATCAACAAAAGCTTCTTTATTGAGAGATAAAGCAACATTTTTCCAATCAATTTTAAAATTTTTTTTAATACTTTCTAATAAAAAGTCTGGTAGCTCATAGAATACATTTTCTGGCATATCGTTGTTAAAAAATTTATTAAAATTAAGGTTTTTTAATAAATCTAAATCATTATAATTTAAAAATTTATTCAATTTAGAATT
>CACJJL010000044.1 GCA_902593735.1 uncultured SAR116 cluster alpha proteobacterium
GGATAAGTCATAATGAATATTGTTGTTTTTTCAGGAGCAGGGATTTCTATGGATAGCGGGATTCCTAGTATGGACGACCCTAACGGAATATTTATGAAATACCCTAAACATATAACCCAAAAAGACGCGTGGAAGGAAGACTGGACAACTTTCAAAAGTTTTTGGGATGAACTTAAAGCTTTTATTTTATCGCCTCTCATACAACCAAATCAAGCTCATAAAGATCTTGTAGAACTCGAAAATTTAATTGACGGTAAACTTACTATCATAACAACAAACATAGACGATCTACATACAAGAGCTGGCAGTAAAGAAGTTTTGCATATACACGGAATTATTACGCAAGACAGACAAATCGACAAAAATAAAAGTTTTCCTAATTGTGTTCTTTTTGGTGAAAATAAAAGATTTTCTTACGAAGTAAATAAGGCAATCAAAAATGCAAATTTGTTTGTATCAGTAGGATCATCTCTTGCTACTAATGACTTTTCAACACTTGTTTATGCCAAGGATTGCGGCGCAAAAACTATAGAAATTAATCCTAATGAGACATGGTATTCAAATAAGTTTGATGAAGTAATAAGACTACCGGCTAGTTTAGGCATTAGAAAATTAATTAATTCAATTTTATAACCAAAAATATGTGATAGGGAAAAAGATGAAAGCTATAATTTTATTTTTAAGAAACTTACTCTCAAAGTTAAACTTCTACTGGCAAAACTTTATTGAAGACATGTTTGGCATGGGAAATTTTTCTTGCACAACTTACAAAGAAGAAAACAAAAATTATACAAAAACTAAAGATCTCAATTGTAAATTTTATTAATTATTGTTATGAATATATGTCGCCGATTTAAGAGCAAATTGCGGGCGATTAATAAATACAGCTAAAGCGTTGTCAGTCGTTTCAACGTCAGTTGTAACGGCTTTTTTTATGGATTGATCTACCTAATAGATTGGGCAGTTATACCAAATTGTGCGCCCTGCAATTTTTGCAAAAGTACTAAAAAGGAGATAGTCATGAATAGAAAATTTCAAAAAAATAAGAAAGAATTACTCTTTCTTGAGCCAATAAAACATGAAATGTCAGTTGAAACAATTTTTACCAACTTGGTAAGAATTTTGGAAGAAAAAGGAATTAAAATTAACACAAACGAGGCTCCTAAAAAAGGAGTTGGAAAATGAAAAAAACTAACACAAGTATGTTTTATGAAAACTCTGAAAGTTCTCTAGAAAACCTAAATAATAACAAAGTTCCAGCTTCTGTTTTTCGACAAGAACTTATTACGTGGGAACATACAGAAAATGGGATAAAAAGAACAACTATTGTAAGAAACTTTTCCGATAACAAAAATACAGATAGTTACACATCAGAACCAATAGCCTTTGAAAGAAAAGTTTGATGGTTAACGAACAAAGAAAAAAATCACTTCTTGAAATCGAATTTGAATTACTTATTCAAGATCTCAAAAATAGTGGATTAGTCGTTAATGAAAATGAAGAAAACATTGAAACTGATAAAATAATAGTAACGTTCATATCAGGAAAAAAAGAGAAAAAAGAGGGATAAAATCCCTCTTTTAAATTTAATGTGTTGTATTTTTTGGTGCTGGTATAAAACCAACAAGTTTTGGCTTGTTGGGATGATCCTTACCAGCCTCAAACTGCTGCCTTATAAGTTCATCCATATCTTCACCTCTTGCTTCAGCATCCCACCACTCCTGAAGAGCCTTATTTAGTTCATCTTTATAGTCTGGATTGTTTAATTGAGAATATGTTACGCCTATTTTCATCAATTTTGATTTTTCATCAAAATTAGATTTCCAAACTAAATGATGACCTTCGTATTCAATATTATCAAAAAACATCTCATATGTTTTAAGCTCTAAAACACGTGATTTTACAATTTCAAAAATATTTTTAAAGTGCATCTCTAGGGGGTAAAGATCATATTCTTCACCGGGTTTTAAATTATTGATTAGATTTATGTCATCGCTTGATGCATATGCTTCAATAACTTTAGGTGCAAAATATATTTCAACCTTTACTTTGTTGATTTTATGTTTACCCATAAGGGTAGTTTTTACATGATTGCTTGTCATATACTTCTCCTTTTTTCACAATGTCAAACAGATGACGCAACTGTACTGTTACGTAAATTACGTCAACGAATGTCTAAGTGTATTAGGAGGTGTTCATTATTTTTTCCCTATATCAATGTTTATTCTTTGTCAAAGTCTTCATCAAAAAAAGGATGATTAATTGACATCTTTTCACCACTCACTTCTTCTATTTTTTCTTTAAACTCTCCTTTAAATGAAGAAACAGCTTTTAACTTTTCATCAAATGTTTCATCGTCTTTCATTCTTACTAAGGATTCCATTATGTGTTTTGGTGGGAATGGTGGCTTATCTCCAAAATAGTAAATGTACTTCTTTAATAATTCTTCTGTCATATAAAATCTCCATTTTTGTTGAAGAGAGGTATTAACCCCTCTCCTGAGTTTTAGTTCTTTAATTTGCTCGCTCTAGAAAGTCTACGTCGGTTTCAAAACCAATATAGCGAACTGTTATTTCAAATTGCATTTTGTCTTCTACCCATTTAGCTTCAAAGTGAAGCACAGCTATATTATTAGTTATATAACTAGACTTATGTCCCTTATTTATGAGATCACCTATGTTATCTACCAAAGCAGCTCTTGCATGAAAACTAGGATAGAAAAAAACTACTCTTTCACAGAACGAAACAACTGCTCTTTCAATCCTTGTATGAGTTTCAACTAAATAAACGGGGGTGTTGTCATTATGATGATTATACATAATTATCTCCTTAGATTCACATTTCAAACAGATGACGCAACTATCCTGTTGAGTTAATCACGACATTAATTTTTTGAAATTGATCTAGGATTTAATCATTTAATTTAACTACAAATTAAGTATGGCAACAATATGACTACAAATTTAAACTCTGATTTTTTATTAAATGTCCCAACTTGGGACTTTTTAACTTGGTACTATCTTAGTTTTTATTGAATTTTGTTGTAGATGATTTCTAAATAATTAAATATGATTTCTATGGGATTCAATAAAGGATTTACAATCATTGAAAATACAAAAATAGATAATATTGAAAAGTATTTGAAGTATTCAAAGAAATGATTTTCATCTCTGATAATTTTATCTTTACTCTCTACAAAATATCTTCTGGGTGTTATTTCGCCTTCAATCTTTCCAAGTCTTATAAGGTTGTTACGAACAGATTTTTGACTACGACTAAGATTTCTACAGATTTTATAAACAGAGTACCCTTCTTCAAACATCCTTAGAAGTTCATCATTTTCATGTTTTGTATATCTACCAACTCTTCGCGTCATGTTTATAAATGTTAATTGCCTTTTACAAACTTATTTTCTTTAAACGTACCTTCTAGCACTTCACCATGCCTATCAACAAGAGTACCTTTCCCATGGTATTGTCCATACTGAAATTCACCTTCATATTGTTCGACAATATCATCACCATCTTTGTAAATCATTTTACCTTTCCCGTGAGGATAAAGCATGTGATAGGGATAAGGTTGAGTATTAAAATCATCTCTAAGTTTTTTTCCATTATTTTGAAAAACAAGTGTTTCTGCAGCGTATTCAGGTGATATTAAAGTGCCTTCGTAATGAACAACGATGTCATCCGCATCATAAATTCTACCTTCATC
>CACJJL010000045.1 GCA_902593735.1 uncultured SAR116 cluster alpha proteobacterium
ACTTGATGGATGCATTTGAGCATGAAGAAAGACTAATGCCTCATATTCATTTATCTATTCAACATGGTGATGACATTATTTTGAAAAGAATGAAAAGAAGACATCTTTATAGAGACGTAATTAATTTTGTAAAAGAAGCAAAAAGACGAAGAAATGATATTGTGTTCGGGGGTGATTTTATAGCTGGTTTTCCTACTGAAGATGAAAAAGCTCACCAAAAGAGTATGCAACTTATTACAGAAGCTAACATTACATATATTCATGTCTTTCCATACTCTAACAGAAAAAATACTCCAGCATCAAATATGCCACAAGTACAAAAAAAAATTACTCAAAAAAGAGCTAAAGAACTTAGAGAATTAGCTAAAAAACAACATAATAAGTTTTTAGTCAGTCAGATTGGAACCACTCAAAAAGTTTTAGTAGAAAATAATTCAGTTGGTCATTCTGAAAATTTTTCAAAAATAAAATTAATAGAACATGTTGAAGCATGCACAATTGTTTCTACAAAAATTTTAGAAATTAACCCTGGTGGACTGTTAGGAACTATTCAAAATTGAAATAGATAAAAAAAGAGTCAAATTTAATGGCATTAAATTGGTTTAAAAAATTAAAGAATGGATTAAGCAAATCGGCATCTAAGATGGAAGGTGCTATTGCTTCTATAACTGGAAAAAAAACAATTGATCAAGAAACACTTTATGATATCGAAGATCAGTTAATACTAGCTGATCTTGGTGTGGAAGTTGCTAGTAAAATAGCAAAAAAGATTAAAGATCAGAAATTCGAATTAAATAAAAATAAAGAAATAGAAAAGTCACAAATCGCAAAAACTTTGGCTGAAGAAATTGAACAAATTTTACTACCTCGTGAACAAAATCTTTATAAAAAAGTTAACTCTAAACCACACGTTTTGCTTTTAGCAGGAGTTAATGGTTCTGGAAAAACAACAACTGCTGCCAAAATAGCAGAAAAATTTAGACTTGAAAATAAATCGGTTGTTTTAGCCGCATCAGACACTTTTAGAGCAGCCGCCGTAGAACAGTTAAAGACGTGGGGAAAAAGAGTTGGTGCACAAGTGGTATCTGGGGAAGAAGGAGGAGATTCAGCGGCTGTAGCTTTTAGAGCATTTGAATTAGCAAAAAAAGAAGATATTGATATTGTTATTATCGACACAGCTGGTAGATTACAAAATAAAAAAGATTTAATGGAAGAATTGACAAAAACCTGTCGAGTTGTATCAAAATTGGATCACGACGCTCCACATCAAAAAGTTGTAGTTTTAGATGGTACTGTTGGACAGAATGCACATTCTCAATTAAAAAGCTTCGATGAATCTATTGGTTTAACAGGTATGATAATTACAAAGTTAGATGGAAGTGCAAAAGGTGGAGTTGTTGTATCTTTAGCTGAAAAGTTTGAAATTCCTATTCATGCAGTTGGTGTTGGTGAAGGATTAGATGATCTACAAATTTTTGAAGCTTCATCATTTTCAAAGGCTTTAGCTGGTTTGGATTAGTTATTTCTTTCAGTTAGGCTTGACTTGGTTGATAAAATTCTATACTGAAACGTTTATTTATTGTTAAAGATTCATAAACGCGCGTCCTTGAGTTTCAAGCACGGGCGTATTCGTGGTTATAATAACTAGTAGGTTTTAAAATGTTTGAAAACTTAACTAATAAACTTGGAAATGTTTTTAAAGGACTCACTAAAAGAGGAGCTCTCTCTGAAAGTGATGTTGAAAACGCACTTAAAGAGGTTCGAACAGCTCTACTAGAAGCTGACGTCGCTTTATCAGTCGTCAGAGAATTTATTGATAAAGTTAAAGTAAGGGCAGTTGGGGAAGAGGTTCTTAGATCAGTTACACCTGGTCAGCAAGTTATAAAAATTGTCAATGACGTTTTAATAGAAGTTCTTGGCTCGTCAGAATCAGAGCTATTAATAGACCACGCTCCTCCCGCAGTCATATTGTTAGTTGGTCTTCAGGGTTCTGGTAAAACCACAACTGCAGGTAAGTTGGCTTTTCATTTGAAATCAAAAAAAAGAAAGAAAGTAATGCTTGCATCGCTTGATATTTACAGGCCTGCAGCTAGAGAACAACTTAGGATATTAGGTCAACAAGCAGAAGTTTTAGTACTTCCAGAAATTGATGGTGAAAGCCCAGAGAAAATAACAAAAAGAGCAATGGCTGCATCTAAAGTTCAGGCAATAGATGTATTGATACTTGATACAGCAGGTAGAACGACACTTGATACAGCCATGATGTCTGAGGCAAAAGAGGTTTTTAAATTATCTAAACCATCCGAAACTTTATTAGTTGCTGACGCAATGACAGGTCAGGATGCTGTCCAGACAGCAAAAGCTTTTTCAGAGCTAATAAAAATATCAGGAGTTGTTTTAACTCGGTCTGATGGTGACGCAAGAGGTGGTGCGGCACTATCAATGAGATCAGTAACTGGGTGCCCTATCAAATTTGTTGGTGTTTCTGAAAAACTAGACGGATTAGAACCATTTTATCCAGATAGAGCGGCTGGTAGAATTTTAGATATGGGTGATGTTGTCTCACTTGTAGAAAAAGCTGCAGAGACTATTGCAGAAGAAGATGCTGCCCAAATGATGAAAAGAATGTCACAAGGCAGTTTTGATATGAATGATATGTTAAAACAAATTGAACAGTTAAAAAAAATGGGAGGTTTAGGTGGAATAATGTCCATGCTTCCAGGTATTGGTAAGCTCCAGAAACAAATGGCTGCTAACAATTTTAACGATAAAGCAATTTCAAAACAAGAAGCTATAATTTATTCTATGACAAAAATAGAAAGAGTAAATGTTTCTCTTTTAAATGCTTCTCGTAGAAAAAGAATTGCTTCAGGATCAGGAACAGCTGTCTCTGATGTAAATAGACTTGTGAAACAACAACAAGACATGGCTCGTATGATGAAAAAAATGGGTAAAATGGGTGGTCTTGGTGGATTAAAAAATATGATGTCTTCACTTGGAGGTGCAAGTCCAAATCCTGGATTAGGGGATGGTCAAAATTCAGTTATGGATGCCAATAAAATGGCAGAATTACAAAAAATGATGGGCGGTAATATGCCTAATCTAGGTAACATGGCAAATCGTTTTGGAGGTATGGGTTTGCCAGGGTTAGGTGGAAAACCATCTAAAAAAAGAAGATAAATTTATAAACAATAACTTAATTTTAAGGAAAAAAAATGGCATTAAAAATAAGATTGTCTAGAGGTGGAGCAAAGAAGAGACCTTTTTACAAAATCGTAGTTGCAGAAGCATTGTCACCAAGAGATGGAAAGTTTATTGAAAGATTAGGCTCATATAATCCAATGGTAGCTAAAGATCACGCTGAAAGATTAGTCCTTGATGTTGAAAGAGCAAAATACTGGTTATCAAAAGGCGCTCAGCCAACATTAAGAGTTGCAAAAATGTTATCATCTGACGGTTTAGTAAAAGCACCTGTGATTAGAGATCAACCAATTAAAAGTGCTCCAGGTAAGAAAAGGCAAGAAAGAGAAGCAGATGCGGCAGAAAAGTCAGAGG
>CACJJL010000046.1 GCA_902593735.1 uncultured SAR116 cluster alpha proteobacterium
GTTAAAATAAATTAACAATTATTCAAATGTAAAAAAATTAAGTGTTAAATTTTAAATTAAAGTAAAAATAAATTTAGAGGTGTTATGCAATCATTAAAAACTTAGTTAACAGCAAAGTCATACTGAAAAAACGTCCATACAAATCTATTACTGAGGACTTGTTTCAATTTACTACAGACGAAATTGATGACCTCAAAAATGGCCAATTCCTTGTGGAGGTGGAATATATATCTGTAGACCCGGCAATGAGAGGCTGGATAAGCGATATTGAAAACTATTCTGAACCAGTCCCAATAAATGGTACTATGAGGAGCTTTGGAGTTGGAAAAATTATATCTTCAAAACATTATGATTTTAAAGTTAATGAATATGTTGTAGGATGGTTAGGTTGGCAAAAGTTTTCTGTAGTTGATGAAAGCAAGATTAAATTAAAAATTAATCCTCAAAAAGCTCCATTATCTAAAAATTTAGGTGTTTTAGGTTTAAGCGGAATAACTGCTTATGCAGGGTTTATTAATATATGCAAGCCAAAAAAAAATGATGTTGTAGTAGTTACAACTGCTGCAGGAAGTGTAGGGTCAGCTGTGGGGCAACTAGCTAAAATTTATGGGTGCAGAACTATAGGCCTTACTAGTTCAAATAAGAAAGCAGCTATTTGTAAAAGTAAGTTTGGATATGACGAAGTCATCAATTATAAACAAACAAATGATATATCTAGTATCTTAAAAAAAATAGCCCCCAACGGAATTGACTGTTTTTTTGATAATGTTGGTGGAATACAATTTGATGCAGTTATGGAAAATTTAAACGTCAAAGCTAGAATTGTAATATGTGGAACAATCGGAATGCCTTCATTTCCAATACCAAATGGTCCTAGGTTTAACCGAACCTTACTTATTAAAAGGGCTAAAATTGAAGGCTTATTGGTCCTAGACTACTTTAGCGAATACCAAAAAATTTATAATAAATTACTTAAATGGTATGTAGAGGGAAAGTTAGTTAGCGAAGAGGATATAAGTGATGGATTGGAAAATGCACCTGCTTCACTAATTAAAATATTAAATGGTTTAAATTTAGGTAAGCAATTAGTTAAAATATAAAAAATTTTATCCTCTCTCCCTCCATGCCATGTAAGAGGAGGCTCCTACAATTAAAAAACCACCAATCCATAAAGTATAAGGTGTACTTTCAAAAAAAATAGTATATCCAATTAAAATAGACCATATTAATTTTAAATAATCTAGGGGTAGTAAAATTGCTAAGTCCCCTCTTTTAAATGCACTATTTAAAAGTGTTTGAGCTATTGTTCCAGTAATTGCGATAAAGAAAATTATTAAAAATTGATATAAATTTGGCATTATTAGATAAGGGTATGCAGCTATAAGTGTTGCTGGTATCATTCCAACACCTGCGTAAAGAGAAATTGTTACTGGTGAGTCTGTTTCAGTCAATTTTTTTATAAATATTAAGGAAACTGACCAGATTAGTGACGAAATAAGTATAAATACACCCCCAACATTTAGTGAAATGTCAGGTCTTAAAACTATTATTGCACCAAAAAAACCTATAAAAAGAGCAAATAACCTATGTTTATTTAATTTTTCTTTTAAAAAGACGAATGCTAAAAGTGTTGTGAAAATTGGGACTGTTAGATTAAGAGCTGTTACCTGTGATAGGGTTGTTAATGTTAAGCCATAAAAGAAGCATAGCATTGCAATTGAATTTGTAATAATTCTATATAACTGATATTTAGGTTGTTTAGTTACAAAAGTAGATTTTCCTTCCTTAATTATAATTGGAGATAGTACAACTATTACAAGTGCACATCTGAGAAATGTAATTTCAAAAATATGAATTTCATCTGATAAAAACTTTGCTGCACTGTGCATTACTATGAAGCTGAAACCAGATATAATCATTAATATTATTGATACCGTTGTATCTGAGAGATTTTTCATTTTTTTGACAAAGCATCAAGAATTGGACAATTGGGCCTATCATCACCATGACAATTATTAGCTAGATAACTTAATTCATCTTTTAAATTTTGTAACTCTTTTAACTTATTGTCTATTTGAGAAATTTTCTCTAAAGTTAATTTCTTTACGTCTTTACTGGGTCTACTTTTATTTTCGTATAAAGATAATAATTCCCGGCACTCATTTATACTAAAATTAAATTTTCTTGCTTTTCCTACAAATTTTAATTTTAGAACATCTTCTTCGTTATATTCTCTATACCCAGACAAAACGTTTTGGTGTGGTTTTACAAGACCAATATTGTCGTAATATCTAACAGCTTTTACAGTTAATTCTGATAATTTTGATGCTTTTCCAATGTTCATAGTTTAATTAAAACCTTCCACAATATAAAAGGAACACAACTTTTATTATTAACTCTAATGTGAAAAATATTAAACTTTAATTTTGTAAATTCCTAATCAAAATGGATTTTATTGTATCAGAATAAAGGCGATGTTCTATTAATTGTAAACGGTGTTTTAAAGTTTCTAGAGTGTCAATCTCATTAATTTTAATAATTTCTTGTTTAATTATAGATCCGCTATCCATACCCTCATCTACATAATGTATTGTTACACCTGTATATTGTGCACAATCTTCTAATGCTTGTTTAATAGCGTTCATACCCTTATACTTTGGCAATAGAGATGGGTGAATATTAACTATAAATTTTAAAGGTAAAGATTTAACAAAATATTTACTTAGCAGTTTCATATAGCCTGCAAGCACCAACAATTTAACATCATATTTGATGATTAATTTCAATACTTCTTCTTCTAAATCTGAAATATTATTACAAGAATAAATTGGAATATTTTCATTCTTGGCAATCTTTAAACCTAAAGCTTTAGGATTATTAGAAGCAACAAAGCTTACCTTTATACCTTTATCTATTATAGCTTTTAAATTAGAGCCATTACCACTTAATAATACAGCTATATTATAACACATGTAAATTACCAAAAATGTTTATTAAATTAATTAGGAATTATTTTCTAGAATATATATAAAAAATCTATAAATTTTTAATTAATAGTGAAAATCCAATAATTATTAGAATTGCTAAAATAGTTTTTCTGAAAATTTCATTAGATAACTTCATTCTAATCTTAGTTCCAAAATATTGCCCCAACAATGCTGGAGCAGTTATAAGCA
>CACJJL010000047.1 GCA_902593735.1 uncultured SAR116 cluster alpha proteobacterium
GTATGAACTAACAACTAAAGGTCATAATAAATTACCAACTAATTTAGTTACTTGTGGTGTTATTGTGATAGAATATTCTAAAAATAATTTTAAAACACCAGTTTTTACAAACGGGGAAGTTGTCGATTATTTTTTTCCCAGAATGTATATGTAGAATTTTAAATCTTTATTCTAAATAAAGATATAATATTATTTCTCTTCTGCTAATTTTATATTAGATTATTTATAGAAAAATTTTTTTAGTTGGAGGTAAAAACTTCAATGAAAGTTGGTTTCATTGGTTTAGGTAATATGGGCAAACCACTTGCTGAGAGGTTGCTAAGAAATAATGAACTTTTTGTTCACGATCTTGATCAAGAAAATTTAGAGTATTTTACAAATAGAGGGGCAACAGCATGCTCTACTCCATCTGATCTAGCTACAAACACATCTAGAATTTTTTTATGTTTGCCAACAAGTGCTATCGTAGAGAAAGTCATTAATGGTGAAAATGGCTTACTTACTACAGTTGCAAAGGATTCTTTCATAATTGATATGACCACTGGAGAACCAGAAATCACAAGACAAATTTCTAAAACACTTTATTCAAAAAAAATTAATTTTATTGATGCTCCTGTAAGTGGAGGTCCAAAAGGGGCTAATCAAGGAAATATAGCGATAATGGTAGGTGGAACAGAAAGCCAATTCGCAAAAATAAAACCTTTAATGGATGATATAAGTTCAAATATTTTCTATGCAGGTAAAATAGGATCAGGACACTCAATTAAAGCTGGCAATAACTTACTTAATTTGATTTGTAGGATGGCAACTTTTGAAGTTATTTCATTACTTGTCAAAGATGGTGTTGATCCAAAAAAAGCAGTTGAAATTATTCAAAAAAGCTCAGGTAGAAACTATGCTACTGAAATCACACTACCTGATAATATTCTTTCTGGTAAAATGGTTCAGGGTTTTAGTACTGGCTTAATGAAAAAGGATGCAGGAGTAGCAACTAAAATAGCTGATTCAAATAAAGTTGAAATTCCTCTAGGAAAATTGTCTCAAGAACTTTTAAAAAACACTATCGATGAATTTGGTGAAAACGCTGATATGAGCAATGTTGCTCTTACTTATGAAAAATTAACTGGCGCTAAAATCCGTCCATAAAAATTTATATTCTTACTAAATAATACCATCCAGTGTTGCTTTAATTTGTAAAGCTAAAAACTTAGAAAAAATTCTGCACTGAGCTAAACTTCCTGCATGAAACCAAAGTCCTGGCTGTTTGGTTTGCATCCACATATTTCTCAACTCTTGCCTTTCATCATCAAATCCCCAAATAGGACCAATTTTGTCTACAACTGATTTGCCAAATAATTCATCAACAACATATTCTTGGCCTTTATATCCAGTAGCCGTAACCATCAAATCTATGTCAAGCTTTTCACCTGATTTCATTTCAATACCAGAGGATGAAAAATTTACAATATTTGAAAATTGTAAAACTTTTATCTTACCATCTGCTATTAAATCTGATGCTCCTACATTAAAATAATAACCACCGCCCCTTGTTAAATATTTAAATTGCCACCCAGAGTTTTCTTCTCCATATTCAAGGTTAAAGCCAACTCTTGTAAGTTTATCCAAAAGCGGTTTATCAATTCTCTTTGTTTTTTCAGTTAATAACTGGTGTGTCTTTTTAAGTACTTGTAGAGGTGTTGAAATGGTTATTAAATCACAATCGTCAGTATTTGGACCTTCACTATATAATTGATATGGCAATTGTGCGCTCGGTTCCACATTGACTACCATAGATGGCGAGCGTTGCACGATTTTTACATTTGCTCCGTGCACATAGAGATCTTGTGCAACATCATGTGCACTTGTTCCAGTCCCGTAAACTAGAACATTTTTTCCATTGTAGTGTTTTCCATTATCATAATCTGCTGAATGAATAACCTCACCTTTATAGTCGTCTATACCAGGTATTTTGGTGCGATTTGGAACTGAACTTACACCAACAGCCATCACAATATGCTTTGGCTTCATAATCTTAATAGTACCATCAGATAATTTGAGTTTTACTTTCCAGTGCCTTTTATTTTCGTAATATTCCGCCCCAATAAATTTTGTATTAGTCCATGCATTTAATTCCATACTTTCAACATAATACTCAAACCAACCTGCCAACTTATCTTTCGGAATATATGTTGGCCAGGTAGAAGGAAAAGGCATATATGGTAAATGATTGACATGTGTCTGATTATGCAATTTTAAAGAATGATATCTATTTCTCCAGTTATCACCTATTCTTTCATTTTTATCTACAATAAGTGTGTCTATATTTTGTTGTTTAAGCCTTGCTGCAATTGAAAGACCAGCCTGACCACTTCCAACAACAATCACTTCTGGTTCCCTATTTTTATAAAGTCTATCTTCATTTCTTTTATCTAACCAATTAGGTCCTTCTATAATATTTTGATATTGTTCAATATTTTTTTTATCAGAAGAACTTAAATCACTAAGGGCAGTCAGTAGACTCCATGCTTTGAAAGAACCCTTTCTTTCTTGATCTTCAAATAGACGAACTACTCCCTCACAATTTCCAAAATTTGTTTTGAATCTTAAAATAACTTCTATAACATTTTTTCCAGCTCTTATGACTTCTCTAGGCAGTGTTCTTTGCTGGTCAATTTGGAAACTCTTGGCATAAACGTCCATTATTTTGTTGTAAAGATTTTCAATTACTTTCGATTTTCCCGATACAGTTTGTATCTTCCATGTAAGGGCTAAAATGTCTCTCCAATGACTATCTTCAAAAAATAGATTGGAAAGAATTTTTATAGATTCATCTTTATTTTTTTGCTGTGAAATAGCTTCATTGAAACTCTGTAGCCAATTATCCACTTCACTTCTGATATTAATGATTTGGTTGTCTAACACAGTAAGCCTCAATAAATTCGGTGTAATTTTAGATATCTACAATATCAAACTATAGTTTGTAATAATATAAATTTTTTATAAAA
>CACJJL010000048.1 GCA_902593735.1 uncultured SAR116 cluster alpha proteobacterium
TTGATGGAACTGTGTATTTTATATTTCAACCTGCAGAAGAAGGTGGAGGTGGTGGGCTTGCCATGATAGAGGATGGTTTGTTTCAACAATTTCCTATGGATAGTGTTTGGGGTATGCATAATTGGCCAGGTATGAGTGAAGGAAGTGTTGCCGTTCATAAAGGATCTGTTATGGCAGCAGCAGACAAATTTGAAGTTACTATAAATGGAAACGGTGGTCATGCCGCAATGCCTCAAGCAACAAATGATCCTGTTCTAGCTGTTGCTGCTATTGTTCAGGCTGTACAACAGATAGTTTCTCGAAGACAGAATCCCCTTGACGCCGTTGTGATTTCTGTAACTCAAATTAATGCAGGTTCTGGATTTAACATTATACCCCAAACAGCAGATTTTATTGGTACTATTAGAACTATTAACCCGGATACTAGAATAAGTGTTCATAAACAATTTACAGAAATTTGTAATGCTACAGCAATAGCTTATGGTTGTTTAGCTAATGTATCTGTTATTAAAGGCTATCCTGTAACAATAAATGATATTGAATCTAGTGAAAAAGCAATTAAAGTTTCATCAAATTTATTTGGTAAAGATTCGGTTAAAACTAATATGGCACCCTCTATGGGTGCCGAAGATTTCGCCTATATGTTAGAAAAAATACCTGGATCCTATATATGGTTGGGA
This sequence comes from uncultured SAR116 cluster alpha proteobacterium, assembly GCA_902593735.1. GTDB lineage: Bacteria > Pseudomonadota > Alphaproteobacteria > Puniceispirillales > Marisalimonadaceae > Marisalimonas. Next base: position 681 of record CACJJL010000048.1, read on the forward strand.
GCAGGTGAAGGGAAGTCAGGTTGTATGCTACATAATAGTAAGTATGATTTTAACGACAATATTTTACCTCTAGGTATTGCATACTGGGAAAAATTAGTTAAATCGGAAATGCCCCTTAGATAATATTGATAGACTTGTCTTTAATTTACTATAATATATGTGCATATGAAAAATACATTATTTATAATTATTCTAGCTATCTCTACTGTGATATTAATTACCATATTCGCAATTAATTTATGGTTACAAATGTCAGATATTACAATTAGTAATAATGGAAAAATAGCAATTTTTGGTGGTGCTTTTTTTACCATTTTATTAGGGTCTGGTTTAATGTCTTTAGCTTATTTCTCATCTAAAAATGGTTTTGACGAGCAAGTTGATCATGATTTAGATAATCTACTTGAAAAACTAAAAGATCGTTAATACTCTAACAGTTTATAAATTCTTTTGTATATTTTTTTAATATAATTGTTATTTGATTTTACTTTAATAGTTGACTTTTTATTGTTTTTATAGGAGAACAAAACATGAACAAAATATTTGGAATGGAATAATGATTAATTTAAATTTAGAAGTAACCAAAAGAATTTTAGCTCAAAACGGACACTATAAGATGCTAGATAAATTAGAAGTATTTAGGCCATGTTTAAATTATCCTCAAACTCTTCCTCTTTATAGTTCTAAAGTTTCAGCGGGTTTTCCATCTCCTGCAGATGATAATCTAGAGAAAAGTTTAGATTTAAATAGTTATCTAATTAAACGTCCTGCTGCAACATTTTTTGTGCGCGTTAACGGTGATTCAATGATTAATGCTGGTATAAATGACAACGATATTTTGGTTGTTGATAGGAGTATTAAGCCTGCACACGGAAAAGTAATTATAGCTGTTTTAGACGGGCAAATGACTGTTAAAAGATTATACCAGCGTTCTGGAAAAATAATATTGATGCCAGAAAATGATTTATATAAGCCAATTGAAATTGAAGATCATATGAATATGGAAATTTGGGGAGTAGTAACTAGTTCGGTTCATTTTTTGTGATATGTATGGACTAGTTGATTGTAACAATTTTTATGTTTCCTGCGAAAGAGTTTTTAATCCGTTATTGAGAAACAAGCCAGTTATAGTATTATCCAATAATGATGGGTGTATTATTGCTAGATCTAATGAAGCAAAATCTCTAGGTATACCTATGGGAGCCCCATTATATTTATACAAAACATTAATAAAGAAGAATAAAATATTCACATATTCCTCAAATTATACTTTGTATGGAGATATGTCTTCTCGGGTAATGAGTTCATTAAACTATTTTGTACCTGATATGGAAATATATTCTATTGATGAAGCATTCCTTGACTTAAGAAAATTCGATGAAAAAACTATTTCAAAAGAAATGTTTAAAATTAGACAATTTATTTATCAGTGGACTGGTATACCTGTTTCAATCGGAGTAGGTCCTACCAAAACATTAGCAAAATTGGCAAATAAAATGGCCAAGAAACATTCATCCAACGGTGTTTATGTTTTAACTATATCTGATCATTTAAGAAGTATACTAAGTAATATTCAATTAGAAGATATTTGGGGGATATCTAAAGGATGGGCAAATCGTTTAAAATCAATAGGAATTAATAACCCACTTGATTTGCAACAATCAGATCCTCGTCAAATCAGGAAATTAGTATCAGTTGTTGGTGAACGTATGGTTTACGAATTAAGAGGAAATTCTTGTCTTGCTCTAGAGAATATAGTGGATAAAAAATCTATTACAGTTTCTAGATCTTTTGGCAATATGATTAATGATAAATATAATCTCAAACAAGCATTAGCAAATCATGTCGCAAGAGCAGCAGAGAAGCTTAGAAGTCAAAATAGCTTATGTGGAGAGATTTGTGTTTTTATTAAGACTAATCGTTTTAGAAAGAAGGATTTACAATATAATAATAGTGCAATATTACCTTTTGACGATTTAACAGATAATACAACTATCATAATGAAAAAAGCATTTAAGGTATTGGACACACTTTATCGTCCAAATTATAACTATAAAAAAATTGGAGTAATATTGCTTGATTTGAAACAAAGAAAAAAAGACGTTACAAATAACAATTATGTTATTCAAGGTAACTTGTTTACACATGACAAAAATTATAAAAATATTGCCAATATATCTGATATTCATATGAAAATATTAGATGAAATAAACACTAAAATGGGGAAAATGACATTATTTTACGGTTCTCAAGGGATAGTAAAATATTCAGAAAGAAAGAAAATAAAAAAGGATAAA
>CACJJL010000049.1 GCA_902593735.1 uncultured SAR116 cluster alpha proteobacterium
ATTACTTTAAAATTAGTACACCATGTTTTTTTTTCCCAAATGAAATTTTAGCTTTGCCATTTTGATAATCTTTACTAGATAGTATGTAGTCTTCATCTTTTATTACAACATCATTTATTTTTGCTCCATTTCCTCTAATGAGCCTTCTTGCTTCTCCGTTAGTATTCAAAAATCTTAACATTTTAAGGGCATTTATTAACGTTATCTCAAAATTAGGTACACTAACACTTGGTAAAGTTTCATCTATATTAACCTTCCTGAATAAATTGGCAGAAGACGAAGAGATTTTTGCTGCAACTTCAGCATTTCTACATAATTTTGTTACTTCATTAGCTAAAACTATTTTAGCTTCATTAATTTCAGAGCCTTTCAATCTTCCGTATTTATTTATTTCAGAAATAGGAATTTCAGTGAATAATTTCAGAAATTTAACAACATCTAAATCTTCTGTATTTCTCCAATATTGCCAAAAGTCCCAATCAGGTAATTGGTCTTCATTTAACCAAACAGCTCCACTTGCAGTCTTTCCCATTTTTGATCCACTGCTAGTTGTCAAAAGTGGAGAGGTTAATCCATATGTTTGTTTCTGCGCTACCTTTTTTACTAGGTCTAGACCAGTTATAATATTACCCCACTGATCAGAACCACCCATTTGCAATTTACAATCATAATTTTTAGAAAGTTGTAAAAAGTCAAAAGCCTGTAATAGTGAATAATTAAATTCTAAGAAGGATAGATTTTGTTCTCTTTCAAGTCTAAGTTTTACACTTTCTAAATTAATTAACTTATTTACTGAAAAATATGGTCCATAATCTCTTAAAAAAGATATATAGTTTAAATCATCTAACCAGTCAGAATTATCTACCATTATTGCGTCATTTGCATTTTTACCAAATTTTAATAATTTTTTAAAAATAGTTTTAATTTTTCTTTTATTATTATTTATTTTTTTTTGAGTTAGAAGAGGTCTTGCGCTGTCTTTTCCTGAGGGATCGCCAACTTTAGTTGTGCCCCCTCCCATTAAAACAATTGGTTTGTTACCTGTTTTTTGGAACCAACGTAACATCATTATTTGAATTAGAGATCCTACATGTAATGAAGGAGCAGTACAATCAAATCCAATATATCCAGAAATTGATCCTTTTGATAATTCTTTTTTTAAGTTTTCTTTATCTGTAAATTGATGAATATATCCACGTTCAGTCATTATATCAACAAAATCAGAATTAATTGTTTTAATCATTTATTGGTCTCATTAATTAATATTTTCATAGCTCTCTATATTCAGATGAGTCTAAAACACTATTTAAATATTTTTTTATTGAGTCCATTAATTCTTGATCATGTTGAGAGAACATATGATCTGCATCTTTAATGAATTCAACTTCTATTTTTATACCCTTTTGAATAGATATTTTGTCAACAATTCTTTGAATTATCTCGCTAGGTACTCTTTTATTATTATCGCCATGAATAATTAGTCCAGATGCTGGACAAGGTGCTAGAAATGAAAAATCAAATTTGTCAGCTGGGGGTGATACTGATATAAAACCTAAAATTTCTGGTCTTCTCATCATCAATTGCATACCAACCCATGAGCCAAAAGAAAATCCTGCAATGAAAGTATACCTCGAATGAACATTTTGTGATTGGATCCAATCTAAAACGGCAGCCGCATCTGCTAGTTCACTTTCTCCACCCTCATAAACTCCTTCACTTCTTCCAACTCCTCTAAAATTAAAACGCAAAACTGAAAAACCTCTATTTCTAAATTCATGGTACATTCCATAAGAAACTTTGTTATTCATGCTTCCGCCCTGATTTGGTTCTGGATGTAAAATCAAAGCTATTGGGCTATCTGGTGATGCTCCAGAATGGTATCTACATTCTATCCTTCCGTGCGGTCCATTTAGAATTACTTCAGGCATTTTCGTTCTCCAGAAAATTTGATCGGAGTTTCTTATATCATATAATAATGATGGTATAAAACTCTAAAGAGCATAACATTAAAGTTAAGTTACTTATATAGTGATTTTTTTTACTTAAGTTTTTAAAAGTAAATTATATAAAGTTTAAAACATTTACATTTAAATATTACCTTTATTGAAGTTATAGTGTAGATTTAAACGGTTGTATGGACAAATAAAAATGTTTAAAAAAATTATTAACCAGATAGACTCTATTATTGAAAGAGACCCAGCTGCTGAGAGTAGGATTGGTGTGGTTTTTCTTTATCCAACATTTCATGTTATGTTTTTTTATAAAATTGCGAGCATATTTTGGAGATATAATTTAAAATTTATTTCAAGAATGATTATGTATTTTGCAAGAATGATTACGGGTATTGAAATACATCCTGCTGCAAAAATAGGCAATAATTTTTTTATGGACCATGGCTTAGGCATAGTTATTGGCGAGACAGCAGAAATTGGTGAAAATGTTACTATTTATCAAGGAGTTACGTTAGGTGGTATTATGCCATCAATTGAAAGCAACTCCCAAAGAAATCAAAAAAGACATCCCACGATAGGCAATAATGTAATAATTGGATCTGGAGCACAAATTTTAGGTGCAATTAAAATTGGTGATAATGCAAGGATAGGTGCTAATTCTGTCGTATCAAGAAACGTTAAACCTAATGTAACCGTAGCAGGCGTACCTGCTAGAGAGTTTGCAGGATCTTCTAAAAAGGAAAAATTTAAAGCTTATGGAATATCAGCTAGTGATACTGATCCGAGGGAAAAGACATTAGTAACTCTTCTTAATAAAGTAGAAAAATTAGAGATAAAAATTAAAGAATTAGAAAATGATAAAATTAAAAAAAATAAAAAATAACAAATTTAAATCTTTACATACCAAGTATTAGTCGTGAATAAACTAATTTATTTAGATTACAATGCAACTGTGCCCATATTGAAAGATGTCAAAAAATCTTTAATTGAATGCATGG
>CACJJL010000050.1 GCA_902593735.1 uncultured SAR116 cluster alpha proteobacterium
TTCAAACCAAAGATTTTCATGACAAAGGGTATGTGATTCTAAAAAAATTTTTTAATGAAGACGAAACGCATCTTTTACAAAATGCTTCAAAACAAGATCCTGCTATAAGAGATCATTTATGTGATAGAAAAGATTCTGAAGGATTAACAAGTAAAATGATGGCTTGGAACCATCCGGATGACAGTATTTATGATGTCACTGCTAGATCAGAAAAGATCGTAAATACTATGAAAGATTTGCTTGGTGGAGAGGTTTATCACTATCATTCTAAAATAACAGCTAAAGAACCCTATGAATGTGGGGCTTGGGAATGGCACCAAGATTATTAATATTGGTATAACAATGGTTGTCTGTTTCTTCTTATGGCTACTGTAATGAAAGCTTTGGACAAATGTACAAAAGAAAATGGATGTTTACAGGTTTTGTCTGGTTCCAATAAATTAGGAAGAGTTGACCATGCATTATTAGAAAGTGGTCAAGTTGGTGTCGATTTAAAAAGAGTTGAGGAGGCAAAAAACATCTAAAATTAGTTTACTGTGAAATGGATCCAGGATATGTACTTTTTTTCATTGTAATACTCTTCATAGATCAGATAAAAATAATTCACCTAAAATACCAAATAGCGAAATAATTAAGGCAGGTAAAACGTTTTTAGATGTTAAAAGCGTAGATACTTTCGTTAAAAGGCCTACAGCACTGCCTGAGCTCTCAAAAAAAGGTAGTAAACTTTTTAATACTTAGTTTGTGAAGTTTTATGTTTGGTTTGAAGAAAAAGCGCTAAACTTTTATCATCCAACTTTGGTAAATTCTCATTTTTTAAATATTTTAAAACTTCAAAATCTACTGGCTTATCTAAACTTTTTCTAATTTCGTATAAATATAGACTTTGCTTAAAAGTTTGATGTATTCGAGATGCAACCTGAAAAACTCTAGAATTTTGACCACCAAATTTGGTAATGATAACGTCACATTTTGAATCATTTATTAATCTACCCAGCATGGGTTTCCAATTGTCTTCTTCAATAGGTAATCCCTTCTTTCTTGACCAGGCGACTCCTCCTGCCGGGAAAATTGCTACAACACCTCCATTTTTCAAAATTTGAATTGCAGTTTGTCTGGTAACAACATTGTCTCTCATAGCATTTTTTTTATTACTAAAATCAATAGGAAGTATGTTGTGCGCAAGAGTTGGTTCTTTTTGAAGAACACCATGCGCAATTACTCTAAAATTATCATCAAATGTAGATGCAAACCAAGATAAAAACACTCCGTCAGTAACTCCAAAAGGATGATTGGCCGCAATAATTAGTCCTTTACCTTTTTTTCTTTTAGTTATGGGAGTTAATTTTGGCGTTTCTATTCCCATAGAGTTTAACGCATGTTTCCATAATTCCGTACCAGTTTTGTTTTTAGAATTAGAAATAAAGTTTTTGTATCTTTTTTCTAGTGCTATTCTTGCAGATAATAATTCGACAGTATGTATGAAAAACTTGTGATGAATTGGAAGCCAAGACTCAGCGTATGTAATTTTCACATTAGTTTTGAACATTTTATCAATAAAATAATTTTACATTGATTTTAATATACAAATTTTAATACTTTCAACCATTTATTTAATTAAGGTGTGTGTCATTAATTTGGTAATACCAGTTCAATTTTTGGATAATGTTTTTCTAAGTCATATGCAACGTTTAATAATAAATCTTCTCTAAACTTTCTTGAAATGAGCTGTACTCCTAATGGGATATTTTCTTTTGTTTTATTTGTCGCAAAAGAAAATCCAGGCAGTCCCATATATGGAGGGGCAATTTGAGGAAGCATAGAGTCAAAAACTAAATCAAAGGATTCTTCTGATTCTAGATCTTTTAGATCTGGAAATGGGATGTCTCCAGTAATAGGACATAATATTATAGGGTATTGATCAAAAAATTTGTTCCATTCTCTACTTATTTTCGCTCTATGTTGTAAAGAGTCCATAAATTTTTCTAAACTCGTATCAGGGCATCTTCTACACATTTGGCTGTAAATAAAATTTGCATCTGGGTCATTTTCTTTACTGATTGCTTTTCCACCAGTTCTCCTAAATTCACCAAGCCACAAAGTCGCTTGAAAATTTGCAGCTTCTTGAAAATTTGGGCTTTTTGGCTCTTCTATAATCCATCCCATTTGTTCTAGTTTTTTAGCAGCTGAATTTAATTCTTCTACTATTATAGGATCAATTTTAAGACCTTCGATTTTTGTTAATAAAGCTATTTTCTTTTCAGGCATAGGGAATGAAAATGGTATTGGTGCCCACCAAGGGTCATCATAATTCTCTACACTCATCGCTTTTAAAGCAATTTCTATGTCTTTAACACATCTTGCTAAAGGACCTGAAACTGCCATAATTTGTCCTCCAATATGCCTGTCTGGAGTAGTGTAGTTAACCATTGGAACTCGTCCAATGCTTGGTCTTAGCCCATGTATCCCACAAGCGTATGCAGGATAACGAATTGATCCAGCTATATCGGTTCCATGACCAATTGCACCCATTCCAGTTGCAGTTGCAGCAGCAGCACCTCCAGATGAGCCACCTGGAGTAATATTCTTATTGTGAGGGTTCAGAGTATGTCCGTGCAAACTATTTCTTGTAAACCAGTGAATGCTAAAAGCGGGTGTGTTTGTTTTTCCTAACATCAATGCATCTGAATTTCTAAGATTTTTTACGACTGGGCTGTCTTGGGTAGCAATCAAATCTTTTTGAATTTGTAAACCATTAGTACTTGGATAACCAGTTTGGTCAGTATTTACTTTTACTGTTGTCGGAACTCCTGCAAGCAAACCAATTTTTTCATGCTCTTTAATTTTTTTATCTAAAACTTTAGCTTTTTGTTTAGCATCCTCATAGGTTTTTACTACAATTGCGTTAATTTTAGG
>CACJJL010000051.1 GCA_902593735.1 uncultured SAR116 cluster alpha proteobacterium
AATATAATGAGAAATAATTTTTTAAGAAATTGTCTATTAGCAACTACTGCTTTGAGTTTTTCAAGTGCCATAGCTCAAGCTGAAGTTAATATAAGTGGCTCAATGCAATGGCATTATTTAGACCAAGATCCAGGTACTTCTACTGCCGGTGCCTCTAATGATCATTTTCATAGTGACAACAAAGTAGAATTTGCATTTACTAATAAAACTGATTCTGGTTTAACTATAAGTATGTACCAAACTATTAGATCAAATGGTACAGAAGCAGTTTCATCTGCTGATAGCGATGGAAATTATATAACATTAGAGGGTGGTTTTGGTTACCTTAGTCTGGGTAATTCTGGAGGTGTTGGTGATGAACTTACACCAACAGCAGCAGATTTAATAGGTCCTGGTTCAACGGATGGAAAAGCTCCAACTTTTTATAACTCCTCTGGAAGCTTAACTTCTCAACAAGCTTCATTGGTAAATATTATTGATGCCGAAAATAATATTACTTATAAATTACCGTCAGTTGCCGGATTAACAATAGGTGCTTCATATAAGGACGCAGGTCAAGGCGCTGCAGAAAATGCTGATGAAACTGTTGTTGCTGCCTCATATGAATTTAGTTCGGGTGATGTAACAGCTACTCTAGCAGCTGCGAAAAATAACATACATGGTGCAACTGCTGGAGCAGGTGATATCAATAGTACAGCTTTAGGTTTAACAATATCTTCTGGTCCATTTACAGCTATCATTGCAGAAGCTGAGGATGACCAATCAACATCCATAACTACTGAAATTAATGATTATGGTGTTTCTTATGCTGTCAGTGATGATTTAACTTTTGCAGTTGCTGGTACAGAAGTCAGTGAAACAACAGGTGGTGAAACTTTAGACGTCACTTCCTTGTCTGCAAAATATACTATCGTTGAAGGCTTGGATGCATATTTAACATACCATGATTATGATTATGGTGCAGGCACTTCTGGCCAGACTGCTGATGATGGCTCTGCAACATTAATTTCAATTGAAGCTACATTTTAAATAAGTTTAAATTAAACTTATAAAATATTAATTGGCTTCTTTGTTAGCCAACCACTTAATAACTAAGATGGCAGGATAAATCCATATTAATCCTGCCATAACATAAATTAACCAGTCAATTAACCAGTAATAGCCAGTTATATATTCAAAGATAAACATAAACATAGAGATGTATATTATTAATGATGGAATTATACCAATAACAACAATAAAATGACGCCATCTTTTCAAAATTTAATCCTTATAAATATTTTCATTTAACTTGGTATTAGACCTCCATCAATATTATATGATTGGCCTGATATGTTTCTAGCTCCACTAGACGACAAAAAAACTACCATGGAAGCAATATCTTCTGGATTATTTGGTCTTTTGAGAGGAATATCTCTTACATAATGTCTCATTATTTCTTCCTCCGTTTTATTTTGTTCTGAAGCTCTTTTCTTTACAATGTTAGAAAGTATATTGGTGTATGTAATGCCGGGACAGATAGAATTTACAGTTATTTCGTGTTTTGCAAGTTCTTGAGCTGCCGTTTTTGTTAAACTGATTACAGCACCTTTGCTAGCTGCATAAATTGCATTAGAAACATCTATAAAACCTTTCCCACCTACAGAAGCCATATTAATGATTCTTCCTCCTTGCTTTTGCTTTATCATTTGATCAGCAGCTATCTGTAAACAAAAAAATGTTCCTTTCGCATTGACGTTATGTATCCAATCCCAATCTCTTTCGGTTAAATCCATAATATTTGATGTTCTAGTTACGCCTGCATTATTAACTAAAATATCAATAGAACCAAATTGATTTACAGTTTGTATAATCATTCTTTCTATATCATTAATTTTGGTAACGTCAGTTTCTATTGAAATTCCAAGTCCATTATTACTCAAAATTATCTCAAGAGTTTCATTAGCTTGTTTTAAATCTACATCTGCACAAGCTACATTATATCCTTCATCGCTCATTGCGATTGCAATAGATCTACCAATGCCACTTCCAGCACCAGTAATACAAACATTTTTAAAAATCCTATTCATAATTTTTTTTCAATTAAACTAAACTGCTTGATTAACTTCTAACATGTTAGCATTGATGTCATAAAGATAAATCTGATGAAATCCAGGCATGGCGTATACTTTGGCGTTGGAGTATAAAATTTTTTCTTCATCAAGTTTAGTTGTCAATTTTGATAAATTTTTAATTGTGAATGCTGGATGCCCCGCAATTGATGGATTGTGTGCAAAATTATTTCTATAACCAAACCCATCGTCAGGCTTTATAACATGTAATCCCCTATTATTATTAGATAATGGTAATATTGCTAATTTAGATGGATCGATGCTAAAATCACCCTTATTAATTGGTGCAACCCATTGTCCTTCCTTCATACCCAATAAATCACAAAAAAAACAAATAGACTCTCTAACATTCAAAGATTCTAAATTCATATGATGAATTCCCCAATCTAAACCCATCGACCAAGCATTTATATGATCTTCAAAACCAAAAGTGTTTTCAACTAAATGTATTAAATTTAATGAAGGTTCTTGAACATATAGGCTCTTAAATAATTCATTGTCTGATTTTTTATAAATAAACCTTATATCTTTGAGTTCTAATTTTTCTTTAATATTTTCAAGATTATCTACCAATAGTGTAATATAACTTCTTCTACTTTGTATATGATTTGAAATTAATAGATCTGGAATTGGTTTGAACAATCTTAATCCAAAACCCTTGTCACCAAAAAAAATACTTTCTTCATTTTTAAATAGTGTTTGGTAAAGTATTTTCTGTTTCTCATTATAACCAATAAGCATGTCGTAAAATTGTTTTGATTTTTGTAAGTCGTAGACAGGAA
>CACJJL010000052.1 GCA_902593735.1 uncultured SAR116 cluster alpha proteobacterium
TCGATTTATTTGTTCAATACTTAAGTCCGATCTTTGTAATAAAGTTTTGAGGGAATTTTTTGCTTCTTCAAGTTTGTTGAATTTTATTAATAAAATAACTTCTAATTCTGCGGCAAGAGGCTGAAAAGTACTAGGACTTGTTAATATGGGGTTTAAAATCATTTTCTGTTGATCATATGAACTTTGATTATCCTTCAAAACACAAAGAATTCTAGATAAGTTTCTATAATAAATGTCAATGCTATCATCTTCATAAATTAATTTATAATTTAAAATCATTTCTTTTATGTTGCCATTTTTAAAGTTTGACTCTGCAAGGCCAAAAAGTGACAACATCCTATAACCATTTTCATGTTTTTTAATATTTTCAGAAAAAAGTCTCTTACTATCTGAAAAATTTTTATTCTCCAACTCTTTTAATGCTTGAAAATATTCTTTTGAAATAGTTTCTTTTTTCTTGTTTTCCCAATTTAAATATATTTGGTATGAGATTAAACATATAATTATAAAAACTATGGAACTTAAAATTAATTTTGAATATTTTTTCCAAGTTTTAATTAACTGATCTTGTTTTAACTCTTCTGAGACTTCATCAAAAATGTCAGCCATTTCTTGTCCATATAAAAATATTATAAAAATGTTAATATATCTAAACTTATATTAACAAAAGATCAAATGAATATCATTATTATTGGACAATATTATAGTTTAAAATATAGAATAATTTAAATATTGGGATATAGTATGAATATTGTTAAATTTGAAATAAAAAGTTATATTAGTTCTACTAACAAAACAAACATAAAAAATAATGCTTTTAATATTAAGAAGATTGAAAGAAATTTTATTTTTTTTTCCAAATTAGAACTGACTTCTATTTTAAGTTTATATAGCAAACAAATTTCTAAAGGCCATTGGAAAGATTATGCATTAGATAGTAAAATTGATAATGCTATTTTTTCAATATACAGACATACTCAAGATAAACCTTTGTACCAAATAGTAAAGAGTAGTCAAAAGGGATTTAGAAACAAACCTAATTTTTATATAAAAAAAAGTGAAGAAGTTATCAGTAAAAGCAATAATTTATTTACAATTTTATCTAATTTTGAAAAAAAATTAAGTATTAAAAAGTTGAAGAAAAATTAGTATGGTTAACTATAAATAAAATAAGAATCTTTAATTATCAGGAACATTAAAATGGATAGAAATACATTAAGTAAAATTCAGAACTATTTGAGGCTTACTTTAGGATCAAAGCAAATAAAGGTTGAAGGAAGAGAAAATAAAATAGATTCAGCTGATGTTACATTAAATGGGGAGTTTCTAGGTGTAATTTTTGAAGATAAGGAAGATGGAGATATTTGCTATCACTTTAACATGACCATTTTAGATATTGATTTAGAGGACAAAACATTATAACGCTGATATGATATCAATAATTATTGATTTTATTAACGAAAAATCGTAAGGCAAAGTAAAAAAACCTAAAATTATTATTGGAATCAGCAAAAGAAAAACAAATATCCTAAAATTAAAAAAAGATAAAAGAACTTCACTGTTTTTCTTTTTATTGGAATTTTGGATAGCACTTTTCTCAAGTTTTTCAACTTTATGAGATAACTCTAATATAACCTCTACAGCTTCATTAAATTTATTTGCAAGCATTAAGAACTGTGCCTCATTATCATTTATAGTACTTTTAACATTTTTGCCTTCAGATTTATCTTTATGCCGAACAAGATTATCAGAGTTGTTTTTAATTGATTTTGATAGTCTATCTTCATTTTTACCCTCTATTATATTTTTTTCTTGGATTGATTTTTTTTTATTATCATCTTTAATACTACTCTCAAACTTGGACATAAGATTATTATTTAAAGTATCATTTTGAGCAGAAGTAAGATTATTACTTTCTCTCATTTTAAGAATTCTATTTCTTAAATCTAAACTATCATTCATATTTATTATCCATTAATATATTTGTAATTATTTACGACTTTATTTAAATTGATTTAACTGCTTATACTTAAATTTATTATATCCTTCTTCAATTAAAAGCTCTCTTTTTTTCTGAATTCCTCCTTTACCACTATACCCGCCTAAGAACCCATCAGATCTAATCACTCTATGACACGGTATTTCAATAATTAATGGGTTTTTTGCACACGCATTAGCAACTGCTCTAGAAGAATTAGGACTACCTATTATATAAGCGATTTCTTTATAAGTTTTAACACTGCCTTTAGGAATTTTTTTTATCTCTTCCCAAACTTGTAATTGAAATTTTGTACCTTTAATTTTCATGAACATAAATCTAAAAAAATTAATTATCTGAAATAAGGTTAATTTCTTTTGTTTCAAATTTCATTTTTTTCCACCTTATTCTTTGTTTACTAATATATTTTAGATATAATTCCTCTTTTTTTCCATACTCAAAACCAACAGTTTTGTTAAGAAAATAACCACCCTCTATTGGAATATTAATATATGAATATTCTTCTTTATCTTTTTCTCCTCTAGTAATGAGATGGGTTTTTTCATTATTATCAATTATTTTCCAAAAATTTTTGATTGATGCTTTCTGTTCGAGTATTTCTTTTAAGGTCTCACTGAAGGAAACAAATTGATATCTAACAAACTTTTTGTTTGTTCTTTTGAATTTAGTTACTTTTTTAAAATTATTTTTTTTATATTCCTCATAGCAATTTTTAGAAATACTTGTAATTCTCATTAAACAATACTCACCAGAAAACAAAGCTCTCAAAAGTACTCTTTTCTTTTCTAACGGAAAATTACTATCAAATATTTGTATATACAAATTGTAAAACTCTTCTGATTTATAATTCCAAAATCGCATTT
>CACJJL010000053.1 GCA_902593735.1 uncultured SAR116 cluster alpha proteobacterium
CATCATTGAGCGTTGATGCACAAGAACGCCATGAAAAAATGGAAAAAGTTCATAAAGACGAATAATCAAATCTGATTACTTAAAATAAGAACAAACAAAGAACATTTATTGACAAAAGAACAAAAGGTGAATATCATATCTATATTAATAGTTGAAAGAAATGTTATCGTATGTCAGTAAGGAGATATAAAATGATTGCTGAGGTTATTAAAATGTCAAATCAGGATAAAGATAGAAATATAGCTTTGGAATCTGCCATAGGTCAGATAGAGAAAGCTTTTGGTAAAGGTTCAGTAATGAAGTTAGGTACTTCTGGAGAAAATTTAGACGTCCAAGCAATATCTACAGGGTCATTAGGGTTAGACATTGCTCTTGGTATAGGTGGGCTACCTAAAGGAAGAATTGTAGAAATTTATGGACCTGAAAGTTCAGGTAAAACAACTTTAGCGTTACACGTTGTATCAGAAGCTCAAAAATCAGGCGGAACTTGTGCATTTGTAGATGCAGAGCATGCCCTTGACCCAGTATATGCTAAAAAATTAGGAGTTAATATTGATGATCTTCTAATCTCTCAACCAGACGCAGGAGAACAGGCTTTAGAAATTGCTGATACTTTAGTAAGATCTGGAGCTATTTCAGTTTTAGTTGTAGATTCTGTTGCAGCTTTAGTTCCAAGAGCTGAGCTAGAAGGAGATATGGGCGACAGTCATATGGGACTACAAGCAAGATTAATGAGTCAAGCATTGAGAAAATTAACTTCTTCAATATCTAAATCTAATTGTTTGGTGATTTTTATAAACCAGATTAGACAAAAAATAGGAATTATGTTTGGTAATCCCGAGACAACATCTGGTGGAAATGCTCTTAAGTTTTATGCTTCTGTGAGGTTAGATATAAGGAGAATAGGAGCAATAAAAGATAAAGATGACATTATAGGTAATCAAACAAGAGTTAAAGTTGTAAAAAATAAAGTTGCCCCTCCATTTAGAACGGTTGAATTTGATATTATGTATGGTGAAGGCATTTCTAAAAACGGCGAGATAGTTGATTTGGGTGTATCTGCAGATTTAATTGAAAAATCAGGATCATGGTTTTCTTATGATAATCAAAGGATAGGTCAAGGTAGAGAAAATGTAAAAAATTTTCTTAAAGATAATTCTGATATAGCTTTAGAAATAGAGAATAAAATTAAAGGTAATACTGTATTAGTTGAAGAAATATTAATGAACCCAGATTCACAAACTACAGAAGAAAAAAAATAATTTTATTGAAGATTTGTTTTTTGTTAAATTGGTGGTATCAAGAGTAGTTGATAATTAGCAAGTTTAACAAATGAGTAAGACAAAAAATTCAGTTAACGCAATTCGTTCTAAGTTCATAAATTATTTTAGTAAAAATAATCATGAAGTTGTAAAATCCAGTAACCTTGTACCAAATAATGATCCAACTCTGTTATTTACAAATGCTGGTATGGTTCAATTTAAAAATGTTTTTACTGGACTAGAAAAAAGAGATTATTATAAGGCTGTAAGTTCGCAAAAATGTTTGCGTGCTGGTGGCAAGCATAATGATCTTGAAAATGTTGGCAGGACTGCTAGACATCATACTTTTTTTGAAATGTTAGGTAATTTTTCATTTGGAAATTATTTCAAAGAAAAGGCTATTTTTCATGCTTGGGAATTATTAACAAAAGAATACGAACTTCCAAAGGATAAATTGTTAGTTACAATTTTTCATGATGATATAGAAGCTGAAATTCTTTGGAAAAAAATTTCTGGATTGGGTGATGAAAAAATTATCAAAATTAGTACTAGTGATAACTTCTGGAGCATGGGTGATACAGGTCCTTGTGGCCCATGTTCAGAAATATTTTATGATCATGGTGCTTTAATTGAAGGAGGGCCTCCTGGTTCTAAAAATGAAGATGGTGATAGATTTATTGAAATTTGGAATTTGGTTTTTATGCAATTTGAACAAATTTCTAAAAATGAAAGAATTAATTTGCCTAAGCCAAGTATTGACACTGGAATGGGTTTAGAAAGAATATCAGCTGTTCTACAAAATACTTATAATAATTATGAGACAGACATGATGAAAGATCTGGTTGAGGCTTCTTCATTAATAACAGGTGTAGAAAAAACAAAGGATAATATTGTTTCTCATAGAGTAGTAGCGGATCATTTGAGATCAATTTCCTTTTTAATTGCTGAAGGAGTTTTACCTACTAATGAAGGACGAGGTTATGTATTAAGAAGAATAATGAGAAGAGCTATGCGTCATACACATTTGTTGGGTGCAACTGATCCAGTAATATATAAATTAGTAAAATCACTTATTGAACAAATGGGTAATGCTTTTCCTGAATTAATATCTCAAAAATTAGTTATAGAAAATACAATAAGGGAAGAAGAAACTAAATTCAAAGATACTCTCGATAGAGGTATGAGCTTATTAATGAATGAAATAAATGATAAAATTTCTCCAGGTGTGCTTCCAGGTCAAAAAGCTTTTGAATTGTATGACACATTTGGGTTTCCGTTAGATTTGACAGAAGACGTATTAAAAACGTATGGGTGGGAAGTTGATTATGAGGGTTTTAAAAAATCTATGAATGAACAAAAAACTAAAGCTAGACAGGCATGGTCAGGTTCAGGTGATGATACTTACAATCAAGATACGTTAAAATTATTGTTAGAATTACCTTCTACCAAATTCAAAGGGTATGATAACAATACCCTTGA
>CACJJL010000054.1 GCA_902593735.1 uncultured SAR116 cluster alpha proteobacterium
TTAGAACAAGTAGGGCTAGACTTCTTAACAATATCAGGACACAAAATAGGCGCTCCTACTGGCATAGGAGCTTTAGTTTACGGTAATAAAATAAATTTATCACCACAAATTTTAGGTGGTGGTCAAGAAAAAGGTTTAAGAGCTGGAACAGAGAATATTCTTGGTATAAGAGGTTTTGGAGAAGCTGCTAAATTAATGATGAACACATCTGATGATAACAATTCTAAGGTTAAATGTTTAAGAGATTATTTTCTAAATAAAATAAGGCATTTAAGTCCTAAAACAGTAATTTTTGGAGAAAAAGCAAATAGAGTTGCAAATACAATTTTAATTGCTCAACCTTCTATACCTGGAGATTTAGCATTAATGAAATTAGATTTAGATTCCTTTTCAGTAAGTTCAGGATCTGCTTGTAGCTCTGGAAAAATTTCAAAAAGCCATGTCGTAAGCGCAATGGGATATGATAAACTTGCTTCAAATTCAGTAAGAATTTCATTTCCACCAAATGATTTTATTTTAGAGACAGAAAGCTTGATAAGTAAACAAGAATTAGATAAATTGGCCGAAAGTTGGTCAAATTTGTAAGCAACATTATTATGGAGAAAATTGTGCCAAAACTAGTATTTGTTAATTCAGATGGTGTTGAAAAATCTGTTGAAGCAGAAAATGGATTATCATTAATGGAAGTCGCTAGAGATAATGACTTAGGAATTGAAGGAACATGTGGAGGATCTATTTCTTGTTGCACATGTCATATTGTTGTAGATAAAGAATGGTTCTCGGTAGTTGGCGGCCCAAACCCTGACGAAGAAGATATGCTAGATTTAGCAGTTGGATTACAACCTACATCCAGATTAGGTTGTCAAATTGAAGTTACTGATATGCTTGATGGTCTTAAAGTTTCAATACCAGAAGAGTGAGGTCAATGACAAATATCAGTCAAATTATTGAAGAAATGGACTTAGTAGGTAATCCATCTGATCATCGAATAGTTGTAGCAATGTCAGGTGGTGTAGACTCTTCTGTAACAGCTGCTTTGCTCGTTGAAGCTGGATTTGATGTTGTTGGTTTAACAATGCAATTATATGATTATGGTAAGACTGTTCAAAAAAAAGGTGCTTGTTGTGCAGGTTCTGACATCAATGATGCTAGGTTAGTTTCAAGTAAACTTGGAATTCCTCATTATGTGCTAGATTATGAAAGTGTTTTTCATGATCAAGTGATTAACGATTTTGCTGACACTTACTTAAGAGGCGAGACCCCAATTCCATGCGTAAGATGTAATCAGTCAGTAAAATTTACAGATATGTTTGCTAGAGCAAAAAATTTAGGTGCTAGCGCTATGGCCACAGGTCATTATATTAGAAGAAAGAAAAATCAAGGCGTAACAAGTTTATATACAGGACTTGATCCTCTTAAAGACCAATCTTATTTCTTGTTTGCCACTACTAAAAAGCAACTTGATTTTGTGAGGTTTCCTCTTGGGTCATTAACAAAAGATGAAACTAGATCTGTTGCAAAACGATATGATCTAGATGTTGCAGAAAAACCTGATAGTCAAGACATCTGTTTTGTTCCTGAAGGAAAATACGCTGATATAGTAAGAAAATTAAGGCCAGGAAGTATTAATAAAGGGAATATAATAGATATAGACGGAAATATATTAGGTAAGCACAACGGTATTATAGACTTCACGATTGGTCAAAGAAAAGGTATTGGGATTGGAGGTAGAAAAGGCGTTCATAATAATAGTGTTTTATATGTAATTGCTCTTGATACAGAAAAAAATAATGTCATAGTTGGTTCTAGAGATTACTTATCGTGCGTTAATATTAAAATATCAGATTGTAACTGGATAGTAGAACCACCCAAACAATCTGAATTCAAAGTTTATGTAAAATTAAGAAATTCATCACCACCAGTTATTGGTAAAATTAATGTTAATTTTGATAATAGCTTAGCTTGTTTGTTATTTGATGAACCGCAATTTGGAGTTTCAACTGGACAAGCAGCTGTTTTTTATAATATCAAAGAAAGTGCTCAAATTTTGGGTGGCGGATGGATTACAGAAGCTCCTAACAAGTTTAAGTTGGCTGTTTCCAAACTATGTAATGCATAAACTAGATCATATTGTCTTAGGAGCATATACACTACAAGAGGGAACTGAATTTGTTGAAAGTAAACTTCAAGCTAAGCTTAGTGATATTGGTTACCACAAAGACATGGGAACACATAATAGGGTTATAAGAATTAGTGATGAGGTATATTTAGAAGTCATAGCAATTGATCCTGATATTAGTGATATAAAAAATAGAAAATGGTTTAATTTGGATAATTCAAATTTACAATCTAAATTAAAGAAATCCCCACAAATCATTGGTTATGTAGTCGAAAATAATGATGCTAATGTACTTAAGTATTATGATCCTTTTTTTGAAGCGTCACGTTCTCATTATAAGTGGGAGTTTGCAATGCCAAAGTATAAAAACAAACTATTACAAAGTGATATTGTTGAATTAGGTATCATACCAAATTTAATTAGCTGGAAAAGCTCAAAACCCATTAATCATATGAATAAAAATCAATTTGATCTAATAAGTTTTGAAATTAAACTTTCAAAAACACAACAACATTTTAATACTTTTTTAAATTTTTTTGGCAAAATTGAGTATCT
>CACJJL010000055.1 GCA_902593735.1 uncultured SAR116 cluster alpha proteobacterium
GCGTTAACCACAGACGCGCCAACACCATGTAAACCTCCAGAAGTTTTATAATTTTTATTTGTAAACTTACCTCCTGAATGAAGAGTGGTCATAATTATTTCTAAAGCAGATTTGTTTTTATATTTTGGATGATTATCTACAGGTATACCTCTACCATTATCTGAAATATAAATTGTATTGTTCTCAAGTAAGTTCACGTCAATAGTTGTAGCATGTTTTGCAACTACTTCATCCATTGAATTATCAATTATCTCAGTCACCAAATGGTGTAGAGCAATGTTGTCAGTACCACCAATATACATTCCAGGTCTGTGTCGTACTGGTTCTAATCCTTCTAAGATTTCAATTTCAGCTGCATTGTAGTTATCTAATAAGTTTTTACTCATTTGAGTTTATTACTTTATGTAGTGTAAAAATTAAAATGTCAGTACAATATTTAGCAAAATTTTTTAAATTTTCAATAAAAAACCCAACTCAAGGTTGGGTTTCAAAATATTTTTGCAAAGATTAACTTGAGTAATACATTTTATACTCAACTGGATGTGGGGCATGTTCAAATTCAATAACCTCTTCCATTTTAAGATCTATATAAGCTTCAATTTGGTCTTCCGTAAAGACTTTGCCCTTAGTTAAGAATGACATATCACTTTTCAGTGATTCAACAGCTTCTCTTAACGACCCACAAACTGTAGGTATATCTTGTAATTCGCTTTCAGGAAGCTCGTATAAATCTTTATCCATCGGATCTCCAGGATCTATTTTATTTTGTATACCGTCTAAACCTGCCATTAACATTGCAGAAAAAGCAAGGTATGGATTAGCTGTTGCATCTGGAAACCTAACTTCAACTCTTTTACCATTAGGACTACCTACGAATGGTATTCTGCAAGAAGCAGATCTGTTTCTTGCTGAATATGCTAAAAGTACAGGAGCTTCAAATCCTGGGATCAATCTCTTGTAAGAATTGGTTGATGGGTTTGTAAAGCAATTGATAGCTTTAGCGTGTTTAATTATGCCACCTATGTAATATAAACATGTTTCAGAAAGACCTGAATATTCACCACCAGCAAATACGGGTTTGCCGTCTTTCCATATTGATTGATGAGTATGCATTCCTGTACCATTGTCTCCAGCCACAGGTTTAGGCATAAAGGTTGCTGTCTGACCAAAAGAGTGGGCAACATTATGAACTGCATATTTGTATAATTGTACATTGTCGGCTGTGTCTATCAAGGTACCAAATTTTAATCCTAACTCATGTTGAGATGGTGCAACTTCGTGATGATGCTTCTCCATAGGTACACCCATATCTACGAGTGACAGAACCATTTCACTTCTTAGATCCTGAGCAGAATCCACAGGTGGCACTGGAAAATAACCACCTTTTATTCCTGGTCTATGTCCCATATTACCTTCTTCAAAATCACTTCCAGAATTGTAAGGCCCTTCAGTTGAATTAATTTTATAAAAAGATGAATTCATTTCAGCTTGAAATTTTACATCGTCAAAAACAAAAAATTCTGGTTCTGGACCAAAATAAGCTGTGTCACCAACTCCTAAACTTTCCATATATTTTAGTGCCGATTTAGCAGTAGATCTTGGGTCTCTTTCATAAGGTTCTCCAGATATAGGATCTAGAACATCACAAAATACAGATAAAGTTGGTTGCGAGAAAAAGGGATCAACAATTGATCTAGAGCAATCTGGCATAAGTTTCATATCAGACTCATTTATAGCTTTCCATCCAGCTATTGAGGAACCATCGAACATAAAACCTTCAGCTAAGGATTCTTCATCAATTGTACTCACATGTTGAGATAAATGTTGCATTTTTCCTCTGGGATCAGTAAAGCGTAAATCGACAAATTGGATTTCTTTCTCTTTAATTGTGTCCATAATTTTTTTTGCATCTGACATATTTATTTACTCCATTCTATTTATATTGCTTCATTACCTTTTTCACCCGTTCTAATTCGGATGGCTTTCTCAATAGATGACACAAAAATTTTACCATCACCAATTCTTCCTGTTTTGGCAGATTCTTCTATGCATTCAAGAGCTGATTCAAGTAGTTCATCTTCAACGACGATTTCAATCTTAACTTTTGGAAGAAAATCTACAATATATTCTGCACCCCTGTAGAGTTCAGTATGACCTTTTTGTCTGCCAAATCCTTTAGCTTCATAAACTGTTAAGCCCTGTATTCCAATTAAGGAAAGTGCGTTTTTCACCTCATCAAGTTTAAATGGTTTGATAATAGCTTCAATTTTTTTCATTTTATCACCTATTTAAAGATACCAAATTAAATATATCAATTAACAATTTAACAAAATAATTTTTGCATGAATAAGAATTTAAAAAAAAAAAGTGATTAAAATTTAAGCATAAAATTTGATTAAAAAAATTCTTTGATCCTTAAAATTGCTTCTTCGATAGCTTGATCTGAATTAGCGCATGATAGCCTTATATAACCTTCACCATATTTACCAAAAGAAGTTCCTGCTACAGTAGCTACTCCCAAATTATCTAA
>CACJJL010000056.1 GCA_902593735.1 uncultured SAR116 cluster alpha proteobacterium
TTTTTTAATTCTCTTATTATTCTATTAAGAGACGAGTCTTGCTTATCAAGCGAAAACTCATCAACTATACTTGCATTTTGTTCTTTTAAAGTTTGCAGTATCTTTGATCTAATTGCTTCAACAACTCCAGAGCTGTTTTCAGGGTCTAAGTTTCTAAATAGAGCACTTTCCGGACCTACAAATGACTTTAATCCTCTTTCTAAAGGACTTTCTGGTCCTCTGAGTTGCCTTTCAATAAGTCTTCCAATTTCACCACCGTCACTGTCTTTGCCTCTAATCAAATTTGAAATTCTTTTTTCTAAAACACCTTCTTCTGGATCTAAGTATTTATGTATTACACCACTAATTTCATTTTTGACTTCTGACTTATAAGTGTCTAAAAACTCTGTTAAATCATCTGATATTTCCATTAATTTTACTTCCTCTGCTTGTTTAGTAGCAGCATGAAGCGCGGTTATACCTACAGTTAGTGACTGAGTAAGGAAATTATCTCGTTTTTCTTTTGGAATTTCTTCAATAATGGTTAGAGCTTTTATGTCAGAAACACTTACTTTGAAATCTTTTTTGATATTTTGATTATCTGATAAATTATATACATTGTTATCTTTCATTTAAGCCTCCATTTTGTAATTTCAACGGTTTACAAACTCAATGTTATCTTTCTCTAATTCCAAGCGAACGGAGTAATCAAGAGTTAAAAAACCTTGTCTAGACGTGTAACAACTTGTTATTAAATTGACTTCTTTTTTTCCTTTTGTAATTTTAGCAATATCACTTAATGATTTTGGTATGGTTGCATTCACGTATTTAATCCAACAATCCTTCCAAATTCCGTAGATATCAGCGTCTGAACCTACTTTAATACTATGAATGTAAAAAGGACGTTGCTCAGAGCTAATTTTTTCATAATTTTTAGCAGCTATCACAGCACCCGCCAAATTGATATAGTCTCTGTAAATGCTGTTTTGTTTCTTTTTTAAATCTATAAAGTATTCCTTTTCTCTATCTTTATTTTTAAATGTAAATTTTGCCTTTCCATCTAATCCCCTTAGAATGTAACTCATATCAGCAGGTGTTTTGATTAACTCGTCATTTACTTTCACAAGGCTTGAACCTATCTCTAAAATCTTACCGTCTAAATGCAATTCAGAAACCTTGTTATACTGATCAGTTTCATTGTCTTTAGCAAATTTTATAGGAACTTCCATAGGTAATGGACTTTTACCAGCCTTATAAAGATCTAAAATTTTACACAGCAAATAAGACGGAATAGCTAAACCTATCCCGCTTGATTTCTTAATAGTTGCCTTATTAACACCTACTATTAAACCTGTGTCTAGATTAATCAAAGGACCTCCAGAATTACCAGTATTAATAGCCGCGTCTGTTTGAATAACTTCTTTTCCATAGAGAAATCTTTGATTTGATATAATTCCCCTAGTTGCTGAGAACTTAAGGCCTTTTGGATGGCCGTATGCAGCAACTGCTGTACCGTTTGCAATGGACTTATCGCAACTAAGTTTACCTGCAGTTGAATTTAGAGGCATTTGATCTGGATTAACTCTAACTAAAGCTAGGTCTATTTCCGGATCTACGTAAATCAATTTTGCTTTTACAAATCTCTCGCCTTTGAAAGCTATTTTAATGAAAGTATTACCTACACCAGATACATGTGCGTTTGTTACAATCAAACCTAGTGATTTGTCGACAACAAAACCAGCCCCTACCCATGATCTAATAATCCGATCTTCATCAGTATCTTCAACAAATGGATGGTCTACTAAAACTCTAAATCGAACTGTGTAATTAGCAGCGTCGTCTATAAAACTCTTTGCAAAAGAATTAGAAGATACAACTAATAAAATACTTATAAGAATACTTATTAAGTAACGATTAAATGTTTTTTGCTTCAACTTTTTAATTCCTTTAACAATTAGTTAGTCTAATATTTTTTTATAAGTAACACCGTTCAATGTATTTGGACCATGCTCACGCAAATGAGCATTTAAAGCGTTTTTAAGTGCATGGTCAGTAAAAAAATTTCTTAATTGTTCTAAGTCTATCATATTTCTATTAAAATTTTCTACAGTCCATTTATGATTTATATCTTCTACAACAATTGTATTGCTTTGGCTTTGGTCAGCTGCTTCATCTTGTAAGGCAGAAGTAACAATTGAGGCACCATTAGCGGTGTTACCAAGAGAATGTTCATTTTCCTCGCTATTAGCAACTTCACATGTTGGATTATTAGCATTAGCATGAGTTGTCAGAGTTTCATGAATTTCTATAGCTTTTGTTGATAAAACTTCCAGTGATGATTTTAAATTACTCTCATACTGATTAAAAAATTCTTTTACTACATTAACAGCACTAGTAAGGGGTTTCCCGTCTTTAATTCGTGATCTGCTTAATTCTTTTAGAACATCTTTAACCTCCTTTATTACTTCTTTAACTTCTCTAAGTTTTTGATTGTTAATTTCGTCGTAATTAATACTCAAAGCTTTTTCGATTAATTGATTAGCTC
>CACJJL010000057.1 GCA_902593735.1 uncultured SAR116 cluster alpha proteobacterium
ATTAATCCCATCTCAAAGCCCCGCCATGTTAGCATTGACCACGCATCCATTGCGGACCATCTCATAAACAAGGTGTCAGGAGATAAAATTAAAGCACCAATAGTAGCTATTCCAATTCCCTTAAAGAGATTTCCAGATAAAGAGAAGTTCAAAATTATTCCTAAAAGAAATTATTATTTTTATAAAAATCTATTAAAGTTTGGGCTACATCAACAGGATTTTCTTGTTGGACCCAATGTCCTGCATTTTGAATGATATGTCTACCTTTATAATTTGAACATAAATTATTTTCCACTTTATCTAATGCTCCAGGTTTTTGGTAAATTCCCCAATCTTTTTCACCTGCTATAAAACAAGAAGGTACTTCAATTTTTTTATTTGAAAAAACTCTCAAATCACTATTAAGTCGATTTGAAGTCATGCACCTATACCAATTTAAGGCAGGTTGAAAACTATTTTTAAAAAAACTGTTGGTATAAACCTCTAATTCTTGATCATTTAACCAATTATCATAACATCTTGATGTAGGGTAGTGTGGCATTACGCTTTGAACCATATTTTCATTTAGATGCATAATGTAATACTTTGGCATTTTAGCTAAGTTTTCTGCATCCCAATTATTCAACTGATAAGGAGAGTTTTCTTCCCAGTCCGCACTTTTCATGTGATAGTAGGCTCTTAAAAATTTATGTAGTTCTTCTTTTTCTAAGTGCATATCTTTGTTGGCTTCAATTGTAGAATAATACCATTGGTAGTGTTTTCTGGGAGGGTCTAATTTTTCTAATTCTTTGTGAATAGGATCTTCATATGTCAAACTACTATTTATATTTGGAGTTCCAGCGTATGGAGCACTCATCATAACTAAAGATTTAAAGATGTCTGGTCTGATTATAGCTGACACTGCAGCAACTGATGAACCTGCATCATGTCCAACCAACAAATCTATTTTATCAAGATTTAAGGAACTCATAAGACTTATTATATCTGTGCTTAAGTTTAATAATCGATATTCAGATATGTCGGCATGAAATTCTTTTCCCCCACCTAAGGTTTGGCCATATCCTCTCATATCAGGTGCAATAACCCTAAAACCTTCAGCAGCTAAAAAAGGTATAATTTTTCTCCAACTAAAACTTAACTCGGGAAACCCGTGCAGAAGAAGAGCTGTTGGTTTTTGAGATTTGTTTGAATCTGCTTCTAAATAATGAACATTGAGACCATTTGAGATTTCTACATTATGTGATTTGATTATTGGGTCTAAAAGTTCAATCATGATTTGTTTCAATTAGTTTTAAATTTTTTAATAGTTTCTAGATTTACTTCAATTCCTAAACCTTTATTGTCTGGAATATTTATCATGCCATTCATAAGCTCAAAAGGTTTTGAAAGTAATTCTCTTCTAAAGGGATGACTTGATTGATCATATTCTAAAATAGGCTCTCTTGCAAAAATTGAGAAATGGGTTACTGGAATTGAGGCAATAACTTGAATAGATGCAGCTTGAGCAATTGCTGAACCCCATACATGGGGATTAACCTCTACACCAAAACTATGTGCTAAATTAATAATATGTTTTGCTCCTGTTATACCGCCACATGACCCAATATCAGGTTGTGCAATGTCAATTGCATTATTTTCCAAAAGTGATTTAAATCCAAATAGAGTATGCTCATTCTCACCTCCTGCAATAGGAATGTCTAATTTAGATCTCAATTCTGCATAACCTGTAAGATCTTCTGGAACAACTGGTTCTTCATACCAGCGTAAATTATAACTCTGTAAGTTTTTTCCTAATGTCAGTGCCTCAGATCTTCCATAAGCGTGATTAGTATCAATCATAAGAGTAACATTTTTATTTTTCAGAGCATGACCGATGCTTTCCATACACTTCAGGTCGTCGTCTATTCCAAAACCAAGTTTAACTTTCATATGATCAAAACCATTTTCGAAGTGAGATAAAGCTTCTTCTGCTAATCTGCTTGCTTCACCTTTACCTTTTATTCTGTAAAAACCTGTAGCATAAGGTTTAATTTTTGTTCTAAATGCACCTCCTAATAATTGATATACAGGTTGGTCATAATATTTGCCTGCAATATCCCATAATGCTATATCCACTGCACTTATGCCAGATACTACAGATCCTTTTCTTCCATAATCTCTTGTATAATGGTACATTTTATGCCACAGCACTTCTATATTTAATGGGGATTGATCTATTAAAATAGGCTTTAGAGCATTTTCAATGACAGCTGCTGAGATTTCGGGAGGTTCTAATCCTTGACAAAATGCTTCCCCCCAGCCAACCAAACCTGAGTTTGTTTTTATTTCCACAAGTGTAGCAGACCTTCGATTTACCCATCCTTGAGAAAACGCAAAAGGTATTTCTAATGATGATTTAATAACATGGACTTTAACATCAATTATCTTTATTTTCATTTAAT
>CACJJL010000058.1 GCA_902593735.1 uncultured SAR116 cluster alpha proteobacterium
TATGACAAATATACTAGGGAATGGATGTGCTCTGCTAAACGTGTTCTAAAGTCTGATGGTAGTATTTGGGTTATTGGCTCTTATCACAACATATTTAGATTAGGCTATATTTTGCAAGATTTAAATTTTTGGTTGCTAAATGATGTTATTTGGCGAAAGGTCAATCCAATGCCAAACTTTCGTGGCAGGAGGTTTACAAATGCTCACGAAACTTTAATTTGGGCCTCAAAAACAAAAGCATCAAAGTATACATTTAATTATGAAGCAATGAAATCATTAAATGGTGACCTACAAATGCGTTCGGATTGGTCCCTTCCAATTTGTACTGGTGATGAAAGACTAAAGAATAAAGATGGTAAAAAGATACATCCAACACAAAAGCCAGAAAATCTTTTAAATAGAGTTATAATGTCAAGTAGCAATATTGGTGATATAGTTTTAGACCCATTCTTTGGAACTGGAACTACTGGAGCTGTAGCAAAAAAATTGCGCAGGAACTTTATTGGAATTGAACAAGATGCAAAATATGCATTGGAGGCTGAAAAAAGAATTAATAAAGTAGAAGAAATTGAAACTAAAGATCTTATTCAGACACCCAGAAAGACTGCTGAACCAAGAATACCATTCGGACATTTATTAGAACAAGGTCTAATAAATCCAGGCGAATTATTGCAAGATTCTAGAAATAGATGGACTGCCAAAATTAGAGCAGACGGTAGCTTGATTTCTAAAAATAAGAAAGGTTCAATACATTCAGTAGGTGCTGATTTACAAGGGTTACAGGCTTGCAATGGATGGACATTTTGGCACATAAAGAGAGCTGGAAAGCTTATCCCAATTGATAGTTTGAGACATGCAGCAAGGGCAGTCAACCAAGCGTAGATTTTAATTCTAGTCTACTTTTGTGTAAAATCGGCTCAGTATAACCTGAAGGACTAACATCTCCTTCTAAAACCAAATCCAAAGATGCCTTAAAAGCAATTGATTTATCAAAGTCGTTAGACATAGGGATATAATTACTATCATCTCTATTTTGTTCATCAACAACTTTAGCCATCTTTTTCATAGTCTCAACCAGTTTATCTTTAGTAAAAATACCATGTTTGAGCCAATTGCAAAGGTGCTGACTAGAAATTCTACACGTCGCACGGTCTTCCATTAAACCAATATTATTAATATCTGGAACCTTAGAACATCCAACACCTTGATCAACCCATCTCACTACATACCCAAGAATACCTTGTGCGTTATTGTCCATTTCTTTTTGGATTTCTTCTTGAGACCAGTTGTGACCTTTTGAAACTGGGACAGTAAGTATATCGTTTAAGTAATTATCATTATCATTAGACTTATCTTTTTGGATATCAAAGACATTTATATCATGATAATGCAAAGCATGAAGTGTAGCTGCTGTTGGACTAGGTACCCAAGCGGTATTTGCACCGCTTTTGGGATGATTAACTTTTTGTTTTAGCATTTCGGACATGAGATCAGGCATTGCCCACATCCCTTTACCTATTTGAGCCTTGCCAGAAAGTCCACATTCAAGTCCAATTTTTACATTATTATTTTCATATGCTGAAATCCATTTCGCATTTTTTATTTCACCTTTTGGTATAATTGGACCCATTTCCATTGCAGTGTGTATCTCGTCGCCTGTTCTATCTAAGAAACCAGTATTAATAAATACAGTTCTTTCACTTGCCATTCTAATACACTCTTTTAAATTAACTGATGTCCTTCTTTCTTCATCCATAATACCGATCTTGAGAGTGTTTCTTTCTAGTTGAAGAGCATCTTCTACTGCACTAAAGATATCACATGCAAATTTGACTTCATCTGGTCCGTGCATTTTTGGTTTAACAATATATACTGATCCAGTTCTAGAGTTCATTTTATGGATTTTAATGTCATGAATTGCAATTAATGACGTAATCATTGCATCCATTATACCTTCTGGTATTTCTTCACCATTTTTTAACAAAATAGCTGGGTTTGTCATAAGGTGCCCAACATTACGGATTAACATAACCGATCTACCTGGAAGTTTATATTCTCCAGTAGAGGTAATATAAATTCTATCTGGATTTAATTTTCTCGTTATTGTCTTACCATTTTTTTCAAAAGTATCTTCGAGGTTACCTTTCATAAGACCTAACCAGTTTCTGTAGGCTAACACTTTATCTTCTGCGTCTACAGTTGCTACTGAATCTTCACAATCTTGTATTGTTGTTAAAGCTGACTCAATTATAACATCGTCAACACCTGCATTATCTCCAGCCCCAATGTTACCCTCATTATTCACTAATATTTCTACATGAAGATTATTATTTTTTAGAAGAATACAACTTGGATTTTTAGCATCGCCTTGATAGCCAATATATTGGCTTTTTATATTTAAATATGAATTAGTACCATTTAAGGTTTCAACTAAAAGGGA
>CACJJL010000059.1 GCA_902593735.1 uncultured SAR116 cluster alpha proteobacterium
ATCTGCTGGTGGTAATGTGATTTCTGACTCTGGTATTGAAGTTAAATATGGAAAGATAAATTTCCTAAATAATATTTTTCTTGCTCACGGAAAGACACAAAATATACCAAATACGTTTTTGATAAAATTACAAAATAAAAACTATGATAATTATAAAAGAGATTTGGACGAAAGTATTACTGAATTAAAAAAAGAAAATTTGGTAGTATTTCCAACTGAGACTGTCTATGGACTTGGCGCTATAGGTAACAGTAAAAAAGCTATCAAAAGCATATATAATGCTAAAAAAAGACCATCAAATAATCCGCTTATTGTTCATACCTTTGATAAAAAGGAAGCTGAAAAATTTGGTGTATTTACAAGTACAGCTAATATCTTGACTGACAAATATTGGCCTGGTCCATTAACCGTAATTATACAAACAAAGCAAAATAATTTAGCAAAATTATTATCGCAAGATAAAAGTACAATTGCTATTAGAGTGCCATCCCATCCAGTAGCAAGAGATCTATTAGAGAAAATAAAAATCCCTATTTTAGCTCCAAGTGCAAATAAATCTGGTGGTGTAAGTCCAACAGAAATTGATCACGTAAAAAACGATTTTGGACCTGAATTTAAAGGGAAAGATTGGAATTTGTCTAAAATAATAGATTATGGATCATGTGAAGTAGGAATTGAATCAACAATAGTTGATTGTAGAGGAAATCTTCCAATCATACTTAGACATGGCTACATAACATCTGAAATGATTTCAAATATTTTTAATACGAACATTTTAGTTCATGAAAATTTTGATATATTAATATCGCCAGGACAAATGAAAAGTCATTATTCTCCAAAAGCAAACGTTTATATAAACCAAAAATCCAGCATTAATGATAGTGCTTGGTTAACTTTTGGTAAACTTCCAAAAACATTGCAGAAAGTAGAGATTATGTTTAACCTAAGTCCTAGTGGAAATTTATTTCAAGCTTGTAACTTGTTATATTCTGGTCTGCGATATTTAGATTCATCTGGAGTTAAAAATATACAAGTCATGCCTATTCCCATGAAAGGTATTGGTATTGCAATAAATGATAGGTTAAAAAGAGCATCTTTTAAGAATTAAGAAAATGGATAATACACCTTTAGAAAAAAAACTTAAATTACTAAATCTAGAATATAATCCAATATTTACAAAAAAAGATCATGTGAAATATATTCAAGATTGGAGAGGTCAATATAAAGGAGATGCTGTAGCAATCTTACAACCAACCAATAGTCAAGAAGTTTCGAGTATTTTGAAACTTGCATATGAAAATAAAATTGGCGTGGTACCTCAGGGTGGAAATACAAGTCTTTGTGGAGCTGCGACACCAGATAATAGTGGAACATCAATTGTAATTTCACTTGAGAAAATGAATAAAATAAGACAATTTAATAAAGAATCTCAAACAATAACGGTAGAGTCAGGAGTGATATTAAGTCATATTCACGATGTTGTAGAAAAAGAAAATTTGTTTTTTCCACTGAGTTTGGGAGCTCAAGGTACATGTATGATAGGTGGCAACTTATCAACTAATGCTGGAGGTGTAAATGTTTTAAAGTATGGTAACACAAGAGAACTCTGCCTTGGTCTAGAAATTGTTTTATCAAATGGTAAAATAATGAATCTAATTTCAGAACTTAAAAAAGATAATACTGGTTATGATTTAAAAAACCTTTTTATAGGAGCTGAAGGAACACTTGGGATAATTACAGCAGCCACATTAAAACTTTTCCAATTACCAAAAATGATTACGACCTTATTTGTAGAGGCAAATGAAATTTCGAATGCAATAAAGTTACTAAATACTTTTAAATCTTATTTCCCAGACAGAATTGAGTCTTTCGAACTGATGCCAAAAAGTTTTTGGGAAGTTGCAAAAAATAATATTGATAATATGGTGATGCCTCTTGAAAAGATGCCTAAAATGGGTGTTTTAATTGATGTTTCTAGTTTTTCAATGAATGAAATTACTCCAAATAAAAATGGAGAAGTTCAAATTATAACAACAATTGAAAATGTTTTAGAGGAATGTTTTAAAACTAAACTGATTTCAGATGCCACAATTTGTGCAAATGAAAATCAAAAAAAATCACTCTGGTCTATAAGAGAGGCAGCTGCTGAGTCTGAAAAAAAAGAGCTTGAAAATTCAAATCTAATAAAGTGTTTAAAACATGATATTTCTCTTCCTGTTGAATCAATAAATAATTTTCATATTGATGCACAAAAATTGATTTCTAATTTCTTGCCAAATTTAAAAACTATTTATTTTGGACACTTAGGTGACGGTAATCTGCATTATAATATTTTTGGAAATGGTTCTTTACCTGATGGTT
>CACJJL010000060.1 GCA_902593735.1 uncultured SAR116 cluster alpha proteobacterium
ACGCATACCTACAAAACTGAAACTGGTTTATTACCAGTTATAAAAAATTTAACTATGAGCATACCAGAAAATGGTTTTACAGCAGTTGTTGGTCCTTCTGGATGCGGAAAATCTACCCTAACCAAACTAATTTCAGGTCTTTTGCAACCAGACACAGGCGATGTTTACCTTTGTGGAGAAAAAGTAACCACACCTAGACCTACTGTTGGAATGGCTTTTCAAAATCCTGTTTTGTTAGAGTGGAGAAGTATTATAAAAAATGTTATGTTACCACTAGAAATTGTTCCAAATAACCTAAATCTAAAACAAAAAGAGCTAAGAGCAAAACAACTCTTGTCTTTAGTAGGTTTAAAGGGATTTGAAGAAAAAAGACCTTCTGAACTATCAGGGGGAATGCGACAAAGAGCATCATTATGCAGAGCTTTAGTACATAAACCGGAAGTTCTTATTTTAGATGAACCATTTGGAGCATTAGATGCGTTTACACGTGAAGATTTATGGCAAGTAATGCATAATTTAAGAAAAGAGGAACCATTCACTGGAATACTTATTACTCACGATTTGAGAGAGTCAATTTTCCTTGCTGATGAAGTTGTAGTTCTTTCTGGGCGGCCGGCTTCAAAACAATTTTTTGTTAAAGTACCAAAATCCAAAACACCAAAACTTGAGAGCCTGTATACTTCAAAATCTATTGATATGTTAAAAAGTCTTCGAAAACAAATAGAAATTGCTCAAAGTCAACAAGAGCAAAACAAATGAGACATATTTTAGTACCATTATACGCAATCATTATTTTTCTTATTTTATGGGAGCTTTTAGTATGGGTTAATGATTGGCCAAACTATAAAATGGCATCACCTTCTGACATATGGCCTGCATTTTGGAAATTTAAAGTTTTATTTTTTCAATATGGTTGGGATACTCTTTGGCGAACGGTCGTAGGCTTATTTATAGCAGTAATATGTGGTGTTTTTTTAGGAATGATTATGGGTTTTTCAAAGGTTTTGCGTGAAGCAATATACCCATTATTAGTAGGATTTAATGCTATTCCAAAAGCTACTGTTGTTCCTATAATTGCATTAATGTTTGTAGGTCAGCATGATCTAAACACTGTTTTAATAGCTTTTATGATTTCTTTTTTTCCGATAGCCGTTTCTGTCTCGATTGGATTATCAACTTTAGAGCCTGAATATAGAGATATTTTAAGGTCTTTAGGAGCATCCAAATCCTTAATATTTTGGAAAATTGCATTGCCAAAAACTTTACCAGAATTTTTTGGAGCATTAAAGGTAGCTGTCACTCTCGCATTTATTGGTACAAACTTGATGGAAATTGTTTCCCCACATGGTAGAGGATTAGGTGCTTTATTTGATAGTGGTAAGACAAATTCAGATTACCCTCTAATGTTTGCGGTACTTATAGCTTTAGCATTATTAGGTATTGGTTTATATTATGTGGTAGTTGTTTTAGAAAAAATCTTTGCGGGATGGGCAGAACGTTCCGCTGATTAAAACTTAAAACTATTCATCAAATGATAATTAATTTAAATTTAAAAAATGCTTATTAAAAAAGAATTTTTAATTAAAAATATTAGAGGTGATTTCGGTAAAGGTATAATTATCGCTACAGCAAGCATATTGTATGCAATTTTCAGATTATTTAATATATTAAACAATCCTATGCTTTTCCTTGATATTTTTATGATTGGAATTTTTATTTACTCAATTTATCTTATCTTATTTAAATATGTAAAATAGTAATTTTGAGTTGATTGCTTCTATTCACTCCCGATCCAAATATATCCGTCTTTATCCATTATTGGTAGTAAATCTAATGGGATTTCTTTTATGGCTTTTGTTAGTTCTACAGCTTCTTCAGGTGCCCAGTCTGGACTAGTTGTTACCCATTTTTTAACTGTACCAGTTCTTAAACAAAATTTACTGTCATGGAATGGACACAAGAACTCGTTTTCTGGTGTAATCTGACCCATTTCAAGTGGTAAGTTCATGTGTGGACAAAGATTAGCAAAAGCTGAGAGGTTGTCATCATTTCTAACTATTAATATTTCTTCGTCATTATGATTAATTTTCTTTTTATTTCCGTTATTTAAATCTTTAGATAACATAATTTTGTTCCAAAACATTCCTGATTCAAAAATCTTATCATCTTTAGATTCTAACGATTTTCCTTTCAATTTAGAAATTTCGTATAATGTCGACCTTTGAGATGAACCTTTTAATTTAACCCTAACAAAATCTTCAACTTCAGCCCTGTCCTCGATTTCTTTAAATGCTTCTTCTGAAATCAACAATCTTGTCTCAGCCTCTTTGTTAGCTGTTTCTACTCTACTGGCAATG
>CACJJL010000061.1 GCA_902593735.1 uncultured SAR116 cluster alpha proteobacterium
AACAATTTCTTTTACTCCATTCTTTACTAAAGAATTAATAGAGTTGATAATATCTTGAGTTGATACTGACCTGCTAGGGCCTCTTCCAAATGGAATAATACAAAATGTACACCTATGGTCACATCCATTTTGAACTTGAACGAAACCACGTGTGTGTTTGTTGAATGATTCAACAAGATGCACAGATGTATTTTTTACTTCCATAATATCTTCAACAAATACATTTTGATTTTGATGAAAGCTATCTTCTGGTACAAATCTCTTCCAAAAATCTTCATCAAGCTTTTCTTTATTACCTATTACAAAGTCTACTTCCGGCATTGAATTCCATTTTTGAGGATCTACTTGAGCAGCACAACCTGTAACCAAAATTTGAGCATCTGGTCTATTTCTTTTAGAAGATCTTATTGCCTGTCTTGCTTGGCGTTCGGCTTCACTAGTTACAGCGCATGTATTAAAAATTACTAAATCGCTTTGACCATTGCTACTAGCAAGGTCACTAATAACCTGACTTTCCCATATATTTAGCCTACATCCAAAAGTCTTGATATCAGGTAAAGAGTTTTTATTTTTTGAAGTAATTTTCATTTAATCACCAATAAATCCTTCAAACACTCTTTCAGTATCTCCAGAAAGATTTACTGATCCATCATCAAGCCAATTAATAAATAAATCTCCACCATCTAAAACAATTTTATTTTCTTTAGCACTTTTGTCTAATGAAGAAGCTGCTACTAATGCTGCACACGCTCCAGATCCGCATGCTGAGGTCATGCCTGCTCCTCTTTCCCAAACTCTCATTCTTAAAGATTTATCTTTTAAGACAGATACAAATTCAATATTTGCGAATTCAGGGAAAATAGAATTTTTCTCTAACCTTGGGCCAATAGAGTTTATATTTAAATTTTCAAGCTCTTCTAAGTTATTTATAAATATAACTGCATGTGGATTTCCAATTGATAAACAGAAAGCTTCAAACTCATCTAATTTTACATTTTGTGTATTTTGATCTTTTGATAATGGTATTTCATTCCAGCTAAACTTGGGCACACCCATATTTACAGTAACTAAATTATCAGTTTTGGAACAAACTAAGTCATTACTAATGCTTTTAATAATTACAGAATTTAGGTCATTCTTTTTCATCAGATAATCAGCTACGCATCTTGTACCATTGCCACAAGCACCAGTTTCCGAACCATCAGAGTTATACATTTTAACTTTAAAATTTTCAGGAGTATCTGTGTTTTCAATAATCAAAACTTGATCACATCCAATTCCTATGCGTCTGTTACTTATTTTATTTATAAATTTTGTGTCATGAATCATAGAATTCTTTATATTATCAAAAATAACAAAATCGTTTCCTAAACCATGCATTTTTATAAATGGTATTTTCAAAATTTAAGCTTTCATTTTTGTTTTTAAATATCAATATCAACTATAATCGGTACATGGTCCGAAGGTTTTTCCCATGACCTAGTGACCTTATAAATAACACCTGACTTTACTAATGAAAATAAATTTTTTGATATCCAAAAGTGATCAAGTCTTCTTCCTCTATTAGAAATCTCCCAATTTCTATTTCGATATGACCACCAAGAATAAAGTTTTTCATTGTGTGGAACAAATTCCCTCATTATGTCTACCCATTCACCAGTCTGAATTATGTCTAGTATAGTTTCTGTTTCTATTGGAGTATGCGATACCACGTTGAGTAATTGTTTATGTGACCAGACGTCCTGTTCTAAAGGAGCAATATTTAAATCACCAACTAAAATTTTATTTTTTTTTGTACCTGATAAGAAATAACCTTTCATTTCATTAATGAAAGAAATTTTATGCTCAAACTTTGGATTAATTGAAATATTTGGCTCATCTCCACCTGCGGGTACATAAAAATTATGAAGTTCAATATTATTATTTATTTTAATATAAATGTGACGAGTATCATTTTTTTTACACCAATTCACATATCCAGAGTCTGTAAATTCAAACCTTGATACAATAGCTACACCATTGTAGGATTTTTCCCCTCTAAAATATTGATTAACATATCCGATTTTTTCGAGCTCCTTACTTGGAAAAAGTTCGTTTGGTGTTTTAGTTTCCTGTAAACACAAAATATCAATATTTTGACCTTTCAAAAAATTTAAAACTTGATTAATTCTCAATCTTATTGAATTAATATTCCATGTTGCTATTCTCACAAAAATATCCTTGATTTTTTTATTTA
>CACJJL010000062.1 GCA_902593735.1 uncultured SAR116 cluster alpha proteobacterium
CAGTCATGGATTTCCTCAGTGAAATAAGGCCTAATAATATTTTACAAATGCAACCCAAAAATATTTCAAATGATTTAATTATTAAAAATGGGTTTTGAGGATTAATTATCTTATAAAATCACCTAAATGGTAATTTCTAATATTTTTTTTTTAATAATTTTATAACTTTATTAGATTTTGTAGTATAAACGTCTTTAATTTATATTTAATAGTAAAAATTAATTAAATCTTATTAGTACTCTATCTACTTCACCTTGTAGTTCAGGTGTTTGAGAACCAGAAGATTGTTGAATAACGTTATGTTTTACGTAGTTGTGCAACTCTTTAGCTGTTATTTCATTGTCGTTGTTTACATCAGCATCACCTTCCATACCCTTCATTAGGAAGTATGAAAACATTCCATGTTCAGCTTCTTCAAGTGGACGTGATATCTGCTGATATGATGCTGCGCTAAATAGAGTAAACCCAACTGGTATAAGTTGATCCTTTGCTTTAATAAGAATTGGCCTGCCAGAAATAATCATCTCTTCATTACGAGTTATACCTGAATAACACGTGTCTAAGAAAACTGTTACACTTCGGGGATTGGTGTCTTTAATATTTTGAAATAGTTCGTTGCGTAATATTGCAGTCTTTTCAAGTAATCTAGGTGAACCATCATGGGGTAGTAAGTACATATCTTTACCATTCTGAGATGCTAACCCATGACCTGCAAAAAACAAATATATGTCACTAGTTTTAGGTTTAGCAGAACGTCTTAGCCATTCTTTAATAGATAGTAAAATTTCTTGTTCAGTTGCTTTTTCATTTAGTAATATTTTAATTTTATTTTCTGGAATTCCCAATTTTTCTGAGGCAAAATCTTTAAAAAGTATAGCATCTTTATCTGCATAAAGCGCATCACCGCTAGTGTTTTTATAACCCTCGATGCCAATAATCAAAGCTAAACCATTATTATTAGCTAAGACTTTTTTACTTAATGGGTTAAGTCTGTCAAATTTAATTTTTGCTTGAGATTTTTCTTTATTCCTTAAAAAAACTACTTCTTTTGAACTTTCTAATCCTGATTTGTCAATTACAAGTAAATTTAGTTTTAATCCAGATATTGGAACAAAAGTAGAATATTCAAATCTTCCACTACTATCAAAAAAAATACTTTCATTATCAATTAGTACTTTCTCAATTCCTATATTGTCGGTTACTAACCCTCTTATGATACCAACCTTATTTTTTATAGTTTTGAATTTAATAGTTATATTTGGTTTTTCTTTATCTGAAATAATATTATACTTTTCTTCATTTTTATCTAAGTTTAAATTCTTTCTCCAAAAATCGCTTTTGTAGCTATTAATTTTATTTTTTAAACATTGGATTTTTCTTTTTTTTATTTCTCTTTCCCATTTAAGTTTTTCAAACGAATTTTTTCTATTTGATGAGTTTAGGAACATGGCACAAACATTTTCATTAGATGCTTTAGAATAGGTGTCACAATATAATCCTCTTAAAAATGCTTCCTTTACGTATTTACCATAATATCCATCAACAGCAACCCATACATTTCCAAAAGAAGAAGTTTTGGATGTTGCAAGCTTACATATATCTTTGTCAGATTTATTTAATTCTGAAGCATGTAGAGCAACAGCTAAAGTTGGAGGTGTTAAAATTGTTAATAAAAAGATTTTGTAATATTTTACAATTATTTTGTTCAATTTATTTGCATTTAAGTTTTTCTTGGGCAGTATTAATGGCTTCAACTTCACCTTTCCATTTAGCTACATCAGCTTCATGATCACCAGATAATTTACTTGCAGGTATTAAAACAAAAAACACAGTACCAGCATCCATATTTGCTTTCGAATTTTGCATATCAGAAAATTTCTGCAATTCTCCCCTTGCATCTCCCATTTTCGTGGCAAGCTGAGTGCAACTATAATCCATATATTTTTCGTGAGATACGTACGATGCAGGTATTGAAGATGGTCTAGATGCACATGAAAATATAAATAATGTGGAAGTAAAAATTAAAATAAGTTTAAATTTATACATTATTATTCTCCAAATGACTTCATAACTTATAGCATGCAAAATTATGTTTGCATAGAAAGTTTTTTATAACATATTTCTTTTATCAAAAAATTGATTTTATATATAATTAAATTAATAAATGTTCAAGGTTCTTAGCACTATCGTCATTAGAAAGTTTGAAATTTTTATTTTTAATCCATAACTT
>CACJJL010000063.1 GCA_902593735.1 uncultured SAR116 cluster alpha proteobacterium
TCGCAAAAGGCCAAATACATGCCCTCTTAGGCGAAAATGGTGCTGGTAAATCAACATTAGTGAAATTATTTTATGGAGTGCTTCAACCAGATGGTGGATCGATAGAAATTAATAACCAAGAAGTTTCTATTACATCGCCCTATGTAGCTCGAAAAAATGGAATAGGAATGGTTTTTCAACATTTTTCTCTTTTCCCTGCCCTCACAGTTGCAGAAAATATTTTAATCGCACTAGATAATAAAATAAAATTTAACAAAGTAGTTGATAAAATAATTAACCTGTCAAAAGAATGGGAATTATTTGTTGATCCTTTAAAATTAGTGAGTGAGTTGTCAGTTGGTGAGAAACAAAGAGTAGAAATTATTAGATGCTTAATGCAAAATCCTAATTTATTAATAATGGATGAACCAACTTCAGTTCTTACTCCTCAAGAAATTAAAAATTTATTTAAAATCTTAAAAAAACTCGCATCTTCCGGATGTTCTATACTTTACATTAGTCATAAATTAGAAGAAATAATTGAGTTGGCTGATGAAGTAACTATTTTAAAATCAGGCAAGTCTATTGCAACAATTGATGCTAAGAAAACAACAACCAGTTTTTTAGCAGAAACAATGGTTGGTAAAAAAATTACTGAATTAAAAAAAAATATTAAATCAAAATCCAAAAATATTGCATTTGAGGTTAAAAATTTAGACAAAGAAAAAGATCATGAATTTGGTATTTCGTTAACAAATATAAATTTACAGGTTAATTATGGAGAGATTTTAGGTGTAGCCGGAATTGCTGGAAATGGACAAGTTGAGTTAATGGAAATCTTAAGTGGCGAAATTAATTGTGAAAATGATGACCAAATACTTTTAGATAAATTTCCCATTGGTAAAACTAATATAAATGAAAGACGGAAACTTGGAATTGAAACAATACCAGAAGAAAGAATGTTTCATGCTACAGTGCCAAACTTAACTTTAAGTGAAAATACATTCCTAACTTATTTTTTTAAATATAAGACAAAAAGTTGGATAGCTAACCTATTAAATAATTCTCAAAACAGCTTAGATGAAAGTAAAAATATAATTAAAAATAATGATGTAAGGTGTCCTGAAACAAATCCTTTAGCTGGTCAATTATCTGGAGGAAATTTACAAAAATTTATTTTAGGAAGATCTTTAGCAAACAACCCTAAAGTTGCTATTTTTTCTCAACCTACGTGGGGTGTTGATATTGGTGCTGCAACTACGATCAGGCAAAAATTATTAGATCTCTCTCAAAACGGAAAAGCCGTTATCTTAATAAGTCAAGATTTGGAAGAAATTTTTGAATTATCAGATAAAATTTGTGTAATTAATGAAGGTGTTTTGAGTGAAATATTTGATGTCAGAGAAATAACAGCTAAAGACGTAGGTTTGTTAATGGGTGGTCAAAGTAAAACAAATAAAAAAATGAAAACTTATTAAATGATAACTTTTATACCAAGA
Organism: uncultured SAR116 cluster alpha proteobacterium; assembly: GCA_902593735.1. Lineage (GTDB taxonomy): Bacteria > Pseudomonadota > Alphaproteobacteria > Puniceispirillales > Marisalimonadaceae > Marisalimonas. Next base: position 1,479 of record CACJJL010000063.1, read on the forward strand.
AATAAAGTTTCAAAAAACTGGATAATAATAGCACCTATATTATCAATAGTTTCTACAATTTTTTTTGGTTTACTAATTTTTACGTTCCTAGGTTACAGCCCACTAGAAACTCTATATCAAATCTTTATATCTCCTTTCTCAAGAATAGACCGTATTAGTGATATATTAGTTAAGGCTTGCCCTCTAATTATCATTGGCACTGGTTTGATGTTCTGTTTTAAATCTAATGTTTGGAATATTGGAGCTGAAGGTCAATTTATTATGGGAACTTTATTAGCTGGTTTTGTAGCATTGTCATTTCCAAATATTGAAACAAAATTTTTTTTACTAATTACTATCTTAGCAGGATTTGTCGGGGGGGCATTATGGGCATTTATACCAGCAATTTTGAAAACTAAATTAAATGTAAATGAGATTTTAGTAAGTTTGATGCTGGTTTATGTTGCAATGTTATTTATAGATTTTGTTGTCAGAGGACCATTGCGCGATCCAATGAGCTTTGGGTTTCCATTATCTAAACCCTATCCTAACGGGGCGTTGATAAATAAAATACTTTTTCCAGGAATTGGTTTTCTAGGACAACTTCATTATGGTATTTTGTTTGTCCTTTTATTAATACCTGTTTCATGGATTTTTGTTAATAAAACTTTAGGTGGTTTT
>CACJJL010000064.1 GCA_902593735.1 uncultured SAR116 cluster alpha proteobacterium
ATAGACTACAAGTTAAATATAAGCATTGAATTTGATGCTGACTGTTATAATGTGCATCTACAGTTTTGATAAGCATTTCTAATTTTTGCATGACAATATCAATTTGACTTTTTTAGTTGTTCTCTAATTTTTTTAATAGCAGAAGTTTTTATTTGAGATATTCTGCCAGTTGTTACATCCATAATCGCAGCAATTTCATAAATATTTAATTCCTCTACAAAATAAAGTTGTATTATTAGAGCTTCTTTACCCTCTAAGGTTGTTAGTGCATTTTTTAAGCATTTTCTTAGCTCTACCTCATTGATTTGTTCTTCTGGGTTTAAATCATTTGTGATAAACCAATTTGAATAATCATCGTATGAATCATCCAAGCTTTTAATTACACTGGCTTCAAAAGCATGCGACCATTCTAAATATTTTTCAGAAGACATTCCAAGTTCGTTAGCAATTTCATTTTGAAGAGGTTCTCTCCCAAGTTTATTACGCAAGTGATTTGTTGCTTTTTCAGAGTTTTTCTTAATTAAAATAGTTGTTCTATCTAAATTAGAACTTTTTCTAAGATAATCTAATATTTCACCTTTAATTCGTATACTCGCATAAGAAGTAAAAGAAGCGTCTTTTTGAGGAACATAATTTTGAGCAGCAGAAATTAACCCAAGCATTCCAATTTGGATAATATCTTCTATATCAATTATTGAGTTCACCCTCCCGTGAAGATGCCATGATATTTTTTTTACCAATCTTGTATGATCATTTATCAACTGGTGGATATTAGGTTTAATTATTTTAGAATAATTGTTCATTTTTGTACTTTCATGAAGAAAATTTAATTATCAAAAAATCTTATGTTACCTGTTTTATTTGTTTCGACTAATGATAATTTTGTTGAAATGTTATTAAAACATTCTGTTTCCTTAAAATTGTTTTTAGAAGAAACAACAGCTCTTCTTGAAATGATAGAATTTTTAACGTTTTGTGAATTTGGAATATATCCAACAAATTTTAAATTTACATCTAAAAATTTGTGAGTAATAGATTGGAATTTATCAAAATTTAATTTAGCTTGAATTGGTGATTGTGCCATATTAATTATAATACCAAAATTATTCATTTTAAAATCTAAAAAAGAAGTTTTAATCAGGGTATACGCATCAATAAAACTTGTAGGTTCACCAGTTAATACAACCAAAACTTTGTCTGCAGAGGCCATAAACGTCATTGAAGAAGCTTCTGCGCCAGCACCTACATCTATAATCATGAAATCAGGTTTTTTAGAAATATCATTAAAACTTTTTATTATTTTGTGACGTTCTAGGTCACTTAAATTTAAAAGTTTATTTATTGCATTACCACCTGATACAAATTTTAAATTGTTAGTTGTTTTAGTTATGACTTTTTCAAGTGAGGAATTTTCTGTTATAAAATCTTCTAGAGAATACTTTGGATTAATCCCCAGTAAAATATGAGCATTTGCCATTCCTAGATCTGCGTCCAACAAAAGTGTTTCTTTATTTTGTTTTGCTAGAACTAAAGCAAGGTTCACTGCTATCGTGGTTTTACCTACCCCACCTTTACCAGATGTTACAGCAATTGTTGTAGTCATAATTAATCCTTACTTAGCTTTATTAATTACTTATATCTTTCATATATTGTGCCAAAACTTCTATTTTAGCAAAAGCTAATGAACCAATAATTGATCTTGATCCAGATAAGATGCCAATCTTACAATTTAACTCTGCTAAAGTTGATAGTTCCTCAGCACTAATGTGAGTTTCATCTAATTTTGTTAGAGAAATTATAGGAAAAGTATTTTTATAAAAATTCATTGCCGATTTAATCATATTCTTGTTAGAACTTGCAGGAATAGTTAAAAAATTTACACAATTATCGTTTAATGTAATTTTTTCAAGATATTCCATGAAACCTGACAAATTTTTATTTTCTTGTGAAACATCTATAATCAATTTTTCATTATTTTTATTCTTTTCAACTAAAGAAATTAATTCTTCCAAATGTGGAACGGATGTTATATTTAAATTTAATAATCTTCCAAAATTCATAATTTCAGAATGATTTGAGGTTTTTGGAGCAAAATTCA
>CACJJL010000065.1 GCA_902593735.1 uncultured SAR116 cluster alpha proteobacterium
CTTATAATCCAGATAATCCTGAAGCATATGAACTCAGTCGATCACGCATTGAAAACTTTGTAAAATGTCCCGCTTGTTTTTATTTAACTCAAGTCAAAGGAATAAAGTTTCCAAGCATACCCGGTTTTAATATTAACGAAGCAACTGACGTTCTCCTTAAAAGAGATTTTGATAAATACCGAGGAGCTAAAAACACGCATGATTTTTTAATTAATTTGGGCATGGAACATCTTATTCCATTTGATCACCCGGACTTTGAGCTTTGGACACAAAGTATGCATTTTGGAGCTCAAGGAAGGATGCATTTTATTCATGAGGCTAGTAATCTCAAAGTTGGTGGTGGTTTAGACGACGTTTGGTTTAATACAAAGACAGAAGAGTTACACATCGTAGATTATAAAAGTACGTCTCAGAAAACTGAAGGCATGGAAATCACCCTAGAGGATAAATGGAAGGCAGCCTACAAAAGACAAATGGACTTGTATGTGTGGGTAATGCAAAAAAAGGGATTTAATGTTAGCACTACAGGATACTTTTTATACTGCGACGGTGATCGTTTTAGTGATTACAGTTTTCTTAATCAACAAGAAGCTACAATGAAGTTTAAAATGAGTTTGCTTCCCTACGCAGTAGATTTTAATTGGATAGAGCCAACGCTAATGGAAATTAGAGATTGTTTGCATCAAACAAATTGTCCTGATCACAATGAAGAATGTGAATACGGTCAGTTTTTAGATGCAATAAATATATAGGCTTACTCATGGTGCTCTTGTCATCGATTTAAATTATTCAAAGTTAAAAGATCTTCATAGATTAAAAAGAGATAATTATACTGATGAATTTAGCATAAGAATTCATAGATCCTTGAGCTGGATAGACAGGGCAGAAAAAAAAGACGAAGATACTGACGCACGTTTTATATTTTATTGGATAGCTTTTAATTCGGCTTATTCAGCTATTCAAACAAGTCAATACTTCGACACTGAAAGAAGAATATACAAAGATTTTTTTGAAAAAATTCTTAAGTACGACAAAAATGAATACGTTTATAATGCTATTTGGAAGGAGTTTTCGGGCTCAGTTAGAAGCTTGTTAAACAACCAGTATATATTTGGACCATTTTGGAATTTTCAAAATGGTCATGAGGGTTTTGATGACTGGGAGGTTAAATTTAATGAAAGCAGGTCTATTGCGTTAAAGGCTCTTCAAAATAAAAATACCCTAGTGATATTAGAAATACTTTTTGATAGACTATACACCTTAAGGAATCAAATTCTCCATGGTGGTGCAACTTGGAATGGAAAAATTAACAGATCACAGGTTAAGGATGGACAGTCTATAATTGGTTTTCTTGTTCCAAATTTTTTGCAGATTATGATGGATAATCAAAATGAAAACTGGGGCAAATTAGTTTTTCCAGTTGTAGAAAGCTGAATATTTTTAGACTGATTATAATAGCTAACTAATTTTTACAAATTTTAATGGATAACCCTTTTCTTTAGCTATTTCATTAGCCTTCTCTACAGGTATGCCTAACTCTGCTCCTAAGTAGCTGCTACCGGGATGATCTCCTTCAACGACATATATGTTTAGAGAGTCAGCAACTTCAAACACATCAAATTCAACATGATTATATAAGCTTAAATTTCTACTATTTCCTTCAAATAAATTAAAGGCATAACTATATCCCGAAAAAGGATACTTGAATGGAATGTCTTCATATTCAAAATCACCCATGTCTAAGTCTGATTCTAACCAGTTATCAACTTCTTTTAGGATAGTTTTAAATTCATTTTCATCGAGACGTTCTAAGAACTCCTCTAAATATTCATATGAAGAATCTTCAGCCATTTTATCTTCAAAAAGGCTATGAGAAATATTATAAATTTCATCAGCAAGTGGTTGCAAAGTGTCACAGTAGTATAACAAATCATCACGGGTTTTTATCTCCCCCTTATTGATCTGATAAGCAGAAATTCTATCGGTTGGTTCTTGATAATCTGCTAATTCGAGA